>CAZCTC010000014.1:0-145181 GCA_964501335.1 uncultured Anaerolineales bacterium | reverse complement strand
ATTATAACAATCAAGGGGAAGCTGTCAAAATTACACATTTAAAGGTCAAACTGGAGGCCCTGGGCGAGGGGTAGGGGGCGAAGTTCTCATCGTGCAGGCCGTTGGGCGTGAGCTCCTCCAGCTTGTCCACGATCCGCTTCAGGATGCCGGAGTAGAGCAGCCGCAAAGACGTCGGCGCCGCCGGGCCCCCGCACGCCGTGAGTCGTGGTCAGGCCCGATCCGGCAAAGGAGCCGGTCTCCCCGGCGAGTTGGGCGGTGCTGCGGCGGGCATAGCTCTCGGCATCGCCCATCACCGCCGGCTGCATCGATATCTGGCCTTGTTCGGTCTGTTGCCTGGCGATATTTCCGGCCGGGGACTCGCTGCGCCAGTCGGATTCGGAGCGGTCGGTCTCGTCCAGAAAGCCGGAATAGGACTTCACCAGGGACTGCAGGCCCCGGCTGGCTTTCTGGGATTGCTGGAGCTGAGGTTCGAGGTGCGGGTTCCGCCGCCGGAGCGATATTCCGTCCTGCTGATTGGAGTCACCTTACATGACGGAATTTGCAAAAGCTGAACTTACTAATAGAATTTAGTTGACTAAAGGTAAAACAACTAAAGGAAATTAAACAATGCCTAATATAGATGATGTCTTTCGAAAACTCGAGATGTTGATTTTAGAAAAAGCGTTTGAAATTGATTTCTCAAATAGATCGGATGTAAACAAGATAAAAAAATGGATTGAACGAGCGGAAATACTAGCAGCACAATCACGCACACAGGTGGATGTCTACTCACTTCGAGAAATTATAAAATGGATCGAAGAGGACGAAAATACAAAAAATGAAAATACCACCAACACAGCCGGATCGGGCTGGAACCTTCCCGGGTAAAACCATAGCTTAAAGGCATTACTGCCTAATTCACTTCGCTTTTACCGCAAAGGCGCCGAGAGCGCAAAAAAAGTCCATGGGTTCACACCGGCAGTGTGAAATCATGGACAAATAAAGAAATGGTTTCGCGCGCCATCTGTCTGATAGCGCGCGAAATAAACAAAGCGTGAGGGTATCGAAATCAGGCCTGGACGGCCTCGCTCAAATTCTTGAGCGTGTGGGACAAATGCTCTCTTTGCTCATCCACCATATCCTGTCCCCGTTGTCCCAAAGCATCCGCCTGCTCGTGAACCTCGGCCGAGATCTGAAGCGCTTTGCCTTGAGCCTGCACCCCGGCATCCTCTATCGCTTTGATAAGGTAATCGCGTCCGACAATGCTTTTCTGCTGGATCTGGTCGCGCGTTCGTTTTCCTGATTGCGGCGCCAACAGCAACATGCCCGTGGCTCCGATCAATCCCCCCACCAACAATCCGGCAAAAAGACCGCCCCACTGACTGCTGTCGTTCTCGATTTCGTGATTACTCATGCTGTTCTCCTTATGATGGTTCATTACGTTTTTTTTCTGAAGGGAAATTTCAACACCCGGTTGAAGTCGATCCTCAATTGGGTTTAACCGCTGCGAGTTGTATGGGTCGTCCGTTCTACACCGTCGGGCGTCTGTTCCTGTACCGAGCGCGTCACGGTACGGGCACTGGGACGATCCGCCATAATTTGCAGAACGCTAACAATTCCCCAACAGGCGAGCGCGTAGATAACCATAGCAATTGCCGTCGTTACTTCCAGGATAGAGCCGCCGACTGTCAGCGTTCCTACCAATAAGGAAAACGGGGCGATAAACAAGTTTGTAATCCCGTATAGGAAAGCCGCAAAACCGCTTTCCGGATTGGCGGCAATCAATTTCAAAAGGAAACGTAACCCCAGTAAAACCTCCAACAACCCCAGCAGGCTCCAAACGATTCGGTTGACCTGGAACCAATTGAAACGCCGCTCCGCTGCCGCATCGTGAGTCACTTGTTCAGTCGCTGTATACCCCGGTTGTTGGGTAACTACTGTTTCCTCGCGCCGATCCACAGAAACCTGCTGGATGGGTTGATTGATAGCCATGGATTAGCGCTTTGAAAACTGATAATTTCGGCGAAAGATGTGAACAATCGCCAATAAAAGCATGGATCCGATCAGCGTAACAATTACGGTGGGCACCGTGATCGCATCGTTGATGGTTCCAACATTAACGAGTGGACTGAGAATATAGCCTGCCAGCAGCGCCCCAATGACCGCGACCACGATATTGATCAGCAGGCTTGAACGATCATGCATGAGTTCAGTCGCTACCCAGCCGATGACGGCGGCGACGACAAGATAGATCAAAAAGTTAATCATGGATAGAACCTTTCCTTAGTTAAGGAGTTAAGATTTTCGATCCCAAGTGATCCCTGGTCCTGCCGGCCCGGTTACTTCAACCCGGCCGGTGGGACCACGGCAAGCAAATTACTTATCCAGAGCGGCCCTTTCAGGACTGTAGACTTCAGGGTCCATGACTCGCCGGTCGATTTCTTCTTCGGCCTTCTCGCGGGTGTAGCCATACTTTTTCTGAAGCAATTCCATTCGGGCTTCATTCTCTGTTATTCGTCGATCGATATCTGCTTCGGCCTGCTCCCGAGTGTAACCATACTTTTCTTGAAGCAAGCCCACAAATTGATCAAATTTTCCTCCTATTCGTTCCAGATCGTCATCGGTGAGTTTCCCCCACCACTCTTTGAACTGGCCCTGCAGTCGTTTCCACTTGCCTTCCAATATATCCTTATTCATAACTGATTCTCTCATATTCAAATAAACTGTCCTGATCGACGATTGCCGGTGCTCCGGGCAGCCTGGGGCCCCGGCATGTAATCAATTTCCATACCATCAACTCATTGCTCCTTTATCTGATGGTAAGATCGTTGCTTTTTGAATACCTTTAGCATAGATCACAATGCCGCAAGTGTCATCGGTGCAATGAGGATTTAAACCCGGCAGTATGTGGAGAGAAAATTCAGTGGATTGTTGAGCCTTAACTTCTTTCCGCTAAGTTCGTTGTTTGATTATTTTACCTTTGCGGCGTTGCTCTGGCTTTTGCCGCCGGGTGGAAACCGGGAGGCACTTTTTCACACCGGCTGGTTTATGGAATCGGTAACGTCGGATTGTCAGGGATTTGCTAGAAAACGTAAAAGAAAAAGTCCATGTTTTTGCACTGACAGTGCGAAAACATGGACAAGGAATTCTCAGTTAATTTCATAGTACTGCAAAAAACGTATTTCCGGTTGGTGATCGAATGAGATGTCTGCATTGCGGAGATGGGAGTAACGTATTTTTGCCGTCAGCTCTGGAGTGTTGAGAATCTGAGACTGGATTATTTGACCTGGACTTCGTTCGCCAGTTTGGAAGCCTCAAATGTTGTGATCCGCTGGCTGATTTCCGCTTCCGCTTGCTCACGAGAGTAGCCGTACCGTTGCTGGAGCAGGCCGACAAATTGATCAAACTTCCCGCCTACCTGTTTCAAATCGTCATCAGTGAGCTTGCCCCACCATTCACGGGCCTGCCCTTGCAGTTGTTTCCATTTACCTTCAAGAATATCGTTGTTCACAATGTCACTCCTTGGATGCATCTTTTTGGATAGCTTTAGCATATATCTCAATCCCCTGGCTGTCATCAGTATAATATTGATTTTCACTCCATATTCGGATGAATCTAACCAACGAAATCTCTGCGTTATGCAAAGAAAAATTCAACTACCGGCAGGGTTCACCCGGCAAAGTACTGCCGCACCTGGGCCGCGATCTGCGGATCCGTCAGCTTACCGGCGGTTTCCACATTGACGATGAGACTGCTGCGATGGTCTCTTTCAAACCGGGCCAGCAGTTCGCCTTTAGCCTCGCCGGGGCCCAGAATCAGAACCGCTTCAGCCTCACGAACGGCAACAATCACTTTGTCATAGTAAACGTCCAGATGGTTGGCAAATTGCCGATCGCGTATATCCTCGGTCGAACCGCGTCCCCCGGTTTTGCTCACTGAAAAACGAACATGCGGCTCCATTTCGGAAGTGATTTGCGTAACCTGTTCGCCCACCTCGGTGAGCATGATAATCACAGCCTTTTCATGGTCGATCCACAGACCTGCTTTGGTTTTCATTGTTAGTTCCTTATATTATTAATTCGGTTTCAGTTCCGTTTTGACCCCATTTTCTATAGTTAGCATAACATCGTATGTTTCTTATAGATCGTGTCGGCCAGGGTCTCCAGGGCGGAAAACGCTTCCGCACCCGGCATCCCCTTACATAAAACGGTGCCCAACATATCAATCTTAAGGTTGGATATCAATGCGGAGAGTTGCTCCTCGACTTTTGTACTCCAGCCATAAGAACCAATGATCGCGGCATACCTTAACTTAGGACGCAGCGCATTGACCAGGTGCGTGGCTGAAAAGACGTTCGGATGGGCTCCTTGATGCACGGTGGGAGTACCAATCACAATCGTCGCGGCATCTACCAAAGCCATCGCCAGTTTTCCAACATCAGTCGTCGTTAGTTCGAACTCTTGCACCTGAATACCGCGCTCGACCAGGGCGGCGGTTAAATAGTGGACTAATCTTTCGGTGCTCCCATGCATCGAAATGTAAGGAATAACCACCTGATTCGCGACTCGATCAGAGGCCCAATCCTCGTAGGCAGACAAGATCCAGTCTGGATGATCGTAAAGCGGACCATGGCTCGGTGCAATGCAACCAAATTCGAATTGCCGTAACCGGCGCAGGTATCCCTGAATTGGCTTTCGGAAGGGCATCATGATTTCCGCATAATACCGTTTGGCGGCCTCTCGGACGTAAGGATCCTTGCCGGCATACAACTCGGAAGTAGCGATGTGGGAACCGAACAAATCACAGGTGAACAGCAATTGATCCTCAGGCAATTGCGTGACCATGGTCTCCGGCCAGTGAACCCAGGGCATGTGAATGAAGCGGAGCGTTTTGCTGCCGAGATCCATGGTCTCGCCATCCACCACCGTAATGATGCGGTCGGCTGCAATGCCCAGATGGTCAACCAGTAGCCCCAGCGCTTTGGGAGTACAGATAACCCTGGCTTGGTTGTACTTTTGCAAAACAAACGGCAGCGTTCCGGAATGATCTTGCTCGGCATGTTGACAGATAACATAATCCAGCCGTTCCACCTGTGCCAACTGGGATGCCAGGATGTCTTCCATCGTCGGGTCAACCGCATCTAACAACACGCTCTTTTCTGACCCCTGGACGAAATAGGCATTGTAACTGGTGCCGTCGGGCAAAGGGATCAGCGCATCAAACAACCGTCGGTTCCAATCCACCGCGCCCATCCACTGGACTCCCTCACAGATTTGTCTCGACTTCATAAACAAGTATCTCCTCTGAAAATAAACTGAGAATCGTCAAGCCTTCGGGTTCTCATCAGAATCCGATACGATCCAGGAAGGCGGTTGCCCGGCTGTTCCCGGTGCTTCCGCCAACGCTGCCTGCAATGCTGCTGCGGGATTTGCCGCGCCCGCACACTTTTTAGCTACCAGATGCATGAACATCCGTAAACGTTTAAACTGCATTGCAAACGTCGCATCATTCAGCGCTGACGGTCCGCTCCCCCATCGTTGCAGTTCCCTCTGCGCCCAATTTAACAAAACAATTGCCTCACTATCTACCAGATCGGAGGTTAGCCCTTCATCTTCTCCTAAATGCTCTATCGCGCGTACAATACGCTTATTCATTTTGCGCTCCTCCTTTGTAACTATAAACTTCACCCTGGTTTCAACTTGCGATCTGAGCACGCCTCTTTTTACAAACGTATAGATCGCAGATTTATTATAGGTCCGATAGGACCGTTACGTCTCCATATCCAATGTAAATCCAGCTCCACATTTAGGGGAGTTTATTTATACTCGATAGCCCTATGTGTGGAGTTAAAGATCTACGCGGTAGGGATGCCGGTTTGTCGTTTTTCATTTAAGCTTTAGAGAACGGATGTGCTTCAAGTGGATTTACGCTGGCCTCTACGCCAATTTCGCCCACCCGGTAGCCATCCTTAAGGATGGGGAGTACATACAACATGGTGAATGAACCGGTGACCGGGCAACGATTTGGAATTTTGGTGATCTTCATCGGTAGCGTGTTAACCTTATGGCTCGTATTTGGGTGTGAATTGAATACAACTTCCCTGCCCACCATGGGGGCCCAATGGCCGCTGGCTGGGACCGCCCAGACCAGCGCCCAGGAACGTTACGCTACGCAAAGCACAGTAGAAATGAACGCCATCCAGACACATCAGGCCAACGCCACGATCCTGGCTGTGAATTACCAGAACACCGTCAATGCAGCACAAAGACTCCTGGACCAACAGCAGCAGGCCGCAGCGGCGATAGGGGCAACAGCGACCGAACGAGCCTATCAAGCCACGGCCACCCAACAGGCGCTGTTTTTCGAGAGGACGGTCAGTACCCGGCAGGCGGCCGAAACTGTCCAGGCCGCCGTTGCCGCGTTGGACGCGACGGTGACCGAGCGGGCCTATCAAGCCACTGCTACCCAACAGTCGCTGGTTTTTGAAGCAACAGTTATTCGATTAACCGCCGCAGCCCGTGCCACTGTTACGGCGGAGCAAACCCAGGCTGAACACCAGGTAGAAGCCAATCGCCAGGCGCAGGCTCTGGCCGACTGGCGCAACTATGGCCTCCCGGCTGGAATATTGGTATTGCTCAGCGGGTTGACCGTGCTGATCGTCTATATTCTGGGCCAATATGCCAGGCGCTCGGCCATTCTTGATTCCTGGGACGAACCTCAGGATGACGCCAGACCGGCCATCCCATTGGAAACACAAGCGCAACTGGTACCCATCCCGCCCTCTCAGCCTTCCGTACCGGGGTTACGTAGCATGCGTAGCTTGCGCCGGCTTGATCAGGCAAGGCGAGCGGGTTTCTTGTCTGGTCCATTATTGGATAGCCTGGCCGCAACCTGGCAACGGATGGTGAAACAAGAGCTGGACAAAGAGAATCGAAACAAGGAGAGGATAAAAAGAGAGATCCATGAACGAAACCCTGGAGAAAACAAAGAGTAACGAAGTCGTGATGTACTGGCAAAAGCTTCTCAGCACCCTGCGCCAGCGAGGGCTGCTTGCCGAACCCCAACAACGAGAAGATGCCCAGATACCGGTAGCCGACGCGATTTTGTTGCCCGACCGTTGCATTTTCGTGTTGGATATGGAACATCTGGCCGGAATCGCTCCCCAGAGCTGGCTGGATCCCAACTTGTGGATGCAGTGGCGGGCTGCGTTGGCCTGGCGGCAGGTGTCGGTCTCGGCCGGCGGCGGGCTGGCAATCACCGTGGCCCGCGCGATAGGGGTACACACGCCTCCTTTGCCGGCTGCGATTCCATTGCAACTGGAGTCGCTGCCGGAATCGTACCAGGTTTGTTTGGTGGGATATGCCCGGCGATATCTGGCCGATGACCACCAGGCGCTGCTTATCGGCAGTGCGGTGGGCAAACCCAGGCCCAATGCTCAGGAGCGCGCCTTCCTGCCATTGGCCGCGGGGCACCCTCCCGCAACTATCAGATTTTCCGTCGTAGATCCGCAACCGATGGATTTTTCGGATAATGAATGGCAACCCCGGCTCTTTACCCTGGCCAAGGTCCCCTCATTGCCGGCCGACTGGAACGACGCCACGGATCTGTCCGCACGGGTGAATGCGGAGCGCTGGCAGCAGCGGACATTGCTGGCTCAAACAGATCTCAATGACACCGCTGCCTTTCCATTGCTGCTCCTGACTGAAAACACGTATTCTTGCTGACGGTTCCCGTTGCTTTACAGATCATAGCTCTCCCACACCTCAAGGGGCAGATCCTCCAGCGTGAATGTCTTCCTTTACCCAAAGCGATCCGGCTTCTGCGCTGTTTGGTTTTAGTGTGGGAGCCGCCGGGGATGTCAATGGGGATGGTTATGCCGATCTGGTGGTGGGGGCTCCTAAATATGCCGATGGAGAAAGTAACGAAGGCCAGGTTCAGATCTATTACCTGACGAAAGAGACGGCTTATCACTGGCGGCTGCGATTGCGCTATCATCAGGGGAGTATGCCTTTCCAGCAGTACGCCGTTGAGCGGCACCGTCGTGACCGCATACACGTACGACAACGCCAACCGGCTGGCCGAAGCGACCCTCTTCACTCAGACCACCAAGTTCCGTTACAGTGGCGAAGGGACGCGGGTAGCGGTCGAAGTGGTGGGCCATGGTGTGACGACTTACACGGTCGATTATGCCGGCGGGGGGCGCTATTTCGATCCATCCGCTTATTGCTCATCCAGCGTGCGGCCCTCTTTTCCAGGCTTTTATTTTTCATCGTCAACGCGGCTTCATCGCTGATGGCCGAAAGTTGGGCTTTTTTACTCAGCAAGACCCCCGTAATCAGCATCGCCAACGTGACCCCATGCCCTTCCGATTTCCTTCGAATTGCCAGGGTTTGTTTCAGCGTTTTCAGCGTTTCGCGGTATACTTGTTGTTGGTTGCTCATGGTCAGTTACTCCTTTGCCTTGCCGGGTTTGGGAATAGCTTACCACAAGCAACCATTTTTGTTAGATCGCGCCGGAATCTCTCTGGTTAGATCTGTCCGGTAGTGAATTATAGATAGGAGTTTTAAAGTGAAGTGGAAACCATTTCTGGGAATTTTAATGCTTTTGATGGGACTGAGTGGGTGTTACTATGAAATCCCAACACCCTCAACTGCAAAATTTCCCAGGGGTGAGTTTTATTACAGCATGGATCTTTCGCCGGGGTATGATAAATTAATGGTAGGGAGTGATCAGGGGGTCCATGTTTATCAAATGGACCCCTTTAAGGAAATGTGGTATGTTCCTTTTGATGACAGTGTGGTCAGTGTGGTTTTTTCTACGGTGAATGATATAGCGGCAGCAAAATTATCGGGGTCCGAAAGGATTCCTGAACCAAAAGAAGAAAGTTATTCGGTTATCTTGTTCAAAGCAACGACCGGAAGTGTAAATCGTGTTTGGGATGAAAGTAGTAATCAATCGTTTTTTGGCACCCCAAAACTTACCTTTAGTCCTGATGGCATGAAGTTAGTATCTGCTCGGGTATTGGATGGGGTCTCTATCCAAAACGTTTTCCTTGGTATAGGAAGAAGGGCCGAGAAACCTATTTCTTCTTGTACGGAGGTAAAGATTCATGCTTTTGACGGTGACGGAATGGCCTGGTCACCTGATGGGAAATTGTTGGCTTTTGACTCGATATGTGTGACCGATTCAGTTTTTTTGATTGATGCGAAGAGTGGTGATCTGGTCGAACGTATGGAAAAAGATCCTGCCAATCCAACCCGGGTTAGTGCTCATACTTTAGTCTTTAATTCAACGGGGACTTTGTTGGCCGGAGATATGCAATCGGCTGTAGTAATTTGGAATGCGAAAAATGGGGATTTAGTAAAAAGTTTTACTTTGCCGAATGGTACGACAAGAGGTCCTTTTGCTTTAACGGTTGCCTTCAGCCCCGATGATACTTTGCTGGCCTCTGGATGGGACAACGGCGCCATCGTGGTCTGGAACGTCGAGACCGGCGAAGTGGTAAAGACTTTGCAAGAGGCAGGAGAGGCAGTGAATACGGTCTTGTTCTATGGGAACGATCGTATCATCACCCAGTCGGCATCGGAGATTAAGGTGTGGGATCTGGCGACGGGAAAAGGGACGACTTATCTGGGGGGATCTGCGCCGGCACCGTAGCGGGGTTATGAAGAATTTTGTTGATGGCCGGGCCGGGGAACTCCCCGGCCCGGCTTGATAATACGTCCTTACGCAGCACTCTTCGACTCCGCCGGCGGCAGGCCGAATATCTCCTCCATTACTTTAGCGTGTCTAATGACAATCAATGGGGTGCGCCTCAAAGGTTACGGTTCCACAAAGCGTAAACGCAAATAACAGTTCATCCGACAGAGTTCACCGACACATTCCATAGTTCTCCTCCCTGGGGATAACTGTCTTGAAGGTGTGGATAAGGTCATAGACAGTCGATAAGTGGCGCTGAGAATCTCCAAGAGGAAACACACGGCTCTCCATTGAGGGAGGCTTTAAACGATAGTGAATCATCCTTGAGCTTTATGTTGAACGATCGCCAGGTGTATACATTCTATTCCGAGGGTTGTAGCTCTGATGATAATTTTTGAACTATTTATCAGGAAGGTGCTATGGCTGTTTTAAGTTGTTCGCATGAGAGTTCAGCGGGAAATTATCAGATTTGTACTCATCTTTTAGAATCCAAGAAGGTGATCGGGTATTACAGGTTTTTTACGGGGGTGGGAAAGACTTATCATCTTATCTGTCAAAGATGTGCTAAAGAACTTGATATTCTTCCCACAGTGTTGCAGCCGGTTTGTAAAGGTTGTTTCGATAAGATTGAAGGAAAAGTTTCTGAACATGGCAATATAGGTCGGCCAGAGGTCTATTTTGAAAAGACTTCTTTGGATTTTGAGCATCAGCAGATAAACTTCCCGGGACTGAAAACAGAACCTTTGTTGGAAGTTCAACCTTTGCTGTCGGAAGCAGGGGCAGTCTGGATTGGAGTAACGGCGGCGGGAGTTGTGGTCCGTATCGATTGTGAAAACTCAGAGCTTACTCCCATTTTTCAACTGTCACCAGACGATGTGGATCTTTCATCGCCCCTGGAGTTGGTCATTTCCTTAGATGGAAAGTGGGGGGCTCTGGCTAATTTGCGGAAGACTCGCGGCGTGGTCGTGGATTTGATTGCAGGGCGTCGTACTATGTTTCTCTCCCGCGAGGATTATCATGCCGATTTTTCGAGTTTTCCCCTGGCTTTCTGGGAGTATAAAGGGCGAACCTTGCTGATTCATGGGACGGAGTGGAACCGGTTGGATATATCGGATCCGGCAACGGGTGTGTTATTGACTCCTCGTGAGCCGACTCAATATGTAGAGAAGGTACGACCCGAGCATTACCTGGATTATTTCCATGGCCGTTTGATGGTTTCTCCCGATCAAAACTGGATTGTGGATGATGGTTGGGTCTGGCATCCCTGGGCGGTGGTTGCAGCCTGGAATTTGCCTCGTTGGTTGGAGGAGAATGTTTGGGAATCGGAGGATGGTCCATCGTTAAGGTCCGTAAGCGATTTCCCCTGTTGGGATATGCCTATGGGCTGGTTGGGCGATCATATCCTGGCTCTTTGGGGCTATGGTAATGATGAATCTTCGCTCATTTCAGCTGTTCGGTGGGTTGATCTTAGTACGGGGGCCCCGGTTGATTGGTTTCCAGGTCCTGAGATTGCGTCTATGGATGAAGATGGGTGGTGGAAAGGTCTCGGTCATCGTGGTACCTTGATTTTCGATCGATTTTTATTTTCCGTTTCGGAGAAATATGGAACGATGGTTTGGGATATGGACCGCGGTATGGGCGTATTGAAAGCGAGTGAGTTTGTTCCTCATGCTTATCATTCAGGATCCCATACCTTTTTGACGGTGTTGCCAGAGGGTAACTTGCGATTAAGTCGGTTGGTTGAGCGTAAAAAGTAAATCGGTTTCGTATTGATTCCAGAGCCGGTTAACACAGTCCTTTTCTTTTTGACTGGCCCTGCCTTAATCGGTCTGGCTTATGGATTGAAGTGGCGGGATAGGGGGCAATTGCTTCAAAAAGCCGGGAAAATTAATGACAGGAAAGATTTATTGGAACTTAGCATGAAAAGGCTGATAAGGGGATGGTGATTACTTGTGGAAAATTTTCCCGCCCTGCTCAGGAATGGGCGAAGGGGAAACCGATCGTGTTATGCGATGGGGAGAAATTTTTACAACTTTGGAAACAGGCCCAGTCGAAACCGACGGGTATTCCTGAGTCTACGGTATAAGGAACTATCTATAGGTCGGCAGGTCCAAATCTACCATGTCGCCCTCCTGGGATAAACAAAAACGACCCGGATGATTAGCCGGGCCGTCGCTACCGGTTACCCGGTAAAAAACCGAAGCAGTGGGCGATAGAAGACTTGAACTTCTGACCTCCGCGATGTCAACGCGGCGCTCTAGCCATCTGAGCTAACCGCCCATGCAGTTCAGATTATAGCACAAAGCCGTTTTTTGGCAAGTTGGGCTAAAAAGCTGCTTTTTCCACCCCTTTTCGCGCGCGTGCCCGAATGCACGCGCGCGAAAAGAGCTGTTGATGCTTTGTGTCAGTTCTGCATGGCGCTGTTTTTTACTACGATGGGCAGGTAGAGCATGTGCGGAGAGATGAATTCTACCGAGAGTCCGCCGGCCGGTTCACCGTCCAGGAGGACTTCGACTTCGACCCGGGCGGTGTCGCCGATGCGATAGTCATCCTCGGCGGTTTTGCCGATCCGTTGAAGTTGCAGGGTGAAGGTTTGGATGGCACCGGGCCCCAGTTGGGGCGGCGGAGTGGGGGTGAATTTGACCTGCCAGTTGGGCGGGAGTCCGAACAATTGGGTGTTGAGTGTGAGCAGTCGGGTGTAACGGGCAGTGTTGCCGATCTGGAAGGTGATGGGAACGTTGATCGGGATTCCCTGTCGGCGTACCAGGTTGATGTTGTGCTGGCTCCTTTGATCCTGGAAGCCGGCCTGGCGCAGGATGATCAGCAGGCAGCGATGCAGGGTCCCGGTGACGGTTGGTGTCCAGGTGATGCAGTAGGGGGCATAGCTGATCGGGGGTAAGGTGTAAGTGCGGGTGGCGATCGGAGTGAAGGGGATGCCGGCGCCGAAGTCAGCGACGTTGTAGATGACAGTGACGGTTCGGCTGAGGGGCAGCGGGTTTTGCAGCCAGACGCAGTATTGTGCCGGTTGTCCGACGATGGGAGGTGCCGGGTTGATGGTGATTTCCTTTTCTTCCCACCAGGGATTGCCTGGCGGCAGGTGGACCGGCGGCACGTCGAGTTTGCGGATTCCGCCGATCAATTTGCCGCCGGCCCATCCCTGCACATCGATGTGGCAGGCGGTCCCCAGAGTGCCGCTGACTGGGGGAATGACGTGCAGTTCGGCATCTCGAATGTCGGTGCTGTGGGGACCGACGGCGGTGAGCAGGGTGGGGGTGACCCAGGCGGTCCAGCCGGGGCAGCTGTTGTCAACGGCCAGGATGACATCGGTGGTCACAGGGGTGGGATTACCGACTTTGAAGGGCAGGATATCTTCTATGCCGGGTTGGAGATTTTCTGCTACATCCAGGTTGCGTTGTGTGAAGACGGGGATGAAGCCTTCTCCTTCAATTCTCACCTGGATGCAGTAGTGACCTGAAGTCGGCGGAGTCCAGTTGATTTTGACTTCGACCTGGCTGAACGGAGTGAGGGTGATGACGCGTGGGTTTCCTGGAACCGGAAGGGTGCCGAAGTTGAGCCCGATCCCGAAGCGTTGCGGGCTGGTCTGGAAGGTGACCGTGACGGTTTGGGTCAGGCCTGAAATGTTGCGTACCCGCACGCTGAATTCGGCCGGAGTTCCTGCCACCAGAGGATAAGGATAGATTTTAATTTCATCTTCAGCGTAGGGCGGTTGATTGTTGTGGCCGGGCACGATGGGGGGACATTCTAAAGGATGATAGATTTCATTGCTGAGGAACAATCCCAAAGAACTCTTGATCCGGGCCTGATTGATGACGACGCCCTGATGTAGGCATTGGGTGTCCAGCACTTGAACGGAAAAGGTTTTGGTTTCGGTGGTGCCTGGTGTTAGATTGGTCAATTCCCAGATCAGCGTTTTCTCGGGGGTGGGGCTGATACCGTCGCTGGCGCTGCCGGGGACATAAAGCGTGTCGGCCGGAATCGAATCGATTAGCAGGGCCCGGGTGGTGCTGCAGATCTGACTGTCGGCCATATGATAGGTGAGGGTATATTGGATGATCTCTCCCGGGGTGACGGGGGTGCCGTCCGGCGGGGTCGCTGATTTAGCCACGGAGAGACATTCCTGTATCGGAACGGGGGTGGGGGTGCAGGGTTTGGAGAGGCCGTAGACGACGGCGTTGATCATCAGCTGTTTTCCGTTGCCGGTCATTTCCAGCGGCCCTGGACTGAAGCCCCATAGTTGATAGCAACCGTCGGCGCTTAGGACCGCATGGTCTGGCGTGGGGATCTCCAATCCTAACGGCAGGAAGGCCGGGGCTCGTCCCTGGTAGATGCCTACGGCATTGACGGCTTGCAGGTAAAGCGTGAGGGGATCGCTGCCCATCAGGTGGGGGACGGTATAATATTGAGTGGTGCCGGCCTGTGGTGCCCGTTTGACCGCACTTTCCGGTCCATGCCACCCATGGGGCCAGCCGAGCGGAGAGTTTAACTGACCTAGAATGGCATAACCTCCTTCTCCCAGGCCCAGGATGGGTTTCCCGCTGTAGCGGATCTGCGCTACCTGTTCAGGGGTTCCCCAAAGGTTCAAATCTCCAGTGTCATCGGCAACCATGATCAAATCGTAGGGTGTGAAGTCGGTATTGATGATATCGGTCATCGGGATCAATTGAACCGTGAATCCGGCGGTTTCCAACAGGGTTTTGAAATCGCCGGCGGTGGCCGTATCCCGGTCGTAAATGTAAGCCAGACGACCATTTTGACAGGGAGCATTGGCCAGGATCATTTCACTCCAGGTGTTGGGCCGGTCGAAGTACTGGTTGCCGGGCCAGCCGGCATCGTCGCCGTTATCCCGCAGCCAGTGATGGTAAACGGCCAGGCCGAAGGGATTGCCGCAACGCCCGCCCGTGATTCCCAGCGCGATACGGTATTCGATATCTTCTTCATTAATACTGGTTGCCGCGGCATTCCAGCCGGTGAGTTCGATCGGCACATAACCGTTGAGCACTCCGCTGCCTTTATAGCTGTTCAGGGTGCCGCTGAGGATGTGGGTGCGCAGCGCCAGATCGGTGGCTTCGGCAATCGGTTCCCGGCCGTTGTTGTAATCCAGGTAGACACCGGCAAAGCGATCGGGATAAGTTCCCACCCGGCCCCGGAGACAGATATACAAATTCATTCCGTCATGTTTGAGGTAGAGCGTTCCTGAGGGCAAATTAGGGTAGGTAAAGGGGACTGCCAGCGCATCGTTGTATTCGGCTGTATTACAGAGTCCATCTACCATTACATTGGCCTGACCGCGAGGGATTGTGGTGGCCGTTTGGAGCGGAAGGGGCAGGGCACTTTGAACGGGCGGCGGCGTGCTCCATATCCAAAGACCCAGCAACAACAAGGCAATTCCCAGACTCAGTCCCAACCATTTGAATCGAGGCATTTGTGGTGCCATTTTACAAACCTCCTGTTTTTCCAGATTGAATTACCGAAGGGCCTGATGCCGGCTGCGGTGATTCGGTTAAAAACAGAACGGGTTAAGGGGAAATAGGGGGAGCTCGTTGGGGTGAGGATGTTTATAAACATCATTATAGTAAAAATGCCCAAAGCGTCAATTTAAGAACTCAGGTTATCAACCGGGCTTTTGATTCGGATAACAGAAAAATTCTTAACTTCTGTAGTGAGCCTGGAAGACAGGAGAAAAACACCAACACGCATACGCTTTCCCGTGCGTCGCTTTTTACCGGCAAAGGTCATGTGCGGGCTGCTGAAAATACCGCCGCATAGTGAGTTAATTTCCCAAAAAGGTATGGATCCCAATCCCAAAAATATCCAAAACGATAAGTTGACCTTTTGTCACTTTATGGTAGAATACCACCTCGCAGGTGGGCTCCAGCTACACCCCTGGTGCTCTGTTGTCTGCCACTCGCGATTGGGGAGGCCATCATTGAATGGCCTCTTTCACTGGAATCATTGAGGAGGATAAAGTGCCCACAATCAATCAGTTGATCCGTAAGGGGCGCAAGCCGAAGGTGAGGAAACCCAAGGCGCCGGCGGTGCTCTATAATTTGAACACCCTGAAGGGCAAGCGTGTTCGGTCCCAGAAGGGCAACCCTATGAAGCGTGGGGTTTGCACTGTGGTCCGCACGATGACCCCTAAGAAGCCGAATTCTGCCTTGCGGAAGATCGCTCGCGTGCGCTTGTCGAACCGCATCGAAGTGACTGCTTATATTCCTGGCGAAGGCCATAATTTGCAGGAACACTCGGTGGTTTTGGTCCGCGGTGGTCGTGTTAAGGATCTTCCCGGTGTGCGCTATCATGTGGTCCGCGGGGCCATGGATACCGCCGGTGTTGAAGGCCGCAAGCAACAGCGCTCCAAGTACGGTTCCAAGCGGCCTAAGGCAGGCGCGCCGGCCGCCAAGAAGAAGTAGGAGTGAACTATGCCTAGAAGGGAACGTCCGCCTAAGCGCGAAATCGCGCCCGATATTCGCTACAATAGCGTTCTGCTCCAGAAGTTCATCAATCGCATGATGCACGACGGCAAGAAAAGCACCGCGCAGCATGTGATGTATGATGCTCTGGATTTGGTTGCGGCCCGCACCAACAAGTCCCCGCTTGATGTCTTTGAAGCCGCAATGCGCAACGTCTTCCCGGCTTTGGAAGTCAAACCGCGCCGGGTGGGTGGGGCGACCTATCAGATCCCGGTGGAAGTGCCTTATTATCGGCAGGTCGCCTTGGCGATCCGCTGGATGTTGGGTGCTGCGCGCAAGCGCGCTGGCCGCGGGATGCCGGAAAAGCTGGCGGCTGAGTTGATCGAGGCTTCTGATGGAGCCGGGTCCGCCGTCAAAAAGCGCGAGGAAACCCACAAAATGGCCGAGGCCAACCGGGCCTTTGCGCATCTGCGCTGGTAGTCGGGGTTGGTTGGGCCGTCGCCGCAGACTTCACCTTTAAAGGAGTACGGCGATGGTCGAAGAACATTTACTCGATAAAATAAGAAACATCGGCATTATCGCCCACATTGATGCGGGCAAAACTACGACCACCGAACGGATTCTCTATTATACGGGTCGTACGCATCGGTTGGGCAATGTAGATGAAGGGACCACTGTCACCGATTGGATGGTCCAGGAACGTGAGCGGGGGATTACAATCACATCGGCAGCCGTAACCTGTTACTGGCGCGACCATAAGATCAATATTGTAGATACCCCAGGGCACATCGACTTTACAGCCGAGGTGCAGCGCAGCTTGCGGGTGCTGGATGGCGGGGTGGTGGTCTTCGATGGGACGGCGGGAGTAGAATCCCAATCCGAAACGGTCTGGCGCCAGGCGCGAGCCTTCGGAGTGCCGCTCATCGCGTTCATTAACAAAATGGATAAACTCGGCGCCGACTTCGCCCATGCTGTAGGAACCATCCACGAACGGCTCAAGGCGAAAGCGGTGCCCATTCAGTGGCCCATTGGAGCTGAATCCAGCTTCCAGGGATTGGTCGACTTGATGAGTTGGAAGGCATTCATCTGGACAGATGATGCCGGAGAACAGATTCAGGAGATCCCCATCCCGGCGGAGGTGGAAGACGAGGCCCGCAAAGCTCGCGAGGCGATGCTGGAATCGATTGTCGAAATCGACGATGCTCTGATGGAACGCTATTTAGAAGGGGAAGAAATTTCGGCGGAAAATCTGCGCGCTGTCCTGCGGCGCGCTACTATCGCCGGGATAATGCATCCGGTCCTCTGCGGCACATCGCTCCGCAACAAAGGAGTTCAACCGCTGCTGGATGCAATTATCGATTTCTTGCCCTCGCCGCTGGACATTCCGCCAGTTCAGGGGATAATACCAGCCAGTGGTGCTACAGAAACCCGTGAAGCGGACCCCGACGGTCCTCTGGCGGCTTTGATCTTTAAAATTGCTACGGACCCCTATGTGGGCCGATTGGCTTATTTCCGAGTCTACTCAGGAACGATTCGCACGGGTTCGGTGGTTTTCAACGCCACCAAAGGCGTGCGGGAACGGGTGCCCAAGTTACTACGGATGTTCTCCTCGCATCGTGAAGAGGTGGAGGAGTTCCGCGCCGGGGATATCGGCGCTACCGTAGGGCTGAAACAATCGTTCACGGCCGATACACTTTGTGCGCTCAATGCGCCCTTAGTTTTAGAGTCGATTCGCTTCCCGGAGCCGGTAACCATGATGGCGGTAGAGCCTAAAACGGTCGCCGATCAGGATCGCCTGAACGAAGCGCTGCAACGCTTTGCTGAAGAAGATCCCACCTTCCGGGTGCGGGTGGATGAAAATACCGGCCAGACGATCATCTCCGGGATGGGCGAACTCCATCTGGAGATCCTGGTAGATCGGATGTTGCGGGAATTCCGGGTGGGCGCGAATGTAGGGAAACCTCGCGTCGCCTACCGGGAGACCATCACTAAGGCCAGTCGCGTCGAAGTCGTGTTCGATCGGATGCTGGGCGGAAAGCCACAGTACGCCCGCGTCGTCTTAGAGGTCCTACCCGCCGAACCTGATGAAGGTTCACCTTTTGAAACGATGGTACGCCCCCAAATCCTGCCGCAGCTTTATGCTGATGCAGTGCGCGTGGGGGTGTTAGAGTCGTTAGATAGCGGCCCACTCGCGGGGTATCAGCTGGTAGGGGTGCACGTCCGGTTGCTTGAAGCTACAACTCAACCGGATCTCTCCAGCGAAATCGCCTTCAAAGCGGCGGGAGCCCAGGCTTTCCGCCAGGCGGTGGAGACAGCCGGGCCGGTTCTTTTGGAGCCGGTGATGAGTGTCGAAGTCGTGATGCCGGAAGGCTTTGTGGGAGATGTGCTGGGCGACTTGAGCGCCCGCGGGGCCACAATCCAGATGATGGAGGCCCGGGCTGGAGGACTCCAGGCGGTGCACGCCGAATCCCCTCTGGCCAAAATGTTTGGGTATGCTACCGAGCTGCGCAGTTTGACGCAGGGACGGGGCACCTTTTCGATGGAGCTCCACCACTATGCACCGGTGGACTCACGGCAGATGGAAGCCATCCTGTATGGCGCCTAACAGAAATCATGTTGTAAATTCCGAAGGAGAAGGGAAGCATGGCTAAGCAGAAGTTTGAGCGTTCAAAGCCGCATGTCAATGTCGGTACGATCGGTCATATTGACCATGGGAAGACCACCCTCACTGCTGCTATTACCCGGGTTTTGTCGACCAAGGGTTGGTCTCAGCACAAGGCCTATGATGAAGTTGCTAAAGCGGATGCCAAGATGTTCCGCCGCGACGCGACCAAAATCTTGACCGTGGCTATTTCCCACGTGGAGTATGAAACCGAGAATCGGCACTATGCACATGTGGACTGCCCCGGTCACCGGGACTACATCAAGAACATGATCACCGGCGCGGCCCAGATGGACGGCGCGATTTTGGTGGTCTCCGCTGTGGACGGCCCGATGCCGCAGACCCGTGAGCACATCTTGCTCGCCCACCAGGTTAACGTGCCCGCCATCGTCGTCTTCCTGAACAAGGTCGACCTGATGGACGATGCCGAACTGTTGGAACTGGTCGAACTGGAAATCCGCGAACTGTTGACCTCCTATCACTACCCGGGCGACGAAGTCCCAATCGTTCGCGGCTCCGCGCTGAAGGCCCTGAACTGCCCCAGCGCCGATCCCGCTGCCGCCGACTTCGCCTGCATCTGGGAACTGATGCGTGCGGTCGATGAATACATCCCGACCCCGGATCGCGCCGAAGACAAGCCCTTCCTCATGGCTGTCGAAGACGTCTTCTCCATCAAGGGCCGCGGCACCGTGGTTACCGGTCGTGTCGACCGCGGCACCATGGTCCCCAACACCGAAGTTGAAATCGTCGGTCTGCGCGAAAAGCCCGTCAAGACCGTCGTGACCTCGATGGAAATGTTCCACAAGATCCTGGACAAAGTGGTCGCCGGTGACAATGCCGGTCTGCTGCTGCGTGGTATTGGTAAGGAAGACGTTGAGCGCGGCATGGTCATTGCCAAGCCCGGCTCGATCAAGCCCCACACCAAGTTCGAGGCCCAGGTCTACATCTTGAAGAAGGAAGAAGGCGGCCGCCACAAGCCCTTCTTCACTGGTTACAAGCCGCAGTTCTACTTCCAGACGATGGACGTGACCGGCGAATGTGCGTTGCCCGCGGGCGTGGAAATGGTCATGCCGGGTGACGATGTGGCGATGTCTGTCGAGCTCATTGCCCCCGTGGCCGTCGAGGCCGGGATGCGCTTCGCGATTCGCGAAGGCGGTCTGACCGTGGGCGCCGGCGTCATCACCAAGATCCTGGGCTAATTTCGGGCCCGGTTTTTAAACAAAAATCAGGTGGTTTATGGCTAAACAACGCATTCGCATTCGGCTCAAGGGGTACGATCATCGGATCCTGGATGAGTCCGCGCGCCGGATTGTCGAGGCCGCTGAGCGGACCGGTGCCCATGTCGTGGGTCCGGTACCCTTGCCGACCAAGCTGGAGCGCTTTACTGTACGGCGCTCGACCTTTATTGATAAGGATAGCCACGAGCACTTCGAGATCCGTACCCACAAGCGGTTGATCGACATTCTCGAGCCGGATTCGAAGACGATTGATACGCTGATGCGGCTGAACATGCCCGCGGGCGTGGATATCGAGATCAAGCTCTAAGCTTTTTTCACTTACCCATTTACATCACCCCCTGGCGCCCCCGGAGGGCGGGCCCGGGGGGTGATGTGGGCAAAAATCAAGGGATGATGCAGCGTACCTGGCGCTGACAGTCCCAGGAGGAAACATGAAAGGTCTTATCGGTAAAAAAGTGGGGATGACCCAGGTAGTTAAAGGAAACGGCGAAATTGTTCCGGTCACCGTAATCGAGGCCGGGCCGTGTTACGTCGTCCAAATGCGGACGCCGGAAAATGAGGGCTACCTGGCGGTGCAGTTGGGTTTCGGCGATGTCGAAGCCCGGCATATTGCCAAAGGGGAGCAAGGACACCTCAAGAAGGCCGGCGTCCCGATGCTGCGCCATCTGCATGAAATTCGGCTGAAGCGCAGTGAGGATT
This sequence comes from uncultured Anaerolineales bacterium, assembly GCA_964501335.1. GTDB lineage: Bacteria > Chloroflexota > Anaerolineae > B4-G1 > SLSP01 > CAZCTC01. The sequence continues at coordinate 124,473 of CAZCTC010000014.1, read as the reverse complement.
CCTTCGAAGTGGGTCAGAAGATCTCCGTGGATATTTTTGCAGCTGGCGAGCGTGTCGATATTGAAGGCCGCTCCAAGGGGCGTGGCTTTGCCGGTGTCGTCAAGCGCCATGGCTTTAAGGGTGGGCCCCATACCCACGGTCAATCCGATCGTGAGCGGCACGGCGGTTCCATCGGCTCGACCTCGACTCCCGGGCGCGTGCTGAAAGGCAAGCGGATGAGCGGGCACATGGGCAATGCGCGGGTGACCTCGCAGAACCTCGAAGTCGTGCTGGTCGATCTGGATCGCAATCTTCTGGCCGTTAAGGGTAGTGTTCCGGGGGCCAATGGGGGTCTGGTGTTCATCAAGCAGGCCCGCAAGCAGAAGATCGCTAAGGGGGGTAAGTAACAATGCGTGTTCCTGTTTTGAATATGCAGGGTGAGAAAGTCGACGAGATTGACCTGCGCCCCGAGATCTTTGAGGCTCCCGTTAGCATTCCGTTGATGCACCAGGCGTTGGTCCGCCAACTGGCCAATGCCCGGTTGGGAACGCACAGTACCAAGGGCCGCGGCGAAATCAACCGCACCAAGGCCAAGTGGTATCGGCAGAAGGGCACAGGCCGCGCCCGCCATGGTAGCCGGGCGGCCAACCTCTTTGTTGGTGGTGGCAGCGCCCACGGGCCCCATCCCCACAAGTATGTGAAGAAAATGCCCCGCCAAATGCGCCGGGCTGCACTCCGCTCCGCCTTGTCCGCCAAGGCCTCCGGGCAGCAGATCATCATTTTGAAGGATCTGGCGATGGCGGCTCCCAAGACGCGCGAGATCGTCGGGGTGCTTCACAATGTCTCCGCGGATGCGGGGAAAACCTTGATCCTGTTGCACGATCGCAATGAGACTGTAGAACTCTCCGCGCGCAATCTGCCTAAAGTGCAGACGCTGCGGGCCGCCTACATGAACGTGCGGGATCTGTTAGGCGCTGACGCCATCGTAATCCCCTTGGGGACGTTGGAAGTCATCGAGTCGATGCTGGGGTGAGGACGATGGACGTTTACGAAGTGATCGTGCGACCGTTGGTAACTGAGAAAACTGCGATTTTGCAATCGCCGGAGCCCGGCAAGGGCAATCGGCAGTATGTGTTCTGCGTCAATGCGAACGCGAACAAAATTCAGATCCAGTCGGCCGTGGAAACCATCTACGGCGTCAAAGTGGAATCGGTGAATGTGATGAATATGCCCGCCAAGATGTCGCGGGTTCGGGGTCGGCGCCCGCGCGCCCGGCGCCCTGTCTGGAAAAAGGCAGTGGTGACCGTCCGCCCCGGCGAGCGGATTGAGGCGCTGGAGGCCTGAGATGGGAATTAAGAAGCAGAAACCCACTTCGCCGGGTCGTCGCTGGATGACCGGCTACACCTTTGAAGAAGTGACCCGAACCGAGCCCGAGAAGGCTTTGGTGCAGTCGCTGCGCAAGAACGCCGGACGCAATAGCTACGGACGGGTGACCGTTCGGCATCGCGGCGGCGGCCATCAGCGCCAGTACCGGGTGATCGATTTCCGCCGCAATAAGCTGGAGATCCCCGCCCGCGTGGCGTCTATTGAATATGATCCCAACCGCACGTCGCGGATTGCCCTGCTGGTCTACGCCGATGGCGAGAAGCGCTACATCCTGGCTCCCCTGGGGCTGAAGGTGGGCGATTCGATCATGAGCAGCAAGGAAAATGGTGAAATCCGGGTTGGCAATGCGATGCCGTTGGACCGGGTTCCCCTGGGAACGTTGGTGCACAATGTGGAGCTTTACCCCGGCCGGGGTGGGCAGCTGGTGCGCGCGGCGGGAGCTGCGGCCCAGGTGTTGGCCAAGGAAGGGGATTATGTGACGTTGCGCATGCCCAGCACCGAAATGCGCCGGGTCCTGAAGGATTGTATGGCGACCATCGGGCAGGTCGGCAATGTGGAACATTCCAACGTAAAGTTGGGCAAAGCTGGGCGGAAACGCTGGCAAGGTTGGCGTCCGGAAGTTCGCGGTACGGCGATGTCTCCCCGCGACCATCCGCACGGTGGTGGTGAAGGCCGTTCCCCGATCGGGATGGCCGGACCGAAGTCCCCGTGGGGCAAGCCGACTTTGGGTAAGAAAACCCGCACTAATAAAAAGACGGATAAGTATATTGTCCGCCGGCGCGGCGCCGGGCGCTAGAGGAGGTAAGGTATGTCGCGGTCGTTAAAGAAGGGGCCGTACATTAATCCCAAGCTGTTGAAGAAGGTCGAGGAAATGAATCGGGCCGGGGAGAAGAAAGTGATTCGCACCTGGTCTCGCGCTTCCGTGATCTTCCCTCAAATGGTTGGCCACACGATTGCTGTTCATGACGGACGGCGGCACGTGCCAATCTACATCACCGAAAACATGGTGGGCCATCGGTTGGGTGAGTTCGCCCCGACCCGGACGTTCCGGGGGCACATCATGAAAGAAAAGAAGAGCGTGGTGAAGAAGTAGGAGGCATGGGAGAAATGGTACAGGTTCGCGCTCAAGCTAAACATATCGGCGTTTCACCGCTTAAGGTGCGCCGCGTAATCGCCCCGCTGCGGGGCATGCTGGCGACGCGGGCGCTGGACTTGGTCCGGGCGCTGCCGCATTCCGCCGCCAGCCCCGTCGCCAAAGTGCTGGCCTCTGCGCTGGCCAATGCCGACAATCAGGGGTTGGATGTTGAGAGTCTCTACATTTCCCTGTTTACGGCCGATGAAGGCCCTGGCGTCATGCCGGGTAAGGGCTGGCGGGCTGGTTGGGGTAGCCGCGGGCGGTATCGCCCGATCCGGAAGCGCTCGTCGCACATCACCGTCGTGCTCGCTGAACGGGCTGAGTAAGAGGAGGCCAGGATTGGGACGCAAAGTTCATCCTTATGGGTTTCGGTTGAAGATCATCCGCGATTGGCAGTCGCGCTGGTACGCTGAAGGCCACACCTACGCGGATTTGTTGGCAGAAGACCGGGCGATCCGGTCCATGGTCGAGCAGGAAATGCGCTCCCGTTCCAAGGACGGGCAGAGCGGTGTCTCGCATGTAGATATCGAGCGCTTCCCGCCCAACCAGGTCTCGGTCATCATCTGGACCGCGCGCCCGGGCATCGTTATCGGGCGCAAGGGCGAGAACGTTAAAATTCTGCGCCAGAAGTTGGAAGCATTGACCAGCGGCAAGCAGGTCCATGTGGACGTGCAGGAAGTCGAGCAGGCCGATGTGGATGCCAAACTGGTAGCCGAGAACATCGTTGCCCAGCTGGAAAAGCGTATCTATCACACCCGTGCGATGAAGCGGGCGATCCGCCAGGCCATGCGCTCCGGCGCTCAGGGGATCAAGATCGTCTGCAGTGGTCGGTTGGCGGGCTCCGAAATGGCGCGCCGCGAGTGGTTGCGCGAGGGGCAGGTGCCTCTCCAGACCCTGCGGGCCGACATCGACTATGCTCGGGATGAAGCATTGACCACCTACGGCCGGATCGGCGTTAAAGTGTGGATTTACAAGGGCGAGGTCATGCCCAAGCGTGGTCCCGCGGTCACCGCTGAGGAGACGCCCCAGGAAGCGTAAGCTTCGGGACGCCACGTGAGCAGGGAGGAATACCATGTTAATGCCGAAGCGGGTTAAGTACCGCAAACAACAGCGTGGGCGCATGGTCGGGACGGAAAGCCGGGGTGTGGACGTCTCCTTTGGGGAGTTCGGTCTGCAGGCTCTGGAACCGGTCTGGCTGACGGCGCGGCAGATTGAAGCAGCGCGGCGTGCGATTGTGCGTTACATGAAGCGCCGTGGTAAGTATTGGGTCCGCATCTTCCCGGACAAGCCGGTCACGGCCAAACCAGCCGAGACCCGCATGGGTAAAGGGAAGGGTACTGTGGATCATTGGGTGGCGGTGATCCGCCCCGGACGGGTGTTGTTCGAGGTCGACGGGGTTCCCGAAGACGTGGCGAAAGAAGCGCTGCGCCTGGCCTCTCACAAACTGCCTATCCGCACTCAGGTTATCACCCGGATCGAAATGGGTGAAGCAGCCGGAGGGGAATAGTCATGGATGCTAAAGCATTGAGTCAGTTGAGCACGGTCGAGCTGCAGCATCGGCTGGATGAGACCCGACGGGAACTCTTTAATTTGCGGCAGCAATGGTTCACCGGCAGCCTGGAGGATGTGAATCGAATTCGGAGCGTCCGTAAGGATGTGGCCCGGATTATGACGCTCCTCCGCGAGCGCGAGCTGGGCCTGAACCAAACGCGGTAAAAGGAGACGCGGCAATGAGCGAACAACGCAAGCGTCTGGTGGGTGTCGTCGCCAGCGATAAAATGGACAAGACAGTGATGGTGGTCGTCGAGCGTCAGTACCAGCATCCGCTCTACAAGAAAGTAGTGCGGTCTAGCAAGAAGTACATGGCTCACGATGAGGAAAACGCCTGCCGCGTCGGCGACAAGGTGCGGATCGTAGAGTCGCGGCCGTTGAGCCGCCGCAAGCGTTGGGCCATCGAGGAAATCCTCGAGCGGGCTGCGTAGCGGTACAAGGAGAGCGACATGATCCAGCAGGAAACGCGGTTAAAAGTTGCGGACAATACCGGGGCGCAGGAGCTGTTGTGTATCCGTGTCTTGGGTGGGTCCAAGCGGAAGTTTGGCTATGTCGGCGATGTGATCGTCGCCACGGTGAAAGAATCGACCCCTAACGGAGCTGTGAAGGCCGGGGATGTGGTGAAAGCCGTGGTGGTTCGGGTGGCGAAAGAATATCGCCGGCCGGATGGGTCGTACATTCGCTTTGACGATAACGCGGCAGTGATTCTGGATTCTTCGGGAACGAACCCCCGCGGGACCCGGATCTTCGGGCCGGTGGCCCGGGAGCTCCGCGAAAAGGGCTTCATGAAAATTGTCTCTTTAGCACCCGAAGTCCTTTAATCGGGTAAGGTGAGAAAATGAACCGGATTCGAAAAGGTGACAAAGTAGAAGTGATTGCCGGGGACGATAAGGGCTCGGTCGGCGAGGTCCTGCGGGTTCTGCCCAAGGAAAATCGCGTCGTCGTGTCCAAAGTCAACCTGATTACCAAGCATCAGCGGGCGCAGCGGGCCGGTCGGTCGCAGATGCAGGTGGGGCGGATTCAATTTGAAGCGCCCGTCAACCTGTCTAATGTGCTGCTGTACTGCCCCGAATGCAATAAGGGAGTCCGTGTGGGCTTCCAGACGCTTGCCGATGGTCGCAAGGTGCGCGTCTGCCGCCATTGCAAAGCGACTCTGGACTGAGGAGTTATAGGATATGCAGACCATGCGCAAGCGCTATCAAGATGAGATTGTACCGGCTCTGATGAAAGAGTTCGGTTACAGTAACGTGATGCAGGCGCCCCGGATTCGCAAGGTGGTCGTGAACGTCGGTGTGGGAGAAGCGCTGGATAATCCCAAGTCGCTGGAATTCACCACGGCCGACATTCGCACCATCACCGGGCAGCAACCTGTAATTACCAAGGCGCGCCGCTCTATCGCCAACTTCAAGTTGCGTGAAGGTCGGGCGATCGGGGTGCGGGTTACCTTGCGAGGCGATCGGATGTGGGCTTTCCTGGAACGGTTGATGAACGTGGCGCTGCCACGGACGCGCGACTTCCGGGGGGTTTCAGACAAGTTTGACGGGCGCGGAAACTACACGCTCGGGCTGCGGGAGCAGTTGATCTTCCCGGAGATCGATTACGATAAGATTGATAAGATCCGCGGGATGGAAATCAGCATTGCCACCACGGCTGAGACCGATGAGGAAGCCCGCCGGCTGTTGCAGCTGCTGGGTATGCCCTTTCGGCACTCATAAGTGATTAAGGCGCGGAGAAGGGAGTAATTATGACCAGAAAATCATTGCCGATCCGGGAGACCCGGCGTAAGTACGACGTGCGCGTTCGCAACCGCTGCACCCGCTGTGGACGCCCACATGGCTATTATCGGCGTTTCGGCCTCTGCCGGATTTGCCTGCGTGAGCTGGCCCTGGAGGGGAAAATCCCCGGCCTGGTTAAGTCGAGCTGGTAAGAGGGAGTGGGCGCGATGACAACCACAGACCCCATTGCGGATATGTTGGCGCGGATTAACAATGCGTTGTTAGTTCGATATGAATCGGTCGCGATGCCGGCCTCTTCTTTGAAGGTGGCCGTAGCCAAAATCCTGAAGGAAGAAGGCTACATCGAGGATTTTCAACTGACGAAAGATCAGTTGCAGGCGCAGTTGGTGATCCGCCTGAAGTATGTAGGCGATCTGAAGCACCAGCAGCCGGTGATCACGGGCTTGAAGCGGATCAGCAAGCCGGGACGGCGGATTTATACCCCCTCTTCCCGGATTCCCTGGGTGCGCAGTGGGATGGGAATTGCCATCCTCTCGACCCCCAAGGGTGTGTTGACCGGCGAGCAGGCGCGGCGGCTGAACGTGGGCGGAGAGATCCTCTGCTACGTCTGGTAACCGGCGCGAAAGAGGAGGTTCACTGTGTCGCGGATTGGAAAGATGCCCATCCCGGTTCCTGCCGGGGTCAAAGTTGAGATCAACGGGGCCCACGTCGTCGTACGGGGGCCCAAGGGCGAACTGGCTCGGGAGTTCCATCCTGAGATCAAAGTCGCCGTGGAAGATGGTGTGTTGCACGTGACTCGGCCGGATGATTCCCAGACGATGCGCGCGCTGCACGGTTTGACCCGCTCCCTGTTGAACAACATGGTGATCGGGGTCACGACGGGGTACAGCAAGACGCTGGTCATCAGCGGGACGGGGTACCGGGCGGAGCTCCAGGGGACGACCCTGGTGCTGAACCTGGGCTACTCCCACCCGGTGGTGATTCCGCCCCCGACGGACGTTAAATTCGAGGTCAATCCCAAGGCCGGTGTGGTCACCGTCTGGGGAGTGGACAAGGAAGTGGTCGGAGAACTGGCCGCCAAGATTCGTGGCTGGCGTCCCATTGAACCGTATTTGGGGAAAGGGATTCGTTACTCCGATGAGAAGCCTCGTCGCAAGGCGGGGAAGGCCGGCAAGGCCAAGTAATCTATTCGCGTACTGCGTGGAACTGAGGGTGAAGATATGAAACCAGAGGTGGATCGGCGTAAAGCCCGTATTCGGCGTCATGTCCACATTCGTCAGCATGTGGCTGGGACGCCTGAACGTCCACGCTTGAGTGTCTTTCGCAGCCTGAATCATATTTACGCCCAGGTCATCGATGACAACGGCGGCCTTACTCTGGCCGCCGCGTCAACGATCGACCGGGAAGTACGAGATCAGGTCGCTGGAAAGTCGAAAACCGACCAGGCGAAAATTGTCGGGAAAGTTTTGGCTCAGCGGGCCCTTGCGAAAGGGATCAAGCAGGTGGTCTTTGACCGTGGCGGGAACCAGTATCACGGTCGCGTCCAGGTCTTAGCAGATGCCGCGCGCGAAGCGGGCCTGGATTTCTGAACCGTAGGAGGACAGTATGGAGCCACGGGATATTCGAGATCGAGATGTAGTAGACGAGGACCAGGAACAACAGATGGACGAGCGGGTGGTGGATATCACCCGTGTCGCCAAGGTTGTCAAAGGTGGTCGGCATTTCCACTTCCGGGTGGTCTCGGTAGTGGGGGACAACAATGGTCAGGTTGGGATCGGTATTGGCAAGGCCCGGGCAGTTTCCGATGCTATTGCTAAGGCGACCGACCGCGCGCATCGGGATATTCACCCGGTGGCGATGGAAGGGACCACGATTCCTCACCCGGTGACCGGGCATTGCGGCGGCGCGGTGGTCTTCCTCCGCCCGGCGGCCCCCGGTACCGGCGTGATCGCCGCGGGTGGTGTGCGCGCGGTGTTGGAAGCGGCCGGCATCCGCGACGTATTGACGAAGTCGCAGGGTAGCCCGACGCTGGTGAATGTGGTCCAGGCAACGATCGATGCGCTGGATCAGCTGCGCCGGGTGGAAGATGTCGCCCGCCAACGCGGCAAGCCGGAGGCGCACGTGATGCCCTTCTGGCGGAGGAGGAAGGCATAATGGCTGAAAAGGTTTTGCGAATCACCATGGTACGCAGCCCGATCGGCTACCCTTTCCGCCAAAAGCGGACGATGTTGGCGCTGGGTCTGCGGCATATGCATCAGACGGTTGAACGCCCCGATACGCCTGCCGTGCGGGGGATGATTGCCAAGGTTCCTCACCTGGTTAAGGTTGAGGAAGCCTGAAAGTAGGGGTATAGCGATGAAGATCCATGATTTGTATCCCGCCGAGGGAGCGACCCGGCGCAAGAAGCGTGTCGGCCGTGGTATCGCCGCTGGTCAGGGTAAAACCGCTGGCCGTGGTACCAAGGGGCAGGGCGCGCGGCAGGGGCCGGAAGTGCGCCCTTACTTTGAAGGAGGGCAATTGCCCTTGGTTCGGAAGATCCCGTTTGCCCGGGGTGAAGGTTTCTTCAATCCCTGGCGCGTGGATTTCGCCCCTGTGAATTTGGACCAGCTGGCCGAGCGGTTCGCCGCCGGCAGCGTTGTCTCCCCCGAGACGTTGGCCCAGCAGGGCTTGTTGAAGGATTCGGCTGACCCGGTGAAGTTGTTGGGTCGGGGAGAAATCGACCGCCCGTTGACGGTACAGGTGCATCGGATCTCTGCCAGTGCCCGGGCCAAGATTGAAGCGGCCGGCGGCACAGTCGAATTGCTGAACTGGGAGCGGGGCGGTTTCCGGACCCGCTAAGCCATACACTCTTTGACGGAGGATTACGATGCTTGACGCCCTGCGCAACACGCTGAAGCTGCCCGACTTACGGCGGCGACTGTTTTTCACGCTCTTAATTTTGGTGATCTTTCGCCTGGCTTCCAACATCCCAGTTCCGGGAGTGGATCGTGCTCTTCTGCAATCGCAGTTGGAGAACCAGACTGGTGGTGCGGGTCAGCTTCTGAATCTGTTGGATCTCCTTTCGGGCGGTGCAGTGGCGAATTTCTCGGTTTTGGCTGCGGGGGTTTACCCTTACGTCACGGCATCGATCGTGTTGCAGTTGTTGTTGCCGATCTTCCCCAAGTGGGAACAGATGCTGAAGGAAGAAGGCCAGGAAGGCCAGCGTAAGATGAATCAGTGGACGTTCTATCTGACCGTTCCGCTGGCTATCTTGCAGTCGATTGGTCAAATCCGGGCTTACTCGGTGGGTGGAAGCGGAGCGGCCATCATTCCCAACTTCGGGCTGGCTCCAAATCAGATTCTCCCTACGATCACCATTTTGATGACGATGATGGCGGGCACGATGTTCGCGATCTGGCTGGGTGAGTTGATCACCGAGCAGGGGATCGGCAACGGGTTGTCGTTGATCATCTTCGGCGGGATTGTTTCGCGCATGCCCAACAATCTGGCTCGTCTCTATGGTGGGGCGGATAACCCGCTGTTGGGGATTCTCAATATCTTTGTTTTCCTCCTCATCATGGTGGCGGTCATCTTCGTGATCGTCTACATCCAGGATGGGGAACGTCGGGTGAAAGTGCAGTATGGGAAGCGGGTCCGGGGGATGAAGGTCTACGGCGGCGGTAGCACTTATATCCCCCTGAAGGTCAATGCAGTGGGGATGATCCCGCTGATCTTTGCCCAGTCGATCCTGGCCTTCCCGGCCGTCATCGCTTCGCTTTTCCTGGGTACGACCAACCCGACGTTGCAGGCGATCCTGACCGGGATCGTGAAGTTCTTCGGTGGCCAGCGGACTGGATTGAGCGACTGGTGGATGACCATCGGTTATGCACTCCTGTACTTCCTGGCGGTCGTTGGATTCACCTACTTCTATACGGACGTTATGGTTCAGCAGCAGAACCTGCCTGAAATGCTGCAGAAGCAGGGTGGATTCATCCCCGGAGTACGCCCGGGCAAGATGACGGAAGAGTTCATTAACAAAGCTTATCGCCGGATTACCCTGGTAGGGGCGCTCTTCCTGGGCGGTGTGGCTGTCCTGCCTTACTTTGTGGAGTGGGGGATGGGCACCACCACCATGCTGATTACCAGCTCGGGGTTGTTGATCGTCGTCGGTGTGGTTATGGACACGATCCGCCAGCTCGAAGCCCAGCTGTCGATGCGGCACTACGAAGGTTTCCTGGAATAAAGGATCTGGAGGTTATCATGAGTGAACCGTTGTATCTGGTGATGTTGGGAGTTCCTGGGGCCGGCAAGGGCACTCAGGCGGTATCCCTGGCCGAATGGTTGGGTGTTCCGCATGTTTCCACCGGGGATCTGTTTCGCGACCATCTGTCGCGGGGCACGGAACTGGGGCAACTGGCCCGGCAGTACATGGATCGCGGGGAACTCGTTCCGGATCAGGTGACGGTCCAGATGGTCATGGAGCGCCTCTCCCAGGCCGACGCGGCGGCGGGAGCGTTGTTAGACGGCTTTCCTCGCACGGTGGCGCAAGCCCAGGCGTTGGAAGAGGCGCTGGCCAGTCAGGGGCATCGGATCGGTCAGGTGCCCTTTATCAAGGTACGGGAAGAAGTGGCGTTGGCCCGCTTAGGGGGCCGGTGGACCTGCCGCGCGTGCGGGGCGATCTACCACGCTGTTTTCAGCCCGTCCAAAGAGTCGGGAAAGTGCGACGCCTGTGGCGGCGAGCTTTACCAGCGCTCCGACGACACGCCCGAAGTGCATCAGCGGCGCATCCAGGTTTACCTGGATCAAACCGCGCCGCTGATCGCTTTTTACCAGGAACGGGGGCTGTTGGTGGAGATCGATGGGGAGCAATCCGTCGAGGACGTCCAGGCCGATTTGCGGAAGGCGGCGGCGCCGTTGCGCGCCTGATTCTTCATGGTCATTATCAAACGGCCTGAGGAAATCCGCCTGATGCGGGAGGCGGGGCGTATTGTCGCCGAGGTGCTGGCGTTGATGCAGGAGATGGTCAAGCCGGGCGTGACAACCCAACAGTTGAACGATGCGGCGGAGACCCTGATCCGCAAACGGGGGGCGATCCCCTCGTTCCTGGGGTATCCTCCAGGCAATCCGCACCCCTTTCCGGCTACGATCTGCGCTTCGTTGAACGAAGTGATGGTCCATGGAATTCCGGGCCCGCGGGTTTTGGAAGAAGGGGATATCATTTCGGTGGATGTGGGCGCGATCCACAAAGGATTTCACGGCGATGGTGCGCGGACTTTTCCGGTGGGCAAGGTCTCTCCGGAAGCCGCGGAGATTATCGCCGTCGCAGAAGGCGCCTTTGAGGCGGCTTTGGGACCGGCGGTCGCGGGCAATCGCCTCGGCGATATTTCGGCGGCGATTCAGCAGTACGTGGAGTCGCGCGGATACCATGTGCCCCGGGAATACACCGGGCACGGGATCGGCCGGAAGATGCACGAAGATCCGCAGATCTTTAACTTTGGGACGCGAGGACAGGGCTTGCAGCTGCGGGCCGGGATGACCCTGGCCGTCGAGCCGATGGTCCTGATCGGAACGCCCCATACGCATGTTTTAAGTGATCACTGGGCTGTGGCTTCCATCAATGGAAAGCTGACATCCCACCATGAGAATACCATCGCAATCCGCGGTGGGGAGCCGGAAATCCTGACCCGGCTGTAATGTAAGCGGAGGCTAGTCATGAAGGTATCACCGTCTGTGAAACGACGCTGTCCAAAATGTAAAATTATTCGGCGCAAGGGGATTGTGCGCGTGATCTGCGACAATCCCAAGCATAAGCAACGCCAGGGGTAATCCCCCGAGCGTGAGAGCAGCGAGGAGGCTGGAGGAATCCAATGGCACGTATTGCAGGGGTCGATCTGCCCCGAAATAAGCGCGTAGAGGTTGGACTGACCTACATTTACGGTGTAGGACCGGCGATCAGCCGGTCGGTTTTGGCCCGGACCGGGGTGAGCCCTGAGAAACGGATTAAGGATTTGACGGAAGCCGAAGTGGCTTTGCTGCGTGAAATCATCGAACACGAACTGACGGTCGAAGGTGACCTGCGGCGCGAAGTTCAGATGAACATCAAGCGGCTGATCGAAATCGGCTCTTATCGTGGACTGCGCCATCGCCGCAATCTGCCGGCCCATGGCCAGCGCACGCGGACCAATGCCCGCACGAAGCGCGGACCTCGGAAGACGGTGCCCGGTCGCGGCCGCCGGCGTGGGTCCAAGAAGAAGTAATCCGGGTTCCGGGTTCTCCATTAAGGTACGGATTCAGGAGGTTGTATGGCTAAGACTACGACTACTCGGCGCGCTACGACGAAAGTCCGTCGCGTCCGACGCAATGTGGCGCAGGGGCGGATTTATATCCACTCCACGTTTAACAACACTGTGGTCACGGTGACTGACGCCCAGGGCAATGTATTGCGCTGGGCCAGCGCCGGGACCTCGGGCTTCAAGGGGACACGGAAGAGCACTCCCTTCGCGGCTCAGACCGCGGCGCGGAAAGCTGTCGGCGATGCCTACAGCAACGATGGGATGCAGGAAGTGGATGTGTTCGTGAACGGGGCCGGCCCGGGTCGTGAGGCCGCCCTGCGCGCGATCGCTGCTGTGGGGATGCGGGTGAAGTCGATCGTCGATCTGACCCCCATTCCGCACAATGGTTGCCGCCCGCCCAAGAAGCGCCGCGTCTAATTAGAAAGGTTCAGGGAGGAACTTATGGCCAGATATATCGGCCCGGCATGTAAACTTTGCCGCCGTGAAGGGATGAAGCTCTACCTCAAGGGTGAGAAATGCTTTATGGAAAAGTGCCCGGTGGATCAGCGCACTTATCCCCCGGGCCAGCACGGGAAAGAATCCGCCTTCCGGCGGAAGAAGCTGTCCGACTACGCTATGCAGCTGCGTGAAAAGCAGAAGGCGCGCCGCGTCTACGGTGTGTTGGAGCGCCAGTTCCGGCGCTACTTCCACGAAGCGGAACGCCGCTCCGGTCTGACCGGTGAGAACTTGCTGGCGTTGTTGGAAACCCGGCTGGACAATGCGATTTATCGCCTGGGACTGGCGGATTCCCGCGCTCAGGCCCGGCAGCTGGTGACCCACGGTCACTTTACGGTCAATGGCCGGAAGACCAATATTGCGTCTTACGCCCTGCGGCCCAATGATTTGATTGCGCTGCGCTCCGGCAGTTCCAAGCTGGCCTACTTCAAGGACCGCCGCGAACAGTTGGGGAAGCGGACGCTTCCGACCTGGCTGAGCCTGGATGCGGACAAGATGGAAGCCCGGCTTCTGGCGATGCCGAGCCGCCAGGAAGTGGATGCCCCGATTCAGGAACAGTTGATCGTCGAGTTCTACTCGCGCTAAAGCCAGAAGGAGGCGACGTGTTAGCAGCGCCAGTTCTGCCAAAAGTGGAGGTAGACGTCAATACCCAACAGTATGGCCGGTACATTATCGGCCCGCTGGAGGGTGGGTACGGCGTAACCCTGGGCAATTCGCTTCGCCGGGTGTTGCTTTCTTCATTAGAAGGCGCAGCCATCACGGCAGTGCGGATCAGCGATACTTCTCACGAATTCACGGCAATTCCGGGAGTTCGGGAGGACGTAATTCAGGTTATCCTGCGGATCAAGCAGATCCGTCTGACGATGGAAGAGGAAGGTCCTCAGTACCTGACTCTGCATGTCGATGGGGAAGGCGTGGTCACGGCGGGGGATATCATTACGCCGCCCGGGATCGAAATTCTGAACCCGTCGCTCTACCTCTTCACCGTGGACAAAAACGATGTCCACCTGGACTTCGAGTTCACGGTGGCGAGGGGGCGTGGCTATCTGCCGTCGGAAGGACGCGGTCGGATGTCCATTGGGGTGTTGCCCGTGGATGCAATTTTCAGCCCGGTTCGCCGGGCGAACTTCCGGGTGGATCAGGCCCGTGTCGGTCAGCTGACCAATTACGATCGGCTGACGATGGAAATCTGGTCCGACGGTCGGATTGCTCCGTTGCAGGCACTCAAGGAAGCGGCCCGGATTCTGGTGACGCATCTGCGGTTGATCGCAGGTGCGGAGGTGGAAGAAGAGGTCGAGGAAATTCCCGAGCCGACCACCAAGCGAGAATCCATTCCGCATCAGGCTTATGCCACGCCGATTGAGGACCTGGGGCTGGGGGTGCGGGTGTATAACGCGCTCAAGCGGACCGGGATTTCCAACGTCGGTGAGGTGTTGGAGATGATGGGCCGGGGCCGGGATGCCATGTTATCGATCCGCAACTTCGGCGAGAAGTCGCTCGATGAACTGCGGGACAAGTTAGTCGAAAAAGGCTTTATTACCGAAGAGGCGGACGCGCTCGATTCCGATCTGGACCTGGACCTCGGTGACGAGGACGAAGATCCGGGCGACGTTGCCTGATGAGATCATAGGAGGCTACACATGCGACATCGTGTCGCGGGTAAGAAGTTGAATCGCACCATCGGTCATCGGACAGCCTTGCGCCGGACCCTGATTACGCAGTTGCTGCAGCATGGGCGGATTCGCACCACGGCAGCGAAGGCGGAAGCCATCCAGGGCCAGGCCGAGAAGATGATCACGCTGGCGAAGCGTGGCATCGAAGCTGAGAAAGAAGATAAGGCGCAGGGTGTGCACGCCCGGCGTCTGGCGGAGGCGCGCCTGAACGATCCTGAGGTCGTGAAGAAGCTCTTCACGGAGATCGCGCCCCGCTTTGCAGACCGGCCGGGCGGTTACACCCGGGTTCTGAAGCTGGGTGTGCGCAAAGGCGACGCTGCGCCCATCGTGCTGATCGAACTGGTCTAATTGACCGGTAGACCTTAACAAAGGCGGTTGAACTGTGCGGGTGAAAGCCGTCGTGGCTTACGACGGAACGGGGTACGGAGGCTTCCAGCGGCAGCAGAATGCTCCCAGCGTTCAGGGCGACCTGGAGCTGGCGCTGGAAAAGCTTACCGGCACCCCCACCCGCATTCTGGCGGCGGGACGGACGGATGCCGGGGTCCACGCAGAAGGGCAGGTGGTGGCTTTTGACACGGCCTGGTCTCACGGAACGGCGCAGTTGCAGCGGGGCATGAATGCGCTGCTGCCCGAGGCGATCTCGGTGCGCTCCGTGGCGGAGGTGTCGGCAACTTTCCATCCGCGGTATGACGCCCAACGCCGCTGGTACCGCTATACGCTTTACCATGCACCGGTCCGCAATCCACTGGTGAGCCGGACCAGCCTGTTGATCACCTATCCTCTGGATGTGGCGGCCATGCAGGCGGGGGCTCAGTATCTGGTGGGCCGGCAGGACTTTCTGGCAGTTGGCTCTCCGGTGCAAGGGGAGAATACGGTTCGGGAGGTCTTCCGCGCCGAATGGCAGGCGGGGGACCCCTGGCTGACCTTTGACATTGAGGCTGATGCCTTCCTGTACCGGATGGTGCGGATGGTGGTGGGAACTCTGCTTCGGGTGGGCGTGGGATCACTGACGCCGGAAGCAGTCGGAGAAATCCTGCGGACGCGGGATCGACGGCGGGCCGGGCCAGCAGTTGCTGCCAGAGGACTCTCGCTCCGGGCGGTTTATTACGCCGGGGACGAGCCGTTCAGCCCGGATTTATCCTAAAGTAAGCACTCGTTTAGTGGGAGTGAGCAAAAGTGAAAGAAGTCAGGATTCAGAAAACCTATATGGCCAGACCCAATGAGGTCCAGCGTGACTGGTACCTCGTGGACGCCACCGACAAGACGCTGGGGCGGCTGGCGACGCGCATCGCTACGATGTTGCGCGGTAAGCACAAGCCGCAGTACACCCCGCACGAGGATGTGGGCGATTTCATCGTTGTGATCAATGCGGAAAAGGTCGCGACGACGGGACGCAAGACGGAGCAGAAGTTCTACTATCGGCACTCCGGATACCCGGGCGGCCAGACCGCCACGGTATTGGCGCGCCAGTTGGAACTGCATCCCGAGCGTGTTATTTTGGCTGCGGTTCGTGGGATGTTGCCCCGGGGCCCGTTGGGACGGCAGATGATCAAGAAACTGAAGATCTACGCCGGACCCGAGCATCCGCATCAGGCGCAGCAGCCCAAGCCGTTGGAGCTGTAAGGAGAGAATATGGCTACAGCAGCACAGTATGTTGAAGGTATCGGGCGGCGGAAGACGGCTTCGGCGCGCGTTCGCCTTTTCGCAGGCGGCACGGGACGGATCATGGTCAACGGCAAGCCCTACAATGAGTTCTTTGGCCGCGAAGCGGACATGAACTTTGTGTTGGCTCCGTTCAAGGTCACGCAGACCGAGGGGCAGATCGACGCCGTCATTACGACGACGGGCGGCGGGATCACGGGTCAGGCTGAAGCAGTGCGCATGGGTGTGTCCCGCGCGCTGTCGACGTTGAATCCCGAGTTCCATGCAGCGCTGCGCCAGGCTGGTTTCCTGACCCGCGATGCGCGGGCCAAGGAACGCAAAAAGCCCGGTCTGAAGCGCGCCCGCAAGGCTCCGCAGTACACGAAGCGTTAAAATCGCTTCCGGCTTGGCCGGAGCAGGATGGTTAAGATCACAGGTAGGTGGGTTGTCCGCCTACCTGTTTTCTATTGGAGGTAGGAATGGCTAAGATTACAATTGTGGGATTGGGACCGGGCTCGGCGGCGCAGTTGACCCGCGAGGCCTGGGAGGTGTTGACGGGAGCCGGGGAACTCTGGCTGCGTACGGCGCGCCATCCGGTGACTCAAGGGCTGCCGGCCGGGCTGGCGGTGCATTCATTCGACGGGCTTTATGAGGAGCGCGAGACTTTCAGTGAGGTCTACGCGGAGATTGTGCGGCAGGTGCTGGAGTTGGGCCGGCGGGCCGAAGGGGTGGTCTATGCGGTGCCGGGGCATCCGCTGGTGGGGGAATCGACGGCGCCGGAGATTTTGAAGGCGGCGCGGGCGGCCGGGATTCCGGTGCGGATTGTGGAAGGGCTGAGCTTTATCGAGCCGACGCTTTCGGCGTTGGAAGTCGATGCGGTGGATGGGTTGCAGCTGGTGGATGCGTTGGATATTGCGGCCGAGCATCATCCGCAGTTGAATCCGGACCGGCCGGCCCTGATCGCTCAGGTCTACAGCCGGGCGGTGGCCTCGGATCTCAAGTTGACGTTGATGAATCAGTATCCTGATGAGCACAAGGTGGTGCTGGTCGAGGCGGCGGGGACGGCGGCGCAGGTCGTTGAGACGATGCCGTTGTATGAGATCGATCGGCGGGATCACGGGCCGTTGACTTCATTGTATGTGCCGGCGATGGCGCCGGTGCACAGTTTTGAGGGATTCCAGGAGACGGTGGCCCGGTTACGAGCGCCGGACGGCTGTCCGTGGGATCGCGAGCAGACCCATCAGACGCTGCGGACGAATTTGCTGGAAGAGGCTTATGAGGTCATCCAGGCGATCGATGCGGAGGATGAGGTGGCGCTCTGTGAGGAGCTGGGCGATTTGTTGTTGCAGATTGTGCTGCATTCGCAGATCGCGGTGGACGATGGGGAGTTTCGGATGGCGGATGTGGTGGCCGGGATCGATGCGAAGATCAAGCGGCGCCATCCGCATGTCTGGGGCGATGTGGCGGCCCAGGGGGCCGAGCAGGTGCTCCAGAATTGGGAGGTGTTGAAACGCAAAGAGCGGGAATCGAGCGGCGAGGCCGAGAAGTCGCTGCTGGAGGGCGTTCCCAAGGCGCTCCCGGCTCTGGCTCAGGCTTATTCTTATGGCGGGCGCGCGTCCCGGGTGGGTTTTGATTGGGATGCGATTGCCGGGGTCTGGGAAAAGGTCCAGGAAGAGCTGGAGGAGCTGCGTGCGGCGGAGACGCCGAAGGAGCAGGCCGAGGAGTTGGGCGATTTGCTCTTTGCGGTGGTCAATCTGGCGCGCTGGATGAAGGTGGACCCGGAGAGTGCGCTGCGGGAGACGAATATGAAGTTTGCCCGGCGGTTCCGCTATGTGGAGAGCAAGGCGCGGGAGCGGGGGCAGGCGTTGGAGAAGATGGGGCTGGCAGCTTTGGATCAGTTGTGGGATGAGGCCAAGGCGGCCGGGTTGTGAAAAAGAGATTTCACCACAGAGCACGGAGAAGAAGAGAGGAGATTTTCTGAGAAGTAGACAGTAGACAGTAGACAGTCTGCGTCCCCGGGGGGGGTCTGGAAAAGAGCTATGTTTTGGCGCGCATTCTGATGCGCACCAAAACATAAACAAAAAAACTCTCTCCTTCCCTCACGCGCGGCGTATCTTATGGAGAATGCGTCTTGTGCGGGTGAGGCGGATTTCTCAAAGAGGTGCAACGCACTCTGATTTTGTAATAACAGGGGACTTGCCTTCAGATTGGGTCGTTTGAATTGTCGGTTCTACGGATAGAAAGTGCGTCGCACCTTTGGGCGGGCTATTTTCAAAAGCGATAAAAAGAGGACGGATCGATCCGTCCTCTTTTTTTATTTTCTCGATACAGAAAGCCCGGGGCCGTTATTGAGCGGCGGTTTCTTCCAGATGGATATTCAGGAAGTCATTGACCAGTTTGTTCTTGGGTTTGTAGCCGCTGGTACGGGCGATTTCTTCACCTTTTTTGAAGAGGATGAGGGTGGGGATGCCTGTGACGCCATAACGAGTGGCGAGTGTATTGTGTTGCTCGACGTTGACTTGAGCGACTTTCATACGACCCTGGTAATCCTGGGCGATTTCTTCAATGACGGGTCCCAGAGCGTTGCAGGGGGCACACCAATCAGCCCAGAAATCGACCAGAACGGGAAGGGCGGTTTCCTGTAAAACTTCAGCTTCAAATGTGGATTCCGAGAGGGCCATTAAATTTGACATATTCACCTGACCTTTTGTTTGATAAAGGGTTTCCAAAATTATCGCACGCTCAAGGGCTTTGTCAAGGGATTGGATTGGGTCGTATTTGTGCATGCTTCAGAAAGCGTGCGCAAATACATGATATGTGGGGGATATTGATAGCGTCCCGCAAAGGGTTCTGGTCTGATAAGAGGCGACGCGCTGGATGGGGGGAGAGAGTTTTTATTTATATTTTCGCGCGCATTCGGAGGCGCGCGAAAATATGGACTTTTTCTCTGCGCCCTATCTGCGATATCTACGATCGGCGTCTTTGCGTGAAATCGGAGTGAATTATGCGGTACTGCGTTTTTTCTTTCTTTTGTGTTTCGGGTTGACTGCACAGGCGGTGATATTTTGTGTTTTACAGGGATTTTACATTTTGGATAAACCGTCTTAATGCCTGAAAACGATAATGGGAGAAATTTCAGGAGGTGAACGATGAAACGCTATGGAATGTGGATGTGGGTCGTGTGGGTTCTGGTGAGTTTGCTGGTGGTGGGGCCGGTGGCGGCGGCGCCGGAAAATCCTCCGGCGGCGGGGCGGGAGAACCCTCTGATGGGTGTGGTGGTCCAGGTCAATGCGAATTCGGTGAGTTTGAAGGTGCGGCCCGGCGAGGTGGTGACGGCAACGGTGACGAGCGATACGGTTCTGGTCGTGCCGGATGTGGCGCAGCCGACGCTGAACGATTTCAAGAAAGGGGATCGGGTGCTGGTCTTTCCGGCGGCCGGGGCGAATAAATTGACGGCGCGGCTGTTGGCCCGCGTGCCGGATAATTCGGCTTTGTTGAACGGCAAAGTGACTGTGCTCTCCGGGAACGAGATTCAGATTCAGCCGCAGGTCGGTGCTGCCGTGAAGATTGCCGTGGACAATGTAACTCGCATTCTGGGACCCGAAACCAAGGGGATGACGGTTGCAGATTTAAAGGTGGGCGATCGGCTGACGATCTTTGGAGAGTGGCAGGGGACTGCGACGTTCCATGCCTGGGCGATCCGGGTGGCAATGCGGCTTCGGACCGTGCGTTTCCAGGGGCAGGTGTTGGAGCTGGGTAAGGATAGCTTTACGTTGGGGACGTTCCGCGGTGTCGTGCAGGTTAAGGTCAACAGCGAGACGAACTATGAAGGCGGGGATGGGTTTGCGACGTTGAAGGTCAATCAGCGGGTGGTGGTGGCCGGGTCTTTGCAGGAAGATCAGTCGGTGCTGGCGGAGCAGATCAAAATTACAGGCAAGGGCGGTTAGGGATTGGGCGTTCGCCTGTAAAGAGCGGCGGTTATGAATGTTCCAGATCCGGTGATGCTCCAACCGGCAGCCAGATGGTAAATGTCGTACCTTTTCCTTCCTGACTGGAGGCTTTGATTTCTCCCCGATGTTGGGTCACGATGGTGTAACAGATGGAAAGGCCCAGACCCGAATTGTGAGGTTTGGTGGTGAAAAAGGGCTCAAACAGATGGGTCAGAGTTTCAGCCGACATTCCTAGGCCGTTATCCTGAAATTCCAGTCGAATGGAAGGGGTGTCAGGAGCCTGAGGGAGGGGAAGATCCAATTCAGCGTGGATGCGGATTTCTCCTCCTTCCGGCATAGCGTCGATACTGTCGAGCAGCAGATTGAGGAAAAGTTGTTTGATTTGATCGGTATTGGCCCAGATCGGAATGACGGTGGTATCCCATGTTTCCACTATGTCGATCAGGCTTTTTTTCAATTTGAGGGAGCATAGCTCCAACATAGATTCCATGGTTTTCCGTAAATCTGTAAGCGATTTTTCTTCGGGAGAAGGACGGTAGAAATCTTCCATTTTACGGATGATGTGGGCGATCCGCTCCATTTCGGTGTGGATGATTTTCACATATTGCAGCAACCGGGCGGGAGAGTGAGGATTTCTCAATTCTGCTTCTACCATTTCCTGGTATCCCTGCATGGCCTGGAGGGGGTTGTTGATTTCATGGGCTATGGAAGCGCTTAACCGTCCTAAGGCCCCCATCTTTTCGGCCCAGATCAGGCGGGTCTGGGTTTGTTCGTATTTTTTCAAGGCATCCTGAAGCTCGGTGTAGAGTTGGGCGTTTTTCAGAGATCCTGTAATGATGGCGGTGATGGCGCTCAACATGTCGACATGTTCCTGAGTGAAGTTGTCGGGGGTGGCGGAAAAGACTTCCAGCACTCCGATTTTTTTATGGTTATCCATCAACGGCGCCCCAATCAATGAACGAACCGGAAAGCCGAACAGGGCATTCCAGACCGGGTATTCAGGAGCCTGGGGAGATAGATCTTTGATCCAGGCGGTCTGGTTATACTGGAAGGTCAGATTGTCAATGCTGTGGCGGCAAATCTGAAGGGGGTCTTTTATTTCTTGTGGTGTTTTGGTAAAAATGAAGTGATCTGTGAACGATTCAAGCAGGACTATGATACCTTCTGTGGCATTAAGGGCTTTGCATGTTAATTCCAGGCTTTTCTGCAACGTGGCATTCAGGTTCAGCGAAGCATTGGCGGCCCGGCTGATCTGGTAGAGGGTTTCTAATTGATTGACCTGGCGGGCTTGTTGGTAAAGTTTAGCTTTTTGTAAGGCTATTCCTATCTGTTGTCCCAGGGCGATCAACCATTTTTGATTGAATTCAAGATCAATATTCTGATCCTGCCAGCCGAGGTTTAACTGGCCCAGTTCAATAGATCCCCGGGTCAATATAGGTATGGTGATGAATTGACATAATTCGGCTGTATGGATGAGGGATTTGGGCAGAGAATGACATTCTACGATAGGCTGGGCGCGCTGATTGGTATCCGTTTTGTCGGAGTTTTCAAGATAAAAAGTTGTTTCGGACATGACAAATTCACAGTCGGAGAGTCGGCAGCTCGGGGAAAATCCCCGCCAGGCTGCGATTTTATAATTAAGAGAGGGGGCTTCTTCCTGTAGAATTATCCAACCGGCCGTGGCCTGTAAGGTGGGCAGGAGGGAATCCAAAATCGTCTCCAGGAGTAAAAGCGGCTCTAAGGAGTGCGTGGCGGCGGTCGCCACTGCATGAAGAGTTGCCTGTTCCCGGGCGTAGCGGTAGAGGGCTATTTCTGATCGTTTTTGGGTGGTGATGTCACTCAGTACCATGCGAATTTCGGGGTCGGTGTTTCTCAGGTTTTGTCCGGGGGCCGCTTCCAGGCGCCCCCACCAGATTTCAGCGGGGGAACGGATCAGCCGCACTTCACTGCATTGAGGGCAGTTGGTGTCTCGAAGAAGTTTTCGTTGTCGGTAGTAGATGTCCTGGTCTTCGGGAAAAATAAAATTGGATAGGGGCTGGTGGATCAGAGCGCTTTTGTATACGCCCAGCAGGCGGGCGGCTGTCAGATTGGCTTCCTGAATGATCCCCTGATTGTTGAGAGTGATATATCCGACCGGTGCGAGATCGTATAAATCGAAGTAACGCGCTCGTGTCAGTTCCAGGGCTTCCTGGGCCTGACATAACTCTTCATTTTGTAATTCCAGCTCGATTTGATGAATTTGTAATTCATGTAACAGGCGTTCCGTGTCGGTCGGTGGATTGGCGCGAGCCCTTTCCTGGTGGTCGGCGAAAGTTTTTTCCGCATGCAGGCGAAGATCGGAAAACGATTTCTTTTGATTCAGTTCCCGGTTTTTCATGGAAGTTCTTTGTCGGCCATTTCCAGGGCCAACAGGATCAATTCAGAGAGGCCGTTTTCTGTGAAAATTCGGCGGGCGTTGATACGGAGCCGGTTACTACGGTGTAATTTATCCTCGTAGGTCACGATAAGATTTTCTACCATAATATTTTGAGAATAGAGGATAATCAGCCGTTCGCGCAGGGTTGGAATATTCCATTGGCCTTGATCCAGGGTGAATAAATCGTGATTCTGGACCTCGGGGGGGGATAATTGAAAGGTAGTGTAAAAAGTGCGATTGGCTGTGATAACTCGCCAGTTGCCATCCAGGACCAGCAAGGGTTCCCGTACCGTATCGACAATTTGTTCCGCCAATCGGACCGGTACCATTTGCAAGGTCTCCAAGAGATGCTTGCGTTCGGTCACATCGACAAATGTCAGGACGGCGCCTTCGATGACATTTTTCAAGGTGCGATAGGGGCGAATCCGCGCCAGATACCATGTTCCGCTCCGGGTCTGCACCTCGGTTTCGAGGGGTACCAGGCTGTCTAATACCTGCTGAATATCTTCGACCAACCGATCATAGCCGACCAGATTGGAGACGATATGATTTAAGGGGCGGCCGATATCGGTGGCAATCAGATTGATGACCTGGGTAACCGTGGGGGTGAAGCGCATGATGCGCAATTGCAGGTCGACAAAGAGGGTGCCGATGCCCGTGCCGGCCAGCATATTGTTCATGTCGTTGTTGACCCGGGAGAGTTCGGCCATTTTGGTTTGCAATTCGGTGTTGATGGTAGAAAGTTCTTCGTTGACCGATTGCAATTCCTCGCGAGAGGTTTCCAATTCTTCATTGGTGGATTGGAGTTCTTCGTTGATGGACTGCAATTCTTCGTTGGTCGACTTAAGCTCCTCATTCGAGGTTTCCATTTCTTCTACGGTGGTTTGAAGATATTCATCCTTGGCCTGTAAGAGTTTTTCCAATTCGAGGATGCGGGAGTTTGTATCTACCGTCGTTTCATGGATCAGAGGAATTGCGGTGGAGAGCAAGGGGTGTTTCTCGGTTTCCAGAATGACGAGAAACAGTTCCGACGGATATTCTTTGATGGTCAAGGGGTGGACGGTAAGATTGACCGGGATAAAATGGTCGTTGGCTTTTACCTGTAGATCCTGGCAATAGACCGGTTCCTGCTGGCTCCGGGCTTTATGCAGGGCAATCATCAGGGGTTCTCGTAAGCCCAGGCGTGCCATGGTCAGGATATTCATATTTCCCACATCCCCGGCTGCGGGTTCCAGATATTGGCCTGTACGGCCGTAAATATAGAGAATATCTCCATATTCTTTGATCAATACGGCCGCCGGGGTGTAATATTCCAGCAGCGTTCGCTCGATCAATTCGCGTCCGGTGGGCAATCCGGCTACCGGAGGCGAAACGTAGGTCGGCAGGGTGGTGGGAGCTTTGGATGGGGGTATGGGTGGGGAAAAATCTCGCAGCAGCGGATGGATCGGTCCGGAGAGATCATCCCGGCGCAGGTAGATTTTCCATTTGCGATCCAGCGGGTTAAAAAGATTAGCGGCTTCCCCGATGGTTTCTGAGGGGCCGAGAAAAAGCATTCCATTGGGGTTTAAGGCATAGTGGAAGAGCGGGACAATTCGTTTTTGTAAAGTACTGTTTAAATAGATCAAGAGGTTGCGGCAGGCGATCAGATCCAACCGGGAAAAGGGAGGGTCCTGGATGACATCTTGTTCGGAGAAAATCAGCAAATCGCGAATCGTTTTTCGGATACGGTAGACCCCGTTTTCTGCATCAAAAGTAAAAAAGCGGTCCAATCGTTCGGGCGTAATATCGGTGGCGATGCTGGCGGGAAAGATTCCCGTGCGCGCCTGTTCGATGGCATGTTTGTCGATATCGGTCGCGAAGATCTGGACCTTACAGATTTGTTTTTGCGCTTCCAGGTATTCCTGGATCAAGATCGCCAGCGAATAGGCCTCTTCCCCCGTGGAGCAACCGCAAACCCAGACGCGTATCACTCCCGTGCCGGCCTGGCAGTCTAATAGCCGGGGCAATACTTTGGTTTGCAAGGATGCGAAAGCTTCCGGATTGCGGAAAAAGTTGGTGACTCCGATCAGCAGGTCGTGAAAGAGCCCTTCGATTTCGGTGGGAGTGTTTTGTAAATAGTGAAGATAGTCCTCTAAATGTTCGATCTGTTGCAGAGCCATGCGGCGTTCCAGCCGGCGGATCAGGGTCGTTTCTTTATATTGCGAGAAGTCGTGACCGGTTTGAACCCGGAGCAGAAGGCAGATCTTTTTCAGTACATTGTCGGATTCCAGCGGCGAGGCGATGCGGGGCAGGGTGCTTTTCCCAAAGGCATGGGTGACATAAGCCTGTAACTGCGCGGGCATTTTGGCCGGGGTGAGGACATAATCTACCAGATTGGTGGCGATGGCACTGAGGGGCATTCCGTCGTATTCGGTGGATTGGGGATCTTGCACGATGACCATGCCCCCTTCTCCTTTGATGGCCCGGACTCCGAGGGTGCCGTCGCTGCCGGTGCCGGAAAGCACGATGCCGATGGCATATTCATGTTGGTCCTGGGCCAGCGAGCGGAAGAAATAATCAATCGGCAGGCGCATCCCGTGCGGGGCGGTGGGTTCCAACAGTTGTAAGGTGCCGTGAATCAGGGCCAGATCTCGATTGGGGCGGATGATGTAGACGCAGTTGGGTTGGATGACCATCCCGTCCTCGACCTCGTAAACGGGCATTTTTGTGCTGTGTTGCAGCAATTCGGCGAGCATGCTTTTGTGTTCGGGAGAAAGGTGTTGTACCAGCACGAAAGCCATGCCGGGATCTGTATTTTGAGGGAGATTTGAGAAAAAAGTTTCAAAAGCAGTCAATCCGCCGGCGGAAGCGCCAAGCCCAACAATCGGGAAAGCCGGTTTGGAGATCATTTGGGTAGTATTGGGAGAAAGTGGATTACCAGAACTCTTTTTTTTCACCATGGGTGTAGCTCCTGCTGGCTGGCTTCGTTTGCAGTATTTTCTTTTAGGAAAAGTGGGGGAACTTTCTACCTGTGTGGTTGTCCGAAGAGAGATTTTTATTTATGTTTTCGCGGGCTTTCTGAAGCCCGCGAAAACATAAACTTTTTCCCCTCACGTTTTCCGAATTGACCACCCCAGTTGAAATTTTTTATTGGGTGAGCGGCTTTGCAAAGAAAAATTTCTAACAACTCAATTATTCTAAGAGATTTATATCAAAAGTCAATTGGGGAAGGTGATCTCGAAGGTGGTGCCGGCGTTGCGGTCGAGGTCGATGGTGCCGTCCATCTGGGCTACGAGCGAGGTGACCAGTTGCAGACCTAAAGAAGGGGTGTTGCGAAAATCGAGATCGGGAGGCATTCCGATACCGTCGTCGGCTACCCGCAAAATAAAGCCGCCGACGGCCGTGGGGTGAAAGTGGATTTCAAGGAGGCCTTTACGTTCGGCCGGGAAGGCATATTTCAGGGCATTGGTGACCAGTTCGTTGATGATCAACCCGCAATGAATGGCTGTGTCGATGCTCAGGTAGGCATTGTCGAGGTCTAGTTCCAGTTGGGTGCGGCCGGCATTGAGTGTGTACGATTGAAAGAGATGGTGGACCAGGCTGCGGATGTATTCGGCGAAATTGATCCGGGCCAGGTCGGGAGATTGGTAGAGTTTTTCGTGGATCAGGGCCATGGAACGAACGCGGTCGCGGGTGTCGCTCAAGACGGCCTGGACGAGGGGATGGTTGATATTGGTCGTTTGCAGGTGCAGCAGGCTGGAGATGATCTGGAGGTTGTTTTTGACGCGGTGGTGGATCTCTTTGAGCATGACCTCTTTTTCCTGAAGGGCGGCCCGGAGTTGCTCTTCGGCATGCCGGCGTTCGGCGATTTCGATTTGCAGGCAGGCGTTAGTGCGTTGGAGATCGGCGGTACGTTCACGGACACGCTGTTCCAGCTCGTCGTGGGCCTGGCGCAGGGCCAGCTGGGCCTGTTTGCGCTCCGTGATGTCGCGCAGGGTGACGACCCGGCCGGTGTAGCGGCCCTGGTTATTACACAGCGGGGAAATTTGCATATCGAAGGTCCGCAGGGTGTTTTGGTGGGTCCATTCGATTTCCGCGCGGATTCTCATGGTGTTGCGGTATTGTTCGATTAAATCGGAGCGGCCTTCGAAGGCCCGGGCGGCGGATTGCCCGATGATCGGCCCGGCGAAATTGTCGAGCAGGGTCAGGGCGGCCGGGTTGATATCGACGATGCGATTTTGCTGGTCGAGGACCAGCATGCCGTCGTTCATGCTTTCGATGACCATGCTGCGGGCCGCAGGGACAATGTCGAAAAGCTGGAAACGGAAGATCCCCCAGATCATGGAGAGCCCGGTGACTACGAAGGCGAAGGGGGTCATGTCGAATTTGGGGAAGGGGGTCCAGCCGGCGAGGTAGATGATGTTGCCCAGGATGGGGGCGAGAGCGGCGATCAACAGGGCCCACATCTGTCCCTGATAGAGGGATGGGGACCGGATCAGGGAGCGGATCAGGATCACGGAGCCGGTCAGGACGAGGAGATAGGCATAGTAGGTATGAACCCAGAAAGCCGGACCGTGAAGGTGTTGCCAGAAGGTGAAGCCTTCGGTGGTGTCGCCGACGCTGTTGATCCAGATCAGGTGGTGATATTCGTTGCTCCAGATGAGCAGCGTCATGGTGAAGGGGTGGATGGTCAGCAGGCTGAGGAAGCGTCTGGAAAGCCGGGCACCCTGACCTGTGTATTGCAGCGCGACGATCAGCCAGCCGGTGGGAATCATCAGGATGCCCATATATTTGATGCGACCCCAGAAGAGGTTGTGATCCAGGGAGGCGCTGGCCAGTTGGAGTGCATAGGCAAAGATCCAGATGGTGACGCCGCTCATCACGAAGGCCATGGGACCGGCGCCGGAAGCGGGGCGGCGTTGCCAGATGTAAATGGCGACCAGCAGTGAAATGAATCCGGCACCGGTCAGGGGAATGGTATAGGGGGTGGGCTGCCAGATCATGGGGGAAAATCCTTTTCGGGGAGCGGGCGGGCGGCGGCGCGCAGGGTAAAGCTGAAGGTGCAGCCCTGCCCTTCGATGCTTTCTACGCCGACCTGTCCTCCGAGCTTTTCCACGATGCGTTGGACGATGGAGAGCCCCAGGCCATGGCCGGCCACGCGGACCTGGTTGAGGCGGGTAAAAGGGGTGAAGAGTCGGTCTTTTTGTTCGGCGCGGATGCCGGGGCCGTTGTCGCGCACCCAGTAGCGGATTGTATCCTCCGGCAAGGGGGAGGCGCCTAATTCGACCCGGGCCTGTCGTCCGCCGTATTTTACGGCGTTGCTGATGTAATTGACCCAGATTTCTTCAACCCAGGGGGCATAACCGATTCCCAAGGGCCAGGAGTTGGGTTGGACAATTTCGACCTGGTTTTCCCGGATCGGGTAGGTTAGGCGGAGGAGCGCTTCCTGAACGATGCCGGCCATGTTCAGGGGTTCCAGGATCACCTCGACTTTGCGGATTTCGGAGAGGATCAGCAGCCCCTCCAGGATGCTGTCCATCTTGCGGCCGCTTTGGGCGATGATGCGCAGCGAGTCTTGCAATTCTTTAGCGGTGAGGGTGGCATGGGTGTTTAAGAGCACTTCCGAGAAACCGATGATGGGATAGAGGGTGCCCTTCAGATCGTGGGCGACGGTGTGGGCGAAGGCATCCAGTTCGGTATTCCGCATTTGCAATTCCCGGTTGGATTGATTCAGGTTTTCCTGGGCCCGCCGATGTTCGGTGATGTCGCGGAAGACCAGGACGGCTCCCAGGAGGCGTCCCTGGCTGTCCTGGATGGGGGCGGCGCTGTGGTCGATGGGAATTTCTTTGCCGTCACGGGAGATCAGAAGCATCCGGTCATGGCCGTAGGTGGGGAGGCGTTGGGTCAGGGCGGTGTGGATGGGCGTGCAGGGCTGGTCGCGATTCCATTCGTCGACCAGCTGGATGATCCGGGTGCAATCCTGGCCCAACGCTTCGTCGCGGTTCCATCCAGTCAAGGCTTCGGCGACCGGGTTTATCAATTGGATGCATCCCAGTAGATCGGTAGCGATGACCGCTTCGCCGATGCTTTGCACGGTGGTGGCGAGCCATTGTTCGCTGGCTTTGAGCTTTTTTTCCATTTCGTGGCGGTAGAGGGCCATTTCAATGACCATTTGCAACTCTCGTTCTTCAAAAGGTTTCAGGATATAGCCGTAAGGTTCGGTCAATCGGGCGCGTTGCAGGGTCGCCGGATCGGCATAGGCGGTCAGATAGATGACGGGAATGAAGAATTGCTGCCGGAGGCGGTCGGCGGTTTCGATGCCGTCCAGGTCGCGTTTCAAACGGATATCCATTAAGACCAGATCGGGACGATTTTCATGGGCGCAATGCAAGGCTTCTTCTCCCGAGGCGGCAATGGCGGAGACGGCATAGCCCAATGTGGTAAGGGCGTTGCGAAGGTCCAGCGCGACGATATTTTCATCTTCAACCACCATGATTTTTGTGGGATTCATTTTTCCTCCCGATTTCAGCCGGTTTTTTCCAGCGATTCCGGCCCGAGCATGTGGCGGATGCTTTGGATCAGTTTGTCCAGGGCAGCCGGGCGAATGGGCGGGGCGGCGGCGCGGTGGAAGGGATCGGTCTGTTCGAGCAAGGAAACGATGATCACGGGAATCCCGGCGGTCAGGGGGTTTTCTTTTAATTGCCGAAGCACCTCGATGCCGGCGATATCCGGCAGGCTCATATCCAGGGTAATTACATCGAAGGCATGTTCGTGGGCGAGGCGCAAAGCTTCTTCGCCCTGAGATGCCGTGACGACTTCCAATCCGTGCTGGCGGAGGGGGTAGGTGATCATGGCGGCCAGTTCCAGATCGTCTTCGATGATGAGTACGCGGCGGCCGAGCATTCCGTCGCTGTCTTTCGTGGGGGGGGTGTAGATGGGGAGGGTGATGTAGAAGGTGCTGCCGGCGCCGGGCTGGCTTTGTACGCCGATCTGACCGCCGTGCATTTCGACCAGCATTTTGGCGATGGCCAGTCCCAGGCCGGTGCCGCCGGCCATGTTGACCATGGGATGGTCGACCCGATAGAAGCGTTGGAAGATGCGTTCATGGTCGCAGGTGGGGATGCCGATGCCGGTATCGACGACTTCGATGCGCAGCACTTCATCCTTTTGGGTCAGGGAGAGGCAGATCTGGCCGCCCTGCGGAGTGTAGCGGCTGGCATTGGTAGCCAGGTTATTGACGACCTGTTTCAAGCGATTGTGGTTACCCCAGACCGTTCCGATGTTGGGATCGATTTCGATCCGCAACTGTTGGGCTTTTTGATCACATTGAGGGCGCAGGGTTTCGGCGACTTCATTGAGTACCTGATCCATGTAGACGAGATTGAAATCCAGCTTCATCCGGCCGCTTTCGGCCCGACTGATATCGAGCAGGTCGTTGATCAGGCTCATCAGGTCGTTGGCGTTGCGTTGGATGATCCGCAGAAATTTACCCTGTTGTTCGTTGAATTCTCCCACGGCCCCCGAGACCATCAACTCGCTATAGCCTTTAATGGCGGTGAGAGGCGTACGGAGTTCATGGGAGACATTGGAGATAAATTCATTTTTCGTTCGTTCGGCCTCTACCTCGCGGGTGATGTTGTGCAAGACGGTCACGATGCCGAGGAATTCTCCCTGATCCGACAATACCGGGGTGAGCTGCGCCTGGATGACCTGATGGTTGACTTCCAACATGGCCTGGGGGGGGGGGATTTCAGGGCCATAGGCATAGGGGTCACTGTAAAGATAGGCCAGGGCTTCCAGCAGGGTATGGTTGTTGTGGAGGGAGAAGGGTTGGAAGACTACCTCAACCCGGGCTCCCAGCACCTTTTCCGCGGTGAGTTGCAGCAGGTGCAGGGCGGCCTGGTTGATCAAAATGACCCGACTGTGGCAGTCGTTGATGATGACGCCGTCGGCGATCGATCTCATCACGGCATGTTCAATCAGCCGGGACTGCGGAGCTGCCTGAGAGCCTTCCATTCCGTTTGTCCTTTCAGTGATTCCGGCCATTGAGGCCTCGCAGCAATCGGGTCATGTCGGGCGGCGAGAGGATCTCGTCCACGACACCGCGTTCAATAGCAACTTTGGGCATACCGAAGACCACGCAGCTTTCTTCATTTTGGGCGATGATATGGCCGCCGACATGGTGAAGGGCGGCGAGGCCCTCGACGCCGTCTTCGCCCATCCCGCTGAGGACGATTCCCAGGGCGCGGGGGCCGTAGGCCCGGGCCACCGATTCAAAGAGGCGAGTGGCCGAAGGTCTCAAGCCCTGGACGGGTGGAGATTGATCGAGGCGGATGATGCCGCCGGGGACGATGGTGAGGTGCATATCATCGGGGGCGATGACCACCTGGCCGGGGGCAATGCGGTCGCCGTCGCGGGCCAGATTGACCTGCAAGGGGGTCAGCCCGTCGAGCCAGCGGGCAAAACCCTGGGCGAAGCCGCGGGTGATATGTTGAACGACCACAATGGGGATGGGAAAATCGGCCGGCAGGTCGTGCAGGATTTGATTGAGCGTGCCCGGTCCGCCGGTGGAGGCGGCGATGGCGACCATCTGGATATGGAAGCGGCCGGCGGTGGGGTGGGTGGCCGGTGGGGGGGTGAGGTCGGCTTCCAGGGGGGAGCCTCCCGGCCAGAGCGGAACGACCTGGATATCGGACATCAGGCGGATGGCCGTGACCAGTTGGGTGCGGACCGCTTCAAAGTCGGCGGGCAGGAGTCCGTTAGGTTTTTCAACCACCGTCAGGGCGCCCGCGGCAACGGCATTGAAGGCGATGCGCATATCAGAATCGTAGATACTGGTGGCGACGACCACGATGGGGGTGGGCTCGGAGGTCATAATTTGCCGGGTGGCTTCCAGGCCGTTCATGTGCGGCATGCGAATATCCATGGTAATGACATCAGGGCGGAGTGTGGTATTCAGCTGCACCGCTTCTTCGCCATCCCGGGCCTGGCCGACGACTTTGATCCCCGGCGTGTCCTCTAACATAGCAACCAGGATGGCGCGTACCGTTGGAGAATCATCGACAATCAACACGCGAATATTTTCTTTCATGCTTCTATTACTCCCATCTGGCGCAGGGTTTCCAATAAAACGGCATTGGCGAAGGCATCTTTGGGGATGTAATCGACTGCGCCGGTTTGAAGTCCTAAGACCACGGCCTGGGGGTCGTCATGGCGGGTGAACATGATGACGGGGATATTGGCTGTATCCAGATGTTCTTTCAAAAGCTGGCAGACCTGAAAGCCGTTCAGTTCAGGCATCTGGACATCCAGGATGATCAGGTCGGGATGCAGGTCGGTGGCCATTTCCAGGCCGATACGGCCATCCACGGCGCAGACAACATGGAGACCTTTCTGTTCCAGCAGCACTTGCAGGTGTAAGGCCTGGGTCGGGCTGTCTTCAACGACTAAGATCGTTTTTTGTCCATGGTCGGGTAATATTTCCATTTTATCCTCCTCAAGTCAGCCATTTGATGGCTGTAACTTCCAGGTTGTTGGGCGGTTGTTCGTTGACGGTCAATTCATCGACCATCCACTTCGTATCGCCCAAGGCTCCCGGTTCAAGCGTACAGGGTGGGCCTTCGCGGATGCAGATGACCTGGATTCCGGTGCGATGGCCGTTGTGAATCGATCCCACGGAAATGCGCCCCTGATGGGTGCCGCCGAGTTTCAGTCCGTAGGCCAGAGAAGAGGCGGCCAGGGAAATCCGGGCCTGGTCTCGCAGGTGCATGCCCATGACGCGGGCCAGGTCTCGGACATAGGTGCGGGCGGCGATGACATCTACGTCGGTGCGGATCTGGATCGTGCGATGATGGGAACCTTCTGCGGTGGGGTCCAGGGGGGCTTCGAGGGGGGGCGAAGCTTCGGGTTGAGGAAGTGTGGGGGGCGGTTCTGTGACAGGCGACCGGGGCGTCAGCGGGGGGGTGACTGGGGGAGTGGTGGTGGGGGAGAGAGGGACTGGGGGGACGGGCGGCCCGGTTTTGATGGGGATGAGGGGCGTTTCAAGCGGAACGAGGGCGGGCGGGCGGACTTCCGGTTCGTTTTTGCGATGGAGCTGTTTGAGAACGGCACTGAGCTGGTCGAGGTTCAGGGCATGGGCGGTGATGCCCCGGGTTAAAACGGCGTGGGGCAACTCCGTAGCGACGCAGCTGGATTCTTCCTGGACCAGGATCAATCCGCCCATGAGGGAGATCGTTTCCAGGCCGGCCAGGCCGTCATCTCCGAGGCCGCTGAGGACAATGCTCAGGGCCCCGGGCCCGTAGGTTTGGGCCAGCGAGCGGAAAAGGTAGTTGGCCGAGGGGCGCCAGCCGTGGTCGGGCGGTGTTTTGGAGAGTTCAATGATTCCCTGGCGTGTGATCTGGATGTGATAATCATCGGGGGCCAGGAATACTGTGCCGGGCCGCAGGGCGTCCCCATGGGAGGCTATTTCGATATGCAGGGTGGTTTGTTTGCGTAACCAATCCATCATGCCTATAGAGTAACCGGGCGGTAACCGTTGCAGGACCACGATCGGCAAGGGAAAATCGGCCGGTAAGGGGGTCAAGAGGGCGGCCAGAGCCGGCGGTCCTCCGGTAGCGGCGGTGATGCCGATGATTTGGGAGGAGAAGGGGAGCGGCGGCAAGGGGGAGGGCACGGCTCCTTCGCACCATTCCATAGAAAGATGGCTCTGGCGGTTCCAGTAATGGACGACGGAAATTCCGGCCATCTGGCGGACGGTTTGGATGATGCGCTCGCAGGCTTCCGGATCGGCCATGCCGGGTTTGTTGACGACGGCCAGGGCGCCGGCTTTGAGCGCTTCAAAGGTCATGTTGATATCGTCGGGCATCATGCTGCCGCTGATGATGACGATGGGGGTGGGGAGGTCACGCATGATCTGGCGGGTGGCTTCCAGTCCGTTCATGCCGGGCATGCGCATATCCAGGGTGATGATGTCGGGGCGCAGTCGTTGGGTCAGGTGCACGCCTTCTTCGCCGTTGGCGCCGATGCCTACGACTTCTATTCCTTCCGCATTTTTTAAGATAGATGCCAGCAGTTCGCGCATGGTGCTGGAATCGTCTACGACGACAGCGCGAATGGCTGTATTTCGGTTGGTTGCCATCATAGTCCCCGCCTTCCAGTGAGGGGTGAAGCTCACTTGTGTTTGGGGGGCGTCTGGCTCCAGCGATAAGACTTATTCGGACGCCCGAAAAAAATACTAAATGATCTGAGTAATCAGTCTTTTTAACGTCCCGCAACGGGCTTTTGCCCGGTAAGGAGTGCCGCGTGGGACGGGAAGAGAGAGTTTTTTTGTTCATTTTTCGGCGGCTTCAGAAAGCCGCCGAAAAATGGGTTTTTTCTTTCTCCTGTTTGTCGGGCTAACCCCACAGGTTGTTTTTTTAATGTTCCACAACGGGCTTTTGCCCGGTAAGGAGTGCCGCGTGGGACGGGAAGAGAGAGTTTTTTTGTTCATTTTTCGGCGGCTTCAGAAAGCCGCCGAAAAATGGGTTTTTTCTTTCTCCTGTTTGTCGGGCTAACCCCACAGGTTGTTTTTTTAATGTTCCACAACGGGCTTTTGCCCGGTAAGGAGTGCCGCGCAGGACGGGAAGAGAGAGTTTTTTTGTTCATTTTTCGGCGGCTTCAGAAAGCCGCCGAAAAATGGGTTTTTTCTTTCTCCTGTTTGTCGGGCTAACCCCACAGGTTGTTTTTTTAATGTTCCACAACGGGCTTTTGCCCGGTAAGGAGTGCCGCGCAGGACGGGAAGAGAGAGTTTTTTCTGTGTTTTCCAGGGAAGCCGCACAGGTCGATATTTTTAAATTAGCTGCTCGATGGTTTCCAGCAGGTTGTTTTGATTGAACTGGCTTTTGACGATATAGGCGTCGGCGCCGACTTCGATGCCGCGGGCCTTGTCCTCGGGAGAATCGAGGGAGGTGACGAGGATGACAGGGACGCGGGCGGTGCGGGCATCGGATTTAATATGCTGAGTCAGGCCGAATCCGTTGAGCCGGGGCATGGAGACATCGGAGATAATCAGATCGGGAATGCCGTGAGTGGCGATGGTGTTTAAGGCTTCCTGTCCGTCGGTGGCGATCTGAATCGCATAGCCGGCGGCTTCCAGGATATTTTTTTCCAGAGTGCGGGTGGTGATGGAATCGTCGACGATGAGGATGTGGCGTTGATGGCGTGGGGAGCGAGCGGCTTTTGCTTCGGCGGGGGGCAGGACGGGACGGTGTTCGGTGTGTTGGGCCAGTTTGATCAGATCGGCAACATGCAGGATGAGGACGACTTCTCCGTCTCCCATAAGGGTCGCGCCGGCGATGCCGCCGATGCGGGTGAGCTGTTTGCCCAATCCTTTGATCACGACTTCCTGTTCTCCGAGAAGTTCATCCACAGCGAAGGCCATGCGGCGATCTCCGGTGGAGAGAACCAGAACCGGCAGGCGCTTTTCCGCCGGGGTGAGCGCGGTGCGGGGCAATCCCAGCAGGTCGCTGAGGCGGACCAGCGTGAGCGGGCGGGTATTGTATTGCAAAGTGTCGTAACCACCCAGGAGGGAGATCTGTTCGGGAAGGATGTGGAGGATACGTTCGACGGCGGCGAGAGGGATGGCGAAACACTGGCCGGAGACCCGTACCAACAGGCCCCGGGAGCTGGTCAGGGTGAGCGGCAGGGTGAGGGTGAAGGTTGTGCCGCCTTCAGGAATCCAGTGGACGCGGATGCTGCCACGGAGCGCTTCGATATTGCGGCGCACGACATCAAGTCCGACTCCCCGCCCGGAGACATCCGTGATGATCGGGCTGGTGGAAAAGCCGGAGTTGAAGATCAGTTCGGTCAGGGTATGTTCGTTCATGGTAGCGGCATCGGGGATATTGCGACGCAGGGCGGTCTGGCGTACCGCTTCCAGATTGAGGCCGCCGCCGTCGTCGATGACCTGGATGAGGACTTCTTTTCCCTGTTGCTGGGCGCTGACCCAGATGTGACCCTGACGAGGTTTACCCCGGGCTTGGCGTCGGTCGGGCGGCTCGATTCCGTGGTCGATGGCGTTGCGCAGGAGATGGATCAGGGGATCTTTGATCTGTTCCAGCAGGCGTTTGTCGAGTTCGACTTCGCCGCCGGTGATTTCCAGGACGGTTTCTTTGTTGGCGGCCTGGGCAAGGTCTCGGACCATCCTACCGAAGGTGCCGGTGATCGTATGGAAGGGCAGCATGCGGATCTGTTTGATTTCATGTTCCAGGGCGTCGATGACCAGGGCCATGTGCATGGTGTCGTTGCTGTATTCCCAGGTGAGGATATTCATGAGATTGTTCAGCTCTCGAAGTTTTTCCTGACTGGTGTTGATGTAATCCAACAGCTGAAGCAGTTCTTTGTCTTTACGGTTGTGTTCCTGCTGGCGTTGGGTGAGGCGACTGTAGGAACTGCGCAATGAGAGCCATTCTTTTTGCCATTGGGAGGTGAGGATGTGAGCCTGGCGGAGCTGGGCCAGGCGTTGTTCGGCGCGGATCTTGGCGACGAGCAGTTCGCTGAGCTGGTTCATCAGTTCGTCGAGTTTGTTCACATTGACGCGGATGGTTTCATCGCCACCGGGGGCCGGCTGCGGCAGGGGCTTTTCAGTCGGCGGTTCGGGGGCGGCGACCGGCTCGGGCGGGGCGGCAACGGCTGGGGGGGCACTGGAGGCGGCCGTCGAGGCGATGAACATCTGTAAAGCCGTCAGCGCCTGGAGCATTTCCAGCGGGGGGGTGGTGGCGCCCTCTTCGTAGGCGGTTTGGGTGGTTTGGATGGCATCGAGAGCCCGGTAGCAGCCGTTGAAAAGTTCCGGACTCAGCGTGATGGTGTTGCGTTGCATGGCGTTGAGGATATTTTCCAGGGCATGGGCTAACTGTTCCACGGCACTGACACCGACGGCGCGGGCGGCGCCTTTGAGGCTGTGGGCGGCGCGGAAAATGGTTTCCAATTGTTCCTGGCGAGCCTCTCCGGCCAGGGCCCCCTGCTCGATGGCCAGCAAGCCATCCGTCATGGTTTGGACATGCTCGACCAACTCGTTGCGGAAGCTATTGACTAACTGTTCCCGGATTTTTGCGCTGAACGACATGGCTTTAACCTCCCTTTGTCGACATCAGGCGGCTTCAGTCAGATCGGTGTCCTGGTATTGGGCGACCATCTCATTGAGATTTTGAGCCAGGAGATGGAGATCCTGCGTGGATCTTTCGGCCTGGCGGGTGCTCGAAAGGTTGTGCATGGTGGTTTGATTGATGTTTTCCATGGCCAGAGCAATTTGCTCAATGCCGGTTACCTGTTGTTGGCCGCCCAGGGCGGCCTGGGCGGCCGTTTGGACCGATTCAGAGATCACCTGAGAAAGTTGTTCGATGGTGACCTGGGCCTGGGCGACCAGCTGAATTCCTTCTTCCACCTTTTTAGAGCCTTCTTCGGTGGCCATGACCGTGGCATTGGTGGCTTTTTGGATTTCGGTGAGGATCGCTTTGACCTGGGCGGTGGCCTGTTTGGATTGTTCGGCCAGGTTGCGCACTTCCATGGCGACGACGGCAAAGCCCTTGCCGTGTTCGCCGGCGCGGGCGGCTTCAATGGAGGCGTTGAGGGCCAGCAGATTGGATTGGGCGGCGATTTTATTGACCGTGGTGATGATTTCGCCGATCTGTTGGGTTTGTTCGGAAAGGATCAGGATATTTTCGGCGATCCCTTCCACCCGTTCTTTGATTTGGTTCATACTTTCGATGGCCGTCTGGACGGCCTGTTTGCCGTTTTGGGAGACTTTAGCGCTGCGTTGGGAGGCTCCGGCCATCTCCTGGGCCCAACGGGAGGATTGTTCGGCGATTGTTTTGACCTTGTCGACGGCGGTGGAGGTTTGGGCGATGGCCGAGGACTGTTCATTGGCCCCGGTGGCCTGTTGGGCGGTATTGGAGAGGATTTCGACGATCGCCTGATTGAGATTTTGGGCTCCGACGCGGATCTGTCCCAGGATATGTTGCAGTTGTTTGCGACGTTCCTGTTCTCCGGCCGCCCGGAGTTCAATTTCCTGGCTGGCATTGACCAGGCGGTTGTGCTGTTCCTGTTCGACCTGGGCCCGGCGTTTGACTTCCATATTGGCGGCCAGGAGCTGGCGGAAGATTTCATCTTGATTGGACATCATCTGGCGGACAATCAGGGCTTCGGCGAGCAGGGCGGTGGGATTGAGCAGAATATTGAGAAAAACGGTCAGTTCGTTGGAAAGTTTGGGGAAGTCGGGCAACCGGCCGGTATTGATCAACACGACATCCAGGGCCATTCCCAGGACCGAGATGGCAATCAGCCGTTCCAGGCCGCGGGCATTGAGCAGCAGGGTACCAAGCAGGATCATGCAGCCATAGGCGACGACGGCTACCAACAGGATCGGCGGCACCAGAATGGGAGAGATAATGATGACGATGAGGAGTGAGGCGAGAAAGTAATAGATGGCGATGGAAGGTTTAACATGCCGGTAGAGCAGGGGATAGGTCGCTCCTCCTATGACGCCGACGAGGTGGAGCAGGCCGTAGTAGAGGATTTGAATGTTTTGGCGGAAGAAAAACCAGGTAGCTACATTGAGCAGCAGGAAGAGCACGCAACCGCCGGCCACGTAATAGGCGATGCCCAGGGCCATTTTTGCCTGGCGTTTCAGGACTTGAGACTCGATATTTTCTTGTTCTTCGGGGGTGATTTCTAAGGATGCCATGGGATCTCCTTAATTTTCTTTTGTCTGGTAGTTGGCAATGACTTGAATCAGCTTGGAAGCCAGCTCGTTCAGGGTCAGGGCGGTTTCCTGGGTCTGATGAGAACTGAAGAGATTCTGGTGGGTAGTTTTTTCAATGTTGCGCATGGCCTGGACGATCTGTTCGATTCCGGCTGTTTGTTGTCGCCCGCCCGCCTGCATTTCCAGGGCTGCCCGGGCGGATTCGTCAATGGCCTGGGTCAGCTGGGTGATGGCCAGTTCGCCGCGGGCGGCGAGTTGCATTCCTTCGTCAACCCGGCGGATGCCTTCTTCCGTGGCCTGGGCGGTGGCCTGGGCGGCATGTTGGATTTGGGAGAGCAGGTTTTTTACCTGCAGGGTGGCTTCGCCGGATTGTTCGGCCAGTCCGCGGATTTCCAGGGCCACAACGGCGAAGCCCTGGCCGTGTTCACCGGCGCGGGCGGCTTCGATGGCGGCGTTGAGGGCCAGCAGGTTGGATTGGGCGGCAATCTGGTTGACGGTGGTGATGATGGCGCCGACCTGGCGGGTCTGGGTGGAGAGGTTGCGAAGGCTTTCGGCGATTCCTTCTACCTGTTCTCGAATGCCGGTCATGCTGACGATGGTTTCCTGGACCGCCTGTTGGCCGGAGCGCGATATTTCCTGAGTGCGTTGTGAGGCGGCGGTTACGGTTTGGGCCTGCAGGAAGGCCTGCCGGGCGATGGCTTTGACCTGTTCGACTTCCAGGACCGTTTGGGCCAGGGTGCCGGCTTGCTCCTGCGTGCCTTCGGTTTGTTTGGTGGTGGTGGCCAGGATTTCCGTGGCGGTATTGTTCAGGTTGATGGCGGCGGATCCGATCTGCAGAATCATCTGTTCCAGATCGGTGGTGAGGATATTGAGCCGCTGTCCCAGATTTTGCAGGATTTCAGCTTCCGGATCGTCAAGGGTTTCCAGTTCAATGCGGGTGGCGAGATAGCCTTCACTGATCCGGGCCATGTGGTCGATATAGTAGCGAACGATTTTTTTTAAATAAGCGTTGCGTTCTTCCAGCGTCTTATGGGCCAGTTCCAGAGCCTGATGGCTTTCGCGGACAGCCTGCTCGTTGCGTCGGGCGCGATTGATATTTTCGGTCAGAGCCCGGGTGGATGAGTGCATCAGCAGCATCATCATAGAAAGGGTGGTGAGCAGGATCAACAGGTTGAACTGGGACGGCATGGTGATGGCGGGTTCGATCCATTTCAGAGAGATGAGGGCTCCACATCCACTGACGAGCAGAAGGGAGAGGATGCCGAAGATCAGGGCGGCGTTTTCGCCGAGGATCAGGGCGGCGAGAGCGATCAGGATGAAGAAACCGGTGATAACGGCGTTGCTTTGAAGTCCATAGATCCATAGGGTGTAAGTCAGGGCCAGGGTAAGGATCGAACAGATGCCGAAGCCGGCGATTTGAAGGTGGCCCCGGCGCAGGATGAACAGCATGATCGTTATATTCGAGATGATCAGGACGCCGATGGGGAGTCCCAGGCTGGAAACATGGGGGCTGAGGGTCAGCCCGACGGGAAAGAGAATTCCACCGGCGACCAGCAAGATCAGCAGGATGGTGTTCAAGAGACGGGCCGTGGCGGCCTGTTCTTCAGGCCCTGACCATTTGAGCGTTAACCACTCGATAAGAACGGATAATAAGGCCAAATTTTTCATAACTGGTTTTCCTGGCAATTCAGAGCTGGTATTGTTCTACCATTTCGCGGAGTTGTTGGGCCAGATCGTTAAGGGTGGCGGCGGAGATTTCAGATTGGTGGGTACTGCTGAGGCTTTGCAGCGTGGCCTGGTTGATATTTTGGATGGCCTGGACGATCTGCTCGATGCCGGTGGCCTGTTGGCGACCGCCGTAGACCATTTGGGCCGCGGCGGCGGCCGATTCCTGAATGACCTGTGAGAGCTGCTCGATGGCCAGCCGGCCCTGGGCCGCCATTTGGACGCCCCGATCCACATCCCGGGTCCCTTCGGCCATGGCCTGGACGGTAACGCCGGTGGCTTTTTGGATTTCGGAGAGGATGTTGCGAATCTGATCGGTGGCCTGTTGGGATTGTTCGGCCAGATTGCGGACTTCCAGCGCGACTACGGCAAAGCCGCGGCCCTGTTCGCCGGCCCGGGCGGCTTCTACGGCGGCGTTAAGGGCCAGGATGTTGGATTGCGCGGCGATTTCATTGACCGTCGCGATGATTTCGCTGATCTGTTGGGTGTGCCGGGAGAGCATCTGGAGATGGCGGGAAACTCCAGTGACCTGATTTTTGATCTGGGTCATGCTTTGAATGGTGTCGTGGACGGCCTGTTGCCCGGTGCGGGAGACCTCGACGGTGCGTTGAGAGACGTTGGCGACTTCCTGGGCTCTGTTCAGCGCTTCTTCGGCGATGACGCGAACCTGATTGACCGTGGCCGTGGTTTGCGTGATGGCGACGGTTTGTTCGGTTGCTCCCGTAAGTTGTTGGGTGGTCGCGGCCAGGATTTCGCTGACGGCGCTGTTGAGGTGGTTGGCGGTGTCGCGGATTTGCAGGATCATCTGTTGGAGGCTGGCGGCCATGGCATTGAGGCTGATCCCCAGTTCCAGCAAGGGATCTTCTTCGGGGGGGATTTCGGAGTTCAGGGTCAGCCGCGTGGCCAGGTTCCCGCCGGCAATTTCTGCCAGATAGGCCGTATAGGTTTTGACGGTATGTTCCAGATGGCGGCGTTGGTCTCGTTCCAGGTCGATCAGGGATTGGATCTGGCGAGCCATCTGGTTGAAGTCATCGCTGACCTGCCCCAATTCATCGTATTGTTGAATTTCAATGCGGTAGTGCAGCTCTCCCTGGCCCAGCCGTTGGGTGCCGGCCTGCAGCAGGTTGAGCGGTTTCACCAGTAACTGGCGGATCAGACGGGTACTGGACCACATGATCAGAGTCTGAAATAGAAGGATGAAACAGAGGACTCCGATGAGGACTTGTTGGCTTTTGGCAAAGACTTCCCGGGTTTCGACTTCGGTCACAATGATCCAGGGGGTGTTGGGGATGGGGGCAATGCGGCTCAGGACTTCCACCTGGTTGAGGTTGTTATATTTCCCGGTCCATTCCGAGAAAGTCGGGAGCTTTTCTATTTCCTGGGGAAGAGAGATCGTAAGATGTTGTAAAGCCAGTTCAGGGGTGCTGTGGGCGATCAGATGTCCATTTGTTTCAAGGACATAGGCTGTTCCGGTTTCGCCGAAGCGATTTTCTCGAATGACTTCCCACATCAAGGAGAGGTTGACCCGGGCGGCGATGACCCCTTGTTCTGAGGCCGGGAAGGCGACGATCAAATAGGGTTGATCATTGGGGGCGATCTGTACGGAGCCCCAATAAGGGCGGCCGTCGTGAGCTTCGCGGAACCATTGGGATTGCGTCACGGTAAAGAATTCAGACAGCAGGCTTTTATCGCGATAGGCGCCGGCGATGGTCTGGCCGTCGGCATCCAGCCGGGCCAGTTCCAGCAGAGCCGGCTGTTGGAGCACCAGCCAGTTTAAGTAGGCGGGGTTGTTTTTCAGGTAATCCGGATTCAGTTCGCCGGTCAGGCGAAGCGTATTTTCGATTTGGGCTGTGAAGTTGTTCAACATAAGGGCGGCATTCTGGGAGCTTTGTTTCAACCGGTTCTCCCAATCCTGATTTTCCAGCGTATAGACCAGCAGATAGATGCCGGAACCGATGACCAGCAGCAGCGAAAGTACCATCAGAGCCATAGCGCTCAATAAGCGGCGGCGCAGGCTGATCGGTTTCTGTGCCGGCGGTGGGGCGGGTTTGGATTTTATTGAGGGAATTGAAGATTCATTCATGGAGTCTCCGGAACGTAATTGAGAAAATTATTCCAGATTTGTTGATGGAGTTCCAGGGTTTCCGGTTTGGCCGGCAGCAGGATATCAGAATTTTTCAAGGAGTTGGGGGCGGGAAAGATCAAGGGATCGTTGCGGATCTCGGGGGCGAGGAGTTTTTGGGCCGGTTCATTGGGGGTGGCGTAGGCGAGCTCCGCGATCAATCGGGCGCCGATGTCGGGGCGGAGCAGGAAGTTCAAGAACTGTTCGGCCTGGATTTGATGCGGGCTGGATTTGGGAATGACGAAATTTTCCCCCCAAAGGAAGGTGCCTTCGCAGGGGAGAACGTAAGTGATGGAGAGATTTTGTTGGCGGGCCAGGACCGCGTCATAGCTCCAGCCGTAAGCGGCGACAATACGTCCTTCGGCCAGGGGGGGGATGATACTGGCTTCATCGCCGGGCCAGATGAGGACTGCCTGATCTTTTAAAGCCAGGAGCCGTTGTTGAGCCTGATCAAGGAGGTGGGAATCTTCTGTGTTGGCCGGATAGTTGAGCGATTTCAGGGCCATGGCAATGTTCGCATTGGGAATGTTCCAGATGGCGATTTTTGATTTCAAGGCGGGATCCCAGAGATCGCTCCAACAGGTGACCGGGCGTGTGATCAGATCCTGGCGTACCAGCAGGCCGGTGGTGCCCCAGTTGAAAGGGATGGAATGCTGGTTTTGAGGATCGTAGGCCAGATCCCGAAATTCGGGAGAGATATTTTTGAAGTTAGGGACATTTTGATAATCGATAGGAGCCAGGATATCGGCAGCGATGAGTTGCGGTATGAAATTGTTGCCCATGACGACTACATCGTAGCTTTTGCCGGTGAGGAGGCCGGCGACGGCTTCTTCCTGAGTTTCATAGCTTTGATAGGTCACAGTGATGCCGGATTGGGCTGCGAAATCATCCAGAATGGATTGGGGCATGTAGCTGGTCCAATTGTACAGAGTCAGAGTGACCGGGAGGGCAGGTGTGGGGGAGGGCGGGATTGTGACGGGGGGAGCGGCGTTCCGGTTGTGGGCGAGTAGTTCCAGGCCGATGATCAGAACCAGGCCGAGGAAGATGATGGCGACAAACATAACCGGGGGGAATACCTGGGGGGCAAGCCAGTTTTTTGTTTTTTCCTGGGGATCTGTATTTATGTCCATATGCATCTCCTCTCTAAAGTTATCCATAATCCCGGTTTTTTACATTACAGACGGTATTGCGAGACAGTGGCGGTGAGGCTGCGGGCCAGTTCGGCCATGGTTTGGGCCATTTTTTCAGCCTGCCGGGTGCTGGCCATATTTTGCAGGGTGGCTTGATTGATATGTTGCATGGCCTGAACGATCTGTTCCATGCCCGAGACCTGTTGCTGGCCGCTTTCCACGACCTGGGCGGCGGCCTGGACGGAAGCCTGGATGACCGTAGACAGTTGTTGGATGGCATCCTGGGCCTGGGCGACCCGTTCGATGCCGTCGTTGACGCATTTCGAGCCTTCTTCGGTGACCATGACGGTCTGGTTGGTGGCCCGTTGAATTTCCAGCAGGATGGCCCGGATCTGGGCGGTGGCCTGCCGGGATTGTTCGGCGAGCGTGCGGACTTCGAGGGCGACGGCGGCGAAGCCCAGCCCTTGTTCACCGGCACGGGCCGCTTCGACCGCAGCATTGAGGGCCAGGATGTTAGATTGGGTGGCGATTTCGTTGACCGTGGTGATGATCTCTTCGATTTGCTGTGTCCAACGTGAAAGGATCAGGATGTTTTCGGCAATGCCTTCGACCCGTTCCTGGATTTGTTGCATGCTGTTCAGGATTTCGAAGACGGCCTGCTGGCCGGATTGTGAGACTTCTACGGTATGTTGCGCCACGTTGGCTACTTCGCGGGCGCGGGTGGAAGTTTGGGCGGTCATGTATTTGATCTGATCGACGGTCAGGGTGGCCTGGGAGATGGCGGTGGATTGATTGGCTGCGCCGGCGGCCTGTTCGGTGGCGGTGGCGAGGATTTCAGAGGCGCCGGAATGGAGATTGATCGCGGCGTCGCGAATGCGCATCGCCATGGCTTGCAGGCTGGTGGTCATTTCGTTTAAGCTGCGCCCTAAGATGGTCAAGGGGTTGCTGTCCAGATCCTGGAGGATTTCCAGTTGTACCCGGCTGGAGAGATTGCCCTGGGCGACCTGCCGGACCGTATCGGCATAGGTCTGGACCGTGTTTTGCAGGCGGTCGCGTTGCATTTGTTCCTCAGCGATGCGGCGTTCGATTTCCCAGTTGGCCCGCTGAAACTGGCAGAAGGTTTTTTCCTGGCTGGAAAAAATCTGATACGCCACGATAGAAGCCATGATCAGGCAGAAAGAATTGACGAAGATGCTGATGGGAGTGGAAAGGTCCGGGGAAAGTGGGACGAACCAGGTAGGCGAGAGTTCCGGGGCCAGGAGTGCATCCAGCAGATAGGCGATCAGGCAGGCGCCGGCAACGGCGAGGCTGTTCTTATTGCCCAGGAGCAGATTGCTCATCAGGATGATCGTAATATAGCCGATGGTGGCGCCGGGGAGAATTTCGGGCATCAGAAAGGGCAACAGGCCCATGGCGAGGACCAGCG
Organism: uncultured Anaerolineales bacterium; assembly: GCA_964501335.1. Classification (GTDB taxonomy): domain Bacteria; phylum Chloroflexota; class Anaerolineae; order B4-G1; family SLSP01; genus CAZCTC01. The sequence continues at coordinate 80,121 of CAZCTC010000014.1, read as the reverse complement.
TGGTAAAGAAGAAATGCAGTCCCCAGCCCTCTTTGTTGATCTGACTGAAAAAATTGTAAATGCGGGTGCCCAGCGTTACCAAAGCGACCGCGCCGCCATAGGCCAGCAATTGAGTATAGGAAGGAAAAACCAGGCCGATTCCGGTCATAATGGCACTTAATAAGAGCGTGACCCAGAAGAGAAAAGGCAGCAGGCGCTGGGCAAATTGGATCTGGCGTTTGCGCAGTTCAATGGCCAGCAGTTTTTCCTGTTCATGGAGATTGGTAGGGTGTTTCATTTTAATTAAGTTCTTCGTAGAGAATAAGCTGGGGATCGGCCAGGAGGGCCGGCAGGTTGAGAATGACCAGGGGGGCAACGTCCGGGTCCGTAACCAGACCGAGCAGGTATTCGGAGCGGATATGATGGATGGCGTCGGTGGCGGGTTGGATTTTGCCGCTGGGGAGCGTTTCGACGGTGCGGACTTCTTCGGCCAGCAGGGCCAGCTCCATGGTGGAGGTTTCGACGACGATCAGATAGCCGGGCTCGGGAGTTTTTTCGGGGGTGGGGAGCCCGAGAAACCGCGGCAGGTTGAGCACCGAGAGAATGCGCCCCCGTAAATTGACCACGCCGGCTACCCAGGCCGGGACACGAGGGACCGGGGTGATGCGTTCCAGGGCGCGGATTTCAAAAATGTAACGGGTGTCGAAGCCATAGGCCTCGCCTTCCAGGATGGCCTGGATGAGGTTGAGTTGTTCTCCGCTGGTTTCCAGCTCCAGCGGCTGACTGAGTTGTTGGGCGCGGCGAGCCCAGACCTGATTCAGAAATTCGGGGGCCTGCTCGTCGATTTCTCCGGAAGTCGGAATGTATTCAGGTGAGATATTCATCATCGTGCTCCTTATCTCTTTAGGGTTCAATGCTCCAGGCCTGTTGTTGTCGGATGATGGCATCGCGCAGGCGACCGACAGTAATTCCGCCAGAGTCCTGGATCAATTCTTCATTGGCGTGGGATTCCAGCAGTCGGCGGGCGTTATCCAGTGATTTTTGGGCCGGCGCCAGCTGATTGTTTTCGCGGTAGAGGTGGGCCAGTCCAAAGTGGCCCAGGACATTGGTGTGGTCGATATAGATTACTTTGCGCATGGCTTCGATGGCCTGGGTCAACTGTCCCTGATGCTGGAGGACCAGGGCGAGCGTGTAGTAAGCGGGAAGGGCCAGTTTATGGAGGCTGATGGCGCGTTTGCACCAGCTTTCGGCTTCAGGCCAGCACCCCAGGTTGGCGTAGGCCTGACCTAAGAGCGTGCAGGCCTGCACCTGGAGCGGCTGTGTGGCAATCCATTTGAGCAACAGGTCGCGGGCTTCTTCTGCATGGCCGTATTCCAACAGTTCGGCGGCGTGTTCCAGCGAATTTTCCGGCAAGGGAGCCGGCGTGGGGGCCGCCAGGGATGGCTGGGGGGCGGCGAGGGTGGGGGGGGCGGAAATCGTTTCCGGGGGAGGGGGCAACGCTATTTCTTCCCGGCGATCGATTGGAATGGGCGACCAGTTCCAATCCACCGGCATTACCGTCGGTTGGTTGACGCGCTGGTAGAGGATTGTGTGAGGGAAGTTGCGGACCTGGAAGCGGCGGTAGGTATTCAAGGAGGGTTCGGAATGTCCGACGACCAGCCATCCGCCATCGATCAGGGCATTGAAGAAACGTTCGACCACTTCCTGGGTTACATATTCACTGAAGTAGATGGTGACATTGCGGCAGATGATGAGGTCGAGACAGGTGGTGTTGGTTTGAGAGGAGGGGTAGCAGGGTTCGGCGAGATTTAGCGGATCGAACGTGACCATTTTTCGCACTTCCGGACGCAGTTCATAACGGGCTCCGTTTTGGGTGAAATAGTGTGGGCGCCATTGTTTGGCCCGTTCTTCGCGGAAGGCCCAGTCGCCGTAAACGGCTTTGCGGGCCCGATCCAGCGCGCCGGTGTTGATATCGGTGCCCAGAATGGTGATGGCCCAATCGTCGACTTCGGGGAGGAGTTCTCGCAGGAGAATGGCGATGGAGTAGGGTTCTTCTCCGCTGGCACAGCCGGCGCTCCAGATGCGCAGCGTGCGCAGTTCGCGGCGGTGTTCGATGATTTGCGGCAGCACGTGATAAAAGAGGGCGTCAAACTGGGCGGCATCGCGGAAGAAGTGGGTCTCGCTGATCGTGACGGCGTTGATGAGGCGGTCGAGTTCGATGGCACCGCGAGGGTCCTGGATGAGTTGATAGTATTCATTCAGATTGGTGCAGGTAGAAGCGGCGAAGGCCTGACGGATGGCCAGCTCCAGTTCTGTATGGCGTTTTTCCGAGAAATAGAGTCCGCAGCGATCCAGCAACAGTTTGCTGAATCGTTGATAATCTGTATATCCCAGAATGGGCGTTTCTTTTATCGATGTACGATCAGGATTGGTTTTCCAGGGTTGATTCATCTTTTTCAGTTTCTCCGTTTGGCAGGGGAGAGGCGGCGGGTAGATTTGAGATGGGAGAAGAATTAATTTCAGCCAATGAAGGGACTTCATTGAGCAGGGCACAGAGCGGGGTGCTGGTAAAGAGTGCGGTTAAATTGATGAGCAATAACAGCTGATTGTTGGGCAGGCGGGCCAATCCGCTTAGGAGCGGGGGTTTTTCGATGCCTTTGGGGAGCAAGGAGTCGGGCCGGGTGAGATGGCGTTCTGCGATGCGGATGACATCCAGGACTTGATCGACGATCAAGCCGAAGGTTTGCTGTTCATGCCGGACGAGAATGATGGGGGTGTGCAGGTGGAGGGGGATGGTGGGTAATCCCAGGTAACGTCGCAGAGAGATGACCGGAAGGAGGGTGCCGTGGAAATTGATCACGCCATCAATTAAGGGGTCCAGTTGGGGGAGCGGCGTGAGGGTGACCATCTCGATGATTTGGATGATGGGCTCAATTGGGAGCGCGTAAGTTTGTTGATCCAGGCGAAAGGCAACCAGATCCAGGGGGGTGAGATTTAATGAGCCGTTTTTAGACGAGTCCATGCTCAGATGCTCCTCATTCGTTGAGTATTAAACGTCCAGGGACAAAATTCCCTTTAGGAATTGAATGATAAAAGACTGCGTCTGTTTGGTTTTTAATAGATTGGGAGGGCTGCAATGCCAATCAAACAAAAAGAGGTTGAATTTTGACTGCATCAAAATAACATAGAGCCGGAGGGGAGTCTATGTACCAGAGTATATAAAATAGATACAGATTTGGGTATATCGAAAAAGTGGAGATTTTCAGGTCGAAAAGTCGGGTAAGATAGACCTTTTGGCGGTTGCAGATGGATAAAAACAGAATTCATGTTAAACTTCTGCCCGACGGGGAAGATCCAGCCGGCCGGTGACGGGAGACAACGACGAGCATGAGTGAGCGCAAGGGCATTCGGGTGCTGATTGTAGATGACGATTTCCTGACCTGTGAGTTGCTGCAAACTCTCTTAGAGAAAAGCGGTTACCGGGTGGTGGGGAGAGCGGAAGATGGCCAGGCCGCCGTTCAAAAGGTGTTGTCGTTACGGCCGGATGTGGTATTGATGGATATCGGGCTGCCGGACATGGACGGCATTTCGGTGACCGAGCGCATTTATCAAATTTGTCCGACTCCCGTGGTGGTGGTGACGGCTTATGATTCCCCTGAATTGCTGACACGGGCCAGCGCGGCCGGTGTGGGTGCTTATTTGATCAAACCGCCCAAAGCGGTCGAGTTGGAACGCGTCATCCCCTTAACGATTGCCCGTTTCTCCGACATGATGGAGTTGCGGCGGTTGAATTCCCAGTTGCAGGGTGAGATTGCCGAACGCCGTCGGGCGGAGGCGGCTTTGCAGCAGCGCAATAATGAACTGGCTCTGCTCTATCGCGCCGGCCAGAAATTTAGTTCGACGTTGAATTTGAAGCAGGTATTGGAGTATGTATTGGATGAGATGCGTCAGCTGCTGGGCGGCACGGCCGCTTCGGTCTGGCTGAGCGATTCCAATACCCAAGAGCTGGTCTGTTATGCTTCCCGGGGGCCAAAGAGCGAGGAGGTGTGGGGCTGGCGGTTGCCCTGCGGTGCCGGGTTGGTGGGGTGGATTGCGAAGGAAGGCAAGGGCGTGAATGTTCCGGATGTGCGGGTAGATCCGCGTTATTATCCGGGGGTGGATCAGAAGACCGGGCTGGGACTCCGTTCCATTTTAGGGAGTCCGTTGCGGGTCAATGAGGTGGTTATCGGCGTGATTCAGGTGCTGTCCACGCAGGTGAACCGCTTCCAGGCGGTCAATCTGGAGCTGGTGGAATCTCTGGCGGCTTCGGCGGCGATTGCCATCGACAATGCCGGCCTCTATCAAGAGGTGGACCGGCTGTTTGCGGTCACTCAGGCGGCGCTGACTCAGACCGAGACGCTATATGCGATCAGCCGGCTTTCCGGCAAGCTGGAGAACAATCCGGCGGCGCTGCGGGCCATTTTGGAGGCGGTGGCCCAGGTCTTGGGGGCCGATCGTTCGCTGTTGATGACTCTGGATATGGAAGCGCGGACGATTTCCCGCCTGATTATGGCGGGACCGGGGGCGGAGAGTTCGGAACCGGTTTCATTTGAGGGATTTTGGGATGCACTGGGCGGGCAGGTGATTTTAGAGGAATCGCCGGTGCTGGTGCGGAAAGCGGATGTGGCGGGCTGGGAGCCGTCGGGGGTGCGTTCCTGGTGGGAACGGCTGGACGTCGGAGCGGCGGTGGCGGCTCCCTTGCGGTTCCAGCCGCAGGGGCGGGGGGTGCTGGCGTTGCTCAATCGCGCCGATGGGGCGGATTTCGATCCTGAGGTGCTCGATTCTTTGATGGCGATGGGCAATCAGCTTTCGACGGCGCTGGAAAATTCGGCGTTGATTCAATCGCTGCGGGAGAGTGAGGGGCGGTTCCGTTCCGTAGTCCAGACGGCGGGCAATGTCATCATCTGTCTTTCGCTGGATTTCATTATTTTGGAGTGGAATCGGGAAGCCGAGCGGGTGTACGGCTGGCTGCGGGATGAAGTGTTAGGGGAGAATTACCTTTCGCGATTTGTCGAGCCGGCCAGCTGGGAGGTGGTCAACCGGTGGGCGGAGGATGCTTTGCGCGGTCATGGGATGAGCAGTTTTGAATCTCCGGTGCTCAGCCGTGACGGTACGCAGCGCTATTTATTGTGGAATATGAACCGGTTGCAGGATGGTCAGGGACAGCCGTCCGGGTTGATCATCAGCGGACAGGATATTACGGAGCGCAAACTGGCGGAAGAGCGGGTGGTTCAGTCGCGCGATTTTTATCTGACGTTGTTCGATGAATTTCCTACCCCGATCTGGCGTTCCGATGTGAAAGGCAATCTGGATTATTTCAACCGCACCTGGCTGGCTTTTACCGGCCGGACTTTGGAACAGGAGGCCGGGACGGGATGGCTGGAAGGGCTGCCGGTCGAGGAGCAGGAACGTTACTGGCCTTTTTATCGGGCTGCATTTGAGGCTCGCCGGCCTTTTGAGTTTGAGTGTCGGTTGCGGCATGTTTCAGGCGAGTATCGCTGGATGGCGATCATTGGCCGTCCCTTTGCCGATCTGGATGGGCATTTTGCCGGGTACATTGGGTCCTGTTACGATTTGACGGCCCGGAAGCAGGCCGAGATGGCGCTGGCTTCCAGCGAGGCGCGTTACAGGGCTGTGGTCGAAGATTTGCCGATGCTGGTCTGTCGTTTCCGGCCGGATGGTACCCTGACTTTTGTCAATGAAACCTACGCGCGTTATTTCGAACAGCCGCGGGATCAGTTGCTGGGGCAGGATTTCCTGACGCTGCTGCCGCCGGTGGAACGGTCGCGGGTACGGTTGCATTTCCTTTCCTTGAGTCCGGAGAAGCCCGTTTCCACCATCGAACATCAGATCATTTTGTCGAACGGCGAGGTGCGCTGGCAGCGGTGGATCGACCGGGCGGTCTTTGACGGCGGTGAATTGGTGGAATTGCAGTCGATCGGGGAGGATATTACGGATTACCGGCGGGCGTCGGAGGCGTTGCGTGAGTCGGAAGAACGTTATCGCCAGCTGTTTGAGACTTCACGGGACGGCATTGCCATTACAGATCTGGAAGGACGGTTGGTGGATTGTAACCGGGCGTTTCTGGATTTGCTGGCCTATGAAAGTTTCGACGCTTTGCAGGCCCAGCCTTTTGAAAATGTCACGCCTGAGGAGTATCGGGAAGTGGAGCATCTGGTGATCCGCGAAGAGACCCTGGTCCAGGGATATTCAGAGGAGTACGAGAAGGAATATCTGCGGCGTTCGGGAGAGCGGGTGCCGGTGGTGGTGCGGACCTGGTTGCGGCGCGATTCGCAGGATCAGCCGGTAGGGTTGTGGGTGATGGTTCACGATATCACGGAGCGCAAGCGAGCCGAGGTGGCCTTGCAGGAGTTGAACCGGGATTTGAGACGGCAGGCCCGGGAGCTGGCGGCCTTGAATCGAGCCGGCCAGGCGATCACGTCTACGTTGGAGTTGAATGCCGTGTTGGATCTGGTGATTCGGGAGGCCCGCACCTTGCTCGATGCGCAGGGCGTGTCGGTGTTATTGTGCGATTTGCAGACGGAGGTCCTGACCTTCGCGGCGAGCGTAGGGCCGGGGGCCGAGCAGTTGTTGGGGATGCAGATTCCGCCTACGGCCGGGATTGCCGGGTGGGTGATGCAGAATCGCGAGCCGGCGTTGGTGAACGATGTCTGGCAGGACCCCCGGTTTTACAGTGGGATCGATCAGGTGACCGGGTTGATGACCCACTCCGTGCTGGCCGTGCCGTTGATTTTCAAAGAGACCGGGATCGGAGTGATTGAGGCGGTCAATAAGGCGGGGCAGCCTTTTGATACGCACGATTTGACCATCCTGCAGGGGATGTCGGCTTCGGCGGTGATTGCCATTGAGAATGCGCGGCTTTATTCTCAGGTGCAGCAGGAGCTGGCGGAACGCAAGCGGACCGAGGTGGAGTTGCGCCATTTGAATGAGGATCTGGTGGCGTTGAATGCCCTGGCCACGGAGATCGGGCAGCGGCTGGATCTGGAGCATGTGTTGCATACGACGATGGAACAGGTGATGACGGCGGTGTCGATTGACGGCGCCTGGATCCAGTTGATGAATGAGTCGCAGGACCCGGGCTCTCTGGCCCTGGTCGTTCAGCGGGGACTGTCCCTGGAGATGGCTGAGGCTTTGCAGTCGCCGGAGCTGGTGGAAACGGTCTGTCGGCAGGTTGCGGATCTGACCGATCCGCATGCTCTGTTGTTGCCTGTCGAGCTGGAAGTGGAGACGCAGCCTTATGCGGTGGTGGTCCCGTTGCGTTCTAAGGAAAAGGTGCAGGGCTTTTTGGGGGTGATGTGCAGCGACGGGCAGGAGTTAGATCTTCAGGATTTGCAGTTGTTGGGGACGATCGGCCATCAAGTCGGCGTGGCGGTGGAGAATGTGCGCCTGGCTGAGAAGACGGCCGAGATTGAGGTGCTGCGGCAGCTGGATCGGTTGCGGTCGGAATTGATTGCCAATGTCTCTCACGAGCTGCGGACCCCGTTGGGGTTGATCAAGATTTTTGCGACTACGTTGATGCGGGAAGATGTGGCGCTGGACGGCGCGACTTATCGGGAATTTCTGCAGAATATTAATGAAGAGACCGACCGGTTAGAGAAGCTGGTGGATAATTTGTTGGATCTGTCGCGGATGCAGGATGGGCGGATGCAGCTGGATCGGCAGCCGTACGATATTCGGGAGGTGATCCAGGCGGTGGTTAGTGCGATGGGGCCGCAATTTACCAGCCATCGGTTGGAGCTGGATCTGGGAGATGATCCGTTGGTGGCCAGTTTCGACATCAAACGGATCGATCAGGTGTTGCGGAATCTGTTTCACAATGCGATCAAATATTCTCCTGAGGGAGGCAGTATCGAGATCCATACCCGCTATGATGGGGAACATGTGTTGATCTGGGTGAGCGATCAGGGGATCGGCATTCCTCAGGAGCATTTGGAGAAAGTTTTCGAGCGTTTTTATCGGGTTCAGAATACTTTCACTCAGAGTGTGAGTGGCGTAGGGTTGGGATTGGCCGTCTGTCGGGGGATTGTGGAAGCTCACCACGGGCGGATCTGGGCGGAAAGTCGCCTGGGAGAAGGCAGTACCTTCTATTTTACGTTGCCGGCTGAGATGGAGCTGGAGTGAAGCATGGGGAAGGATAAGATTCGCATTCTCGTCGTTGATGATGAACCGAAATATGTCCGGGCTATCCGGGTAAATCTGGAGGCCAGTGGTTATAAGGTCATTTCGGCCTCCGATGGTCTGGCGGCGGTGCAGATGGCTGTCCGCGAGGAGCCCGATCTGGTGCTCCTGGATTTGCGGATGCCGGGTATGGACGGCTATGAAGTCTGTCGGCAGATTCGGGAATTTTCCACGATTCCCATTATTATGTTGACGGCGCTGGCGGAGAGCCCGGATAAGGTCAAGGGCTTGGATCTAGGGGCGGACGATTATGTTACCAAGCCGTTCAGTGCGGAAGAATTGCTGGCCCGGGTTCGGGCTGTGATGCGACGTTATGAGGTGACGGCGGTGCGGCCGGCTTCGCCGCAGGTTTTTGCTGCGGGAGATTTGCAGGTGGATTTCGGGCAGCAGCGGGTTTTCCGGGATTCCCAGGAGGTCAATTTGACTCCGACGGAGTATCGACTGCTGTGTGAATTGATCCAGCAGGCCAATCGGGTGCTGGTCCCCGAGTATTTATTGGAGAAGGTATGGGGGGACGGTTATACGGGCGACAACCATCTGGTGTGGCAGGCGATTCATCGGCTACGCCGGAAGATCGAGCGGGATCCGCAGAATCCGGAATTTATTCAGACCAAGCCGGGGATCGGTTATTTCTTTACGCCGCCGAAGTAGTTTGTGGACGGTGGAGAAGGGAAAATTACAGCATTTGGGGCGCCCGGTCTACGACCGGGCGCCCCAAATGCTGTAATTGCTCCGGTTATAGGGGGGAATCGAGGCAAATATAGGGCTTTGGAAGGTTTTTGGAAGGTTGTCAGCCTCCATTGTAAAGCCGTTGGAAGGCGCATGGAGATAATAAGGACAGATTATAAAAACTCAGTAATACTGAAACATAACGTGGGATTGGGAAACATTCTGAGATAGTGTGGGACGGGTTGGCAATACTTTAACATCCTCGATAGCATGGGAAGGACCTCGCACCGACGACTGGGAAGCGGAGGCTTATAGTTAACGGGTAGTTCCGCTGCGTAGGGTGAGAGGAATATAAAATACCTCCGTAGGTGGGTTGGAGAGTGGCAATATATTGTGGTTGGGTAAGAGCTGCTTCCACCTTTGGAGGCCGATATTAATGGCTCCTCCTGCCTGGATGAAGCGACGTTATTAATGTAGGAATCAATCGCGGAAAATTGCAGGAGGGAGAACGGGAATTTCCTCCCGTGGATGGGTTTGGAAAACGGCAATCATAAAACTTTTAGATAAAGGGCCGTTTCCATCTACGGGAGGATTTGTACTGTGGGACTCCAGGCGTTCGTTTATCATAAGGTTGGCATTCAATAAAGTAAAAACGCCGGAGGTAGTCAGCTTAGTTTCTCCCGCGGGTGGATTGGAAAACGGTCAAGTAATGAGTGGGATTTTAATCAGGACCGTTTCTACCCGCGGGAGTTTATTGAAAAGCAGTTGATATTTACGTTGCCGGCCTCAGCCGGCAATTACGTCGGAAGCAACGACCGGATCTCATATCCACCTGGACCTGCTCGCTTCATTTATGGTAGCACGGATTGAATGAGCAGGGTTTTAGGTAGTCCCCTTACCTCCCTTTCCCCCCGAAGATGCGGCTTTGGGGGGGAGGGGAAAGTTTTAAGGGAAGATCCGAAGGCGTTGCTTTTTATTTTGCCTATGCTATAATCGAACTGTTGCTTCGTGGGTATGTGCCTTTTTATGTATCTTTGTTTGTCTATTATGGCTTCCGTGCTATCATTGAGACACTTGTGGTTCGGTTGAACCAGTCAATGAGGATCATGGACAAAAACGAATATGCCTTAACAGGAGCAGATTCCCGGGAATCCGATAGCTTTGTGCGGATTTCGGGAAAGATGCTGGCGAGGGTGATCGGGTTGGCCTGGCGATTACAAGACGACCGTCAGGCCATTGCTGCGCTAATTGGGCGTTACAGCGCTCATGCCAGCCTGATCGCTCTGGCCGTGTTGATTGGGCTGCTGGGCTATGGCGGTCTGGCTCAAGATACCCTGGCAACGGCTGCCGATCCTTCGGATCGGGTCGCTGCCGATGAGGTGTCGACACCTACTCCTTCTTCGAGCGAAACGTCGTTGTGGCAGGCCTCTTCCGGAGACCTCGCTATTTATCGTCAGGCAATTCCTCACACAGAACTCCCCGAACGTCAACGGCTTGAAGTGATCACCTATACCATTCAAACCGGTGATACTGTTTACGGCATCGCTGAAGCTTTCAAAATCAATCCTTCGACAATTGTTTGGGGGAACCGTGAGGCTTTGCGTGATGCGCCCTGGATGATTCAACCCGGCCTTCCGATTTACATCCTGCCTGTGGATGGTGTCTATCACACGGTGGCCGAGGGAGAAACACCCGAGGGCATTGCGGAACAGTACAAGGTGGAAGTCTCCGCTTTGTACAACGACTGGAATGCCATTCGTCCTGAAGAGACCCTGCGCGCTGGGGCGCTGTTGGTGATCCCCGGCGGGGAGGGCTCGGAAATCGAATGGACTGCGCCGCCGCCTAAGGCGACCGTCAGTGGACCCGGTGTGGCTTCGGCTTCGTACAGTTCCGGGTATTGTAACAATGTTGCAGTCAGTGGCCCGGGGGCCAATGGATCGTTTGTCTTGCCGACGGGATCGTACCGCGTTTCGGGCTGGATTTTCCACGATCCCGGCAATCCGACCCACATTGGGTTGGATTACGGTTGTCGTTTAGGAGAGCCGATCTATGCCGCGGATAACGGGGTCGTTATTCACTCCGGCTGGGGCGGCGGCTACGGCAACCTCATTCGGATCGATCACGGCAATGGCTATGTGACTTACTATGCGCATCTTAGTGAGATCTATTACGGGTGTGGGGATTCGGTCTATCAAGGTCAGTTAATCGGTCTGTGCGGCTCGACCGGTTATTCTACAGGTCCTCACCTACACTATGAAATCCGTTATCAGGGTGTGCCGCAGAACCCAATTTTATACGAACCGTGATACGACCACCTTTACCTTCTGAAGGCATCTTTCGATGGCAGAGTCCGTGGATTGTGCGCACGGCAGCCCGGGTGACGGCTTTAACCTGGCGTTGGAACGGCGATCATGTGGGTCAGCGGCCGGCTTTGGGGAGGTTGACTTCTCATGTGGCGTTGGCGAGCGTGGTGCTGGTTCTGGTGTTGCTTGGGGGACGGCCCTGGTGGAATGTGTTCAGTCCACCTTCTGAGGCTGCCGGCAATCTTTCGGTGGATACGGTAGCTGCCCATTCGGCCGCGGTAGGTGGAGCCGCCAGCTCCAACCGCGTCTATTATCGCTCTTCGGGAGAAGCCCGCGTCTTACGGCGGGCCACCTCTCACACAGCGATTCCGGAACGGCCTCGCCTGGAATTGACGACCTATACGGTCCAGGTGGGGGATACGGCGCAATCGATTGCGGAGAAGTTCGGCCTGCAGCCTACCACGCTGATGTGGTCGAATCCTGAAGTTGAGAAGGCGCCCGACATTTTGAAGGTAGGCCAGACGATGGTGATTTTGCCCATCGATGGGGTTTACCATACGATCGAAGACGGCGATACCTTACAATCTTTAGCCGACAAATATAAGGTGACCGTCGATGTGATTGAAAATTGCGAGTATAACGAGATCCCTACGGATTCGGCCTTGCAGATCGGGGAGAAGTTGATCGTCCCCGGAGGTACCAAGCCGTTCGTGGCGCGTGAAGTGACCACTTATGCCGGCGTGGTTCCTGAAGATGTGGAAGGCAGTGGGATTTTCTACTGGCCTACGGCCGGGTATCTGACGCAGGGATACTGGTATGGGCACCGGGCCATTGACCTGGGAACCGATGAGGGTACGGCGGTGGTCTCTTCGGATGCCGGATATGTCAGTTTCGCCGGGTGGACCGACATCGGTTATGGCTATTTGATCGTGATCGATCACGGCAATGGTTATCAGACTTACTATGCGCACTTGAGTAACTTCTTTGTCGTCGAGGGCCAATCGGTTTCGGCCGGAGAGGTCATCGGGGCGGTGGGCAATACCGGGAATTCAACCGGGCCGCACTTGCATTTCGAGGTGCGTTATAACGGTTATCCCGTTAACCCGTTGATTTATCTGCCTTAGGCAAATTGATCTTTTCGAGTTTTTTGCGCGCGCTCCCTACGGAGCGCGCGCAACTTGTTGTAGGGGGGGGAACAGACGGGCCGTGGGCATTTTTAGCGTCCCGCAACCAGCTATTGTCTGGTTCGAAGCGACGCGCGGGATAGAGGGGAGAGTTGTTTTTATTCATATTTTCGGCAGCTTCAGAAAGCCACCGAAAATATGGACTTTTTCCCGGACTCATCGCACGGGTCGTGAAAAATTGTTTGCGGGATGTTAATAAACTCATCTGGAGGAATGTATGGAGTTAACGATCGAGACGGCGCGGGCATTTTATACGGGAGCGGATGCGGTCCACGATTTTGACCATGTGCTGCGGGTGTTGGCTCTGGCCGAGCGAATTGCCCGGGCGGAGGGGGCTGATTGGAAAGTGGTGCGTACGGCCACCTTACTTCATGACTGGGGGCGGGATGAAGCTGAGATGCAGGGGCTGGATCATGCCGAAGTGGCGGCCGGGCGGGCCGGGGAATATCTGCGCGATGCCGATCCGGCTTTTGTAGCGGCAGTGACGGAGGCTATTCTGGCCCATCGTTTCCGCAGCGGTCCGCCGCCTGCGGCCCTGGAATCCCGGGTGTTGTACGATGCCGACAAGCTGGATGCCATTGGTGCGGTAGGTGTGGCGCGGGCCTTTGCTTACGGTGGGGCTCATCAGTCGCGGCTGTGGGCGGCGCTGGATGAGATCCAGGCTCCGACCGGGCGAGGGCAGGAGCATACGCCGGTGCATGAGTTTGTCTTTAAGCTGGCGCGAATTAAGGATCAGCTGTATACGCCGACGGGTCGGGCGATTGCGGCGGAACGGCATGCCTATATGGAAGGCTTTTTTCAACGGTTGGATCGGGAGATGCGCGGCGAGATTTAACGACAATAAAAAAGTTTCGCCCCGACGTAGCCGGGGCGAAACTTTTTTATTGTCCCATTTTATTCCGGCAGTTGGGTGGCGCCGGAGAGTTTGGCGTGGATGCCGGCTTTGCGGAAAGCTATATGCAGACGACGTTGAAGATCCTGGGTGATATGCCATTGCCGACCGGGGGTCGTTTTGGCCCAGATTTGTAAAACGGCAGTGTCGCTTTCTACTCCCAGGGGGCCGATGATTTCGGGTGTATCCTGTAGATCTTTTTTCAAATCGGCGTTTTCGCAGATCTGAGTCAGGTTCTGGTTCAGCACCTCCAGGGCGCGCTCCAGGTTTTCTTCAAAGGCGATTTCAATGTTGATAATGGCACGCGACCATTCCCGGGTGAGATTGGTGACGACGCGGATATCACCGTTGGGGATGATATGGAGCTGACCGTTGCGATCCCGCAGTTGGGTAACGCGCAGCGTGATCGCTTCGACTTCCCCGGAAACGCTGTTGACCTTGATGACATCGCCCACGCCGTATTGGTTTTCCAGCAGGATAAAGATGCCGCCTAGAAAGTCTTTGACGATGGTTTGCGAGCCGAGGCCCAGCGCCAGACCGATGACGCCCATCCCGGTGATCAGCGGTGTGATATCGACCCAGAGGCTGAGCACCATGGAAACGGCCACCAGGATGATAGTGATGCTCAAGGCCCAGGTGCCCACCATCAGCAGGGTATAGAGTTGTTGATTCCGCTCGGGGGTAATGTTTGGGATGCGGTTGAGGATGCTGCGGAGTTTGCTTCGCAAAATTTGAACCAGGATCAGGCCGATAACGGCGATGATGGTGGTCAGGATGGCGCTGATCCAGGCGGAAAGGATGGGTTGTCCGGCGATCATAAGAGCCTCCTTTGAGAGTTTTTTATTAATTTTTTCGCGCGCCGGAGACGGCGCGCGAAAAAATGGGCTTTTTTATGAAGTTTGGGTATCGCGGGTGCGCATGTGCGGGTAGAGGAGCACATCGCGGATGGAGTGCTGGTTGGTGAAGAGCATGGCGATACGATCCACGCCGATGCCCAGGCCGCCGCAGGGCGGCATGCCGTATTTCATGGCGCGGAGGTAATCCTCATCCATGGGTTGGGCTTCTTCGTCGCCGGCTTCGTAATCGCGACCCTGTTGATAGAAGCGCTGTTCCTGTTCAAAGGGGTCGTTGAGTTCGGTGAAGGCGTTGCCGATTTCCATACCGCCGATGAAGAATTCATAGCGTTCCACATGGGTGGGATCATCCGGCTTTTGCTTGGCGAGCGGGGAGATCGCCACCGGGTAATCATAGATGAAGGTCGGTTGGATGAGGTTGGGATCAACCTGGGAAAGCAGATCGTCGACCAGATGGCCCCAGGAGGCCTTCTCGTCGGCGGGATAACCGCGTTCGCGCATGGCGGCCCGCAGGCTGTCGGCGTCCGGGTAGGCGCGATAGTCGATGCCGGTGCCTTCGGCGATCGCTTCCCAGAGAGCCAGCCGGCGCCACGGGGGAGTCAGGTCGATGGTATGGCCCTGAAATTCAATCTGCGTGGTGCCCAGGACGGTCTGGGCGGCAAAGGCGATCAACTGTTCGGTGGTTTCCATCATGCCCTGGAGGTCGGTATAGGCGCAGTAGAGTTCCAGCTGAGTGAACTCGGGATTGTGTTTGTAGGAGACGCCTTCATTGCGGAAGTCACGGCCGATTTCGTAGACCCGGTCGTACATACCGACGAGCAGTCGTTTCAGGTAGAGTTCGAATGAAATCCGCAGGTAGAGCTGTTGCTTGAGCTGATTGTGGAAGGTCGTGAAGGGTTTGGCGGCGGCCCCGCCGTAGATCGGTTGCAGGACGGGGGTTTCGACTTCCAGGTAATCCCGTTCGTCGAGCCAGCGGCGCAGGGCGCCGATCATGCGGGAGCGGATGCGGAAATGTTCGCGTGTCTGCGGGTTGACCGCCAGGTCGGCGTAGCGCTGGCGGTAGCGTTCTTCTACGTCGGCGAGGGCGCCATAGCGGACCGTGTCGCCGGCCGCGTTTTCATATTCTTTGGGGAGCGGCAGGGGAGTGACGGCTTTGCTGAGCATCCGCAGCGTTTTGGCCTGGACGCTGATTTCGCCGGTCTTGGTGCGGACGACGGGACCGGAGGCTTCGACAAAATCTCCCAGGTCGAAAGCCTGTTTGAAGAGGGCGTAGGTTTCCTCGCCCAGGTCATCCTGACGGAGGAAGATTTGCAGTTTGCCCTTTTCGTCTTCGATGTGGGCGAAGGCGGCCTTGCCCATCACGCGGATACTGACCAGCCGTCCGGTGACCCAGACCAGCGGGCCGGGCTCGCCGGCGGTCTCCGCGGCGGTAAAGGCATCGCGGGCAGCCTGGGTGGTGTGGGTGCGCTGCACCCGGCCCGGGTAAGGTTCCATTCCGGCGGCGCGCAGCCGTTCGATCTTTTCTACGCGCTGGCGTTCGAGTTCATTTAATTCCATTGGACTGCTCTCCTGAGTAGACTATCAACAAACAAGCCCATACATCTGTATGGGCTTGTCAGCATTGCTGGAAAACGATTAACGAATAGAGACAATGCGGAAGACGATATCGCCATCCGGAGCGCGAACGACAGCGTTATCACCGATGCGTTTGCCCAACAGCACCCGTCCCAGCGGGGATTCATTTGAGATGCGACCTTCGGTGGGAGAAGCCTCGGCTGAACCTACGACCTGGTATTCTTCGGGGGCCGGGGCGCCTTCTTCCTGGACCGTTACAAAGCTGCCGATGCCGACCATGCCGGCATTCGGCGTACCGGTTTTTTCAATGATAACGGCATTTCGAACCTGTTGTTCCAATGCAAACAGCCGGTTTTCGACGAAGGCCTGCTCGCGGCGGGCATCTTCCAGCTCGGCGTTTTCGATGAGTTCTCCTTCAGCCAGAGCATGATGCAGGCGTTGGGCCACTTCTTGCCGGCGGACGGTCTTCAGATATTCCAGCTCTTTTTGGAGCTGATCGTAACCTTCTTGTGTGAGGTAAACCGGGCGTTCACCCATGTATTATTTGCCTCCGGATGATCTGATTCCTGACACAGGCGATGTATTCGCCCTTATAAAATAAAAACCCGGAGCGCGAGCGCTCACAGGCAGACAGCATAATACCACAGGTTTGAGGTTTTGTAAAGCAACAATTCTTACCATTTTAAGAAATCAGGCGGAGGCTATGGCCGGCAGGGAGAAGATAAAGCTGGTGCCTTCGCCGACTTTGCTTTCCACCCAGATTTGGCCGCCGTGTGCTTCGATGATCTGGCGGGTGATGACCAGGCCCAATCCGGCGCCGGTGGCGCGGCGTTCGCTGCCGGGAAGTCGGCTGAATTTTTGGAAGAGGGAGGGGATTTGTTCGGGGGGGATGCCAGGGCCGGTGTCGTGGATGCTGATGACCGTCTGATTGTTTTCCGTCCACCCTTGCAGATCTACACAGGCTCCCTGCCCGGAATATTTGACGGCATTGGAGAGGAGATTGAGCAGGACCTGATGGATGCGTTGGGCATCGCCCAGAACGGGGGGGAGATCTTGGGGAATGCGCATGTGGAATTCGATGTTTTGTTTTTCGGCGAGCGGACGGACCACATCGGCAGAGAGGGCGGCGATTGTGGGCAGGTGCAAGGCCACCCGTTCCAGGGAGACCCGTCCGGATTCCAGGCGGGCCAATTCCAGGAACTGGCTGACCAGCGCGTTGACCCGTTCGCCCTCTTGCTGAATGATGGAAGCAAATTGTTCGCGTTGGGTTTCTTTTAGATTCGGGCGGCGGAGCAGGTCGGCATAGGAGACAATCGACGTGAGGGGGGTGCGGATTTCGTGGACGATTTCGGAAACCCAGTCGCTTTGTTGGAAGAGGCGGGCATTTTGAACGGCGACGGCGGCGATGCTGGCGAGCGTTTCCAGGGTATCGATGTCGGCGGGGGTGAAGCTGCGGCGTTCGCGTTGGGTCAATGCTTCGAGGACGCCGATTACTTTATCGCCGAAGAACATCGGGGCGGCGCCGATGGAGAGGGTCGGCCCGACGCCGTTGATCACGTACATGCGGGGGTCGGTTTGTGCATCTTCGACAATGGCGGTCTGGCGATTGCGCACGACCCAGCCGGCCAGGCTGTTTTCCAACGGCACTTCGGTCAATTCGAGGGCCGGGGAGTTTGGGCCGGAGGAGGCGGCAAAGTTGAGCGTTTTGGTGCGTTCATCTACGAGCAGGATGGAGGCGCTGTCCCCGTCGGTGAGGGTAGCGGCGGCTTCGACGATTTGTTTGAGCAACGGACGCATCTCTAATGTTGAATTGAGCTGCCGGCTAATGGTAATCAATTGTTCCAGGACCGTAACCCGTTGAGACAGGCGTTCAATGGAATCTGTCATAATCCTCCTTTGGCTGATTGTTGCGCGATGACATGGGCTCGTCGAGTGGGTTCGGAGACGCGATACCCTGTCCCACAGCGCAACGTCCAATCAATGGCTTCTTCGAGCGTGATGCGGTGTCCAATGGAGATATACAGAGGATGGGAGGAGGGGCGGGTGCGGAGTACAGCTCCGATGCAGGACTCTTGATCCAGGATAGGGGTCCAATCTCCGCGATGCGGGCCGGGCATTTCAACCTGACCGGTCAGGCGGGTTTTGGCACAACCGATAGTGGGCCGATCCAACAGAATGCCCATGTGAGAGGCCAGGCCGAGGCGGCGGGGGTGGGCGATGCCGTGAGCGTCGAAGAAGATCAGGTCCGGTTCGATTTTCAGGCGTTCCAGGGCCGCGAGGGCGGCCGGCCCTTCACGGAAAGAGAAAAGGCCGGGGATGTAAGGCCAGGGGGGGGCGATGGCGGCTTCGGCCATTTCTACCGTTTCCAGTTCCGGATAGGAAAGGACGACGGCGATGGCGAGCAATTGTTCTTGCCGGATGTGGACATCCACGCCGGCGATCCAGCGCGGTGTGGCCGGCAAGGGGCAACTGATGACTTGCGATGCCATCTGGCGTTGCAGTTCAATTGCCTCTGCCGGGGTGGCGGGCCATGTAATGGGTGGAATCTTCATTTTGTAAGCCTTACAGCGTATTTTTGAAAGCTTCGACCAGCATCCGAATCTGTTGGGAGATCAGGCTTTGGGGTTGCATCAGGATGACCGGCCTTCCTGTTTCGTAACTTTCGGTGACCAGTTCGGGAACCGGCGGGATGCTGGATAGCAGGGTTTGATTGAGGGCACTTTCGACCGCGGTACGGTTAAGGCTGGAGGCGGCAGGGGTACGGTGGATCATGACCAGGCCCACTTTGTATTTTCCGATGTTGAATTGTTCCAGTTTTTCGATCATTTCACGGGCCAGGGCCAGTCCAATCCGGCTGGGTTCCAGGCTTAAGACGATGAAATCGGCCTGCCGTAATACTTCCCGGCTGCCGGGATCGAGGGTCGGCGGCAGATCGGCCATGACGATATCGTATTCGGCCAGCAACAGACGCAACATGGAGCGGGTGAATTCTTCGGTAAGCGGTGGGGTGATTCCAGCGGGTTGCGGCGTGCTGGGAAGGAGGCGGATGCCGGTCGGATGTCCCTGGATTTGACCGTTGATGGTTTCCAGGTCCAGTTTACTGATCGCATTGCGTTCTACCAGGGTTTGCAGGCTGTTGTGGGGAGAGAGGTTCAATTGCAGGGCCATGGAGGCGCCGCCGGTAGGGAATTCTATCAGCAGGGTTTTCTTGCCGGTTTTCAGGCGATTGATTTCTATGGTTGCATTGACCGCCAGGGTGGTGTTGCCGACTCCCCCTTTGGAGGGCAGGAAGGCTACGAGATGACCGCGGCGGGTTTCTACCGGGGCGGCCGGAGCGGTTGCGGCGCGACGGGCGGCACTGCGAGCCAGCAGGGCCTCAATGCGAGTGAGCAATTCGGTGGGATGGACCGGTTTGGTGAGGTAATCATCAACGCCGGAATGGAATCCTGCCACTTTATCGGTAATGGCGCTTTTCGCGGTAAACATGATGATGGGGATGTTTTGCAGTTCGGGGCATTCACGGATGCGCCGGGTTACTTCGTAGCCGTCGAGATCGGGCATCATCACATCCAGGATAATTAAATCGGGTTGGAGTTGCGAGGCTTTTTCGAGGCCCTGGGCTCCGGTTGCTGCTGCTACGATTTGATATCCTTTGCGTTCCAGCATCAACCCAATCAGGCGGATGGTTTCTACGTCATCGTCAACTATGAGGATTTTGTTTCCCATGGGTCTTTCCTGTTAGCCTGCTGTGATTTTGCTAAAACTTTCAATCCAAGGGGTTTGGATTGAAAGTGGGGTGAAGTTCGATACAGCTATTTTGTTTTAGTTTCGCTCCCATTATACGTGAGTTAGGATAAAAAGAAAATAGACTGAATGGTTAATAGGGGATTACAATTTCGTTAAGATTTCAACCTGAGTGGGCGGTGGACATTTTTTTTGCGTCCCGCAAGTGGTTTTTGTTTGGAAGAAGCCGACGCGCAGGATGGGGGGAGAGAGTTATTTTTATTTATATTTTCGGCGGCTTTCTGAAGCCGCCGAAAATATGGATTTTTTCCAGACTAACCGCACAGGTCGTTTTTTTCTATCCGGGTGGCGTACATTTTTGCGCCCCGCAAGTGGCGGTTGATTGGTAAAGGGCGACGCGCAGTGCGAAGCCGGGGGAGAGGGGGTGTTTATATAATTTAGCGCGCGCATCCTGAGGGGAGCGCGCGCTAAAAGGAATTGTCAATCCATCAATTCTGGCCGTAGAGTTTGCCTTTTAAGGTCATCAATTCACGTCGTAGCTGATCATCCTGTTCCATTTGGGCGCGGATATGTTCGTAGCCATAGAGAATCGTGGTGTGATCCCGGCCGCCGAGCTGAGCGCCGATCTGGGGAAGTGAAGAGTCGGTTTCTTCGCGGATCAGGTACATGGCGATCTGGCGAGGCAGTGCTACACGCCGGCTGCGGTTGGGGCTGCGCAGATCCTCGACCGAGACTCCGTAAAAGACGGCCACGGTGCTGAGGATTTGATCGGCTGAGAGGGTCTGGCGATTGGGCAACAGTTCGGAAAGGGCGTTTTTGGCTACTTCCAGAGTTAACGGCAATCCTGTCAGGCGAGTCAGAGCCAGGACGCGATTGAGGGCGCCTTCCAGTTCGCGGATATTTTTTTCGACGTTGGTGGCGATGTAAGTCAGCACTTCGTCGGGAACCGGGGTATGCAGCTTCTGGGCCTTGGCCTGCAGAATGGCGACCCGGGTTTCAAAATCAGGCGCCTGGATGTCGACGGTCAGCCCCCACTCAAAACGAGAGCGGAGGCGTTCTTCCAATGTGACCATCGCTTTGGGCGGGCGGTCACTGCTGAGGACGACCTGTCGTCCGGTATCGCGGAGCGCGTTGAAAGTATGGAAAAACTCTTCCTGGGTACTTTCTTTTCCGGCGATAAATTGAATGTCATCGACCAGTAAAACATCGGCGGTGCGATATTTCTCGCGGAACATATCGGTGGTGTGGGTGCGGATCGCTTCAATCAGGTCGTTGGTAAACGTTTCGGAGGTGATGTAGCGGACCTGTAAACCCCGGCGGAAACCGACCTGGCCGATGGCATGGAGCAGGTGGGTTTTCCCCAATCCGACTCCCCCGTGGATGAAAAGGGGATTGTAGGAACGGGCAGGTTGTTCGGCCACGGCCTGAGAGGCTGCCTGGGCCAGACGGTTGCCCGGGCCGACCACGAAAGTTTCAAAGGTGTATTCGGGATTGAGCCCGGGATCGGTGATGGTGCGTTGGGGAGCGGTTTCTCCGTTTAAGAGGGGGGCTACCGGAGCGGTGGGTGTGGGTTCGGCGATGGGTTTGCCGTCCCAAACGACGAAACGAATTTCCATTTCCTGACCGGCAATCCGGTTGAGGGTGCGGCGGATGACGGTTTGCAGGCGGTTTTCCAGCCATTCCACAGCGTAGCCGTTTTTGACGCTGACAATCAGGGTGTTGTTTTCTTCGATGCCCAGGCAGCGGGTATCACGTAACCACGTGTCAAAGGTGGCACGGGTCATTTGCAATTCAAGTTCGCCGAGAGCTGCCTGCCACATTCTTTGTGGACTTAATTGAGACATGTTTGACCCCTTTGTAGTACGCCAGGCACAGAGTTCCCCCTGGCATGCTGTTGGGCTGATTAAGATCGTCCACTGCTCACAGGCGAGGGCCTGCGATTGCGGGGCGGAAAGTTGAAGCCGTCCGTCCTTTATGGATCAGCCTTATTTTACCAGAAAAGGCAAGCTCTGGCAATTGCCGGGCCCGGCTGAAACTTTAAAAACGCGATAGTTTTAAGGTTTCAGTCCGGGCTGTGGATAACTTCCGAGTGCCCCCCAGGGGTGGGGCGATTTCTCCACTGCTGCTTATATGTGGTCCTTGAGCTGTGGAAAACTTTGGGAAAAGTCGAAGTGGCATTGTTCCGCAAGGGCATTTAGTAGGAAGGCCTTTCTGAGCTATCAACCTATTCTGATTTATTGAGCATTGCGACGGCGGCGGACTGCGTCAGCCCAATTGCTACGGGCATCGCCTAATTGACGGGAGAGGGTCATCCATTCTTCGGTCAGCAGGACCAGGCCGTTGCCTTTGGGATTGAGAAGGTAGGGCGAGACCCATAGTTTGAGCCACCAGAAGGGTAATGGGTAGCTTTTGACATCGACGAGGATCGCAGTTTTTGTCCACAGGCTGCGAAAGATGTTGATGCGGATTTCCTTTTCCTTTTCCAGGGGAAAGATCATTTTGAACTCCGAGGGCCGGATCATGGTGACACGGCCATAGGAGATGGCAATGGGGTAGAAGGGGGTGTAGATTGTGAAGTGATCTTCATAGCAGCGCACGCAAGCGTTGCGAGCCAATCGGGTGTAGATGAAGATCAATAGTCCCACGATCGAGATGCCGATGCTGAGCCAGGCCAGCGGGCTGGTTTCGGGATCGGTGGATAAAGCCCACCAGAGGAGCCCGCCAGCGGGGATCATCCAGAAGGAGGGGCCGCCCCAGCTTTTTACGGCTTCGCGGTAGACCAATAGGGGGAATGCTTTAGATGCTTTCATGATACTCTTCCTGGTAATAATTGCAGATTTCTGTCAAAATGCAGACGGAGCAATGGGGGCGACGGGCCTGGCAGACCTGCCGGCCATGGGTGATAAGATTGATATGGACCGGGTAGTAGGCCTCTGGAGCAAAGAGATTTTCCAATAGGCGGTGCGCGGCTTCCCGGGAGGTGCCGGGGGGAATGAGTCCCAGGCGCAGCGTGACTCGATGGACGTGGGTATCGACCGGAAAAGCCGGGCGACCGAAGGCAAAGAGCAGGACGATGGCTGCGGTTTTGGGGCCTACGCCTTCCAGCCCGGTCAACCAGCTGCGGGCTTCTTCCAGCGGCAGCGTTTTCAGAAATTCCAGAGAGAGTTTTCCCTGTTCTTGCGTGATGCGCTGGAGAGCCGCCTGGATGTGCGGGCCTTTGGTGGCGGCCAGACCGGCAGGCCGGATTGCCGTCACGATTGCGGATAACGGAGCATCGCGAACGCTTTCCCAGGTAGGGAAGTGCGCTTTCAGTTGAGCGAAAGCCCGGTCGCGATTGACATCGTTGGTGTTCTGGCTGAGGATGGTGCAAACCAGTTCGGAGAGGCCGTCTTGATGGGGAAGCCCGGAGGGCTCGCCGTAGACCGTGGTCAGCCGGCGAGCCACTTCCCGAGCACATTCCTGGCGTGTAAGATCAGGCGACATTGCCGCGAGCCAGAGCGGTTTGGGCTCGTTGCAGCCATTCCTGTTCGGCTGCAAAGGTGAGATTTTGGGCGGCTTCCTGCCAGGTGGCCCAGTAGGTGAAGAACTGGGCGGTATCGCCGGTAGGCCGTTCGACCTCTTCTCGTGAGCGGATTTCCATCAGGAAATAATGTTCAATGCGCAGGATGGCGCGTTCTTCATGGGCGAAAGCGACCATCTGTTCTCCCAGATCGGTCAGGATTTCCAGGTCGGCATAGCCGGTCTCTTCGCGCACTTCGCGAAGGGCCGTTTCCTGCGGGATTTCTCCCGGCTCCATGTGGCCTTTGGGCAGGCGGATTTCATCGCGGGCCGGGCGGATTAAAACCAGGACATGCGCTCGGGATTCATCAACGACGACGCCGCCGGCGGCATGGTAGGTAATGGATTGGGCGTTTTCAGACATGAAAATCCTCCAAGGAATCAGATAACGTGAGTTGCTGCTGATGCAGGTATTTCAGGCGGTCTCCAGATAGCGTTCCAGTTCCCAGGGCGTGACCCGAATGCGGTATTCTTCCCATTCGGCCCGGCGGGCCCGCAGCATGGCGCGGAAGATCGTTTCACCCAGGGCATCTTGAATCAGGGGGTCTTTTTCCATTTCGTCCAATGCTTCGGCCAGGGTGCCGGGCAGGACGCCGATGGAGCGTTTTTGCAGATCGTTTTCGGTGAAGTCGAAGACATCTTCGTTGACCGGTCCGGGGGGCGTGAGGTTTTGATCGATACCATGGAGGCCTGAGGCCAGCATGACGGCGAAGGCCAGATAAGGATTGGTGCTGGGATCGGGACAACGAAGTTCGATGCGGGTGGCTTTTTCCATCCCCGCGCGAGTGGCGGGAACCCGGATCAGGGCGGAGCGGTTGCGATGGGCCCAACAGATGTAAGCCGGAGCTTCATAACCGGGGGTCAAACGTTTGTAGCTGTTGACGGTGGGAGCTACGACGGCTGAAAAGGCCCGGGCATGGCTGAGCTGCCCGGCGACAAAGGCGTAGGCCAGACGGGAGAGATGATAGGGATCGTTGGCATCATAGAAGAGGTTGCGGCCTTCGAGGCTGGAGAAGCTCTGGTGGGTGTGCATTCCCGATCCATTGATGCCGTAGATGGGCTTGGGCATGAAGCTGGCGTAGAGGCCATGGGCTTCGGCGATGGCCCGCACGGTATATTTGAAAGTGACGGCATTGTCGGCGCTGGTAAGGGCGTCTGCATAGCGGAAATCGATTTCGTGTTGTCCGGTGGCGACTTCGTGATGGCTGGCTTCGACCTCGATATCCATGGCCTCCAGGGCCAGGACAATTTCGCTGCGGACTCGTTGGGCTTCATCGCGAGGTGAGAAGTCGAAATAGCCTCCGACATCATGGGGAACGGGGCGGGTAGAAAGTGATTCGTTGGTGTGTTTAAAGAGAAAGAATTCCAGTTCGGGGCCGGTGTTGTAGATATAACCCCGTTCGGTGGCCCGCTGCAAGACCCGTTTCAGGGCGGAGCGGGGATCGCTGGGAGAAGGTTGCCCGTCCGGGCCGTAGACATCGCAGATGATGCGGGCGCGGCGTCGTTCGGCGGTGCTCCAGGGCAGGATCCGATAGGTATCGGGATCGGGGATCAGCACCATGTCGCTTTCATAGATGCGGGCAAAGCCTTCGATGGAGGAGCCGTCGAACCAGATGCCGTTTTCCAGGGCGTTTTCCAGTTGGGAAGATGGGATGGTGACACTTTTGATGGTGCCCAAAATATCGGTGAATTGAAGATTGATAAAGCGCACTCCGTCTTCGCGGGCGCGGGTGATCAGATCGTGGCTCATAAAGTTTTCCCCCTTCATGAAAATGTAGCCAGTATAACTGGTAGATGACCTGCGGTCAGCTTTTTTACGTCCTGCAACAGGTGCCTTCCGGGTAAAAAGCGCCGCGCTGTGCAGGCAGAGAGAGTTTTTTTTGTTTGTGTTTTTGCGCGCTTCAGAAAGCGCGCAAAAACACGGGCTTTTTTGACCTGCGCGATTGTTCATTTGTATAGATTAAGAACCGTTTTTGTGTCCTGCAACAGGTGCCTTCCGGGTAAAAAGCGCCGCGCTGTGCAGACAGAGAGAGTTTTTTGTTTGGTTTTTCGGGCTAACCGTACAGAGAGACTTTTTAATTATCGAGGCCGTCGAAGTAGCTGCGGATATAAGCCCGGATTGCCGGCGGCAGGGCTCGACGGGAGAGTTCTGCTTCAGCGGCGGCAGAGTAGTTGCCGTAGACTTCACGATAGGGTACCTGGGCCTGATTGACCTGCCCGGTGGTCGGTTTTCCTTCCATATCTTCGGTTGCCTGGCGGGGAATGGTGACCTGGCCGCTCTGGTCGTCTATGCGCGGGGCGCTGGTTTCTCCATAGGGGTTACTGCTGCCGCTGTCTTCGTGGTGGCCGCTTTGACCGGAGGGGGCCTGGCCATTGCCGTTGCCCTGAGATTGGCCGTTATTGCCGGGCTGGCCGTTCTGGCCGGGTTGCTGGCTGTTGTTTCCGGGCTGACCGTTCTGGCCGGGCTGTTGGCTGTTGTTTCCCGGTTGACCGTTCTGTGGTGAATTGGAGGCCTGTTGCTGGTTGTTCTGTCCCAGTTGTTCCTGGGCAGTCTGGAGCTGGGCCTGGGCCTGCTCCAGGGCCTGTTCCGGGGCGGCCTGCTGGTTGACATCGTTGAGCGTTTCGGCTGTGTTTTTCAGCGCTTCGCGGGCGGCTTCGATGTCGCCGTTGTTGATTTTCTGGGCGGCGTCTCGGAATTGATTGGCCAGTTCCGGGTCGCTTTGCTGGAGATTGTCGGCCATCTGTTCCAGGGCGTCGGCGAGTTCCCGGGTCTCCTGGGCGGTCAAGGGCCGGCCTTCTGTGCCGGAGAGGCTGTTGAGATAATCTGCGGCGCTTTTCATATCACCCTGGCGGAGCGCTTCGCTCAACGGCTGGACCACTTCAGAGTCGGATTGGGGGGCTGCGCGTTGCAGTGCTTCGGATCGGGCGGCATTTTCAGGATTGCGCAGTTCGGCCAGCCGGCGTTCGGCTTCGGTGAGGGCGGCCTGTCGGGATTCGGGGGAGGCCTGGGGATCGTTCAAGGCGGCGATAGCCTGTTCCAGGGCCTGGAGGGCGGCCTGCCGGCGTTCGGGATCCAGTTCCGGGACCGTTTGTAAGACCTGTGCTGTTTGAGTGAGTCGTTCTGCTTCTTCCCGGGCGGCCTGGATTTGGGCTTCGCGGGCATAGAGCGCTGCTTCTTGCGGATTGGGCAGGAAGAGGGCGGGCAGGAGTGCCAGGAAGAGCAGCCCTGCGGCGATCAAATGGGGCCGGGAGGGCAGGATCGGAAAGGCGGATCGAGGATCCAGGTTCCGAATGGATTCCAGCGTTTCGTTGGTCTGGGCGGCGGCGATGGCGGCCGGCGCCTGGATTTTTCCCTGGCTCAGTTCCCAGACCGTGGTCAGCCGATCGGCCAGGTTGAGCCGGCGATCCAGGCGGCGCAGGCGGCTTAATGGAGATCGCGGCCAGATCCAGCCCAGGGCGAAGCCGAGGCTCAGACCGAGAAGCAAGAGGATCGGGACGGCGATCAAGACGGGGGTGAGATGCCAGAGCGGGATGATCCGGATGAGCAGGGCGAGCAGGAGACTGATCGTTAGCGCTGCGAGGATGCCCCAGGCCGCTCCCCGGCTCGCCACATATATTTGGAAAGCCCGGGTGAGCCGGGCCAGTTCTCTTTCAAGTAGTGAATCCATAATTTTATCTCCCATAGGGCTGGTATCAGCGGCGTGGGAGGGTTGAAATCTCCACGACCGCGTACCGTAACAAGAGGAGAATCATAATCAGTGCGAAGACTGAGAAGAAGATCCAGGGAGTGGGCATCGTAATGGTTGCATCGACCGGCAGCCCCCATAGTCCTTTGTCATGATGAGAGACCGGGAGGGTGATCAGGAAGATGGAGTTTTGGGTCTGATTAATGGTTTCGCTGACGATGGTGGCGGTGAGTGGGTGGATCCCGGAAAGCGGAACCCAGATATTTTCTACGAAACCTTCCAACCAGTAAGGGAGGGGGGTGACGGTAGTGGTTGTCCATACATTGTTAAAGAAGGAAACCAGAGCTGAACCGAGACCGATAAGAGGCAGGGAGGCAAAGTTCAGCCCGTAGAAGATGGTGTTGGCGGTGCTGGTTTTGCGGCAGGTGGCGGAAATGGCCATGGCCAGCGACATGTTCAACACCATGCTTAAGAAGAGCAACCAGTAGGTGATCGCCAGCTCGACAAAGCTGATGCCGCCCAACCAGAAGCTGAGGATGACAAAGGGGAGCGGAGCGAAGAGATAGAGTGTTCCGGTAAGCAGGGCGCTGGCCATTTTTCCCATGATCCATTCGCTGGATTTGAGGGTGGTGGTGCGCAGGAGGTCGAAGGTGCGGCGTTCATGTTCCCCGGCGATGGCGCCCAGGGCACTTTGGGGTGGGAAGATCATAACGGCCAGCAACAGCAGGAAGGTTGTGATCCAGTAGAGTGAGCGGCCCTGGTTGAAGATTTCTTGCATGGAGATATAGGAAGAATAGCTGGAGGTAAGGAGGACGGAGGAGAAGAGTAAGATTACAATCAATCCGGCCATGAGGTAGAGCGTTAGCAGCACAAAGAAACGCGGCCGGCGGATACTGCCCGCGAGATGTCGGGTAAGCAGCGGATTGTTCATTTTTTCTCACTCCATGCTTTTGTTGAGAGTGATTATACCTAAGGGAATGAGGAAGAGCAAGTGGAGCATAAATTTTTATATTTTTGTGTTTTGTTGTAGACATTGAATGCGAAATGTTTTAGAATTATACCCTGCGTTCGCAGGGGCCCGGGGGTGCTTTCATCCCGCCAAAAGGGGTTTTTTCGCTTGTTTTCCGGGCCAACTGAAAGGAGGCAGCGATGGATTTCCAGGTAGTCATGGCTCAGTATGGGTTGGGGAATTTTGACAGCGCGGATCTGATTGAGTTTGGCGTTCAGGCTTTGGTGGAGGGTTACGATTCCTTGCATCTGCGCTGGCTGGCGGGAGAGAATCCACGTTTTTGTAATGGGGAAGAAGTCAAGGAGTATTTTGAACGGGCTTTGCGGGAACTGGGGCTGACTCTGCCGACCTGGCAGGAAAGCGTGCGGATTATAATCCGCTATTGGGCGGAACGGATCGTGGCGGGAGAGGTGACGCCTGAAGAAGGGGCCAGAAAAGCCGCGGATGAAACTTATTATCAGTCCCTGATGTTTTTAAGTGATATGGACCCGTTGTGGAAAGCATTAGGAGTTGAGCGGTGGATGTGGCTGGTGTATAGCTATGATGAATGGAATGAGTATTGGCTGGGTGATGATGGAGAGCCCATTTCTGAGGCGGATTTTCGGAAAATTGTGGATGCCGATGTGTTGGCTGCGGCGCGAGATGTGCTGGCGCAAGGGAACGCGGTTTGAAAAGGAGGCGGTTATGGATTTTCAGGTGGTGATGGCTCAGTATGTGTTGGGGTACTATAACAGCTATGATTTGATTGAAATCGGTACCCAGGGTTTGGTGGAGGGGTATGATTCCTTGCATTTGAGCTGGCTGGCGGGGGAAAATCCGGATCGTTGCAATGGGGTAGAAATGGCCGCTTATTTTGAGCGGGCAATGCAGGAACTGGGGCTGACGCTGCCGACGTGGCAGGAGAGCGTGCGGATTATAATCCGTTATTGGGCGGGACGGATCGTGGCCGGCGAGGTGACGCCGGAAGAAGGGGCCAAAAAGATCTACAGTGAAACTTATTTTCATGCTCGTACGTTTTTAGTGGGTAGCGATGATTTTTGGGGAGATTCGATCGGGCTTCATCGGTGGATGCTGCTGGCCTTCGATTACGACAATGTGTATGATGGTTTCCTTTTACATGGAAACGAATATATTCCGGAAGCAGAAGCCCAACAGGTTTTGGATGCCGATGTGCTGGATGCGGCGCGGGAAGTGCTGGCGCAGGGGTGATATTCTAAAATTGTGTTTTCGGCAGCCTTCTGAGGCTGCCGAAAACACAAACAAAAAACTCTCTCTCCATCCAGCGCGGCATATCTTAAGGGGAAAGTGACAGGTGCGGGTGATTTTCCAAAGAGGTGCAACGCATTCTGATCTTGCAAGGACAGGCAGCTTGCCTTCAGATGGGTCCGGTTTGCATCGGTGGTTCTCGGGATAGAAAGTGCGTCGCACCTTAGACGGGCCTGTTTTCAGGACAAAAGGCCATGTTTTGGTGCGCATTCTGATGCGCACCAAAACATCAACAAAAAACTCTATTTGAAATTCAGGAGGAATCGATAATGAAGACCATGGTACGTTGGGGTGGATGTTTGTTGGCGATGGCGCTGTTGGCGGGGTGTGGAACGCCGGCACCGACGATTTCGCCGGTGTCTCCGTTGAATTCCGTTGTGGCCACGCCGGCCCGGGATGATGCTTCGGTGGGAGGTGGCCGGCCTACCCCCACGGTGGCGGTCAATCCTGAACAACCGGTTTCGTCTGGGGGCGGGGTAGGCGAGCAACTGTTGTCACGGGTGGCGCAGAAGCTGGGCGTGGCGGCGACTGAGCTGACGGTGGTTTCAGCCGAAGAGGTGGAATGGTCGGATGCGAGCCTGGGCTGCCCGGAGCCCGGAATGTTTTACGCTCAGGTGATCACGCCGGGCTGGCGGGTGATCTACAAAGATGCCGGGGGTAAGGAGATCGATATCCGTACCAATGGGGCGCTTTCCTTTTTTGTGATTTGTACGACCGGAGCTGACGGCGCTCCGGTTCCGGCTGCCGACAAGGCGGTCGAGGCGGTCAAAGAGGCGGCTTTGCAGGCGGCGGCGACCTGGAGTGGAATTGAGGCCAAACAGTTGACGGTCGATCAGGTGGAGCCGGTGCAATGGCCGGATTCCTGTATGGGATGTGCCCGCCCTGATCAAGCCTGCATGGAGCTGGTCATGCCGGGGTATCGGGTGCTGGTGCGATCCGGGGATATGGTGATCGAGGTCCATTCGGATGCAACGGGCCGATTGGTGCAGGTATGTGAAGAAGGGGGCCGATAATCGTCATTTTTGGAGGCGTTCGAGGGGGCCGAAAAGATGACATAAGAAGCTGAGAAAGGCTTGCCCCTTTAGGAAAGCAAGGTATACTGAATCGCTGCCTGGCGACCCTGCCGGGGATTGTGGTCAAAGGAGCATCAAATTATGCCAATCTATGAGTATTATTGCCCTGCCTGTGGCGGCCATTTCACCTATCTGGCGCGGCGAATTGGAGAGGCACCGGCAGCCTGCCCGGGCTGCGGTCATCAAGAAGTGGAACGCCTGATTTCAAAAGTCGGCGTGGTGATGCGGGAAGCCAGTGCTCCGCGCAATGAGCTTAATGTTAAGGATACGGAAAATTCCCAGGCGATTGCCCGTTCGATCAAAGAGTCCGGCTGGCTGGAGCAGGCGGAAGGGGCCTTTCGCAGCGATGCCTATCGGGAGTTGATCGAGCGCCGGGCGGCCGGGGCTACCGATGCGGATCTGGCGGATCTCAACGACAGTCTGGGCGCGGAGTTTTCCGACAGCGCTTATGTGCGGGGAGGGGTTGCGGCGGCCATTGGTCGCCAGTTGCAGATGCCGGTTGATGCGGATGGGAACGGCGCTTCACAAACGGCTGGAGAAGTCCTGGCCGGGGCGCACAGCCATTCTCCGTCGTGCGATCACGAGCATGGGTGTTCTCACGACCACGATCACGATCATGAATCCCATGAGGAATCGGATTTGGGGCATCAAGCGGTGAAGATCGTACCTGCCGGCCGCCGAAAGGGGCGGAATCTGGGTTGGGCCTGATTTTTTCAAGGAGGTAGCGTTGTGTTTAAGCAGCTTGAAAATGGAATGCGGCGGCTCCATGGTCTGGGGCTGGCGTTAGCAATTGCGTCCTGGTTGTTGCTGGTCAGTATGGCTTTGTTCTGCATGGTGGGCGGTTTTGTCTTTCCTTCTCCTACCGTGAGCAAGCCGCCGGCCACGGCTACCGTTCAGGCGACGCAGGTGGCGATTATTTTGCCGACGCCGACGCCCGGCACCGGGGCCCCTCAACCTACGCCGGTTTTGACGGCTCCCGCGGATTATCCTCAGTTGCCCTGGGAATTCGGTTATGGGATTGCGGCGCAGAGTGTGGTGCCGGTCAACGGCAATTACACTTATACGCTGGCGCAGGTCAAGGACAACCTGGGTATGCCCTGGGTCAAGCAGCAGTTGCGCTGGGATGATATAGAAAAGACTCCGGGACAGTATGACTGGAGCCTTTATGAGCCGGTGATGGACGTTTCCGGCCGATTGGGGTTGAAGGTGATGTTGAGTATTGTGGGCGCTCCTGCCTGGTCGCGTTCCTATACCGATGATACGCCGGAGAAAGCGCCGGCCGACGATCCCAGCGCCTATGCCAATTTTGTGGGCGTGGTGGTCGATCATTATAAGGGGCGGATTGGAGCGATCGAGGTCTGGAATGAACAGAACCTCAACCGTGAATGGGATACGGCCGAAGGGATCAATGCGGCGAAGTATGTGGAAATGCTGCGGCTCACCTATCAGGCGATCAAATCCCGCGATCCCAACATCATTGTGATCAGTGGGGCGCTTTCTCCGACGGGCGGCGATCAGGGTGATCCGGCCAATCCCGCCCGGCTGATCGTGCAGAACGATTTTACCTATCTTCAGAAGATGATCGATGCCGGGGCGCTGCAATATGCCGATTGCGTCGGGGCCCATCACAACGGGATCAATATGCCGCCGACGGTGGCTTATGATGAAGGCTATAACGATCCGACGGCGACCTTCCGGGGGCCGTTCGATAATAAGCATATCTCCTGGTCCTTCAAGAGCACGCTGTTGGGATATCACGAAGTAATTCAGAAGGCGGGGGCTCAGACGCCCTTGTGTGTTACCGAGTTTGGCTGGGCCTCGGCGGACGGCTGGTCTCAGGTGCCGGTGGGCTTTGAATTTGCCCGCGATAATACGGAGGCGGAGCAGGCGCAGTGGGTGGTGGAAGCCTATCAAATGATGCGCAAGTGGGGCTTTGTGCGGCTGGCCTTCCTGTGGAATCTGGACTACGGCCAGAAAGGTGGGGTAGGAGAGCTCGATCCCAATGCCCCGTACAGTATTGTGCGGTTTGATGGATCGCCCCGGCCGGCGTTCGATGCGGTCAAGCAGATGCCGAAGTATCCGTGAGCCGATCGGCGGTAGAGATAACGGTGTAACCCTAGATTTTTTAACGGCGCCTGCCTCATGGCAGGCGCCGTGCCAACTTACCCATAAAAATTTTACACGAAGGAGTCGCTCATGTTTAATTCGTTCAGAGAAGCTGCGCATTACATCAAGACCAATGCTGTGGCGATGGTGGATCTGAAATTTTGCGATCTGTGGGGGCGCTGGCATCATGTCACAATCCCGGCTTCGCAATTTACTCCGGTCTTAATGCAGGAAGGGGTAGGGTTCGACGGTTCGAGCGTGGGGTTCAAGTCGGTCAGCGCCGGGGATATGGTGATGGTGCCCGATCTGACGACGGCCTTTATCGATCCTTTTTGGGAAGTTTCTACGATTAGTTTTATCTGTCGGACGCTGGAGGCCGATACCCGGCAATCTTTCCCCTACGATCCTCGTAATATTGCCGTGCGGGCGGAAGAATATCTGCGGGCGACCGGGGTGGCCGATTCGAGCAAGTGGGGGCCGGAGTTTGAGTTTTACATTTTCGACGGCGTCTCCTATGAGAATGGGATGAATGTGGCCTCGTATCGGGTTGAATCGGCGGAAGCCGACTGGAACAGCCAGGAGTTGGGCAGCGGTTATACGATCCCCCGGCACGGCGGCTATCATGCCATTCCGCCGCAGGATCACCTGTTCAATATCCGCTCGCGGATCAGTCAGAATTTAATGCGGGCCGGCGTGGAAGTGAAGTACCATCATCACGAGGTGGGCGGTCCGGGGCAGTGCGAGATCGAGACGCCGATGCTGCCGTTGTTGCAGGCGGCCGATGCTTCCATGCTGGTAAAGTATATCTCGCGGATGACGGCATTGGGGGCCGGGATGACGGTGACTTTTATGCCCAAGCCGCTGTATGGTGAGGCCGGATCGGGGATGCATTTCCACCAGCATCTCTGGAAGGGCGGGGAAAATCTGTGTTATGATGCGGCCGGTTACGGCACCTTGAGCCAGGTGGCGCGCTATTACATCGGCGGGCTGCTCTATCACGGCGGCGCGGTGATGGCGTTTACCAACCCCAGCACCAATTCATACCGGCGGCTGGTGCCGGGGTACGAAGCGCCCATCAGTGCGATCTATTCATTGGGCAATCGCAGCGCGGCTATCCGGATCCCTAAATATGCCAATCAGCCGGCCAGCGCCCGGTTTGAATTCCGGCCTCCGGATGCGACCTGCAATCCCTATCTGGCGATTTCCGCGCAGTTGATGGCGGGGATCGACGGTATTCTCAAGCGGATGGATCCCACGGCTTTGGGCTTTGGGCCGGTGGATGAGGATATTTTCACCTGGTCGCCGGAAAAACAGGCGAAGATCAAGGCGTTGCCGACTTCGCTGGATGAGGCGATGCTGGCGCTGGAGAACGATCACGAATTCTTACTGGCGGGCGATGTTTTCAATAAGGATCTGGTCGAGCGGTGGATTTTGCGGAAGCGCAAGGAAGATCGGGAAGTGCGCAATCGTCCGCATCCTTATGAGATTGAGCTGTACTATGATTTGTGAGTAGCCCTGCAAGAGGGGGCGTACGATGTTGTTATCAAGGAGGATGTTATGACAATCGGATTCGGCACGGATGGCTGGCGGGCAGTAATCAGCGATACGTTCACCTTTGAGAATCTGCGGTTGGTTGCCCAGGCCATCGCCGATTATGTTCTGGAGCTTTCACAGCGCAGTCAGCCTGAGGTGGTGGTGGGTTTTGATACGCGCTTTCTTTCCGATCGTTATGCGCAGGAAGTGGCGCGGATTATGGCTGCGAACGGGATTATTACCCATTTGACCCGGTCGGATACACCGACGCCGGTGGTGGCCTATGCCGTTTTTGAGAAGAAGGCGGAGGCCGGGGTGATGATCACGGCGAGCCACAATCCGCCGCGGTATAACGGGGTGAAGTTAAAGTCGCATCATGGCTGTTCGGCATTGCCGGAAGAGGCCCGGCAGGTCGAGGCGATTCTGGAGCGGAATCAGCGCGAGGTCCGCGGGCCCAATCTGATGCCTTATCAAAACGGGCTGCGGCAGGGATTGATCCGCCGGTTTGATCCTTCCTGGTCGTATTATCAGCATGTTACCTCGTTGATCGATCTGGATACCGTTTCCAATGGGGAGCTGCGGATTGTGGCCGATGCCATGTACGGTTCGGCGCGGGGGGCGTTGCGCGATCTGCTCAGCCGTACCCGCTGCCAGTTGCATGAGATCCGGGGTGAGATGAATCCCGGCTTTGGCGGAATCCATCCCGAGCCGATTGCTAAATATCTCCAGGCGCTGGTGGCGGCGGTTCAATCGCAACGGGCGCAGGTGGGCCTGGCGACCGACGGCGACGGCGATCGGTTGGGGGCGGTGGATGCGTTGGGCAACTTTATTGACCCGCATCACATTTTCTGTCTGGCGCTGCGTTATCTGGTCGAGACCAAGGGGTTGAGCGGCGCGGTGGTCAAGACCGTGTCGACTACCCGGATGGTGGATCGTCTGGCGACGCGGTACAATCTGCCGGTGGCTGAGACGCCGGTGGGATTTAATCATATTGCCGAACATATGTTACGGGACGATGTGTTGATCGGCGGTGAGGAGTCGGGCGGAATCACTTTTAAGGGGCACATTCCGATGGGCGACGGCGTGTTGATGGGGATGCTGTTGCTGGAAATCATGGCGGCTTCGCATGCGCCGCTGCATGAGCTGGTGGCGGATCTTCAGAGGAAGGTCGGACCGGCGCATTATGCCCGCCGGGATATGCACCTGCACCATCCGGTTCCCAAGCGGGAGATGGTGCAGCGGTTGACGCAGAATGCGCCCGCGCATCTGGCGGATCAGACGGTTGTGCAGGTCAGCACGCTGGACGGGGTCAAGTACATTCTGGCGGACGATTCCTGGCTGTTGATCCGGCCGTCGGGGACGGAGCCGGTGTTGCGTGTCTATGCCGAAGGGCGCTCTCCTGAGGAAGTTGAGGCCCTGTTGGGCTATGGAGAGCAGGTCGCCGGAGAGGCGTAATCCCTTAAATGAAGTTATAAATTCGCGCGCCGCCCCCGGTGGGGGCGGCGCGCGAATTTATATTTATATCGGTTGGGCGTAGCGTTCCAGCCAGCGGGAAAAAGTCTCCATGGCGCGGTGCAGAAAAACCACATTGCCCAATCCAAAGAGCGTGCCGAGCACCGCGGCGATGATCAGGGTGGCGCTGTCGTATCCGGTGAGGACGGCGCTTTGATAGATCAGCCAGACGCCGGGCGGGAAGAAGAGGATCGAGGTAATGATACCTGGGGTGTAGTGCTTGAAGCGCAGGCTCATCCCGGCATGGATCAGGAAATGGAAAACGACGGCAAAGAAGAGGCCGAACCAGACCACATAATTGTTCAGCAGGCAGGAGATCCAGGTCACAGCGGAGAAGATGACAAATTCTTCGGCCACCGCGCAGGAAAAGGAATCGGTGGAGACGAAATCTCCAAAGGGAATGTTCTTTTTCAGTTGGGCCAGCAAGGGGGCATAGCGCTGTTTCCAGGCGCCGACCAGCAGGATTTCTTCGAAATCGTGCAACATGAAGAGGATCGGAAACAGCCAGGCCAGAGCGTTCATCGTGTTCATGGAAATAGTTCCTTCTTTCATTAGTGTGTCAGCGTGTTGTTTTTTACCGGTTAAAAGCCTTGATTTGTGAGATCAGCTCGCAAAACGAGAGAGAAAAAAAGCCTATGTTTTCGCGGGCTTTCTTAAGCCCGCGAAAACATAAATAAAAAACTCCCTTCTCCCCTCTCCGGTTGTATTTTGCCCGGTAGAGGCCTTTTGTGGGATGCTAATAAGACCATCTGTCACACTTGTGACATTTATTGAGAAGAGTATAATCGACGCCGGGGGATAGGTCAATAGTTTGCGCGGAAGTGCTACATAGACAGCGAATCTGTGACATTGGAGTGAGGAGGGGCTGAAAGTGGAAAAGAAGAATCCGATTGCCGAACAATCCCGGCAGTGGCTGGTGGCGGCGTTGCTGGCGTTAATGGAAGAGCGGCCGTATCACGAAATCACCATCAAGGAGATCGCTTACAAGGCGGGGCTTTCCCGGCGGACTTTTTACCGCAACTTTGTGACCAAAGAGGATTTGCTCTCGGAGTGTGCCCGGGAATTGTGTGAGGAATACATCGCGGCGCTGCGTCTGGAGACGGATCTTTCTTTGCCCAACATTGCCCGGGTCTATTTTTCGTTCTGGAAAGGCCATCTGGAGCTGCTGGACACCTTGAAAAAGGGCGGTACGCTGCATTTGATGCTGAACAAATATAATGAATATTTGCCGGTGGTCTATAACCTCTTTAAAGGGCATCTCAACGAATACGGCAGCCCGGATCGGTTGGAATATGTGCTGGCGTTCAGTGCCGGTGGGTTCTGGAATATGCTGGCGAAGTGGCTGGACGATGGCGCGCAAAAGAGCCCCGAAGAGCTGGCCGAGATTGTGCGCAGTGCGCTGGAGAATTTTGGGCGAAGGTGAGGGGGACCGTAACCCTTGACAGGGAAGGGGTAATTCGCGCCTCGCCAGGACAGCGTTGGAAAAGCCCATGTTTTCGTGCTCATTCTGATGCGCACGAAAACATCAACAAAAAAACTCTTTCTGCCCATCCTGCGCGGCGGTTCTCACAGGAAAGGCATCATTTGCGGGGACCTTACAGGGCCGGGCCATGGTATCGCCCGCCTTCACGGCGGGCGATACCATGAGAGTGTCCGGCTGATGGGTCCCAGGGCCACTGTATAAGGTTTTATTTTTTCCAACCGGCCGGGTAGTCTTTCTTCTCCGGGAATTGCGTGAATTTGGTTTCGGCAGCGGTGGCCAGGGTTGCCGGTTTGGTGACCTTGTAGTCGATTTTTACATCAGGTGCATCATTGGCCATAAAGGCGTTTTGAGTGGCCTGGCGAATGCCGTCCAGCACCGGTTCCAGCCGGTCGGCGATGGCCTGAGGATCGGTAAGCTCCAGGTATTGACCCCATTTCCCTTTTCCCAGATCCTTCGGCAGATCCCTGGTCCATACCCGTTTGGCAATGATGCTTTCGATCTCGGCCTGTTTGGGTGGATTGGCACCCTGCCGGCGTTTCTTGTGGATATAATCTGTGATTTCGCTTCCCAGGGCCTGTTGAATGCCGGGTTTGATCTTTGCCGGTCCTGTCCAGGCCGCCGAATCTTTTGCTTCCGCTTCCAATTTGACGTAGAGCC
Organism: uncultured Anaerolineales bacterium; assembly: GCA_964501335.1. GTDB lineage: Bacteria > Chloroflexota > Anaerolineae > B4-G1 > SLSP01 > CAZCTC01. The sequence continues at coordinate 42,800 of CAZCTC010000014.1, read as the reverse complement.
CGTTGCGTACTTCGATATCCTTCAATCGACTCCCCATGGCCTCTCGGGTTGCTTCTGTGATTCCTTCATCGGCAGCCACCGTATTGATCGGATCGATGGGAGCCGCCTGGGGCGTGACCGTTCCTGTTGGGGTGGCGGGAGTCGGTTGGAATCCCTTGACGCCGGCGTTGCTGCGGACCTTTTTATTGATGATTTCTTCCAGCCGTTCTTTGTACACGCCGCCCGAACCCTTGAAGGATTTCTTGGCGACATATTCGCTAAAGGACGGCAACGCGGCATCGTGAACGGCTTTCTTTAATTTATCGAAATCGGAACCGGCGAGCGGCACCGCCGGCGTGGCTTTCATGGCCGCATCCCGTTTTTTGTTTTTGCCCCAGTTCCAGACCCGCTTGACCAGATCTCCGATCGCTTCGGCAATGGCCTTGAAGTCCACTTCGACTTTGAAGTCGACGCCGGCGCCGAGGCCCAGTGTGGCTGCCAGGGCTCCGCCGAGCACCAGCTTGCCGCCTTTGAAGGAGAAGGTGCCGCCGATCTTGGCTCCTACGCCGACGCTGGCGGACACGCTGCCTTCCATCGAGAAAATCTTCTTTCCTTTGTATCCCAGTTCGGTGCTGCCGCCGGCTTTGACGCTGGCGCCGGCCCCGACTTCCGCCTGACCACTGATGGCAATGCCCTGCATGCCGATCGATACTTCGCCGCCGGCTTCTGCTTTGGCTCCGGCCTCGCCTTCGCCTTTGACCTTGGTTTCCAGCTCGAATTCGTCCAATTTGAGATTGGTGCCCGCTTCTCCTGCGAAGTTGGCGCCGGCGAAAGACCGGGCTTTGCCCATCACGGTGACCTGTTTGAGGAGGGTGGCATTGTCAATGTGGATGCCGCCGGAAGCAGTGGCCACGGCGCCGGCAAAGGCTTCCAGTTTGGCGGCGATTTCTATGCCCACGATGCCATATTCCGCGCTGAATTTCCCTTCCAATGATCCGCTGGCCCCGGCTTTGAGCGTGGCCTGGGCGAAGTAGGTGATGGCTTCGATGATCTGTTTGGTGGTGCCGTCCGGTTTTTCGATTTTCTTTACCTGTTTGTTGTGGACGGCTTCCAGTTTGGCCGTCATGCCCACTTCGCCGGCGGCTTTGCCTTCAAAGCCGGCTTTCTTGCCGTCTTCTCCCCATTCTTTTTTCCCTTTGGCTTCGCCGAACAAACCCACCCGGGCTACGGCTTGCGCCGCTTCGCGGATTTGTTCATCGCTGGCCTGTTTGAGGATGCGGGTATAGGCCTCTGCCCCGGCAAGTTTTTTGGTGGCAGAAGCCGTCTTTTTGGCATCGTCTTTTTCATATTTTTCTTCGGTCTTTCGTTTCCCGCTGCCGACTTTTTCGTCGGGGCCGCCCTCCAGATCCAGATCTTCCAGATCGGGATCTTCCGGGCCGTCGATGTCGGGCGCATCTTCATTCGTTCCACCCATAAATTCGGCGCTGCCGATGTCATTTTCTTCTCCCCCGAGACTGTGGCCGAAGGAGAATTCTCGCTGTACTCTTTGCGCTCCAGCCTTATTCTCCAGTGAGGTGATTTGGGGTTTATCTTTGTCCAGGCTGCGGGAGACGCTGCCGGTCTGCTGGATGGTGTGGGTCAGCTCATGGGCGAGGAGCGTTTTTCCGGCGTCGGAGCCGGGATCGTAGTTGCCGGCGCCCATGTAGATGTCGTTGCCGTGGGTGAAGGCTTTGGCCTGGAGGTGATGGTTGAGTTGCGCGGATTGATTGTCGGTGTGCAGCCGGACCTGACCGAAGTCGGCGCCGAAGCGGGGTTCCATATAGCGGCGTACCTGATCGGGCAGGGGGCTGCCGCCGCCCTGGAGTGAGGTGATTTGCTGTTCTACTTCCGGCCCGGCCTCGAAGCCCTCTTTGTTGCTTTTGCGTTGAATTCCCGTGCCATCTTTTTTGCGGGCAACCGGTTTGGGCTCGGCACTGCGGACGACTTGATCCGCGACCCGATCGGCTTCCTGTTCGTAACGATCTCCGGCGGCGCCGACGGTCAGTTTGGGCTGGATGAGCCGTTGCACGGAGTGATTCCCCAGCGTGCGTTGTAACTGGAGTGTCTGTCGGGGATTGAGCTTTTCCGGGGCGAGACGGGCCTGTGGGAGGGCCTGACCGAGGGTTTCTGGAGATAATTGCACGGAGACAGGAGCCGGTGGGGTGGGAGTGGTTTGCGGCGGTTTTTTTTCTCCGCTTTCGCGTTTGGGTTGCAGCTTATTTGAGGTGTTCATGGGTCTCTCCTTGGCTGGGACATCTGCTTTAATGAAAATGAGTAATGAATGACCGCTTGTTGAGAATCCCCTCGTTAAATTGTCGGTTCCTGTCACTTTAAGATATTTTCCAATCCGTTGAAATCAGCGGGTGTAATATCAGGGATGGGTTGGGTTTGTGGGTGGAAGTGAATATCGGTTAGAAAAGTAATATTTTTCAAAGCATTTTTGCGGTCAAAAGTTAGATATTAGTATAAATAAGATTAAATTGACTTGCAATGTACGTGCAGGAGAAAAAAGTACAGAAAAAGTACAGTCGGGAATGCAAAAAAAGTACAGTCAGGGCTGTGCGGCCCAGGGGGCGGACGCTGAAGGATGAAAAAGAGATTTCACCACAGAGGCACAGAGAGCACAGAGAAGAAGGGAAGAGATCTTCTCTGAAATTTTCTCTGTGTCTCTGTGGTGATTCTTTCTGAGGCCTGTTTTCAGGACAGCACAGGCTCGTTCATCGGAGCCGGCCGTTCGATGGTGACTTCGGGTTCCGGTTCCAGTTTTTCGATGGCGGCTTTCCGTTGCTGGATCTCCCGCAGTCGGGCCAGATCGAATTTGGGCTGGCGATCGAAGGTGTAGATGCCGTTCTGTTCCTGATAGACATCGGTGAGCTGGGTGTAACAGTAGCCGAACATGTCGGGATGATCGAGCAGGGCGTCGCAGAGTCCCTCGAAGCGTTGATAGAATTCTTCCAGGGTGCGCGGCCGGTCGCCGTAGCCCCAGGAAGCCTCTCCCGGCCGGACTTCAGGATTCCACCAGATGCCGCCGAATTCGCTGACGAAATAGGGCTGTCCGCGATAGGGGACGGACCAGCGTTTGTTGCCCGGCCCGGCATTGATAAAGGGCTTCCCTTCGGCCAGCTGGGCATAGTGGGCGGCGAATTTTTCGGGGTCCTGTTCATAGTCGTGCGCGTCGTAGATATCCGTCTCGGGCACGCGGTGAGAATAGCCCGAGGTGTCCAGCACCGGCCGCGTGGAATCCATGGCCTTGGCCGCCATGAACATGGCCCGGGTGACGTCGTCGAGGCGGGTGGGATGGTCCCGGAGCGTCTGGAAGGTCTCGTTCAAACCGCACCAGCCGATGATGCTGGGATGGGAGTAGTCCCGTTCCAGTTCTTCCAGCCACTCTCCGACGTAACTGGTTCCCGGCTGTTGATGATTGCCGTGAGGCCCATAGCCGCCGCAGCCCCAATCCGGGAATTCACCCCAGACCAGATAGCCCATCCGGTCGGCGTGATAGAGGAAGCGTTCTTCAAAGACTTTTTGATGCAATCGGGCGCCGTTGAATCCGGCATCGAAGGCGAGCTTGATATCGTCGATCAAGGCGGCGTCGGTCGGTGCGGTCATGATGCCGTCGGGATAGTAGCCCTGATCCAGCACCAGCCGTTGGAAGACGGTGACCCCGTTGATCTTGACGGCTTTGCCCTCGATGGTGACGCTGCGCAGGCCGGCATAGCTGGCGGCCTGATCGAGGATGTTGCCGTGGCTGTCGAGCAATTCGATATCCAGGCCGTAGAGATGGGGATCTTCCGGGCTCCAGAGCCGCCGGCGATCTTCCGGGATCGGCAGATCCAGATGAGCGGTCAGACCGAGATCCGCCCGGGTGAGGGCCGTGACGATTTTGCCGTGGCTGTCCCACAGGGTGGCGCGAACTTTGAGCCCTTTGCTCGTGCGATGCAGCGGCTGGGCCAGCCGGATGGTGCTGCCGGCGACATCCGGCGTGATCCGGGGGCGCAGCAGCGCAAAATCGGGAACGGGTTCCAGCCAGACGGTCTGCCAGATGCCGGTGGTACGGGTATAGAAGCACTCGTAATTCCCGTAACGCTGCGATTGTTTGCCGCGCGGCTGGGGGTCCTGGGCGTTGTCGCGGGCCCGGACGACGATGGTGATGGGGGCGCCCGGATCGGCTACTCCGTGCAGGTCACAGCTGAAGGGGGTGAAGCCCCCGCGATGGCGGCCGACTTCGATGCCGTTAACCCAGACGGTGGCGTCGTAATCGACGGCCTGGAAGTTCAGGCGGACCTGCCGTCCGGCCCATTCCGGGGGAACGGTGACGGTGCGGCGATACCAGACGACCGGCATGAAGTCGGGGTTGCCGATGCCCGACAGAGAGGATTCGGGACAGAAGGGGACGGTGATCCGGCCTTCCAGTTCGCGCGTCAGCAGGCCGCGTTCCAGCCCGCTGTCGCCGGTGTCGACTTCAAAGCCCCATTCGCCGTTGAGGCAGAGCCAATCACGGCGGACAAATTGAGGACGAGGGTATTCGGCCCGAGGAATATACGTCATGTTTTTTGTTTTACGCCGGCGACCGGCGTATACTCCTTATCTTTTTTGATATGTTGATTGTTTTTTTTGCCTCCGGCGATCCGGAAGGCGATTATCAGATTTGTTGTTTGCGTCCCGCATCCGGCGCTTTTTTGTAAGATACGCCGCGCTGTGCGAAGCAGGGGGAGAGAGTTTTTTTGTTCATTTTCCGGCGGCTTCAGGTAAATTCCCCAGGAACCGTGGTCGCCAAACAAAATTGTCAAAAGGCGCTTTTTAATTCCCCCTATCCCCCCTGCCCCCCCTTTCCCCCGAGGGAAAGGGGGGAAAACTAAGCATTTTGTGGCCCGCCGCGGCCGCGGCGGGCCACAAAATGCAGTTTATATCCCTCTTGCATTTTTTATCAGTCTGTTTTTTCTTCTGCGAGGGCAATGGCTCCCCACAAGGGCGCATCGTCTCCCAGCGCCGCCGGAACGATTTCAAAATGGACTTCGGGCAGGGCGGTGCGGCGGGCCGCTGCACGGATCGTCTCTAAGAAGCGAACGCCGGCGTGTGTGACGCCTCCTCCCAAAATAAATCGTTGCGGATTGATTACATTGGCGACATTGCCGATTCCTACCCCCAGGGCGTTGGCCCCCCGGTCCAGGATTTCCTGCGCCAGAGCATCGCCTCGTTCTGCCGCTTCACTGAGCAGGGCTCCTGTGACATTGATCAGATTCCCGCGGGCCAGCTCGCGCAGCTGGAAACCGCAATCGGGATCGGCCGCCAGCCGTTCGCGGGCTTCCTGCGTTATGTAGGGACCGGAAACATAGCGCTCGACGCAGCCCCGTTTGCCGCAAAGGCAGAGCGGCCCCTGCGGATCGATGGTGGTGTGGCCGATCTCGCCGGCCATCCCTTCGGCGCCACGCCAGGGCCGGCCGTTGAGAATCCAGCCGCCGCCCACGCCGGTGCTGACGGTGATGTACATCAGATGGGCGTAGCCGCGGCCTGCGCCGTAGCGATGCTCACCCAGGGCTGCAATGTTGGCGTCATTGTCGACAGTCACCGGGACCCCGAATTCTGCTTCCAGCCGCGCCTTGAGCGGGATGTTTTCCCAGCCGGGGACATGGTGTGAAAGCCGGACGGTTCCGGTGGTTGCGTCGACGGGACCGCCGAAGCTGACGCCGACGGCGGCTGGTCGAGCTCCCTGCAAGATTTCTTGGGCCAGGGCGCAGACGGCTTCGATGTCGCGGACGGCATCGGCTCCGGCGGGAGCGAGCCGGCGACGATAGGCGCGCCAGCCGGGCGTGCCGCGCACGGCAAGGGCGGCTGCATGTTTGGTGCCGCCGAAGTCTAAGGCTAATAAGAGTTCATCCATGGTTACGTCCCGCAAATATTCTCTTTAAGTCAAGATACGACGCGCTGGAAGGGGAGAGAGTTTTTTTTGTTTGTGTTTTTGCGCGCATAAGAATGCGCGCAAAAACACAGGTTTTTTCTCCCGCTTTACGGGGTTACCCCATAGGGCGGTATTTTTTTTGATTTTTTTTGCATTGACATGGACCCTGATAATTTTTTCCGATTTTTCGCTTGTCTGCGGAGGCTGTGAAGGAATAGATTCTTTCAATCTCCTGCTGTCTACTGTCTACTTGCTACTGTCTACTTCTTCCTTGAACCATACCTTGAAGGTCTTGATTTCATAGGGGGCGATGGGGAAGGTGAGGGTGTCGTGGTGGTATTCGACGACCGCGGCACCTTCTTCGACCAGATTGCATTCGACGGCGTAAAGGATGGGGTGACCGAAGGTCAGATGGACGGCGGGATTGCGATATTGTCGGGCATCGTAGACTCGTACCACCCAGGCGTTGTCGGCCTCGGCTTTTTTGAGGGTTTCGATCACGACGTGCTCTGCGTCGACCCGGGCGAAGCTGAATTGGGCGGGCAGGCGGCCGGGTTGGGCGCTTTCGATCAGCTTGCAGAGCAGCGGGTTGTTGAGGTCGGCGGCTTGCGGGATTACGTCGGCGGTGCGCCAGTCTCCGCGATGCGGCAGCAGACTGTAGGTGAAGCGGTGGATGCCCTGGTCGGCGGTGGGATCGGGCTCGATCGCCGATTTGATCAGGGTCAACCGCATGACGTTGTCGTGGACATCGTGGCCGTATTTGCAGTCGTTGAGCAGCGCCACGCCGTTGTTGCCTTCCGAGAGGTCGATCCAGCGGTGGCCGACGCTCTCAAAGCGGGCGTGGTCCCAGCTGGTGTTGCGATGGGTGGGGCGTTCCAGGGCGCCGAATTGAATTTCATAGGTGGCGCGGGTGGCCCGCACGTCGACCGGAAAGGCCACTTTGAGCAGGATCTGCTGCTCGTGCCAGTCGACTTCGGTCTGAAAATCGACCCGCGGCGAGTCGGCGTAGACGGTGAGCCTTTGGGTGATGGTGGAGTTGTAGAACTGCCAGCGCTGGCACAGCACGCCCCGCAGCGGTCCGTTTTCCTCAACGACGGATTCCACCAGGGTGTCGATCTCTTCCATCTTTTCCTGATAGTAGATATCGATATCCCAGGCGTCGAAGTCCATCGGTCGATCGTTGAAAGTCTGGAAGACGTTGCCCCGGGAGCCCGGCGCGAGGAGCTGTCGTTTGTCTCGTTTGTCGATCAGGGCGACGATCTGGCCGGCGGCGTTGAGCGCGATCTGGTAGAAGGGTGTCTCGATCCGTCCGGGGGCAACGGTCAGGGGAGAGGGGGGCGGCGATGAGGGGGCCGGGACGAGTGATACGACGCGGTAACCCAGGGCCGGAATCCCGGAGAGGGAGAAAAGCAGGTGTGATTTCCCTTCTTCTGTGATTTCCTGAACCGGCGTGGGATTTCCGGCGGCATCCGGCACGGTCAGGCCGGTCAGCGTTGGTGTCCAGGGCAGGGCGATGAGACCACCGCGTTCCCATCCCAACCCGTTGAAGAGGGCCAGGGCCGGCCCGGCGGCAGGCAGTTTGGCGGTCAGAGCATCGCGGGCGGCGTTCAACACGGCCGTGCCGATCTCCCGGATGGCTTCATGGTCGCGTCGGCTGTCTTCGTAGACTTCGCGGATGGAAGAGCCGGGCAGGATGTCGTGGAACTGGTTGAGCAGAAGTTTTTCCCAGCCGTTTTGGAGGGTGGTTTGCGGGTATTCCATCCCGGTCAGCTGTCCGGCCAGACAGGCGAGCCATTCGGCATGGTGATAGAGCGTTTCGGCCTGCCGGTTGGCCCGTTTGACGGCCGCCTGTGAGGTGTAGACGCCGCGGTGGTATTCCAGGTAGAGTTCACCGTCCCAGATCGGCAGTTCCTGGCCCTGAAGCCGGGTTTCCAGGCGGGCGAAAAAGGCTTCGGCCGATCCCTGTTCCACACGGGGGAGGCCGGGCAGATTTTTGAGCGCCCGGGCATTTTCCAGCATTTCGCGGGTGGGGCCGCCGCCGCCGTCTCCCCAGCCGAAGGGCAGGAGCAGTTCGGTATTGAGCTCTTTCTGGCGGTAGTTGTCCCAGAGCCCTTTGACGTCGGCCGGGATGAGGTTGCCGTTGTAGGTGTAGCGGACGGAGCCGGTCTCCGGGGTGGTGACGAAATGGGTCAGGAGTTCGGTCCCGTCGATGCCCCGCCAGTTGAAAGTGTCGTAGGGGAAGCGGTTGAACTGATTCCAGCTGATTTTAGTGGTCATCAGATAGTCGCAGCCGCACTTTTTGGCGATCTGGGGCAGCGCTCCGGAATAGCCGAAGACATCGGGCAGCCAGAGCACCCGGGCCCGGCGGCCGAATTCAGTTTGCAGGTAAGCGTTGCCCAGCAGAAACTGGCGGATCAGCGATTCGCCGGAGGGCAGGTTGGTGTCGGCTTCGACCCACATGCCGCCGGTCGCTTCCCAGCGGCCCGCGGCGATCTGTTCCCGAATCCGGGCATAGAGTTCCGGGGCATCTTCTTTAATAAATTTGTAGAGCTGCGGTGAAGAGTGGAGGTAATGATACTCGGGATATTGCCGCATCAGGTGCAGAACCGTGGTAAAGGTGCGGATGGCTTTCTGGCGGGTATGCGACAGTCGCCAGAGCCAGGCCATATCGATGTGCGAATGGCCGATCCCGATGACCTTCGGCTTGATCTCTTCAAAGGCTTCCAGCGTGAGCAGCTTTTCTTTCAGGACGCCGGCGGCGGTTTCCAGGGAGCGATAGAAGGCGGGGGAGCGGGGATGGGTGAAATCGACCTGCCGCAGGGCCCGGTCGAGGGCCTGGAGCAGCTGGACGCGGTGGAGATTTTCCGCATCCAGCGTCAGGACGGCCTGATAGAGGGCCTGGGTTTCATAATAGAATTGCTCGGCGGCGGGATCGATCCAGACGAGGCGGGCTTCGGTGAATCGCCGGCGAGCGGGTACGGCCAGGACGCCGCTCCAGGCTTTAAGGGCGATGGCGATTTCGGAGGTCTGGAGTTCCGGCGGCAGCCAGACCTCTTCGTGCCAGACATCCAGGGCCTGGAGCGGTTGTCCATTGATGTAGAGCAGTGTTTCCGCAGTGGAGCCGCCGCCGTCGCGGGGACCGATGCGGAAGCGCAGGGCTACTTTGCCGCTCTTGGGCCAGGACTCGGGGATGGAAAGCCGGGTCCGGAACCAGGCGGTGATGTCGTAGCCGCCCCAGAAATCGCCGGACGTGAAATCGATCCAGGCGCGATCGTCGAAATCGGGCATTTCGGCTCCAGGAAGATCGGCTTCCCAGAGCTTGAAGTGCCGGATTTCCTGGGCGTCGCGGTAGATCGCTTCGCGCAATAACGGCAATTGCCGGGCTATTTTTTCAACCGTAAAGAAGGCCATTTAAAAGAAATCGACTTCCAGTTGAGCACACAGCGCGTGGTAAAGCGACTGATGCATTTCTTGAATATCGGCCGAGGTATCGGCGGGGACGCAGAGGGCGACATCGCAATGTCCCACCATGACCCCTCCCGTACGGCCTGTAAACCCAATGGTACGCATTTTTAGAGATCGGGCAACCTGCAAGGCGCGCAGAATATTGAGCGAATTTCCCGAGGTGCTGAGCGCCAGCAGCACATCGCCGGGCCGGCCGTAGCCGTAGACCTGCTGGGCGAAGACCAGATCGGGGGCGATGTCGTTGGCGCAGGCGGTGATGAGCGACATCTGGCTCACCAGGGAGATGGCCGGGAGGGCGCCCTGCAATTGATCGGCCAGTTCGCAGCCGGCTTCGGGTCCCGCGGTTCTTTCCAGCGCTTCGCGCAGGATGGGCGGGATGGGGCGCAACTGGCGGTAGCCTTTCATCATTTCGGCGACGATATGTTCGCTGTCGGAGGCGCTGCCGCCGTTGCCGCAGATCATCAGCAGGCTGCCCTGCCGGAAAGCGGTGCGCAGTAGTTCCAATGTGTCCTCCCATTCGGTATGGCAGGTGGTCATTTCGGGATATTTTTCAATTAATGCTTTCCAAAACATGGTTGTACATCCTTATATACGGGAAAGTGGCTCTTTGTGCGGTTAGCGTTGTTGCGTCCCGCAAAAGGCTTTTATTCATTTTTTCGGCGGCTTTCTGAAGCCGCCGAAAAAATGGGCTTTTGTTTTTCCTCGCCGGGACCTGGAACCGGGAAACTTCTTCCTTCCTGTCTACTGTCTACTTGCTGCTGTCTACTTCTTCCAATAAATTCGTTTCAGCGATGGAATGGGCGAGGTCGTCGGGGAGGTGGAAGGTTTTGATTTCCCAGGGGGTGAAGCGGGTGTGGAGGGTGCGATGCCAGGCAGGCAGTTCGATGCAGGCTTCAGCCGCATTGCCGGTCGTCTCGACCGCCCGCAAAATCCAGCCGTCGCCCTCTTCGGCGCGTTTCAGGACCGTCACTCCTACATTTTCCGGATGCACCGTGATATGGCCGGCTGCCGGCGGCAGGATTCCGGCGGGCCGGTAGGTGACCGGCAGGACGATTGGCGCCTGGTTCAGTTCGGCGGCGCGGCGGACCGTATCCGAGCTTTCCCGGTTGCCGGGGTGCGGCAGCAGGGCATAGGTGAAGTGCTGGCGGCCTTGATCGATGAATTCGTAATCGTCGGCGGTTTCGGGGGCCGGGACGAAGGGGATATGGTGGGCGTAGAGCGGGCTGCGCAGCACGGTGAGGCTGAGCACCTTGTTGTGGATATCGAAGCTGTATTTGCCGTCGTTGAGCAGGCTCAGGCCATAGGGAATGCCGCGATCGCGGGCAATTCCCGAAAGATCCACCCAGCTCTGGCCCGGCTGCTCTTCGCCGTTGACCGGCCGTTCGATGGTGCCGTAGGGGATTTCATAGGTGGCACGGGCGAAGTCCAGCCGGAGCGGAAAGCGCAGCTTGAGAGCACTGTGGCTGAGCGGCCAATCCAGTGTGACGTGGACCACGATTTGCGGCAGATCCTGGTAGAGCGTGAAGTCCTGAATCAGGCGGGCCGGGCCGCAGGTCGAGATCACCCGGATGACGGTTTTGACGGGGCCGCGGGCCACGCAGCGGACGCCGGTTGCGGTGAACGATTCCAGCTCGCGGTCGAAACGCAGCACATTGTGGCTCCAGGTGTCGCTGGGATCGTCGATGACGACGGCGCGGGCCGGCTCCAGCAGCAGTTCGACCTGATGGACTCTGTCGAAGAGGCGGGCCAGAGCGCCGGTGGCCGGATCGAATTCCAGCCGGAAGCGGTTATTTTCCATCCAGGTATCGCCGGCCTGCAAGGGTGAAGGATCGGCGGGCTCGATGCCGGGGACGATGCGGTAGGTGCGATAGCCCAGAGCCGGCAGATCGGCCAGGAAGCTGATCCGGTCACGCCCGCGGGCGGCGGCCCGGGAACGGACTTTTTGCAGGGGGACGGCTTCTCCCCGGTCGTCGATGAGCCCTTCGCCGGGCTGGAGGGCGGCGATTTCCAGTTCGATGTTGGCGGTGTGAGCCCAGGTGAGGGGGTTGAAGACCACGAGCGGCCGTCCGGCCGGTTCGGACGGGATCTGAATCCGCCAGGCGACGGCCTGGACTGCGGCATTGAGTCCACGCTGCGCAATGGCGAGGGCTTCGCCGTACAGGTTGGCGGCATCGTCGTAGGCGGCGGCCAGACTTGTGCCGGCCAGGATGTCGTGGAACTGGTTGAAGAGCACGTTTTTCCAGGCCCGTTTGAAATCGGCGGTGTTGGCGTGTCCGGTCAGTTGTTGGGCCAGGGCCGCGAGTTTTTCGGCGACCAGCAGGGCGTTTTCCGCCCGGCGGTTCCAACGTTTGACGGCCGAGTGGGCCGCATAGCAGCCGCTGGCGTGATGTTGCAGTTCGTCGTGGACGGTGGGCAGCTGCGGCTGCCGGGCGCGGATTTCGGCGAAGTAGCGTTCGGGCGTGCTGAAGGTCAGTCCGGGCAGATCCGGCACCGTGCTCAGGCGATGGATGCTCTGGATGTTTTCCTGCGTGGGCCCGCCGCCGTGATTGCCGACGCCATAGAAGCACATCAGGGCATTGGCCGGGTTTTTCAATTCGGCGGCGCAGCGGCGGATGTGCGGTTCCAGATCGCGGCCCCAGGCGCAGTATTCATAGGGGATGCGGAAGGCCAGGACGCGGGAGCCGTCGTCGGACTCCCACCAGAAGAGCCGGCCAGGGAGCCCTTTTTCGTGAGGGCTGGGGCGCAGGAAGATATAGCTGTCCAGTCCGCTTTTCAGCAGGAGCTGGGGTAACATGGCGTGATGGCCGAAGCTGTCGACGTTGTAGCCGACATGGGCGATTCGGCCGAATTTTTCGCGGAGATAGCGCTGGCCGTAAAGGGCCTGGCGGACGAAGGATTCACCGCCGGGCAGGTTACAATCGGGCTCGATCCACCAGCCGCCGACCGGTTCCCAGCGGCCTTCGGCGATGCGGGCCTGGATTTCGGCGAACATGGCGGGATCGTGTTCTTCGACCCATTCGTAGAAGGCCGAGGAGCTGGCGACGAAGGTAAAGGCGGCATCTTCGTTCAGGCGGTCCAGGGCCGAGCGGTAGGTGGCCAGGACTTCCTGGCAGCCTTCGGGCCATTGCCAGAGCCATACCGGGTCGATATGCGCATTCCCGATCATGTGTAGTTTTGGTTCTTTGATGAGCATGGTTTTGTGTTTTGCCCCAAGGGCGGGAAAGAAATAATTTATTTATTTTTTTCGGCGGCCTCAGAAGGCCGCCGAAAAAATGGTTTTCCTTCTGATGGGTTGCGCAGATCGAGATTTTTAGGGCAGGGTCCAACCCTGAAGGCCGGCTCCTCGTAGGGTGGGGCGTCCGCATTCCCAGATGACTTCGGCCAGGTGTAAAACGCGGCAGTTCTGTTCTCCCCAGGCATGGAAGAGCATCCAGGTTTTGCCGTCGGGGGTGCGTACCAGATCCTGTCCGCCGGGCCCGGTCAGGCCTTCATGGTGCCGGGTGGTGAGCAGGGGACGGCGGGCTTTGCGGTAGGGCCCCAGGGGGGCTTCGGCTACGGCATATCCAATTCCATATTCCGGTCCCATGAAATAATTGGCGGAATAAAACAGGTAGTAAAGTCCGTCGTGTTTCCACAGGGTGGGGGCTTCGACCAGACAGCCTTCCCAGGGTTGATCGGCGGTGATCAGACGCCGGGGCCGTCCCAGGCGGGTCATGCCGTCGGCGGCCACCTGTTGGATGAAGATCCAGGTCTGCATGTTGCAGGAATTACCGTCGTTTTTCCAGACCAGGTAGCGAGAGCCGTCATCATCAATGAAGGAAGCCAGATCAATGGAGCCGCCTTCTTCTATCTGACAGATGAGAATCTCGTTCTGAGGGATGAATGGACCTTCAGGCCGGTTGCTTTCGGCAACCCCAATGCCCATGCAGTGCGAGCGCCCTTTGATGTCGCGAGCGAGCCGGTTGCTGAAATACATTACATAACCAGTTCCATGATCGGTGGGCATAACATTCGGCGCCCAGGTCCAGCCGAATTCTGAGGCGGCCCAGCGCGGCCGTTCGGGCAGAATTTCGGGCAGCAGGGTCCAATGGACCAGGTCTCGGGATTGGGCTGCCTGTACGTTGATCCCGCCGCTGTTTGTGGCGTAAGCATAGTAGACTTGGTCGATGCACAATACGTCGGGATCGGGGAAATCATGATTGAGTACCGGATTGGTATAGGTGGACGGTGAGAGCAGTGGTGAGACGATGATGCTTTCCGGTAACAATTCCTCTTGACGATATGCCATTTCCCCAACTCCTTTATCCTTTTATATGCCATCGCCCGGAGGCGATATGACCCTATGATACGGCACAAAAACGGCAAAAGAAGGCAGATATTTTCTTTTTTCGGCCGGGACTTTGTTGCGTCCCGCAGCGGGCGTTTTTAGGGTTAGTCGTGCCGCGCCGGCAGGAAAGAGAGAATTTTTTTGTTCATATTTTGGGCGGCTTCAGAAAGCCGCCCAAAATATGGGCTTTTTTCTCTTGTTTTCCGGGTTAACGGCGCCGGCTATATTTTCTTTTTTCGGCCGGGGCCGGGTTATGTCCCGCAGCGGGCGTTTTTAGGGTTAGTCGTGCCGCGCCGGCAGGAAAGAGAGAATTTTTTTGTTCATATTTTGGGCGGCTTCAGAAAGCCGCCCAAAATATGGGCTTTTTTCTCTTGTTTTCCGGGTTAACGGCGCCGGCTATATTTTCTTTTTTCGGCCGGGGCCGGGTTATGTCCCGCAGCGGGCGTTTTTAGGGTTAGTCGTGCCGCGCCGGCAGGAAAGAGAGAATTTTTTTGTCCGTCGAGGTTGGCCACATCGGGCCGCCCCTACGCGCATTTTATAACCCTGGCAGGTCCAGTTGGGGACGGGTGCCGTCCCAGTTGACGCGGGCCAGGTTGAGGACGCGGCGGGTGTGGACGGCGCGTTCCCAGGTATGAAAGAGCATCCAGGTCGAGCCGTCGGGCATGTGGATGAGGTCCTGGCCGCCGGGTCCCAGGTAGCATTCGTGATCCCGGGTGCAGAGGAGCGGTGCTCCGGCTTTACGATAGGGCCCCAGGGGTTGATTGGCGACGGCATAGCCGATTCCGTAACAGGTGCTGGCGAAGTTGTTGGCGGAATAGAAAAGGTAGTAGCGCCCGTTGTGTTTCCAGAGGGTGGGCGATTCTATCAATCCGCCTTCCCAGGGTTGATCGGCGGTAAAGAGCCGTTGCGGACGCCCCAACCGGGTCACGCCGTCGTCGGCGACGGGCTGGATATAAATCCAGGTGGGCAGGCCGCAGGAGTTGCCGTCGTTTTTCCAGATTAAATAGCGGCGGCCGTCGTCATCGGTAAAAGAGGTCAGGTCGATGCTTCCGCCTTCAGAAAACTGGCACATAAAAATTTCTTCTTCCGGGACAAAAGGTCCTTCCGGGCGGCAGGCTTCGGCGATTCCCACGGCCATGTAGTGACCGCGGCGTCCGGCATGATGGGCCAGCCGGCCGGTGAAGTACATCAAATAGCGGCCGTCGTCGAGATGTGTCACATGCGGCGCCCAGGTCCAGCCGCGCTGATGGCCCCAGCGGGGCAGTTTCGGCATGGCGTCGTGGAGCACGGTCCAATGGACCAGATCTTGAGAGCGGGCAACCTGGATATGGGTATGCCAGTTGTTGGTGGCATAGACATAGCAGGTATTGCCGACCATCAGTACATCCGGGTCTGGAAAATCCCGTTCGATAACCGGATTGGTGTAGTTGCGGCGGTTTTCCTGGGCCAGGGAAGGCCGTTTGGTAATGAGAGCTTGAGCTGATTGGATCATTTCAGGAAGTAGACAGTAGACCGTAGACAGCAGAAATCCAAACGGCAGGTTGCATTTGGACAATGTTATTGAGCCGGTTTGATAGCGTGTTTCTCATCGTTAGATTTCAGTCTCCTATCGTGCTGTTTTTTATTCGTGTTGTTCACGGTCTTCCGTGGTAAGACGTGCTGTGCCGGATTGGAGAAGCGAGACCAATTCGGCCAGTTCATGGCCGGCGATACGTTTGGGATGAGCCTGTACCTGCCGGATTTTTTCTTGCAGGGAGGCAATTTCCATCTCTGAAACACTTTTAGGATGCTGAAGAATGGCGATGGTTTGCCGGCCGATATTCAGCCAGCCGCTCAGGGCCTCCATCCAGGGCAAGAGTTCGGCCCGCAAGGCCTGGTTTTCCATTTCAGCGAGCAGATGATAGTTGGCGGTATCCAGCGCCTGTAAATAAGCGGCCAGTTCGGCCAGGGCGCCCGGTTTTTGAGCCAATATGTTTTGAACCAGCGTGCAGAGGGGAGCGCCGGCCGTTTCCTCCAGACAGGAATAGCGGGTGTGATCGGCGAAGAGCCGCAGGGCCGGATAGCTGAGGGTGCCGGCGATCTGATGCAGGGCCTTTTCCCAGGCGGACTGAGGATCGTATCCCCGAGGATCGGCCAGATAGTCGGCATAGGTGAGCAGGGCGATCCGGGAGGCTTCGATCTGGCTCATCGGATTGACGTAGAGTCCCTGGACGGCGGAGCCGAGCGCGGCATCCCGGCCGCGAATCGGGCCCAGGTGCAGCTCGGATTGCATGGTCAGATCGTTGACCGGGTAGTTATCCCAGATCAGGGGGGCGCGGCGGGTGACGGCGGCGAAAGCCCGTGCATCTTCAACGGTCAGGGTGGTGGAGCAGATCTGCGGTCCGGTGTAGAAGAGCAGGATTTCGGGATGTAGTTCGGCGCCCAGCGTTTTCAGATAGGCGCTGAAGGGCGGCCGCCCGTGATAGTCGGTCGGGCAGAGGCTGAGTCGGCAGGTCGGATCGAGCTCCTGGAGCCAGGCGTAGAGGCAATTGCCCAGATCGGCGTGGGCGGCGGCGAAGTCGGGATAGCATTTCGCGTCGACGGAATGCTGGAAGTGCGGTTCGATGTCGTCGAGAAAGAGGCTGAAATTGCGGACGCCGCGGCTGTAGAAGTCGTAGAGTTTGGCTTTGACCAGCGTCCAATCGGCATCCGAGGCATAAGCGATTCCCACCGGGCTGAGGGCATAGCCGAAATCAATGCCCAGGGTTTGCGCGAGCGCGATCGTTTCGGCAAAGCGGTCCAGCATTTTTTCAGGATAGGGTGTGCGCCAGTCGTCGCGATGGTAGCGATCGTTTTTGGGGCCGTAGAGATAGGCGTTGTAACCGGCATGGGCCAGAAAGCGCAGCAGTTCATCGCGTTCGGCGTGAGTGTAGAAGACGCCGTAGAAGGCTTCGATCACGCCGCGGACGGCGAAGGGGGCCGCGGCTGCGGGGCGAAGCTCTCGGTAGGCGGTCCAGGCTCCTTGCAGAGCAGAGAGATCATCAGCGGTGAGCGTTTCGCCGGAATCGAGGGCGCCGGCGTAATAAAGCGACGGGATACCCAGCCGGGGTTGGAGCGCCAGATAGCGGCGCCAGCCGGCCCGGCTGCCGATGGGCCAGTTGTCGGTGTCGATCAGAGCGTTGGGGCAGGCCAGAGCGGCGACGCGGGCACGGGTGAGCATGGCGGGTTCAAGCGCGCGGTCAGGGTTCATATCGTTAAGCCGGACCATATCGATGAGATCGCTCAAATAGGGATGGGGGGTGTGCGTCATGATCAAGGCCTGGGATTTGACCGATTTGGCTGCCTTGTAGATCAGTTCCAGCCAGGCGCGCATCAATTCCAGCCCCCAGAGATCACCACAGGACTGAATGCCGGGACCGGCGGGAATGCGGGCGGTGAAATCGATCTTGAAGCCGTCGGCATCGTATCCAGCCGGCGAGAGCAGGGTGGCGATGGTCTGGAGCTGGCGAATGATGAAATCAGGATAGGTGGGATCGGCGGCGATGGGCCGGTCGGCGGCATTGACGATACATTCGGCAGCGGGGAGCCCTTCCGGGTCCCAGGCTTTGAGCCAGAGCAGGACTTTACGGTCGCGGGCATGTTGCTCGCGGATGAAGCCGCGCAGATCCGGCCATTTTTCAGGGTCGACCTGGTTACTGCCGTAGGTTTGCTGCCACTTGTCGTCGATCACGATCGTGCCGGGGGTAATTCCCTGACTGTCCAGTGCATGCAGGAAGTTTTCATATTCAGACTGGCGGGCATAGTCGGGAGCGCGGCCGTTCTCTTGAGCTGCCCGCGCGCATTGAGCGCCCCACCCACAGAAGATCGGGGCCGACCACCAGGAAGGGCGGGCAGGCGGGGGGCGGAAGGGCTGCGCTACGGCGTGCAGATGGGCGGCGAGGACCTCGAACGGGTTGCTGCCGAAGTCAAAGCTGAGGGTGGGGAGGCGATAGGTGCCTTCCACAGCCGTATGGCCTTCGTAGTTCAGCGAGAGGTAGAAGGCTTCGGGCCGACCGTGGTAGGTGTATTCGGTAAAGCGGTAAGCGCCGGGAGCGGCTTCGACGCCCAGGCCCAGCCAGCCGTAAGGGAGCTGGAAAGCCAGGCAGAAGGGCGGCGGCGTGAAGAACCAGTCATCGCGGCCGGGCAGCGGGACGCCGGTAAGGTCGATGGTCATGCCGGCGGAAGGGGGGAATTCCTGGGCCTCGCGGGCGTTCGGCTCGGGGGTCCAGCCCTGGCGGAAGGCCTGACCGGAGACGAAGAAGCCGGAGCCCCAGCGCAATTGCGCGGAGCTGTAGCCGCCGAAGTAGCAGGCCCGGGTGAGCCGGCCGCTGCCGGTTACTTCGATTTCGCAGGTGAGACGGTCGGGCAGGCAGCGCAGGCGATAGGTTTTGCGTTGCCAGTGGGAGCTGTGGGCTTCCATGCTCAGCAGGGTCATGTCGGATTGCTCTTCGATCTGCCAGGGATGAAGGGCGACGGTGTCGTCGAGCCCTTCGAGGGTGTGGATGCTGGAAGGGATGAAGAGATCGGCCAATCGGTTGCCGCGGGGATCGCGCAGCAAGGCGAAGGGCCGGTCCTCGGGGAGGAGCAGGCTGTAGTTCTTTTTCATGATGGCCGGCATGCCGGATAGCTGAGTCAAGGACATGGTTTTGACCTTTACAGGCAGGGTATTTTATTTATGTTTTCCGGGATAATCGCACAGATTGAAAACAATTTCATCTGAACGGTTGTTCATTAGCATAGATTAAAAACGGTTTTTACGTCCCGCAACCAGTGCTTTCCTGGTAAAAAGCGACGCGCTGTGCGAAGCAGGGGGAGAGTTATTTTTTATTCATATTTTCGGCGGCTTTCTGAAGCCGCCGAAAATATGTTTTTTTCTCAGCCTAACCGCACAGGTCGAAACAATTTTGACGTCCCGCGACCGGTGCTTTCCTGGTAAAAAGCGACGTGCTGGATGGGCAGCGAGAGTTATTGATCATGGGAGTTTCGGGATTTTTATCCGGAGGGGGGAATAATAAGAGAGGAGGGCGGCTTTTCCCGGCCCCTGAGGCTATACTCCTCGATGGGGCCGGGAAAGCACTCTGTCATCCCGTGTTTCCAACTATATTAATCGCAGTCGTCGTTTCCAACTGTATTCTGACGGAATTATAACGATTCTTAAACCTGATGTCAAGGTTTTGGGGGTGGAAAAAGCCAAAGAAAGTAGACAGTAGAAAGTAGACAGCCTGTGTTGCCGGGACGATTCTGGAAAAAGCCCATGTTTTCGGCGCGCTGGCCCTCACCCCACCCCCTGCTTCGCACCATGCAGTTTTACCGGTGAAACGCGCTTTTAGGGAGATTTTTTGCGCAGATGCGCTGCCGACAAGGCGGTGAGGGGGAGGGGCTTAGAAAATGCTCCTGGCGAGGTTCTGAAAAAAGCCTATGTTTTCGGCGGCTTTCTGAAGCCGCCGAAAACATAAACAAAAAACTCTCTCCCTCGCGTAGCATCCCGCGCGGCGTATTTTACGGGGAAAGGGTCATTTGCGGGATGCTACAGGGTCAGGGGCGGCACCCCGAAAGATGAAATTGATTTTTTCCTGTTGGGATTGCAGGGAACGTGAATAAAAAAGAAGATTCTTGACAAAATTTCACCTTCGGCTTATACTGTGGCAATTGGCAAGGTGGGCTCTCAGGCCCGCTCAATGTGGATGAAGGAGCGAACATGGTAGCAGAACGACTGGAAATTCGCAATTTACATGTCACGGTCGGCGATAAAGAAATCCTCAAAGGTGTCAACCTTAATGTACAGCGGGGCGAAATTCATGCTCTGATGGGCCCCAACGGTTCAGGGAAAAGTACCCTTTCTTATACTTTGATGGGCCATCCCAATTATAAAGTCACCGAGGGTGATATATTGCTGGATGGAGAGAGCATTTTAGAGCTTACGCCCGACGAACGGTCGCGGCGGGGGCTTTTTCTGGCGATGCAATACCCCGTAGCGATTTCGGGCGTTTCCCTTTACAGCTTTTTACATGCCGCGGTGAGCGCGCAGCGCAACCCGACCGGGAAGGCCAATCCCGGCGGCAGCGGCAAGATCAATTCGCGGTTGATTCCGCCGGGCCCGTTCCGCAAAGAGTTGGATGCCGAATTGAAGCAGTTGCGGATGGACCCGGTCTTTTTGCGCCGCTACTTAAATGAAGGGTTCTCGGGCGGCGAGAAGAAGCGGGCTGAGATTTTGCAGATGGCGCTGCTGCGGCCGGGGTTTGCGGTGCTGGATGAGCCCGATTCGGGGCTGGATATCGATGCGGTACGGATCGTGGCGGACGGTGTGAACCGGGTGCAGCGGGATTTTAATCCCGGGGTGCTGATCATCACGCACTATCAGCGGATTCTCAACTATATTCCCCCTCAGTTTGTCCATATTTTCTATGCCGGTCGGGTGGTCAAATCCGGCGGGCCGGAACTGGTGGAAGTGTTGGAAGAGCGGGGCTATGATTGGGTGCCCGCGATGCTGGCGCAGGAGGAGGGCGCGGGGCAATGAGCAACGAGCCCGACGAACGGCTGGACGAGCTGAAGGACCAGTCGCGTACCGATTTTCGGACGGAGGTGGCCTCTACCCGATCGGTCCGACGTGGTCTGGGTGAGGATATCGTCCGTGAGATTTCGGAGATCAAAGGCGAGCCGGGCTGGATGCTGGATTTTCGCCTGCGGGCGCTGGAGGTCTTTTCAAAGATGCCCACGCCGCAGTGGGGGACGGATCTTACAAAGTTAAACTACGAAGATTTTACCTATTTTATGCGCTCCTCGGAAAAGAAGGCGCGTTCCTGGGAAGAGGTGCCTACCGAGATCAAGGAGACCTTCGATCGGTTGGGAATCCAGGAGGCGGAACAGAAATTTCTGGCCGGCGTCGAGACGCAGTTCGATTCCGAAGCGGTTTACGGCGCGCTGAAGCGGGAATGGGAGCAGCAGGGCATTATCTTTGTGGATATGGATACCGCGGTGCGCCAGTATCCCGATCTGGTGCGGGAGCATATCGGCAAAGTGGTGCCGATCGGTGATAACAAATTCTCGGCGCTCAACAGCGCTTTCTGGTCGGGCGGCAGTTTTGTCTATGTGCCGTCCAATGTCGAAGTGGCGATTCCGTTGCAGGCCTACTTCCGGATCAATGCGCAGGGGTTGGGGCAGTTCGAGCGGACCATCATCATCGCCGAAGAGGGGAGCCGGGTCCATTATATCGAAGGGTGTACGGCCCCGGCCTATTCCGAGGCGGCGCTGCATACCGGCGTGATCGAGATTTTCGTCAAGCCGGGGGCGCAGGCCCGTTATACGACTATCCAGAACTGGTCGCACAATGTCTACAACCTGGTCACGCAGCGGGCGGTGGTGGAAGCCGATGCCCGGATGGAATGGGTGGACGGGAATCTGGGCAGCTATATGACGATGAAGTATCCGGCCGTCATTTTGCGGGGGCCGGGGGCGCGGGGGGAGATCCTTTCGATTTCCTTCGCGGGAAACAATCAACATTTTGATGCCGGAGCCAAGGCGGTCCATCTGGCGCCGCATACGCAATCGCTGGTCACCTCCAAGTCGATCAGCAAGGGCAACGGGCGTTCTTCGTTCCGGGGGCTGGTGCGGATCAATCCCGGCGCGGAGGGGGCTCGTTCCAAGATGGCCTGCGATGCGCTGTTGCTCGATCCGCTTTCACGTTCCGACACCTATCCTTATCTGGATGTCAACGAGGATCATTCGCAGGTCGAACATGAAGCGACGGTGAGCAAGATCAGCGAGGATCAGCTCTTTTATCTGATGAGCCGGGGGCTGACCGAGACGGAAGCCACCGGGATGATCGTCAACGGCTTTCTGGAACCGTTTGCCAAAGAGTTACCGATGGAATATGCGGTGGAATTGAACCGGCTGATTCAGATCCAGATGTCGGGCTCGGTGGGATAGCGGAAAGGAGTCGATGATGAGCACAACGATGGAAAAACCTCATACGCTGATCCCGGGGCCGGAAGCGGTGGCGGAGTTGTCGGGCTGGCACGGCGAGCCGGAATGGATGCTGGCGGCGCGGCAGGCGGCCTGGGCGCAATACGAGGCGATGCCCTGGCCGCACAGCAAGGAAGAGGCCTGGCGGCGGGCGCCGTTGGGACGCTATCCGTTGGATCGGACCCGGCTGTCGCTGGTCGAGCCGGCGGATGCGACGGCGTGGCGGATGCGGCTGGCGTTGGAAGAGCAGGTCGGCGGGACGCTGGTGCATGTGGATGGGACGCGGGTTTATCAATGCCTGCGGCCGGAGCTGGCGCAGCAGGGTGTGGTGCTGGCGGATTTACATCAGGCGTTGCAGACGCACGGTGAGCTGATCCGATCTCATTGGTTGCAGGGGAGCATTGCCCGGGGCGATTTCAACCGCTTTACGGCGTTGCATGCGGCGATGTGGCATGGGGGGACTTTTCTCTATGTGCCGGCGGGGGTCAAAGTGGCGTTGCCGTTGCAGGCGTTGGTGGGCTATTCGGCCAACGGCGGGACGGGGATGCACCATACAATGGTTATTGCCGAGGCAAACAGCCGTGTGACGCTCTATCAGGATCGGGTTTCTTTTGAACGGGAGCCCGAGTTGAATGCGGAGATGGTGGAGATCTACGCAGCGGAGAATGCCTGGGTGCGGTATGTGAGTTTGCAGCATTGGGGGCCGGCCCGCTGGACAGTGGGCGTGCAGAATGCATCGCTGAAGGCGGGAGCCCATTTGAATTGGGTGAACGGATCGCTGGGCGGGCAGGGGACGAAAGAATTCCTGCGCAGCGATTTGCTGGGGCCGGAGGCCTGGGTGCAGATGCAGGGCATCGCGCTGGGCGACGGGACGCGCTGGCTGGATCAGAGCACGTATCAACATCACCAGGCGCCGAATACCCACAGCGAACTGGGATTCCGCAATGTGTTACGGGACCGCTCGCGGACCGTTTTTTACGGGATGATTCGGGTGGAGCCCGAGGCGTTGAAGTCGGAGGGCTATCAATCCAGCCACAATTTGCTGCTGGACGAAGGTCACGCCGACGCGATTCCGGGGCTGGAGATTCTGGCGAACGATGTGCGATGCAGCCACGGAGCGACGGTATCCCGGCCCGATCCGGAGCAGACTTTCTATTTGCAGTCGCGCGGGCTGGATGAATCGGCCGCGTTGCAGCTGTTGGTGCAGGGGTTCCTGACCCCGGTGATCGATCAGATTCCGCTGGCGCATACACGGGATCGGTTGACGGAGGAGCTGGAGGAGCGAATCCAGTCCCGGTAAAGATTCGGATTCAACGCAGAAGCGCAGAGATCGCAAGGAGACGCAGAGAGGAATGTTATATTTTTCTCTGCGTTTTTGCTATTTTGCGACCCGGCGTTAAATTTCGAGGTGTGCGGTTGTTCATTAGCATAGATTAAAAACTGTTTTTGCGTCCCGCAACAGGTGCTTTCCAGGTAAAAAGCGCCGCGCTGTGCGAAGCAGGGGGAGAGAGTTTTTTATTCATTGATTCGCGCGCCGTAGACGGCGCGCGAATCAATGGGCTTTTTTCCCAGACTAACCGCACAGGTCGTTAAATTCTCGAGTTCTTTTCAGGAGGGAAGAGATGAAAGATGTTCAGGACGTGTTGGAAGCGTTCTTTGGCGAGTATGAGGCACGGCTGAACCGCGCTTTGGTCGATCCTGCGGCGGTGGATGTGGAAGCTACCGTCAGTGCATTTGCACCCTGTTTTATCGAGGCCAATCCCGCAGGGGTAATCTGCGGCAAGAACGACGAGCAATTCCTGGCGGCGATCCCGAAGGGGTACGAGTTCTATCGCGCTATCGGGACGCAGTATATGCGGATCCTTTCGAAGGCGATCACGGTGCTGGATGATTACCATGCCATGGTCAAAGTTCATTGGGTGGCCGCTTACAAGAAGCAAGACGACCACGAGGTTCAGATCGAATTCGATGTGATCTACTTCGTTCAGTTGATCAACGAGACGCCGAAAATCTTTGGATATATCACCGGGGATGAGCAGAAGGCCTACCAGGAATTGGGATTGCTGGCGGAGTAGTTAATCTTAGCCGTTATTAGTGAGAGATCGGAAGTTGGAAGCGTGGAGAGAAGCGGGTTTTTGTGGGCGCTGTCTTTGGAAGGCAGGGCCCGCAAGTTATAAGTGCGGATTTTGTGATTTTTGCTTCGCTTGACGATATTCGGCTTTTGTGTATAATAAGCGCCGTCGATCCTTGGTAGCTCAATAGGCAGAGCAGCCGGCTGTTAACCGGCGGGTTGTAAGTTCGAGTCTTACCCAAGGAGCTGAGATTAGGGCGGCCTTTCCGGGTCGCCCCCGCCCAAAAACGAGCGGCCCGGGTTATACCGGGCCGTTTTTGTTTTGGTAGAACTTTGGGGAGGTGTGAAATGGGAATTACCCTGCCGATTTATGTTCCTCTGACAGAGGCGGCCAGCCAGTATAACATCCCCTTGGGAACATTGACCGAAGCCGTGGCGAATGGTACAATCAAAGCCGTAAAAACGACCACGGGAGATGTACTTGTGGAAAATAGCGAATTACCGCGACTTGCACCTCTTGGAGATTTTGTTGAAATAGATTCTTCGCTTAAAGGTAAACCAATTCGAGCGGCTGAAGCTGCTGAAAAATATGGAATTAGCCAGGACAATCTTACCCGTTGGGCTGATGCTGGATATATCCATATACTTGAGCGAGCTCCCAAACTTCTTGTTTTAGATGAAGGGGAAGTCAAAAGAGCGGTAAGGATTTTTAATAATGCACGTTCTGAAACTGGTTCTTTTGTCAGGGCTGGATGGGTTCTTAAACGTACATTAGGACGAATCCAGGTGTAATATGTGATTTGACGTGCAGATTTTTGGTAGCTGAGTTGTAACTAAGTCAGGTGATTTATTTTCAGCCTGACTTTTTTGTTGGATTAGTACCTGTGATTTCCTCTTTTTGAATTGTCTCGGAATTTCATGTCGGGTGGGGGAACCTCCAATTTTTAATAAGTATGTGTTTTCAGTAAAAAGGAGTCAAAGATGGCTTTACAACCTCAACTTGATGGAATGAATTTCTATTCGCCACGTTTTGGTGGGTCTTTTTTGGCTGATCATGCTGGAAGAATTATGACTGATCCTCATATCGCTATTGTTGAATTAGTAGCTAATAGTTGGGATGCCGGTGCAAATGAAGTGCATATTCTCTGGCCAGAAAAACAGAATGGTCTTTTTGAGATATGTGACAATGGTACTGGAATGACTGAAGAAGAATTTCGTACTCGGTGGCCTGAACTTAGTTTTAATCGTATCGAATGTATTGGTTCTGATGTTATTTTTCCTGTCGGTAATGAAAGCAGCCATAGAAAAGCATTTGGACGTAATGGCAAGGGAAGACATAGTGTTTTCTGTTTTTCTAGTGAGTATTTGATAGAAACATGGTGTAATGGGGTTTCTCATAGCTTTAAAGTTGTACGTACTTTTGGCCATACCCCATTTCAAATAATTCCTCAAGGAAAATACTCGAAAGATGGCAATGGAACTTTGATTTCAGCAAAGTTGATGGACAATTATATTTCAATTTCTGTATTGAAAGAGTTAATTGGTTCAAAATTTTTCGCAGATCCTTCATTCTATATTTTTATTAATCATGAAAGTGTGGAAATGATGGATTTAAAAAATAAGGAGACTGAGGAATTATTGGTTGATGGATTAGGTGCGGTTTTAATTCATCGAGTAGATAGCCAAAAAATTGGTCGTACCAGTCAACAACATGGAGTTGCATGGTGGGTTAACCGTCGATTGGTAGGAGAACAATCTTGGAAGGGGATAGACGATACTACTTATTTGGATGCACGGACTTCGGCAGGGAAAAGATATACTTTTGTGGTTGAAGCGGATATTTTGGCTGATGAAGTAATGGCGGATTGGAGTTGGTTTAAAGATTCTCCTAATACAAAAATTGTTCTTTCCGTTGTCAAACAGCGCATTTTGGACCTCATTAGAGATTTGATGGAGGATGTGCGAAGAGAGCGTAAAGTTGCTGTTATAGAAAGTCGTAGTGAAGTTGTAAAAAAATTATCCCCTATGTCAAGATATATAGTAGGTAAATTCTTAACAAATATTCAAATTCGTTGTCCCACTATTACTCCAGAAAATTTATCACAGGCATTAGATGTACTTGCTAATTTAGAAGCTAGTCGTTCAGGATATGCTTTATTAGAACAATTGGCAAAATTGAAAAAAGATGAGTTGGATAAATTAAATGATTTACTTAAAGACTGGACTGTACAAGCTATACAAGTAGTTCTTGATGAACTACGGAGAAGATTGAGCTGGATTAAACAATTGGAATCTTTGGCTGAAAATGCCGCTAGCGATGAATTGCATCAAATCCAGCCACTTTTTGAACGTGGTTTATGGATTTTTGGGCCGGAATTTGAAGGAGCTGATTTTATAGCTAATCGATGGCTTGCTACTATCATTCGGGAATTTTTCAAAGGTGATCCTACATTGTTGACAACGCCTGAACGACGGCCAGATATAGTAACTTTGTCTGATTCTTCAATCAGCATTTATGAGACGCCTTCTTATGATGAACGTGGAGAACCCGATGGTGTAGCTAAAGTCTTAATTATTGAGCTTAAACGAGGTGGTTTTGAAATTACACGGAAAGAACGACAACAAGCTCAAGATTATGCTAATGAGATCCGTAAGAGTGGAAAGATACAACGTACTACGCGGATAACGGGATTTGTCTTAGGATCAAAAGTTTCTGATGATGCTAATGAACCTGTTATAGAAGGGGAAACAATTATTTATTCCAGACCATATAGTACCGTATTGCGTCAAGCTCATGCTAGAACTTTTAATTTATTGAAGCGGTTAGAAGAGGTTCATCAGGAACATTTATTTGACGCGGATGTAGAAAAGGCTTTGGGTAAGCCAGATCAGTTATCGTTAGGATTGGATGATGGAAATTAATTGAGATAATTTTGCTTTTTGTGAAGGTAGAAAAGGCAAGGCAATAATTCTGACTTTATCTACCTTCTTTTTTTTTGAGATTCTTGGAGACTTGACATCTCCAATAATGGATGCTATTATACTGACACCCAGATGGTAATTGCAGTAAATCTCTTGTTTTCATAAGAAGATTTGAATGATTTGAAAAGCTCCCGTGTCTGCATGAACAGACCGGGAGCCATAGCCCAAGGGAGGTGGCACTCCCCAGGCGATTAGAGTATACCTGGAAAGCCACCTTCCCGCAAGTATATTATTTTGCGGGAGGTTTCATTATGCTTTTTTTTAAGTCCTCTATGGTAAGAGTGGATACTATTCACTTTGAGGTACTTCTTGGCGATCCAAAACCCCACAATCATCCTTATTATTCCTGGGGCAGATTTATGGATCGATCAAGGTACAGCTCTAAATTTGATGTTACTTCAGAGCAACATTACGATCTATCCTTCAAGATTGGTAGACATTGCAATAACAACGTAACTTTTGGAGGTGGATCGGTTTTTCCAGATGTGGCTAATGTTGCTAGCATCAATCGACAAAAAATACAACACAATAGGCATAGCACAATGTATGGATCGGTGCACCTCAGTGCGGAAACTTCAGTCAGACAGGTAATAACACAATCTCGTGGAATCAAAGGTTGGACTTTGATTCTTATTGGCGCAACCGGCATTTTTGGTGTCGTGGTGAACCAGTTTGCTGGAAATGTTTTTCCCCTTTTGTTTTCCTCGTTGGTCGTTTTTCCCTTTTATTTGAAACTTATTTTCCGTGAGGATATCCCTGCTTTTTTGTTATTCCTGCAAGGATTGCCTGGGGCAGGGGCGGGGATTGTGATTTGAGGGTGTTTGTTCAGCAGATTTCAAAAGGATTTTGATGGCATGTTTTATTTGGTAGCTGACCGGGGCGTTGTATCCAGAGGGGACAGGGACTGGCTTGGGATATTCAGAACTGCTGCAACAGTTTTTCTGAATATTTTTCAGGCAGGTTTTCCTTTAGTTCCATACAACCAGCCCCTGACCTATTTTCATTATAGCAGGGAGAATTGCTAAATGTACATCGGGAGCCATTCTGGAACCATTTTAGTCGTCTTCGGGGCGTTATTCTTATTCAGCTTTTTCTATGATCGTTTTGTCGATTGGTTGCAAGCTTCAGGTTATGACGAGGGCTATACTGCCATCCTGGTCGTTTTGGGAGTTATCGTCACGTTGATCGGCCTGGCAATCATTGATCCTGAAAAAGCGCCGACAAATTTTGGGGCTTTCGCCTGTTCCGGCTTTTGGATGGTGGTGGGATCGTGGTGGCGGCATGTGGTTAAGCGTCGAAAGGCGCAAGAAGCCTTACGTAATTTTCAGGAAGATAGGGAGAACGATGGTCAAACCCAGGGAATGGCCGAATCACGCTAAAAGTGCTCGGGATCGTGCTGCCGAAGAATTACAACAGGCGGAAAGGATGCTCCGTCCTTTAGTTGAAGGGATACAGTTCGACCAAACTGAAACTTTACGCCGGCAGGCCATGGCATTAAGGTGTATCTTGATAGCTTTACGCCATCTGGAAAATGCCGGCGCTCAAACCCGGCCCGAGTAATTTGGGGTTTGGAATGTATTTAACTTTTAAGAGCCGGATCGGATTCAAATGGAGGGATAAAGTCATGCCCAATCCACAGCAACGCTCAGATAAACGGCGGGATTACCTGCAAAAAACGGCACAAGCTCTGCAGCTGGCTCTGGCTCGGGGCGTCGCCGGAAAAGCGTTCCAGGTCCAGCTGGAAACCGTGGTCGGCCCGCGCGCCGGAGCGGTGCATCTGTATGCCGGGTTGGGGGCCGGGCGGACCCTGCGCTATCTCGCCGCCGATGACGGCGCCGCGGCCCGGCAGTTCATCGCCTGGCCCTTTCCCGGTGAACCGGCCATCTTCATGGCCGGTAAGGCGGTTCGCATTGAAGCCGCTTGGCCGGAATCCTGGTCCGAAACAGAGATCCGACTGAATTCGGTGGGTTGCCGGCCCGAAGGCCAGGGCCGCTGGCTGGCCGGGATCGACGAACGCCGCCGCACCATTACCGCCGGCTTCAGCGACCAGATCCCGCATTGGCTCTTTGCCGGCACCAGCGGATCGGGAAAAACCGTCGCCATTCGCAGCGCCGCTTATCAACTGGCCGGCGATCGCCAGAACCGCCTGATTTTCATCGACGGTAAATACGGCGCGGGCCTGGGGGCTTTGATGGCCCTGCCCGGCACCATCGGCCCGGTGGCGGTCGATATCAACGCGGCGCGTAATGCTCTGGCCTGGATCAACACAGAACTCCAACAACGCTACCTGATGTTGGCGCAAGGAACACAGGAAGCGTTGGATACCGTCGCCCACCTGCCCCGGCTGATCCTCTTCTTCGACGAATTCCAGGAATTCACCGGCGACGCCCAGGTCCGCGAATTGACCCGGCGCATTCTTGCTCAAGGGCGCGCCGCCCGGATCCATGCCATCCTGGCCACCCAGCATCCGACCAATGAGGCCTTCGGCGACGACAATACCCTCAAGCGTAACCTTGTCGGCCGCATCGCCCTTAAAGTGACCGATGCCAAAGCCAGCGAAGTCGCCATCGGCGATACTTCTCCGCGCGCCGATCGGCTGATGGGTAAAGGGGATGCCTATACCATCGGTCCCGGCCGGATCTATCGCGCCCAGCTCCTGCTGGTCGATCACCACGAGCTGGAGCATTTGCCCCGCCAACGCCCGCAATTTGAGAGTTGGCCTGAGAGCAAGCCCGAGGAATTGGGCCAGGAACCCACAGTGCGCTGGGCCTACACCGGGGAAGAACTGGCCCATGGCCTGATTGCCGCTACCCAGAACTGGGGCCGGCGCAAACTTCTGGCGGCCTTGACCGATGCGGGGAATGCCCGTCCGGGAGTGGAACGAGCCCGCCGGTTATTGGATCTGGGCCGGGAGCAGTTGGAAGCTCTAGAATCCCTGGGATATACCGTGATGCCGGACTCCATGCCGGCCTTAACAGACGGGAATTAGGGTGTGTCGGGGTGTCTGGCAAAAAATCTATACCCCTAAAACGCTCATTTTGGCTCATTTGAGGGGTACACCGAAACAACCAGACACCCCGACACAAAACAGACACACCTTAACGTTGCCAGACACATCTGAAAAACGAATCCAAAGGAGATTGGCATGGTTAAAAAAGGGGCTTTTACGGAACCGATTCCCGATCGAAAGCTAAAGCTGATCCTGGGGGCCGGCGGAATTGTCTTCTTGGCCAGCACGGCGTTATTGGTCGGAGCGCTTTTTTCTCTGGATATTGCCGCCCTGCGCTGGTGGGCCGGGGTGGCCACGGTCTGCGCCTTGATCGGGCCGGTAATCGGCTACCTGTCTGGGCAGGCCACCGCCCGCGCCCATCGAGAAGGCATTCAAACCGGGGTGGGGGTCGTCATGCAGGCTGCTACCCAAACCGCCGATGTACGCATCCGCACGGTCCAGGCCATGCGCGCGCCCCAGCGCCCGCCGACGCCCGACCGGGGGAACTTCAATGTCTACCTGCCCAATCCTATGGAATTGGGGACGAATGGGCCCGAGGCCTTGCCGGCTTTCGACGACGACAACGATGTGGAAATTTTCTAAGGAGCAAAAGGGATGCGGCGCACAGCAGGGATGATCGGTTCGGTAGTTTTGATCGGCTGTTTCTTTGCGGCCGCCGTCGGCAATGCCAGCGGCCCGGAAATCGCCCGCGCCTTGAATCGCTTGGCCGATACGCTCCAACCCGCGCCGATTCCGGCTTCTTGCCAGGTGATAGCCGTTTTCCCGGTAAACCTGTCCAGCCCGCTGGTCCTGTGGCTGATCCTGGTCGGGATGGGAATCCTTCTCTTGGGAGGAGGGGTGGAATTGTATCGCCGGGTGGTGCGGCAACCTCTGGATCCGAAAGAGGATTCTCTGGGACCCCCTGAACCCGATTTGGATGAAACCGTCGAATGGGTCTTTTAATCTCAAACAGGAGTCAAAAGGAATGGAAAACCAACCCTTGCTACGTATTGGTGTGGATCCCGGTTTTGGCGGGATCAAGATGGTGGTCATTGAAAATCAATTACCGAAAAGCATTCATATTCCTTCCGTGGTAGGAATCGGGGATACCGATTTGGGGATGCTCTCGCTGGAAGTGAATTCCCGACGCAAACGGGATAAACCGCTGACCGTAGCCTGGAACGGAATTTCTTACCTGGTAGGAGAACATGTTCCTGAATATGCCCGCCCGGTCGAACGAATGGATTTCAATCGTCTGAGCGACGGTTTCGAGTTACGTGCCTTGCTTTACGCAGGCCTGGGAAAATTGTTGGGCGCGGGAGAGTATCGCGCTAACCTGATGGTGGGGCTACCGGTTGAAGTGATGGCCAACAAAGAGTTGGCGAAAGAGACCCGCCGCGCCTTGCGAAGTTGGTTGGTCGATCAACACGCCTTTAACGTTGATAACGTTCAAACCCGGCTGAAAATTGAACAGGTGCAGGTTTTGGCCCAACCCGCCGGCGCTTACTTCGCCTGGGGCTGGAACAACCAGGGGCAAATCACTCGCCCAGCGGAAGATCTGGAAGATCCCGCCGCCATCTGTGATATCGGTTTCAATACCCTGGATCTCTTTGCCGTCCAGAACGGCCAGGTCACGAGTAAATTTACCAGCGGCGACACGGTGGGCATGCGCCGGGCTGCGGATTATGTCACGTTGGTCGTTCGCAAACAATACGGGATTTCTCTTTCTCTGCATGAAGCCGATGCCTTGTTACATCAAAATCAGCCTACCCTGGCCACCGCGGAAGGCCGGGTCGATTTGTCGAAGCTGGCCGGCACTGCCCTGGCGTCCACCACCGGTGAAATCCTCACCTTTTTATCCAATCGCTGGAACAATGGCCGCCAGTTTCGGCACTTGCTCTTTACCGGGGGCGGTTCGGAAGCCTTACGGGAAGCCTTAACTCGTCAATACCCCCATGGCATGGTATTGGAAACTCCCGTTATGGCCAACGCTTTGGGCCTGGCCCGGGCGGCATTGGGGGTCTTCAAATGACACCGGGAGAATGCCGGCAATTGCCGGCACTTCCCGGCAATTGCCGGTATTCGTCGAAAGCCGCGGAGGAAACCGATGGTACGCCGAAATGAATCCCTGCGCCTGGAAATCCGCTTCAATCCGCGCGAAGATGCGGATCTGATTGCCTGGATTGAGGAGTTGAAAGGCCGGCCCCATGGCTACAAATCGCAAGAAATCAAGGATACGTTGCGACAGGGACGGAACCAGGGGCAAAAGCTTTCGGCTCGAAGTGCCCCCGCTGCTGCATCCCTAACTTTGGATGTCCCGGGCCTGGCCGATACCCTCTTGAAAGCTCTTGTGCCAGGATTAACGGACCAATTATCCGTCAATCTCCTGGCAGAGTTCCGGTTGCTGCTCGAAGCGGCGGTGCTTTCCGCCCTGGCCCGCAGCGGAGGAATGGCGGGGGCTTCGGTCCCGGCTGCAACGCCATCGGCGGCTCAAAGTGAAGATCTGCTCACTTCCATGGTATCGGGCATGTTGTTGGAAGAGGAGGACGAAGCATGAACGCCTTGATCGTCAATGGCTCCCGCGCCGGCAATCCGGCGCCACTGCGGTTGGCGGCCTGGCTGCAACAACAAGGCATGACAGCTCAGGTATATCCGGCGGCCGATCTTCCCAAGGATCTGGAACTGTTAACCGTGGATCGGCTGTATCTCTCGATCCTGTTCTCCTGGGATCTGCCCGCCGCTCTCGATCTGGCCCAACGCGCCCTGGCGTTGGGAATTTCGGTCGAAATGGGCGGTCCCGCCGCCGAATTCAACGCCGCTACCATTCAGGCCCGGATCGGCATTGCCCCCTGGCAAGGATTGCATCCCTGCGCCGCGGTCCATCTGGATCATCCCCTCACCACCTGGACCAGTCGCGGCTGCTCCTGGCAATGCGCCTTTTGTTTGGTGTGGAAAATCGAAGGCCCTTTGACAGAGTTGGATGACTGGCAACCGGCCCCGCTGGTCATGGACAACAATTTCCTGGCCTGCTCGTTCGCCCATCAAGAGCGGGTGCTGCGCCGCCTGGCTGCTGCGGGCTATCACAAAGTCGATTTCAATCAAGGGCTGGATGCCCGCCTCTATACTCCGGCGTTCCGCCGGCTGTTGGACCGCTGCGGCGTGCAGCTCAAATACTGGCGCTTTGCCTACGATCACGCTCAGGACTGGCCCGCCGTCGAACGGGCGCTCCAGGATCTGCGCCAGGCCGGGGTGGATTGGGCCACGATCCGGGTCTATCTGCTCTACAATCACCACGAATCTCCGGAAGAAGCGGTAGAACGGGCCGAACAGCTCATCAATTCCCGCGAGCATCCCCTGGCCTGTCCCTGGCCCATGGCCTACCGGCCCCTCGATTGGATGCAATCAGGCGATTACGTCGCGCCCGGCTGGGATCTCCAGCAGGTCCGCGATTTTCGTCGCTACTATAGCCGCCCCCGGATCTGGCGCGCCGTCCGCGCCTGGAGCGAGTACGATCGTCGGCGGCCGCGCGGGGTAGCTCAAGGCTATACCCCGGACTGGAATGAAGTGGCGATCCGGGTCAAGACCGAAGCCGGCTGGCGCTGTGAGCACTGCGGCCATCCTCATGAGCCGGAAGCCGGTTACACCCTGACCGTCCATCACATCGACGGCCATCCGCAGAACAATGCCCGGCATAACCTGGTGGCCCTTTGCCAACGTTGTCACCTGGCCATCCAGCAAACCGGGACGATCCAGGCCGGGCAGTTGCCTTTGTTGCCCGACTATCTGCCAGCCTGGACCCGCCGTTAATCCAAAAATAGAATCCTCTGGATTCCAATGGGAGGGAAAGCGATGGTGGATTTTGACAAACTCTATTCTGAAAGTGCCGAGCAGGCTTTGATCGGCTCCATCTTCATTGATCCCACACAGGCACCGGCGCTGTTGGAGCGCTTTTCGGCGGAAGAATTTTACTTTTTAGGCCATCAACATGTCTGGCGGGCTCTGCAAACCTGCGCCCGGCAGGGGGGAATTGACTTGCTGCTGGTGGCCAACGAGTTGGAGCGCACCGGGGGATTGGAGACCTTACCGCTGCTTTCCACGGCGGAGCAGCTGGAACGCACCGATCCCCTGCCGGGAATTAACCGCATCGGCTATCTGGTTTCCCTCATCAATGCTACTCCCACCGCTATCAATGCCGAACATTATGCGCGCATCGTGCATCACTATGCCGCCCGCCGCGCCTTGTTGCCGCTGGCCAGCCGCCTGGTGCAACTGGCCCAGCAGGATGACCTGCCTCCTGAGTCTCTCTTCGATCAAGTCGGCAGTCTGGTGACCGAAGTTACCCGGCGCTTCGGCACCGGCGGCGCGGTCCATTCCCTGGCCGAGTTGGTCCCGACAGTCCAAAGTGAGCTACAAGCCATCCTGGAGGGACATACCCCGCCGGCTGTTTATACCGGCCTGGCCGATCTGGATCGGATGATCGGCGGCTTCTTCCCAGGCGATCTCACCATCGTCGCCGCCCGGCCTGGCGTCGGCAAAACTACCTTCCTCCTGACCGCCGCGCAAAATGCCGCCCGAAACGGTAAGAAGGTAATGATCTTCAGCCTGGAAATGGGTAGCGGGCAGTTGATCCGCCGCCTGGTAGCCGGTCCGGCCGGCGTCGATAGCGCCCGGTTACGCTCCGGCCCCTTGGAACCCGCCGAATGGCCGGGCTTGTCCCATGGGCTTACCCGACTCACCGAATTGCCCATCTGGATTGACGATACCGCCGCGGTCCCACTTTCTCACTTAAGATCCGTCGTCACTACCCAGGCCTTACGCGAAGGCGTAGATCTCATCATCGTCGATTATCTGCAGCTGGTGCGACCCGGCATGACTTCCCGAAATCGCACGGAAGAGATCGGCCTGATTACCGCCGGTCTCAAAGCCCTGGGCCGGGAAGTGGGCGTCCCGGTGATGGCTGCCGCTCAGTTGAATCGCGGCGTCGAACAACGGCAGGACAAACGCCCCACGCTTTCCGATTTACGCGAAGGCGGTTCGCAGGAACAGGACGCCGATCATGTAATCTTCCTGCACCGGCCGGGACTCTACGGGGAGGATCAACCCACCAACCTGACCGAGTTGATCGTGGCCAAGCATCGCCATGGGCCCACCGGGATGGTGCATGCCATCTTCCGCCCGCGGGAACAGGATTTTGTCGGCGCGGTCCGGCTGGAGGTGGCTTCTTATGCCTGAGGCCACGCCGGCTACTCGGAACCTGCGGGCTCAACCTGTGTTTCATCAGCGGGTCAATGCCGTCCTGCGCCCGGATCGCGTGGTCGTCTGCACCGAATACTTCTTCCTGCATTGGCGCCCCCGGCTGGGCCCGGAGCGGGCCGCTCTGGTAGAAACCTTGCGCTACCTCATCGCCCAAACCGCTCCCAAGGACTCTCCGATGCAGCGCATCGAAATCACCGCCGCCCGGCTCTCCGAAATGACGGGGATGACCGCCCGTCAGGTATTGGCCCTGCTGCAAAGCGAGCCGCTGGAAGACGACAAACCCTGGCGCCGGCTGCAAAGCCCGGAAGAAAAAGGGTACAAGACCTATGTAGCCAACCAAGTAGCGGCGCTGCGCGCTTTTATCCCGCGCCTGCGCTATGCTTCAGCTTATGATCCCCAGGCCGGCAAGACGCTGCGCACCGGCTATATCCTCGAAGTGGCTCTGGATGATCCGTTGTTACCCCAGGACCAGGCCTTGTGCGCCGTTCAAAACGACGCCGAAATCGAAAGCGTAAATGCAAATATCTGCATTTACGCTCCGGGCGTAAAACCCAATATTTGCATTTACGCCCCCGTTTGTGACGAGCGTAAATGCAGAAATTGGGTTTTACGGGGCGTAAAACCCAATATTGGGGCGGGACTTTCAGTTAACTTACCAGTAACAGAGACTAACGTCTCTGGCTCCGCCGACGCCGGCGTCCCGGCGATTTCTCAGGCCCCGGAGTCCGCCGCCCGTTCGCGGCGTTCCGATCGGCTGAACGACGCTGCGCAAAGTCTGCCTGGCGTCTCCGAAATCGCCGCGGTTTCCCCTGCTGAGTTCTGTGAACCAGCAGAAGAGAAATCGCTTCAGGGAAATGGCCTGCGATCGGTGGATCTGGACCTGCCTTTGCCCCAATTAAAACAGCGCGCCCTGGCTGATTTACATCGTGTGCGACGAGCATCGGCTCAAATCACGATCGTCGCCCAATTTGTGGGCCGTTTGTTAGGCTTGGGCTATGACGATGCGGGATTGCCGCGGCGCAAACCGGATAAAACGGACCATGCCCGCGTCGGCGAGCTGTGTAAACAGTTCACCGCCGAAGCGGTCCTGGAAACCGCCTTTGCCGTAGCCGGACGAATCCCGAACGAGGCCCGCGATCCGCTGGCTTATCTACGAGTCAGTCTGGAAAATCAACGCCGCGAACCGAAAGAACGTCCCTCAGCTTCTCGATCCTCCAAAGGCGATCGGGGCTGCGGCGTCAACCTGGATCAATACTCGAATGAGGATTATCTGAAATCTTACGGAGAGACACAACCATGAATACATGTCTTACTTGTGGTGGATTGGGCTGGATTCGGGCCAGTGGTACGGCCCAACCGGGGGAACCGGACTTCGGGCGGCTGGTACGCTGCACTTGCAATCCGACTGTGCGGGAAATCGAACTGCCGCCACGGTTACAGAAGCAAACTTTTGCCACCTTTGTGGTCCTCGACGAAGCACCAACTCCTCAAGGGCGTGGCTCCAATCGCCTGGCGCACACCGCTGCGAAGGCCTTTGCGGCGCAACCTCGGGGGTGGTTATTGCTGGCCGGGGCCGTCGGAACTGGAAAAACCCATCTGCTGGCCGCGATCGCTCACGCGGCTTCCTGTGCCTGTCATTTTTTGACTGCGCCGGATCTCTTGGATGAACTCCGCAATGGTTACGGCGACGATTCCTATGCTCAGCGGTTCGATACCCTGAAAATGACGCCGCTTTTGCTGCTGGATGACCTGGGAGCGGAATCCGCTACCGACTGGGCAGAAGAGAAGCTGTTCCAACTGCTCAATCATCGTTACAACTGGGAACTGCCCACCGCGATCGCTACCAATTTGCCGCTGGAAAAACTCCCAGCGCGGTTGCGTTCTCGCCTTTGTGATCGGACCTTAGTGACGGCCGTCGTGGCCACCGTGGCCGATGTGCGGCGGAATCCTTTGCTATCCACATTGGCGCATTCTGAAAATGGATGAAAAGGAGTTCGTTATGAACGGATACAATCAAGTCTGTCTTTCAGGGGTGATTCTGGGGGAAATTCGACACTATACCGATTCTTCGTCAACTCCCAAGCTGGTATTCATGCTGAAGAATGACTGTACCTCGTTTTACGTCGAAGCCATTCTCAAAGAGGGATTGCTCCTGGAATCGGGGAATCGGATCCTGGTCATGGGCTCGCTTTTCAGCCGTAAGCTCCATGGGCGCTATCTGACAGGGATTCGGGCAGAGACCATTGTCTTATGGCCGGAGACTTTGCCGCAAGTGCCGGAAGGCCGGCTTTCGATTTCTGTATGAGGATGAATTCAAGGAGAACCGCCCGCAAAGTATGTCTGCGGGCGGTCCCCTCCATTTTTAGCCCATACCGGTTATCGTTGACGGAAAATAGCTGGAAGGTAACGACACCAAATATTACTCGGAACCCACTGCAAAGATTGAGAATATGTTTCTGATACCCAACCTACTCTATCCCTGGCCTGGACATAAACCTGATTGACAGTGCTGGTGCTGGGAAGTGTCCAAAGAATACGAGAAAGATAAGGTTGCCATTCGGACCAGTTTGTGCCGTCATTGCTCAATCTCAGAGCTTGAACTCCACTTCCTGAATCCGTCGCCTCCAGCGTCAACCACACGGTCCCGGTAATAAACGGGCAATCACCTTTTCCCTGTCCATCCGTAATTACCGACATCGCCCGAACCACCGGTCGGGTGTCATCAATATTAAAATTAAAAGTTTTGGGACCTTCCTGATTACCAACTTGGTCCATAGCATAAGCCTGAATTGAATGCGGCCCTTCGCCACTCGCAGAAAGCGCCATATGATCGGTATAAACCGTCTGGGAAGGTTGGGCATCCATACTATAGGTAAGATTGCTTATCCCGCTGGTGGCCCGTCCCGTACCATTGTCTACTGCATTCAATCCAACGGCTACCGTTCCACTATACCAGGAAGCAGGAAGAGCATTGTTCAACCTTACCGTTGTTGAAGGTGTGGCCAGGTCGATCCGCAGATCTAAATGCCGGCTTTCCGCGCGATTCAATGCTGGGTCCTGAACAGCAAAGAAAATATCGACCTGCCCGGCCAGGTTGTTTTGAACTCGTATCCAAGAGTTCCCATCGGTTTGACTATGCATTGCTCCACAATCATCCCCATTACAACCCAATTCAATCAGTCCCAAATGGTTTTCCGGATCGTTCGCCGTTCCGGTAAAGGTCCATTGCTGTTGGTTGCTCCAAATCTGTGGGGCGGGGTTTCCATTTGCCGCAATAAAACTAATACTAGGCGGATCATCATGGATTACAATTTGTCGTGTCCCTTGAGGTGTATAAAAACGGTTTCCTGCACCGTCTTCGATATCAAAGCCTAAGGTAATAACGGTTCCATTGCGAATACCATTTAAACTCCAAGGTTTGTTATAAGTACAATATTGGCCGACGGGGCAGTCTGTTCCATCTTCTGCAACGGTCTTCCATCCGATCCCCCCAATATCAGCACGAAACCATACATGATTGACTCCAGCGCTGTTACCATCACCTCCAGCTTGGGCTACAAACCCTACACTGTAATTCACTTCAGCTCCAGGCGCGGGTAAAGTATATCCACCAGCTAAAGATGTAGGGGGAACATAAACATTTCTATCATAAGTTGCCCACGCAGGGCTAAAACGCTCTTCACCAGCGCTCGTCATTTTTATCATATCCAACTGCAAAGTATAATCGCCATATCCCCAATTCGGAATATTTTCCACATTAACATTTGTCCAGGTTGTCTGGCCTTGAGCCAAACCGCAGTTGATTACTCCTTGATTGCCATCTACCGGACCTTGACCAGGGCGAGCCCATCGGTATTGCAATCGATAACCCGTAACACCTGAAGCGCAAGACCAGTTGCTTAATCCGGTATTCTGCACCCATACAATTGCAGGAGCGGATGTGCCGCGAACCAAAATCAGGTTATTTTGATCCAAAAAACCAGCAAATTTTAAAGGATTCCAACGATTGGCTGGGGAAAGCGCTGTCACAATTCTTTTATTGTAATCACGAATGTTGACATCGGTGTAATAATGGAAAAGAATTTGTTCGGGACGGGTCCAACGTACACTCCAGGGCAAGTCTCCATTACTCGTTGCCCCACATTGATTACCAGTAATCCAGCGTTGCGCACCATTTTGGCTCATGCCATAGGTATTCACTGAAGCATTGGTTGCACTACAAGTAGGGTTATTGTTACTGATCGGATCCTCAACCCCAATCAAATATTGTTTATCCCCACTCGATGTAGTACGATCAAGCATGTCTGCCACGTAGTCCGCACGAGCAGGCAAAAATGTATTGTTGTCAATTGGGTCATCCCAGGATAAGTAATAATTTGGCCTCACAGCCTCACAAATTTTTCTTTGATTCTCACTGAGATTCCCTGAATTTTCACAAGGTAAAAGCGGATTGTTTGGAAATTGTCCGAAATATTCAAATTTGTAGGGAATAAATACATGATAAGAAACTGAATTATTTACTGTAAGTTTATTTCCCGTATGATAATAAGTATAGGAACGGGCGGCTATTGCTTGTGCTTGCATTGCAACCACATCGAACAACCCGGGGCTCACTTCTTGTGCAACAACATCCAATAAATAATCATCTTGATAAGAAACCGAAGGCCAGGCACTGTTATAAGGATAGGGAACTACTGAATCAGGACAGGGCATAGAAGTACTTCCAAAATCATCACAAAAAGCTGTACATCCATAGTGAGTATCTCCTGGTACACAATTATCAGGAAGGGCTATTCCATGGTCATCCAATCTACGCATCCTTAATTCTCCACTATTAATCATAGCTTGAGGATACCAAGTTGAAGTTGCTGTTGGAGCAATTATTCTAGTTGATGACGGGTTGGCAAAAACCATATTGGTTACAAATACCCATAAAAGAAGGATTGAGAAACAACAAAGAATTCCTAAAATCCTGATAAAGGGTCTCATTGTTTAACCTCGGCTGTAATTTCACAAATACGCCATTCATCATAATCAGCACCGAGATCAACTGCTTGACCGCAAGGGACAAAAATTGCTTTTTTATTGACCGTCCATTCAAAAACTAAACGATCTGCAAAAAAACTATCATCAGGGGAAATATTCTTATACTCCATAGTAAGTGGATTTAATAAATAAATATCCTTCAAACCACTTGATGGGGCAGCCGCGTCATAAGCAAGAATTATCAAATTGTAAGTTTGGGGAATCCAATAAGCATAGAAGACTTCTTGACCAAAGTCCAATATATGTTGTTGTCCCGTTGTTAAATCGATTAGGGTCAATTCCGTATCTTGTACAACCCCATCTTGTCCGTTATAGGCCGTAATTAATACAATAAATTTTCCTGTTGAATCCCATTCAACTTTTCCCCCCCAACGTTTTTCTTGACCAACACTCCCGAGATCCAGCTGGCATAAATTGTTTCTTGTTCTATCCCAAAGATAAAAACCCGTTTTTCCATAAATAGCAGCGCGGGTTCCGTCAGGGGATAAAGATAAACCGTACTTTCCCGTTAACCCCAGGTTCAGATATTCTAAATGAGAAGGAGATTTTTCTATCCCCTCCAAGGATAAAATTGACATCTGTGCTTGTTGAGCCGTAACATTGGGTAACATTACCATTTGTTTGTGGTTAGGATCTACAGCAAAAGTAGCCCGTGGGATACCCAGAGCCAGATCAACCATAGGTTTTTCTAATCCGAAACTAAGTTTTAAAGCCAATCGCCCATCTTGCAAATATTCAATAAAAACGACTCCCCGGTTTATGGATGACCATATGGGCTCATGCCCCGCAAATTGGGCCTCTACATAGCGTTTTCTTTCACCCGTTCGTATATTGAATGTTTCCACCACTTCCTTGGGTGAATCAGCAACAGGATGACCAATAAGTAAGAAACTTTGCGCTTCAGATATCCATTCCAATAATCCAATCTGCGTTTCGCTTGTTACCACAATCCGAGGTTCAGAAAATATAAAAGCATCGAGAGAAAGAGTATTTGAAACAGGAGGAGCTTGTGCAGCAAAAGAGCAATCTGGAATCTCTTGACTCGAAGAATTAATAGATCCGGTTTCAGTTGCCTCACTGGAGATAGTAGCTTGAGGCATAGAAGGCAAAGCAATTGTTGGTGTCGCCAAATACATTGGCGTGGGTGTTGTCCGCTGGCGCGCCGCAAAAGAAACGGGAATGTTATAAACAGCTACCATTCCAATAATAGCGACAAGAACAATGATTGTTCCGAGCCCCAGGATTTGCTTGGTTTTCATCAGAATCTCCTTTGATCTTCTTTCACAGCTATGGTTTTCATAGGATGGCAAATGATGCAGATCGGGGGGAAGGGGAAAGTCACTCCATGTCATTGCTTGTCTATATTGTGAGTGTTTTAAGATTTTTTGCAAATTCCAATATGCGATTTTCTGCTTTTCCGAGAGCCCCAAGAAAATAGAACTTAATTTGCTAAAAATCCGG
Source organism: uncultured Anaerolineales bacterium (assembly GCA_964501335.1). Classification (GTDB taxonomy): domain Bacteria; phylum Chloroflexota; class Anaerolineae; order B4-G1; family SLSP01; genus CAZCTC01. The sequence continues at coordinate 1,306 of CAZCTC010000014.1, read as the reverse complement.
CTCCATAAATGCCAATAGCTTGATTTTAACGTAAAGCCTAAAAATATTTTAAATAGATTGACAATAACAGACTCCACTTGTAAAACTATTACTATCAATTCGAGTAACAGGAAACCAGTACAATCTCATTAATGGAAGTTTAAATATTATGTCGTTAAGCGATGCTGAAATCAGATTTTTGTTGGCACAACCTGAAGGATCGGGATTGGACTTTAAGAAAAGTCTGGATATTTACCATAAAAACGATGAGGTAAAAAAGCGTGCTCGTGATGAATTTATCCGGGATGTCTTGGCTATGGCCAATGGTAATGTTTTGACTGCTGGGCAACCAGGCTATTTAATTTTTGGCGTTGATGATGAATTAAAGGCCGATAGCCCTCGGAAATTGTATGGTATCACAGGGAATATTCCCACCAGCACTAAAATTTTGGATATTATCAATCCAGCCTGTTCTCCCCGATTAGAGGATATAGAAGTACAAACTTGTGATATTGATGGATACCAATTATTAATACTTATCATTCCGCCTTCCCCCCATTTACACGAAATTACCAGAGAGTTAATTACCAAAGATGGTAAGGTTTACAGTATTTATACTGCCTTTATGCGACAAAATGAACAAATCCGTCCAGCTTCAATCCAAGAATGTAACGCCATTTCAAAAGCCAAACAACGGTTTTTTAGCCAAGAAAATACCATTAGAGCTCTTTATCTATCTTCTTTTGTTGGTGCTGTTATGTTCGGGACTTATGGATTCGCCAGTTCCGCAGAATATTTAGGAGTCAACTTAATATCACGTTTGATAATTATGGGGATTTCTGGATTAGCAGGAGGCCTTGTAGGTTTATCCCTTGGCTTTGCAATAGAACAGTATTGGATGAACAAAAACGAATTGGCTACATATCCTTATTTGATAAAAATTCTGTTGATTGGTTTTGGAATATTGGTAATAACAGCCTTATTTATTTATTACTTCTTGTTAGGGGTGAAGAACTAGTATTCTATGATTTTCTGCTAAACTCAAAGCTGAAAAACAGGGGCTCACTTTTCAGCCGTAAACTCAACGGACGCTACCTGACAGGAATCCGGGCGGAGACGATCGTCTTATGGCCGGAGGCTTTACCGCAAGTGCTCGAAAGCTGGCTTTCGATTTCTGTAGGAAGATGAACTCAAAGAAAACCGCCTGCAAGGTATTTCTGCGGGCGGTTCTGATTTCTTTTCATATATAACATTAATCTAAGACTTTAAATTTTTGTAACCGTTCAGGGGCCCCCCAGGGGAGGGGTGAACAGAACGAAAAAATCTA
>CAZCTC010000013.1:0-153309 GCA_964501335.1 uncultured Anaerolineales bacterium | reverse complement strand
GCCCATGTTAACTTCTAGTTGTCGCGGATGTTAATTTCTAGTTGTCGCTTGACACTTTACCGGCGTGACCAGCACTCCGCGTCCCCTGGAGAATTTCCCCACCCCGGCCGAGCTGCAGGCCCGCTATGAGCAGCGGGTCGGCTTCCAGTTGACCGATCCGGCGGCGAAACCTCTGTTGACCCGGTACTCGGGCGGAGAGGCGGCCCGCCGTTATTACCAGGACGCCGCCATCCGGGCCGTATTGGAAAAGCTGGCGCGCTGTGAACACAACGGCGAGCCGCGCCGGGCGCTACTTTCGCTGGCCACGGGCGCCGGCAAGACTTTCATTGCCGTCCATCTGCTCAAACGGATTGCGGATGCGGGGCTGCTCAAGCGAGCCCTGTTCGTCTGCGATCGGGAGGAATTGCGCAGCCAGGCGCTGCTGGCCTTCCAAAATGTCTTCGGCGCCGACGCCGCCGTGGTGAAACTGGTCCATGGGATCAATCAGGCGAAGAATGCCCGGATCCACATTGCCACCTATCAGACGTTGGGCGTAGAAAATGAAGCCGCCGGCGCGGATTTCCTGACGCAGCATTACCCCGAAGGTTATTTCAGCCATATCGTCATCGACGAGTGCCACCGCTCCGCCTGGGGGCAGTGGTCGCAGGTGTTGACCCGTTACGCGGATGCGGCGCAGATCGGCCTGACCGCCACGCCGCGTCAGTTGGAGCGGACCGAGGCCAGCCCTGAAGTCGCCGCCGATGTGCAAATCACCGCCGATAATTTGAAGTATTTCGGCGATCCGGTCTATGAGTACACCATGGCGCAGGCGATCGAAGACGGCTACCTGGCCGCCTGCGAGATCGTCCGGCGCGATATTTTCCTGGACCAGAAAGCGGCGACCGAACGGGAGACCGGATTGGACCAGGCCGATCTGGAAGGCAAGCAGTTACTCGATCCGATCACCGGCCAGTCGTTGACGCTGGCCGAGGCCAAAGCGCACTATGCCGCCGGGCAGTTCGAAGCGACGCTGCTGCTCAAGGATCGCGTGGAGGCGATGGCGAAAGACCTGTTTACCGGGCTGCTGGCCAGCGGGGGGCCGGAGCAGAAGACGATCATTTTCTGTGTCCGCGACAGCCACGCCGATCTGGTCGCCGAGGCGTTGAACAATCTGTATGCCTATTGGTGCGCCGCCCAGGGCCGGGAACGGTTGGATCCCTATGCGTTCAAATGTACGGCGGCCGGCGGATCGGAGCAATTGAGCGAGCTGCGCGGGGCGGAGCGCCGGAATTTTATCGCGGTGACGGTGGATTTGTTGACGACCGGGGTGGATGTGCCCTGGGTGCGCAACATCGTCTTCTTTAAATATGTGCGTTCCCCGATCGCCTTCTATCAGATGGTGGGCCGAGGGACGCGGCTGCATCCGGCGTCGGGCAAGCTGATGTTCCGGCTGTATGATTACACCAATGCGACGCGGCTTTTCGGGCAGGATTTCTACACCCAGGCTGTGGTTCAGCGCCATGAGGCCGGGCCGGACGGCGGCGAGAAGGAACGCCAGATCCAGGTGGAAGGGATCGAGGTGCATGTAAGCGACGCGGGGCGCTACATCCTCACGGATGTGGACGGCAAGGCCCTGCCGGTGACGGTGGAGGAATATAAGCAGCGCCTGGCTGAGCGGGTGCTGGCCGAGGCGGCGACGTTGGAAGAATTTCGCGCCCGGTGGGTGGATCCGGCGGAGCGGCGGGCGTTGATGGCCCGTTTGCCCGACGGCGGGCGGGCGCCGGCGCTGGTGCGGCAGTTGGAAGAATTGGATAACTGCGACCTTTACGATGTGCTGGCCGAGCTGGCCTATGGGCTGGCGCCGAAAAGCCGCCAGGAACGGGCGGCGGCCTTCTCTTACAAGAACCTGGGCTGGTTGAACGGCTTGCCGGCGGCCTCGACGGCGACGCTGCTGGCGCTGGCGATGCAGTTCTCGCGCGCCGGGGTGGAAGGGCTGGAGAATCCCCGAGTTTTCCAGACGCCGGAGGTGCAGAAAGCGGGCGGGCTGGACTCGCTCAGAGTCTTGGGTAAACCGGTGGATGTGTTGAAAGAGACCAAAATACGGCTCTTTGCGGCGTAGAGTATATAATATAGCGCCCATTTGATTTGCAAGGGAGCGTAGACGATATCATGACCAACGACGAACGACCATTGCCGCCGGGTTGGCGGTGGGCGAGGCTGGGAGAAGTGTGCAATTTAGAGTACGGCCAAAGTTTACCTTCTCACATCCGAGAAAAGGGAATCATACCGGTTTATGGTTCAAATGGATGTATAGGATATCACGATCAGGCTTTAACAAATGGACCAACAATCATTGTCGGAAGAAAGGGTAGTGTCGGAGCCGTTCATTTTTCTCAAGGTCCTTGTTGGCCTATTGATACCACCTATTACGTTCAGCTTAAGAATAATGAGATATCCCTTTTTTGGTTAGCTTATTGTCTAAGGAAAGTTGATCTAAGCTTACAAAATAAGGCCACCGCAATTCCTGGCTTGAATCGAGAAGATGCTTATGCGGTTTTGATTCCTTTACCGCCTTTACAAGAACAAACGCATCTTGTTTTTATACTTTCGAGTCAACTTGCTTCGGTGGATCGGGCTCGCACAACCGCCGAAGCCCAATTGGCAGCCGCAAGGAAATTGCAAACTTCTTACTTGCAAGAAGCCTTTTGTCATATAGTTCCTATGACTGCTACGAAAGACCGAAATAAGGCTCCTGTTAATTGGAAATGGCGAAAATTAACTGAGCTGGCCCGCCTTGAAAGCGGTCATACTCCCAGCCGAAATCATTCTGAATGGTGGGGAGGATCAATCCCCTGGTTATCTCTGGCAGATATTCGATCTCTTGACGGTAAAATAGCCTATGAAACCGCCGAATATACCAATGAACAAGGTATTGCTAATTCATCGGCTCGGATTTTACCAGTAGAAACAGTGGCTCTTTCACGAACCGCTTCTGTAGGGTATGTGACAATTATGGGTAAAGAAATGGCTACGAGCCAGGATTTTGTAAATTGGGTCTGTGGACCTGATTTATATCCGCGGTTCCTTCTTTATCTTTTTCTGGCAGCAAGAGATTATATCCGTTCCGTTTCTAGTGGAGCTATTCATAAAACTGTTTATATGCCCACTGCCCGGTCTTTTGAAGTTTGCATTCCTTCGATTCAAGAACAGCGATTGATTGCGGATAAAATGGAAAATTTGATCTCAGGCATTGATAAATTAACGGATTCTTTGAGAATTCAACTTGACACTATCAACCAGCTTCCTGCAGCCATCCTGCGGCGAGCTTTTAACGGAGAACTATAAATGCCACGCGGTATCAAAAATAACGGCAACGGAAAAAAACTGACCACCCAGCAGGCGGTCAATGGGGCGATTTGGGCAGTCTGCGATATCCTGCGGCGCTCCAACTGTGCCAGCGCCTTGCAATACATCCCCGAATTGACCTGGGTCCTTTTCCTGCGCATCCTCGACGAGCGCGAGATCCAGGAGGCGGAGGAAGCCGCCGCCGTGGGCGCGGAATTCATCCCCTCGCTGGAATCCCCTTACCGCTGGAGCGATTGGGCGGCCATGCCTGACGAGACCCAACCGGCCGATCCCGGGGCAATCGGCTGGAAGCGCCGCGAGCTGCAGAACGGCGCCACCGGAGCCTTCTTCAGCTTCGTCAACGGCGAATTATTACCCTATCTCAAAGGGCTGCGCGATCGGCCCGACGCTTCGGCCCGCCAGAAGGTCATCAGCGAGATCCTCACCGGCGTCGAACGGAGCCGGGTGGATACCGAGCGCAACTTTCTCGATGTGTTGGATCGGGTCCATGCCATCAGCGCGGCGGCCATTGACGATACCCACGTCTTTGCGCTCTCCCAGGTTTACGAGGGGCTGCTGCTCCGCCTGGGCGACAAGAACAACGACGGCGGGCAGTTCTTCACGCCCCGCGAAGTAATCCGGGCCATGGTCCAGGCGCTGGCCCCGCAGGTCGGCGAGAGCGTCTACGATCCCGGATGCGGGACCGGCGGTTTTCTGGCCCAGGCCCACGACTTTATGTACGGCCAGTTGGGCCAGGGCGCGACCGCCGACCAGCTGGAGACGCTCAAGCAGCGCACCTTCTACGGGCGGGAGAAGGATCATATGATCTATCCCATCGCCCTGGCCAACCTGGTACTCCACGGCGTCGATCAACCCAACCTCTGGCACGGCAATACCCTGACCGGCCAGGAAGTCTACGGCGGGCTTTTCCTGGATGCCCCGGCCGCCTTCGATGTGATCCTCACCAATCCTCCCTTCGGGGGCAAAGAGGGCAAGGATGCCCAGATCCGCTTCGCCTACAAAACCAGCGCCACGCAGATCCTTTTTTTGCAGCACGTCATCGACAGCCTGCAGAAGGGCGGGCGCTGCGGGATCGTGCTCGATGAGGGCGTACTTTTCCGCACCAATGAGACGGCCTTTGTCCAGACCAAGCGCAAGCTGCTGGAAGAGTGCAACCTGTGGGCCATCGTTAGCCTGCCGGCGGGGACCTTTGTCAATGCGGGGGCGGGGGTCAAGGCGAATATCCTTTTCTTCACCAAAGGATCGAAGACCGAAAAGATCTGGTACTACGATCTTTCGGATATCAAAGTGGGGAAGAAGACCCCGCTCACCATGGAACGTTTTACTGACTTTTTGCAGCTCCTGCCTGCTCGGGCCGACAGCGCGCGCAGCTGGACCGTCACGATCGAGGAGATCAAGGCGCGGAATTACGATCTCAAGGCGGTGAATCCGAATGTGAAGGCGGAGGAGAATCCCCGGACGCCGGAGGAGTTGCTGGATTTGATCGAGGCGAAGGGGCAGGAGATCGCGGCGGCGCTGGCGGAGTTGAGGGGGAAGGCATGAATACAAGAGCAAGACTTGAATCTATTTCTGGTGAGTTCAGTGTACTCAAGAATCGCGTTCGGGATTTGATAGGCGATAAACATTGGCCTTCAGATGGTGCAGCTAAAGAATCTATATTGAGAGTAGCATTGCGAAGATATTTACCCACAAATGTTGGGGTAGGTACCGGATTTGTGGTAGGTACTGATGATTGTTCTGGACAGATTGATGTTCTTTTATACGATACATTTAAACCTGTGCTTTATCGGGATGGGGATTTCCTGTGCATAACTTCAGATGCGGTTAAAGGAATTATCGAAGTAAAAACTAAAATTGATTATCCATATGAATTACGAGATGCTCTTTCTTCCATTATAAATGATATAGGTTTTATTAGAACGGATATAAGAAGATTCCCTGGTCGATATGGACATGATATTTTTGCGGCTTTGTTTTCTTATGAATCAGATCTAAACCCTACTAAGGATTTTGTTGCTGATTTTCGGGTGAATACAGAGGGCAGTATTGGTAAAATAGTAAATTTTGCATCTATTGGTCCAGATTATTTTGTCAGATTTTGGAATACGCCACCTGTATCACCGAGAAATTTGGAAGAGAAAAAAGCACCTTATCAAAGGTGGCATTCTTATTGCCTGAAGAATTTGGCCCCCGGCTATTTTGTTGATAATGTTGTTGCTTGTTTTGATCGTCCTTCTGTGCATAGAAATCAAGATTTGTGGTTTTTAGAAGAAGGAAAGGAGATTAACAAGATTGGAGAATGTTCACTTCGAGATGCCGGCTTAGGAGAAAAGTAATAGATAGGTTTACGATGCTCACTTCACATCAGGCAGTTAAAATCCAGATTGGGCCATGGTGTTTGAAGTCTAGGATGAACACGGGGAATCCTAAGACAATCTCTACTTGATCCGGGAACAGAAACTGATCACGATGTTGGGAGACCTGGGTCCTGCTGAAGCGCGGAAGATTTGGTGCGGAGCACGGCATTTTAAAGATGCATTTGGGGGAGAATTTCTGGGGGTAACGAAAGTCCCCTTATTGCCTGGATCGTAAAGGACTTGACTTACAAAGCAGCAAAGATAAAGAAAATCCCCGAACGCTGGAAGAATTGTTGGATCCGATCGCGGCAAAGAGGAAGGAGATTGGGGCGGTGATGGCGGAGTTGAGGAGGAAATAAGTTTTTAATTGCTTGGACTCAGTGCGATTATTTATGCTGATTTGTTAACTTTATTTTTCTCGATGGAGGATTTATGAGCTCTAACCTAGAAGATAATGGGGAAATAAAAGAGTATTTTGTAAATTTTACTCCGGATGTTCATCTTATTCAGATCCTTGGAGAGCAACTTATCGGATCTGAAAAGGTGGGCATTTTGGAACTCATAAAAAATTCCTATGATGCAAATGCTACGGAATGTCATGTCTGGATAGAAAAGGTTCCTGGGTTGCCCGATGCACCTTTGTCGGGTGAAGAAATAGCTGATTTACCAGGACCGATTATCACTATTATAGATAATGGGATTGGTATGAATGAAAAAAGGTTGTATGAGGGGTGGCTAAGACCAGCGACACGTATTAAAACTTCGGTAAAAGAACGTTTAAAGAAGGAAATGGCTGAGGCTGATTCCCGAGGTACCAGAGAAGAATATGAAAGACTGGTTTCTGTTCTTAAATTTCAAAATGGCGGTCGTTTACCGTTGGGTGAAAAAGGAGTAGGACGATTTGCTGCACATCGTTTAGGAACCTTTATGGTACTTCAAACCAAAAGCGCAGATGAACCTTTTGAGTGGTTGTTGAAAATAAACTGGGATGAATTCGTTCCTAAAGATGATAATCCTTTGGATTTGTCAGAAATAAAACTGAATCTTATTCGACGTTTTCCTCAAAAAGACTATGGTTATTCTAATTCCGGTACCATGCTACGAATTTATGGGGGACGTTTAGGTTATAAGTGGACTGAGAATACCTTACGTGAAATAGGAAATGCTATTGCGCTTTTATGTTCTCCAAATAAAAGGCGGGCGGTTTCAGGTTTTCAAGTAGTTTTTCATTGTCCTCAGCTTAATGAGCAATTTGAAAATCCTTTATCTTCAGTTCCAGCTCATTTGGAATGTATAGCAATTGTTGATAAATATGGACGTGCTTCTATTGAAACTAGACTCAATCCACCGGAAAATTTAAGTGTGCCAATAAATCCAAATATTGAGGTTGAAGATGTAGATTTAAGACGGGGTTATTCAAAAGAAAATAAACTGTATTGGTGTGGTAACGAGGATCAGAACTTTAGAATTCCTCAATGTGGGGCTTTTATACTGGAAATAAAATTTTGGTATCGAAATCGAGATTGGTTGTCTATTGAGTATGCTTCTTTTACTAAAACTTTAAATGAATTTGGTGGGGTAGGTGTTTTTCGTGATGGTCTTAGTATATTACCGGCTCAATATGCTTCCAAGAATGACTGGTTGAATTTATCAACGCGTCATATTGGAAAAGGCGAAAGAATTTCTTATTATCAAATGTCTGGAAGTGTAGATTTATTACAAGAAGAAACTCTGAATTTAATTGATCGCACTAATCGGGAAGGATTATTAGATACACAAGCTTTTAGAGATTTAGCCGAGTTGGTCCGAGCAATTATAATTCATTTAGAATTTCGTGTGCAAGAAGTGCGAGATAAATATAAATTATTAACTAAAGGAGAGGGGTTAAGTGAATCTCAATCAATAAAACAAGGTGATTTTATTTCAGCTTGTTTTAAAGTAATTAGCGAAAAGTATGATTTTGATAATGACTTATTGGGGCTGAGAAATATTCCAGGATTTGAGGTTGATAGGAAACTAATTAATGAAATGGGTGAATTTCCCAAGAAATCCTTACAAGAAATAAGGGATTTGAGATTTCAATCTGATGCATTGGTAGAAGCTGCCGGGTACGGGATTGCTATTGCGATTTCTGTTCATGAAATAGAAAAGATAGCATCTAATTTACTGGCAGATATAAATGAATTATCGAAAAGGCTTTTGACTATAGATCCTGGATTGCATGCCCAAACTCAAAATATAACTGAAATTACCAAAGCTTTATCTATAGAAGCTAAGCGGTTGGCTCCTTTGAGAGTAACAAGATTAGACCCCTGGAATCGATTTAAAATTAGAGATAGTGTATCGAGTGCAAAAGGCGGTTTTTTACTGACATGGAAAGATACGAATGTAAGCTTTACAATATCTTCGGACAATGATTTTGAGGTTTATGGGTCTTACGCTGCGTGTACTCAAGTTTTCGCTAATTTATTTGATAATGCTACTTATTGGCTTCGAGGCAGGGAGTTGAACAGGAGGATCACTGTACAAATTGATCCTTTAAAGCGGCAAGTTGTTGTTGCTGATAATGGACCAGGAATAGCAGAAAAAATGCGACCTCACCTATTTGAACTTTTTTACAGTTTGAAAAATCCTCCTTCTGGTTTGGGTCTATATATTTGCAAATATTATATACAGCAAATGAAAGGTAGGATTAATGAAACTGGCAGTAAGTATAAAATCCCAGGGTTTGAGGGAGCTCATTTCACACTTACTTTCCCTGAGATTGATGAAGCTTCGAGCGGGAGATAATCATTATGGAAAACATGCCTGTAGAAAATCAACTTGGAAATTGCACTATTTGGATTATTGATGATGAAATTCCTTTAACTCAGATAACTCCAAGGGATGAGTTGATGTTAACAGGAGAACGTCCTGTAGATCGTGGCACTTTAAGAATGCTTTTAATGGATCATGTAAAATGGGGAGATCATGCTTTACAACATGTGTGTGAGCAATTAGTTGATGTTACAGGCTCTATTCTTGCATTTCCTCAACCTATTGCAGCAATAAACTATATGATAAATGGTAGGGGGACCCCTGATTTAATAATTTTTGATTGGGAATATAAAAATATTGGCAATCAACGTTCAGACGAATTAATCAAACAACTTATGAAGCTTTGCCCGACTGTTATATTAGTTTATACCGCGAGAGATCCGGAGGTGGTGGAAGCAGTTCTGCAGCCTTTAAGATGTAATACTAATTCTCGTTTAGAGGCGGCGTGCAATAAAGGTAATACAAACGCCGATCTTTTGATTCGTATTATGAATGAAAAATTAAAAACTAGTTTATCTGCCCGATTGGCTAATCGAGTTCGTAAATCAGTTGGGGATGCAGTAGAAAGAGTATTGGTGAAAATCGACGATTTACCATTAGATTTGGCGCTGAAATTTTTGATGAAAGATCAAAGAGATCAGGATGACGGGGAAATAGTAGAATTAGTTTCAGAAAAGATCTCGGAAGCAGTGAAATCATCAGCCTCTTTAGTTGAAGCTGTTTCTGTTTATGTAGAAGAGAAAGGTATTCCACAAGAAAAAGCCGTAGGTTTTGTGGAAGAAATGGTTGAATTAATAGCAACTAATGTAAGAGAAAGATTGCAATATGATGGATGGTTGCAAGACGTTATTCAGCAATGTTGGGAGAACTATGATGAGAACAAGAAATACAAAGATGAATCCACGAAAAATATTATACGTGAATTTTTTGCATTTAGACTTTATGAGCAACCAACAGATAAAATAGTAAGAACTGGAGATATTGTGGAATTAAGAAAGGGAAATTTTGAGCAACCGGATCTTTATATGATATTAACGCCTCCTTGTGATTTAGCTCGTTTTTGGAAAAGTACTGGGGGAATTCTTACTATTATCAAGCTACGTCCTATTATTAGTAACTGTGGTACTCAATTTTCACTTTTTGGAAAATCGGCCCCAAGCTTGGAATCTATCACATCAGAAAAATCAAAAATAATTTTACCCTCTCTTCCTATAAATGAAATTTCTGATTATTTTATGTCAATTTACGAGATTAGTAGCATAATGCTTAATGGAGAAAGGATATATCACGAGAGAGAAAGAGAGAAGAAAAGAGTGGATCCTGGGTTTAATATGGGTGATAAATATTGGCACAAACTTCCTGTTACTTATGATGATTTTGAAATGTGTGATTTCAATCTTCGAAGAAAATGTAGGATTTCAGAGCCTTTTCTCTCAGGAATCTTGACCCAAATTGCGAATCATATGTTCCGGATGGGTGTTCCAAATATACCTGAGATTGAACAAGATAGACTAAAGGTTCTGTTTGATAAAAAATGAATGAAAGGTATTTTTTGATTCAATGGTAGTCCCCATCGCTGTCGATGTATTCAGTGGGTGCGGCGGAATGACAACCGGTTTAGAACAGGCCGGGTTTAATGTAATGGCTGGGGTGGAAATTGATAAGGCGGCAGTGGTAGCCTACAAAACTAATCATCCTGAAGCAGTCGTGTTTGGAAATGTTCAGCAATTAACGGGAGAAGAGATTAGGAGAGAATTAAAATTAGGAGATAGAAATCTGGATTTATTGGCAGGGTGTTCACCCTGTCAAGGTTTTTCCAGACTTCGGACTCGAAATCGTTCTACCGCTGTAAATGATGATCGAAATGATTTAGTTATAGAATTTGTTCGACTTGTCGAAGAACTTTTGCCGAAGACAATATTTTTTGAAAATGTTCCTGGTTTAACTTCAGATGAACGTTTTTCAAAGATGTTGGAAAGACTTCAAAGTAAGGGATATAATGTTGACTGGAAGATTCTTAATTTTGCAGATTTTGGAGTACCTCAACGAAGAAAGCGACTTATTGTTGTCGGTTCCAGGTTAGGTTCACTTGCAATTCCTGATAATCCACACTTGAAAATGGATGTTGAATCGGCGATAGGACAACTCCTTAAACCTTCTGAAAGTGATGATATCCTTCATCAATTGGTAGGTACTCATTCGCCAGCCGTTCTTGAAAGAATAAAAAAGATTCCTAAAGATGGTGGGAGTCGTAAAGATTTAGGGGAAGATGCTCAACTGCCTTGCCATAAAAGAATCGATGGATATAAAGATATTTACGGGCGGATGGCTTGGAAAAAACCTGCGCCAACAATTACACGGTTCAGCTTTAATCCATCTAAAGGAAGGTATCTTCATCCCGTACAAGATCGGGAAATAACTTTGCGAGAAGCAGCTTTGCTGCAAACTTTCCCCCCAGATTATAAATTCCCGGTTGAGGAGTTCGGACGTGGTGCTGTTGCTTCTATGATTGGGGAGGCGGTGCCGCCCCGTTTTGTGAAATATGTTGCTGAATTTATAAAGAAACATTTAGAGAGTTTAACTGTTCCATGACCGATGTTTTCTCAGAAAAGAAGCGCTCCGATATTATGAGCCGGATTGGTCAGAAAGACACCAAACCGGAGATTATAGTGCGGAGATTGTTACATAAAATGGGGTATCGTTTTCGCCTTCACCGTAAGGATTTGCCGGGTACTCCTGATATAGTTTTACCGAAATATCATAAAGTTGTTTTTGTGCATGGGTGTTTTTGGCATGGTCATGAAGGTTGTCGTCGGGCTCATTTGCCGGAAACTAACAGAGAATTTTGGGAAGTAAAAATCAATAAGAACCGTGATCGGGATGCTAAGGTTATGGAGTCTCTCCAATCTATGGGATGGGGATGTTTGGTCGTTTGGCAATGCCAAATAAAGAATCGGGAGGAATTGGAAGTTGCTTTGGAAAATTTCTTACCAAGAATTGCCGGTAAGTAAGGTTGAGAGTGAGTGATATAGTTTGTTAGTTGAATTCCATAATTGTTTTTATCCCCCTGTTGCCTTTTCAGTAGTTTGTTAATGAAAAGGCAACAGGGAAGAAGGTTTTAAAGGGAAGATGTTTTTTGTGTAGTAATGTGATTTTTTAAATATTAATACTAAAAATATTTTTATTTAAAATCATCTTCTGATATAGGATACCAAAATTTGTAATAATCTGAAGTTAGAGATTTTTCTGATTTCTCCGCGTTACATATTTTGCAAAGCACTTGGATATTACTTACATCATTTAGCCCACCTTGAGACAATGGAACAATATAATCATACACTATTTCTTTTTCATCAATATTCAAAGTTCCCGATAAATCTTTTTGGCAAAGTGCACAAGCACCGCGGTCTCGATCGAAAACTGCTTGTTTAACCCATTGAGGTAATAGAACTGGTTTAAGCGTTGTTGATGATTCATCAAAGTACATTTGTATTTCTTCTGGAAGAGAGGAGTATTCAATTGCAGACGCTATAGTTTCATTGAAAACTTTCATTAATCCTCTGTTTTGAAACAGTATGAAGAAAACTTCATTGGATATGTTTTTTATCAAAACATCATAGTCTGAGGATAACTGTAAGTCTGTAAAATAGTCGTAAATGTCCTCTTGATCTGCATTTAAAAAATCCTTTCCCATATCTATTAACCATTTATCAAAACCGTCGCAACTTATACCGTAAATCCTCATTGAAATATCAATCGGTAGTTGTTTCGGGTCTATACCTTGAAGTTCTTTACTAAAAGATTGGATTTTTTGATAGTATTGTTGTTGTTTTTCGAGATTTACTTCTAGTGTTTCTTCGCTAAGCTCATTATTTATTACGAAAAAGGCAAAATTGTGAAGTGCTGAGAATTTTTTAAAAGGATAAAAACAATCGGAGAATAAATTTGAATTGTAGAAATCATCGCGTTCACGTAGAAATTCCATGGATTGTATTAACATATTTTGGACGAGTGACGAGAAATAGTAGGTTTGATAGAATCTCATTTTGAACATGGTTTTATTTTTCATTTGTAATTACCTTTACTGTATGGATTGAATATATTCTATATTAATTTCAAGAATAGAGAAACCTTAACAGCATATTTCGAGTAACTAGAGGGAACTTTTGGATAACCTCAATCTCATTGAATAGGACTTATTTTAAAACGGAGTAAACCTCCCTGGCTAGAAATCCCTCTCAAAAAATCATGCGTTAGTGATTTTTAACGTTTATCGTAGTCGGATAACTTGCAGTTTTCTCCGTTTGTGTTAAGCTTTCCCCCTGATGTCACATCACTCGATAAAATTACATGGAGGGGGATTCTTATGTCTGTTGAGTTAAAAAACAAAACCGGAGATCTGGACTCCGCTCTCAGCATCTATCAACAAAGCCTCGATTCAGCCAAACAATGCCACGATCTCCAGGAACAAGGAAATACCTTGTTTTCTATGGCGCAGATTTGTCTGACCTATGAAAACTACCCACGCGCCTTTGAACTTTTCCAGGAAAGCCGGGATCTATTTGAACAGGCCGGAGATCAGCAAAGCCGGAGCCGGGTTTTATGTGCCCTGGCCTTCGCCCATGAGATCCACGGTCCCCATGCCGATGCGATCCGGGTTGGACAGGAATGCCTGCAAGTCCAGGAACAGCTCGGCGATTTTGCGGGGCAATGCGCCGTCTTCGGCCTGCTGGCCCGGATTCATTCTTTGCAAAACGATGTGGACTGGGTTACAGAGCTTTATCAAAAGGGCTTTGAAGTTGCGGAGCGGGGCCATGATAATTTGGGGCAGGGGATGATTTTGCAGGAGCTCGCGCGCGAGGCTCGATTCCGGGGGAACTGGGACCGCGCCTTTGATCTCTATGAGCAATATCTGCACCTTTGCGAACAGAACGACGACTTCCGGGGGCAAAGCAAAGCTCTGTTGAAACAGGCTGATATCCTTTTGCGGCAGGATAGGAACGAAGAGGCTATCGATCGATACCGGCGAAACCTGGAAATTACCGAACAATTGGGCAACCTGCCTGGTCAAAGCGAAACCTGTTTTATGATTGCCAAGGTTTATCTGGACCGGGAAGAAACGGAGTCGGCTTCTCCGTTTTTTAAAAAAGGGATCCAGATGGCCAATCAATTGAACCAGGATCAAAATCTAATCGCCCGGACTTTGAAAATCGCGGAGACCTGGCGGCAGTGGCGTGATTGGAACTGGACGGAAAGTTATCTGCTGAGATCCTTGCAATCGGCTCAGGAGATCGGAGAAATGTCGGCCATGGCCCACATTTTGATCCGCCTGGCTGAGGTGGCCTGGATTAAAGGGAATTTAGAGCTGGCCCAGGCGCGGTATCAAGAAGGGCTGGAGATTTTTCAGCAGTTGCGGGTCCAGCAGCCGCAGTTGTAGATGAGGACCGCTAAGCGGCTCATTATGTCGCGGTTCCGCCGGTTCTTGATGAACTGGTAATCTATTGCACAGGAGCGTTTCTATGATTATTCACTACACGACCGGTACTTTTGTAAATACGGAGCGTTTAAATGAAGATGATCTCTACAGTGAGATTTTCGGCGAGATTTTTGAAGATCATCCGACCGACCCCGATTTAGGCGGGGATGATGGTGTACCTGCCGGCAAACTTGTCGCGTATTATCTGGACATTGAAGCGGCGATCGCTAACGGGGTTGAATTCTGGGACGTTTTCGACGCTACAGGCCGCGGCATGGACGGACTGTTGCCTTACTATCACGCCATCTATAATGGCGACGGAGAAGTGAAAGAGGGAATTTCAGAACTAAGCTGTGGGATTAATCTTCTAATCATCGATGAGATTGATCTCGACCCCCTTTTCCAAAATTCCAAAACTCGATTGACCGCGGTTTGGGAAACGATGCGCAAATTCGGGCATGGGTGTAGTTTGGTGTTGTTGCAGCCTTACCCTACCGGCGTCGAAGATCTGAGCCCGGAGGAAATCAAAGCGGCCATCGAGGAACAGATCCTGGAGTTCAAACGCCTGGGCTTTCAGGGCCCGGTGGGCGACAATGTTCTGTACCTGGATCGGGCCTTTACACAGCCCACTCCGCAAGAGGCAGGGATTTAAGATCTTTCTGGCGGAAACCTACGCCGGCAACCCGATAAATTCGGTTGCCGGCTTTTTGTTAAGTGCAATGGTTGTAAAGGAGAAAAGCAGCTTTTCTCTTTATTGATGACCTACAATGCTGTGCGGCACATAGGGTTCTTCCAGATAAGCGACCTCTTCCCCCGTTAGTTTAATGGATAGGGCCCCGACGGCATCTTCCAGATGGGAGATTTTAGTAGCTCCGATGATGGGAGCGGTCACCGGTTTCTTTTGTAACAGCCAGGCCAGGGCAATATGGACGCGCGCGGCTCCGTGCTTTTCTGCGATTTCGGCAACTCGTTCCACCACTTGGCAATCGGTTTCGGCGGTGGCATCGTATTTGCTTTTGGCAATTTGATCGGTCTCGGAGCGCAGGGTGCTTTCTGCCGACCAGTCCCGCGTTAACCTTCCCGACGCCAGGGGACTATAGGGAATCACCCCGATTTTCTCTTCACGGCAGAGCGGGAGCATTTCTCGCTCTTCTTCACGGTAAATGAGGTTCAGGTGATTCTGCATCGAGACAAAGCGAGTCCATCCATGCTTTTCAGCGACATGTAGGGCTTTCTGAAACTGCCAGGCAAACATGGCGGAGGCGCCTAGGTAACGGGCTTTGCCGGCCCGTACCACATCGTTCAGGGCTTCCATCGTTTCTTCGATGGGCGTATCGTAATCCCAACGGTGGATCTGGTAGAGATCTACATAATCCGTTCCCAACCGTTTGAGGCTGTTGTCTATTTCGCTTAAGATCGTTTTCCGTGACAGGCCGGAGCCATTGGGGCCGTCATGCATTTTCCCATGCACTTTGGTAGCGATGACGATTTCATCTCGCCTCGCAAAATCTTTCAAAGCCCGTCCGAGGAATTCTTCACTCGTCCCTATCGAATAGACATTGGCAGTATCGAAGAAATTGATTCCCAACTCCAGGGCCTTCTTGATAATCGGCCGGCTGTTTTCTTCGTTGAGCACCCATGGGTGGATCCAGCGCGTGGCGTCTCCGAATCCCATGCACCCCAGGCAAATGCGGGATACATCCATTCCAGTGCTTCCCAGTTTCACGTATTCCATGTGCTTTCCCTTCCTTTAATGTTTTATATGGGATAGATTTGACTTCAAAACAAAGAAGGTTGCTCGTGTAAGATGTATCTCTTCTACAAGAATAAAGGAATCGCAAATCATGAGTAACCAACATCGAATATACTGCGAAATGTTGAAAAAGCTGAATATTGATTTTTGGCTTCCCTAACCCTAATCCTCCCACGCGATCTTTTCCGCTGCCTCCTGGAGATCCGCCTGGCTTGGCGTCGTGTAGATCCGCGTCGTGTTCAGATTCTTGTGTCCCAGCATCTGGGCGACCTTCTCCAACCCCACGCCGGCGTCAACTAAGTTTTTAGCGAAGGAATGGCGCAAAGCATGGACATGCACATCTTTCAACCCGGCGCGATCGGCCAGCGCTGAAACCTGAGCTGCGATCGCCCGTTGAGAAAGCGCGCCCCCTTTCTGAGAAAGGAATAAAGCCTGGCTTTCCGATTCCGGCCGCACGGTCAGCCAGGCGTTCAAGGCTTTCCGCGCCGACTTGTTGAGCGGGAGGGTCCGTTTTTTCCGGCCTTTTCCCAGGCGTACCACGAATTCGCCGCTCCGGCTGTTGATCGTCACATCGTCTAAAGTAGCCGCTGCAATCTCTGAAAGTCGAAGACCCGTGCTCAAGAGCAAGGCAACCAAAGCATAGTCACGTTTGGCCCAGATGTAGCCAGGTGCTGTGTGATCGTCCTGAGCCCGGCGTTCTCCCTGTTGGATTTCTTCTTGAGCCTGGCGCAATAATCGGAATTGTTCAGAGCGAGTCAGCCAGTGCGGCGCATGTTCGACTTCCTCGATTCCTTTGATACCGATCAGGGGATCATGCCGGGCCTGACCGGTGGCCTTGGCCCAACGGGAAAAGGCTCGCAGCGCCGCCAGGTGGCGATTGACTGTGGCCGGTTCCCGATGGCGGGTTTCCGAGAGATACCGTCGATATTCCCGAATATCCAGCGGCGTCACGGCTGTTGGTGTCAAGGGTTGACCGTTTCGCTCGAACCAGGCCGCGAATTTCCGCAGTACGGAAACATAGGTACGGACCGTCGTGTTGGGGTGATCTTGCTCCTGTAACCAGGTAGAAAACGAGTCGATAAGATTCTCAGCCATTATTTTTTCCACTTAACACCCCTTTTTTCTTTGTTTTTGAGCTGTTTTGAGCCGCTTTGTTTCATGGAAATCGTGTTCTACGCAATTTTTTAGCGGCTCTTTTAAGCCGGATTCGGTCCCGGTTTTTCCCTTTCCCGGCCTTGAAAAAGGCCGGGAAAGGGATACTCAAGGTCTTTATCCGCCGTCTTCTGCACTCGCCGCCGTCTGCTTCTTGCTGGGATCGTCCTTCCCCAGGGCTTCCACTTGAGCGGTCAATTCGCTTAGCCGGGATTCCAGATGGGCCATCTTTTCCGCATGTTCAAAGGGCCGCCCCAACTCTTCGGTATTCTGCTGAATGGTGCCTTTGAGCCGGGCGATGTGCTCTTCATGATCTTGAATCCGTCCGGGGAGGGAATCCACGGCATTCTCCAATCGGGTCATGTTGCCCGACGGCGAGGAACTCAACTCTTTGATTGGAATTCGCAGCCGGGGTGTGACCTCTACACTGATTTCCGGCACCAGGTTGGGGCCCCGTTTTTCGATCAAAATGGGAAAGCCGCGGATCCGGCCGATCATGGTGGGATCGAGGGTCTGGGGAGCTTCGGCGACTTTTTGATAGAGCTTAAGGAATTCCTGCCCGGCCTCTTCCCGTTTGGTATAGGTGCGCCCGTTGAAACCCGCGGCAAAGTCTGTTCCGCGTTGGGAAACCAGGTTCTGCCCGGCATTCAGCTCGGCAATGGTATGTTGGACGGTGCGAATGTTTTCCTGAGCGAGGCGAATTCCCTGGCGCATCTGGTAGACTTTGTTCTGCCAGGCTGATTGCAGGGAGCGGAGCTTCCGCAGATCGCCTTCGGTCTTGATCTTCTCCACAATGACCGGATTGCCGGTGGCCAGGGCCTTCACTTCAGCATAGCCCAGGGTAATGGCGTCGATGTCTTCGGCGCTGCGTTCGGTCATCTTGCCCGAGGTGATCTGAGCGATGAACTTGGCCTTGGATTCCAGGGTCTGCCAGCGGTACACGTCGAAGGATTCTTCGGTAACGTAGCGATAGACGCCCACCTCGCGGTTGATATTTCCTTGCCGCAGAATGCGGCCTTCCCGTTGTTCCACATCGGCGGGCCGCCAGGGCGCATCCAGATGATGCAGAGCGGCCAGGCGGCGTTGCACATTGGTCCCGCTGCCCATCTTTTCCGTGGAGCCGATCAAGACGCGCACTTTGCCGGCGTTGACCTTCTCGAAGAGGGCCAACTTTTCCTCGTCGGTTTTGGCATCGTGGATGAAGGCGATCTGCTCGCGGGGAATTCCCGCCGCCAGGAGTTTATCTTTCAGGTCCTGATAGACATTGAAGCCGCCGCTGCCGTCGGGAATCGAGCTGTCCAGGAAGACGATCTGGGCCATATCTTGGGGGCCTTCGGCCTGGGGTAACGTGATCCCCGTGGTCTGGCGGTAGATTTGGGCAATCTGGGCGACGGCCTGATTGACCTTGGAGTGGGGATCGTCGGGCAGATCGGGGTGGACCAGGCGCATATCCAGGGCCGCTTTGTTGGCATCGGAGACAATCTTGAGCATGTTGTCTTCTTCCGGTTTGACGTTGGCCAGCCGATCGGCGCGTTTGGAACATTCCTGCAGAAAGTCTTTCATGGCCTGGGAAGGCGGGGCGGCGATGGTGGTGGCTTTGCCGCCGGTCAGCGCCGGGCGATCCAATCCCAGGGCTTCCGGATCCATGCGCATGTCGGCCGTTTCGGAGAAGATCCGCAGCAGTTCGGGGACGTTGACGAATTTGGCGAAGCGGGTGAATTCGCGGTAACCGTCGCCGGTGGGTTTCATTTCCAGCGCCGTGACCGACTCGCCGAATTGAGCCGCCCATGCGTCGAAGTGCGACAATCCCAGCTCGCGCAACCGCTCGCCCTGGAGATAACGCTGCATGGTGAACATTTCGGCGACGGTGTTGGCGATGGGGGTGCCGGTGGCAAAGACCACGCCGCCTTCCTGGATGGCGGTCTTGCCGTGGCAACGGTTGCAAACGCCGTCCGGGCCGACGAATGCGCCGCAGTGACAGCGCCGCTGCAGGTATTGAGTTTTGATGTACATATCGAACGCGCGGGCGCTGTCGGTTTGGGGAATGCCGGCGACGCGGGTGCGTCGCGTAGGGAAGTATAAATTTTTAAACCTGTGCGCCTCATCCACGAATAATTGATCTACGCCCAGCTCTTCCCAAGTTAAAGTTTCATCCTTCTTCTTGGCGTTAGCCCGGCTCTGGAGTTTGGCTTCCAACCGTTTCTTGGCTTTTTCCATTTCTTTGATGGTGTGGCGGGAAGCCTCATCTCGACTGCTGCTGGTGGAGCGTTCTTCGGTCAGATAGGCGTCCAGGGTGTCGATTTCCTGGCGCAGGAAAGAGTTGTAGGTATGGTCACTCACCGGGAGCTTTTCCAGGGCGGAATGGGTCACGACGACGCCGTCCCAATCTTCGGTGGCAATCCGGCTCATGGTTTCAGCACGCTTGTCGGCATTGCCCAGATCTTCGGCGGAGACCAGCAGGATCTTGCCGCCGGGATACATCCGCCGGAAATCGCCCCCGAATTGCTCCAGCATGTGATTGGGGACGGCGTACATGACCTTCTTGCGCTTGCCCAGGCGGCGCAATTCCATTCCGGCGCCGATCATGGTGAAGGTTTTGCCGGCGCCGACGATATGGCCCAGCAACGTGGAGCCGCCTGAGGAAACGACGCGCCAGATGGCATCCTTTTGATGCTTGCGCAAGGTCGGCATATCGGCGGCGGTGCCGGGCAGGGTCAGGTGGGAGCCGTCGTAGCTGCGGGGGACATAGCGGTTGAAGCGATCGTTGTAGATCGCGGCCATTTTCTCGGCCCGCTGGGGATCTTCCCACAGCCATTTCTGAAATTCGGCCATGATCTTGCTCTGGGCTTCGCGGGCGGCCAGGGTTTCGGCGGCATTGACGATGCGGCGGTCCCGATCGATAGGATCGGGGTCCATGACGGTGGGGATTTGCCCATTCAAAGCTTGCTCCAAAAGGGCCACGCCGTCCACCCGTTGGGTGCCCCATTTGGTGGAAGCGGCCGGGGAATGGAAATTGAAGGGTTTCGTAACCGACCATTGCGAAAGGGGCTCGATGTACCGGATTTGCAAGCTGTAGTAGCCGGTGGCAAAGATTTCTTTGGCAAATTGTTCCACGGTTTGCGCGGGGACCCAGACGCTGCCCAGCGCGGCTTTGATTTCCGACGGCTGGAGATCGGGCGGGATGACGGCTTTCAAGGCTTCCACATTGGCGTGGTAGGCCGGATCAATGGCCGCGGCGGCTTCAGCTTCGGCCAGTTTGGCTTTGACATCGCCGGAAAGGT
Source organism: uncultured Anaerolineales bacterium (assembly GCA_964501335.1). GTDB lineage: Bacteria > Chloroflexota > Anaerolineae > B4-G1 > SLSP01 > CAZCTC01. Next base: position 133,128 of record CAZCTC010000013.1, on the reverse strand, counting down.
ACTCATCGGCGGATTCCCACTGGCCGCCCGGATTGCGGTAGATCTGTCCGGCCAGTTGGGCCTGGAGTTCAGCTTCGCTGAGCCCGGTGAGCGCCTGCATCCGCTGCCAGTCAATGGCGCCGCTTTCATTCAGGGAAAGCAGCAGGGCATCGCGGGCGGAGTCGGCGTGATCGGGTTGGAACTGGCGGCCGATGGTGCGTTCGGAGAATAGGGCGGCCTTCTGGGCGGTTTTGGCTTCGGCATCGTAGTTTTCCAGCGCCATCAGGAACGGGAGATCTGGATCCGTCTTGAGCAGACGGCGGTTCTTGGGATCGGAGAGCGGGCCATATTTTTGGACAAATTCATCGTAGAGGGCGTTGAGTTGCGCCTGAGCCGCGGTCAGGTCGGCATCCTCCGCGCCTTCGACGTTCAAGCGCAGGACTTCGCGTGCCGCGTCGCGGATGGCGATCATTTCGGCGGCGCGGGCCTGGTCTTTCTCTTTCAGGCCGGAATCCTCCAGCAAGCCGTTTCGATGTTGATAGACCTTGCCGTCGTCGCCCTTCACGAAAGCGCCGTTTTTCCTCCGCCCCATGCTTTGGGGTTGGAAGACTGGAATCTTGGAACAGTTGGGGTTGTTGCAGATCCCGGCGGCATTGAGGAAGCCGCCGCAGTTGGGGCAGTGCTGCGAACCGGTGTGGAAAACATTGTCTTTCGGTAAGCGTGACACGGCCTGCTGGAGATCAGTCTTCAGATCGTGATCGGGATGCGGGATGAGCTGCGGCTGCCGCCCGCGGTACATGGTGCCGCTGACTTCCATCTTGCCCAGCATCATTTCGGGGTGTTGATGGTAATAGGCATTGAGATGCTCGTTGCTCTTGACGCCCTGCTCGTCGGCCATGGGCGTAGTCGGGCTTTGGGTCCAACTGTCGTCGCCGGGCGGATCGCCGGGGGCGCGTTTGCGCAGGAAGATGATATCGGTGGTCACCTCGGTGCCGGCATTTTCTTTGAAGGCCGTGTTGGGCAGGCGGATCGCCCCCACCAGGTCGGCCTGGGAAGCCAGATATTCCCGGACCTTGGAATTTTCGCTATCCAGCGTATAGCGTGAGGTGATGAATGCCACCACGCCGCCCGGCTTGACGCGATCCAGCGAACGGGCGAAGAAGTAGTTGTGGATGGAGCGGCTGAGGTACTTTTTGCCGCCTTTGTAGGCCGGGTCATAGACGGCATAGTCGCCGAAAGGAACGTTGGAAATGGCCAGGTCGAAGAAGTTGTCGGGAAGCGGGGCTTTCTCGAAACCGGTCGCATGGACGGCGGCGTTGGGATAGAGCTTTTGGGTGATACGGGCCGAAATGGAATCCAGTTCGACGGCGGCGCGGGTAGATTTGCCGGTAATTTCTGGGGGACACAGCCCCAGGAAATGCCCGACGCCGGCGGCGGGCTCCAGGATGTTGCCGCCTTCAAAGCCCATTTCTTGCAGCGCCTGCCACATGGCCTTAATCACCTCGGGGGAAGTGTAGTGGGCGTTGGGGGTGGAAGCCCGGGCGGATTGCCACTCTTCCGAGGTCAACAAATCTCGAAGTTCATTGTACTCTTTTTCCCATTCGCTCCGCCGCCAGGAACTGCCGGCATCGAAAACGCCCGCCAATCCACCCCAGCCGGTGTACTTGACCAGGAGGGCCTGTTCTTCCGGGGTGGCTGGGCGATCCTCAGCTTCCAGTTGTTTGAGCAGGCGGATCGCGTCCAGGTTGGCCCGGCATTTTTCCTTGGGCGAGCCCTGGCCGATGGCGTCCGTATCGGTGATGGCATAATCGCCCTGGTTTTTGACGTAGGGCTCAATCGCCGATTCTGCCGCGGCGGCATCCAGGGTGGCCTGAACTTCGGCCAGGGAGGCTTCCCATTCTTCCATGGTGAGCGGTTTGGGCGGCGGGGTCTGGCCGGTAGCTTCGCGGATGGCTTCGACGTGAGCCTTGCGGCGCAGCAGGGCCACCCCTTCCGGCGGCCAACCCGTGACCGGGGCGACCTGTTCGCCGAAGCGGGGACAACGGGCATAGTTACAAATCCCGGTGCGGGGGCTGACCCATTTGCCGCAGTATTTGCAGCGGGGCAGGTATTCCCACGTCATGCCAACCGTTTTGTTGGCCCAGGTGGCCAGTGCTTGATCGGAGGGAATTCCGACCGCGGCGAGCGTGGGCGCTGCTTCCATAGCGCAGGTTCCGCAGCTCATAGGGCCCTCCCTCCTTCCTCGTAGGCTTCTTCTTCCTCTTCGTCGGGTAATTCCTCTTCCCAGAAGAACGGCTCGATCCAGTCCTCTTCTTCCTCATCCTCTTCGGCCGGGAGGATGGCCCATTCCTCCCTCACGACTTCCCAGGCCTCCCAGAGGGATAAACCGCGCTGCATCTGTTCATCGACGGCGGCTTCCGTGTTTCGGGCGGCCGCCTCGATGGCCTCATCCAATCGGCCCGCAGCTTCCAGTGTCGCCCATCTTCGGGGGCAATATTTCTGCCAGTGGGTGCGGATGGTGGCGCGCAGATCAGTGAGCGGATTCATGCTCGTGTCCGTGGTCATGGTCGTCATGGATATGGATTCCTTTCATAGTATGGGTATGGCGGGCCTGGCGGAGTTCCCGTTCGTGGTGATATTCCGCGATGCGCACGGCGGCGTAGGCCAGGAAGATTTCCTGATAGAGGGGGTTTCCCGTGGCGGTTTCCAGCCAGGGCAGTTGATGGGGAAGCAGGGTGCTGGTGGCCACGGCGCGCCCTTTGGTCGGCGGGGCCGGGATAACCTGTAACTCCCCGGATTGTTGGATCAAAAAGTACCGCGCCTTTTCCAATTCCAGGACGGCCCAGCGTTTGCCTTCCGGCGCCCAGACGGCCTGGACCGGGCCCAGAGTCCAAATTCCTTTGGGAGTGCAGGTGGGCGGGGTATCGAACAGCCGGCGCAGCCCGGTTTGGAGTTCGAGCGGCTCGGGGTAGCGGATTTTCAGGCCCAACCGTTCGGCCAGGGCCTCGCCCACCCGGAGCGCGCGTTCGTGGGTGCTGGTGGTGAAAAGCCGCTGGCCCAGCGGGGTGGTCAGGCGATAGAGGTAATGGTTCAGCCGTTCCACCTTGACCCCGGCGGCGGGGATGACGGCTTCGCCCTGCAGGATGCAGGTGCGGCCATAGAGGTGATTGAGGTTTTCCGGGCCGGAGAGCAATCGATCGGTGGATGCGTCGAAGCGGTCGCGTTCTTCTTCGCTCCACTGGCGGTAGAGTTCCCAGGCCTGTTCCAGGGCGGCGCCGATCTCGCCTTCCAGGACCATCGACCGGCCCGCGTCGGCCTGGCCGACGCGCCAGCGCCGCCCGCCGATCCATTGCAGGATTGGAGCAAAGGTGGAGAAATGCAAAGTCTCCAATCCCAAAGGCCGCAGGCTCAGGGGTTCTCCATCCAAGACGGCCTGACGTAAGCGCAGGGCATCGGGATCGTCCCATTCGCCGCTCAAGGCCCGCTTGAGGTTGAGTTGATGGTGGTAGAGCATGGCCAGGTTGATGAGCCCTTTACGGCTTTCGCCGCGGGTGGGCAGATGGTTTACCGGATGGCCTGCGGCGGCGGTAAGATCCAGAAATTGGGCCAGGGCCTCTTCCGGATCCAGGCCGCCGACCAGCGGGGGCGGAAAGATTTCCCCATAAGGTCCGCGTACAAAGTCCAACGATTCGTCCATGAAACTCCTTTCAACGATGTGGGTAGAATCAACAACTAAAGGGAAAGCGGTTCTTTTAAGGCCTCCAAGCGACAGATCGCCGGGCCGGTATCGCCCAACTCGATCCCCAACCAATGCCGTCCCAGCCGTTCGGCGACGACATACGTGGTGCCCGATCCGCCGAACGGATCGAGTACGGCATCACCTGGATTCGTGGCCAGGATGATGAGCCGCTCCAGCAGCACCGGCGCCAGTTCATTGGCCGGACGGTTTTTCGTCGCCGCATGACGGATCGGCGGCACATCGTCCCACAGATCTTCGGCGGCGGTCCAGCCCGGCGTGGCCCACACGTCGGCTACATCCTCAAAAACATCCATGCAATTAAGCCCCTGCGGATTGAGGTGTTTGCGCTGGCCCCCGTAATCCCGGATCTCGCCGCCGCAGTGCCGGCAGATAGGAATCGGGACATAGACCCGGTTAAAAACCGCCGGAGCGCCGCGGGTGTAGTACAGGAGCCCGTAATGCGCCGGCGAGAGCCGTTTTCCCCGGGGAAAGGCTTTAGGCATTCGGCAGGCGATCCAATGACGAAACTGCATTCCCTGCCCATTGAGAAAGGCACCATATTCGATCAGCCAGCGGGGCAGATGAAAAACAAACAGCGCCCCACCTGGTTTCAAAAGCCGGATACACTCAGTCAGCCAGGCCTGAGACCATTGCAAATAGTCGGTATCCTGGCGCTGATCGGATATGCCGGCGCCGTAGTCCTTACCCAGGTTGAAAGGCGGATCGGCAAAGATCATCTCGAAGCCGGCATCCGGCAGGCTGTGCAGGAAGGGCAGACAATCTCCTTGATAGAGTTGCCCGCTTGCCGTGGTGTAAACCGGTTGAAACGGAAACCGATCAGACATGAGCACCCCTTTCTGCCGGCAGCGTACTTTGGATGGCCCAGGCGGCCAGAGCGGCCCGGCCATCTTCCCAACCCAGCCACAGTTCCAGAACAGGTTCCCAGACCGAAACGACCAGCGGCTTGGCCCGTTTGTCGCCGGCCGGCAGGACTTGCAACTGCCCCTCGCGCCGCACCAACGCCAATTTCTGCCCGCGTGCCTGGATCTCGCCCAGGAGCCCCGTCATAGCACCGGTCCAGGAAACCGCAGCCGGCGTGACCGCTCCAAAGCAGCGGGCTTGAAAGACATCCGGGGTCGGATAGGGTGGCGGCACCTGAGCCTTGCGGGCCAGGGTATCGCAGATTCGCACGCCCCGGATCCGGGCGGTTTCGATGATGCGGGATTGGTAAGGGGTTTCCAGTTGTTGGGTGTCGTGATGGCCCAGCATCCGCAAATGGAAGCCGCCGCCCCGGTCCCAATGGCCGGACCGTTCCAACTCTTTCAGCCAGAAGTCGTGAAAGAGCGAAACCGGATAGGCCTCCAGCAAGGTTTGGACGGCCTGGTCAAAACGGGCATCCTCATCGGCGCACCAGGCGACATAGAGGGCCTGAGCCCGGCTCAAGGCTTGGCCCGGATCCCGGGTCTCGAATTCTTCCACCCGCCCCCGTTCCGGGAGTCCCACCCGCCAGCCGAAGTGGCTCAACCGTTGCAAGACCGGGGCAAAGGAAACAAAGGTCAGGTCTTCCAACCCCAGGGGCCGCAGCGATAAGGGTTCGCGTTCGACCGTCACCGCTTGGTACAGAATCTGCTCCATTTCATCCCGGCACTTTCCGGTCAGGACTTCCCGCAGCCGCAGTTGTTGAGCATAAACCTGAGCTACATCCTCCAACCCTTCCCGGCTATGTCCGCGTTGCGGGACCCGAACCATGGCTCCCAAGGCGGCATTGTCGGCCACCAGGCGCGCTACCATTTCTTCCGTCGTCAGATCGTAGACCAACAGCGGAGGCAAGATCTCCCCATCCGGGCCGCGGCCGTCGTCCAACCAGTTCAGTTCATCCATTTTCAGCGTTCCTTTCCCATCGAATCCGGGGGATTATTCCCCTTCGCTTTCTTCGGTCGGCGCTTTGTCGCCGCCTTCTTCCACAAAGGTGATGATTTTGCGAGCCGTGCCGCTGATACGTTCCATGCGTTCCCGCAATTTCTTGCTGTCGGCATGCCAGAGGGCCAGGTAATTAGGCGCATTCGTTTGGAGTCCGAAATGCCGGCAGACTACATAGGAAACAGCCTCGGCTTCCATTTCCGAAGCGGAGCGGTCCTGGAAGGCTTCGGCATTCCCCTGGTGCAGCATTTCATGGGCCAGCTCATGGCTCAACGTGGTAGCCTTTCCCAGGGGGGTAATGCCGGGACGCAACGCAATGCGCCCGCCCATACTGACGCCCTGACAACCCGAAGGCAGTTCGGCTTCTTCCACGCTCACGCCGAAGTGCTCGGCACAGGCGGTCAAGCGATTTCCCAACTCGGCCCCTTCCTCCCCTTGCGTGTCCCATTCAGGGGCGGTCGGCAACGGTTCCCCCGAGGTTTGCGCCACATCGAAAACATAGCCCACGCCGAAATAGACTCCTTCCTCGGTTTTCCGCTCGCCGGTGAGCGGATCTTTGGCTTCTTTCTTGTAGGGCCGGGGGACAATGATGGGAATGCCTTTCTCACCCCGATTGACCTGGCGTTTCACCTTTTGCCAGGTTTTGTAGCCGGCGACGCGGGTGGCCTCGGGACGATGGCGCAGGATCATACAGACGTTGTGCAGGGAATAGCGGTGGAATTGGGACATCACGTTAAGATATTTGCCCATCTCATCGCTGATCCGGGCTTCATCAGTAAGCCGGGCCAGTTCTTCCAGATGGGCATCGACTTCGGCGCGGAGATCCTGCCCGGTCTTTTTGCCGCCCCAGGTCGCCCGGCTTTGGTCCTGTGGCATTCCGCCAGCGATGGTCGCCGGCGCGCTTTCCTTGACGCAATGATCGCAGCTCATTTTGACGGACCTCCCAGCCGGGCTTCCAGGGGTTGCCAGAATTCCTTGAGGACCGCATTCCGGCGGGCGCGACCGGCGGCAATCTCATCCAGGCGGGCTTCCATCTGAGCGGTAAATCCCAGATCGAAAAAGTCGGGGAAGCGAGCGACCAGAAAATCACAGACAGACTTTCCGACTTCCGTGGACAGCAGGGAGCGCCCATTCTTGGCGACATACCCTCGTTCCTGAATCGTTTCGACCATGCCGGCATAGGTGCTGGGGCGGCCGATCCCGCGCCGTTCCAGCTCTTCGATCAAACTGGCTTCCGTAAAGTGCGCCGGCGGCTCGGTGAAATGCTGCTCGGGAATCAGCCCGTGGCAATCCAGAGCGTCGCCTTTCGAGAGCGGCGGCAGGATCGCGTCTTCACCGGCATCGCCGTAGACTTCCAGGAAACCGGGTTCCAGCAATTCCCGGCCTACGGCCTGAAAGCGATAGCCGGCGCCGGAGCGGCCGGCGGCCTGGATCTGGACCGTGGTCACATCGTAGACCGCCGGGCGCATCTGGCTGGCCAGGAAGCGTCGCCAGATCAGTTCATAGAGTTTGTGTTGATCTTCGGTCAAAGCCTGGCGTAATTGTTCATCGCCAGGCCGCCGGGCCGGCGCCGTCGGACGGATGGCTTCATGGGCTTCCTGAGCGTTGGCGGTTTTCGTGGTATGCGTGGGCGGGGTCTCAGGTAAAGCTTCGGGGCCCAAGAGCGCGGCGATCGTTTCCCGTGCCGTGGCCTGAGCTTCGGGGGCGACGTGGGCGGAATCGGTGCGCATGTAGGTAATCAGGCCGACGTGGCCTACCTCCGGCAGGTTCAACCCTTCAAAAAGCTCTTGGGCCACCTGCATGGTTTTCTTCGGGCCCCAGCGCAGCCGCGCGGCGGCATCCTGTTGGAGCGTGCTGGTGGTAAACGGCGCGGGCGGCTGCCGGTGTTTGCGTTCCCGGCGCACGTTGGCAACCTGATAGGCGGCATTCTCCAAATCCAGCATCACGGCGCGGACCAGGGCTTCGGTCGGCAGATCCGCCGGGCGATCGTCGATGGCCGCCAGCCGGGCCCGGAAGTGCGGTTGATCCGGGCGGGAGAGTTCTGCATCCAGGGTCCAGTATTCGCGGGGGACGAACGCGGCGATCTCCCGGTCCCGTTCGACGACCAGACGCAACGCCGCCGTCTGGACCCGGCCTGCGGAAAGGCCCGCCGGACCCCGGACATTTTTCCAGAGCAAGGGGCTCAGGGTATAGCCGACCAGTCGATCCAGAATGCGGCGGGCCTGTTGGGCTTCGACCAGATCGGCATCAACCGACCGGGGCTGGGCCAGCGCGGCGCGCACAGCCTGCGGGGTGATTTCGTGGAAGGTCACGCGCCGGACGGTTTTGCCTTTGAGTTCCTTGCGAAACATTTCTTCCAGGTGCCAAGCAATCGCTTCGCCTTCCCGATCGGGATCCGTGGCCAGGAGCACGGTATCGGCGCGGGCGATGGCTTCGCGCAGGATCGTCACCGTCTTGCGATTGGTGATGTGATAGGTGGGCTTGAAGGCGTGGGCCACATCAATTCCTAATTCGTCTTTGGGCAGATCGCGGAAATGGCCGAACGTGGCGCGGGCAAAGTAGCCGGGTCCGGCATAGCCGGCGATGGCTTTGGCTTTGGTGGGCGATTCGACGATCAAAAGCGTGGTCATCGGCTGGCCTCCGGGGGCCAGACAAAGGGCGTGGTGGCCACCACATGATGATTCCATCCCAGGCGGGCCAGATCGTCGCCGGCAAAAGCTGAACCGCGCACCGGGATAACGGGTCGGGGATCCGCGTCCCAGTCCTCCTGCAATTGTGGCAACGTATCCGGGCGCTCCAGCCAGGCGGACAACCGGGCGGCGGGGATGGGCGTTTCTGCTCCTTCGACCAGGGCTTGGCCCAGCGCACGCCAGGGAGCCGGGGTCAGCAGGGAATGCCAGTGCAACGCCAGGAGTCGCATCACCGGACGGGGAATCGGGAAGATATGCACGTCGCCGATTTCTGAAAGCGTGGCCGGCGGATTCAACAGCAGCCGATCTCCGGCCAGGTGCAGCGTAGCGGCTGGCGGAATGACCATCAGATGGCCCGGACGTTGGATCGTCAGGTGGTCCCGTTTGAGCCGAAAGAGGACGGTATCATAACCGACGCCTACCAGGTAGGCCACGGCCGCCGGGGACAGGCCGCCGTTGTCGCGCTCGGTTTCGATCCAGAGCCGGGTGTGCTTCAACATCCCGATTCCCAGGTCGCTCGGAGCGCCGGGCAGGGTGTGAGGATCGCGGGCTTCCAGTTCGGTCAGGGAGAGCAAGAGTGAATCGAGCAGGGAGTCCGGCACGAGCAACCCGACGATGTTGGAATAATGGATGACCAGGCGTTTCATGAAATTCACCTCAAAAATGTGGATTGGCAGAAGATTACGGATTGGGGGATCGGCGGATGGCCCAATCTGGGGCAGATTGGTAAAAGTGAAGATAAGCTCAATTGCTCAACTTGAGGGATCGGTGCATCTTTCAACGTGCTCCAGATTGGGGCATGTTCGGATGGGCTCAGGTGGGCAGATTGAGCCATCGGCCCATAGCCCAACCCGAGCCGGTTTGAGGGATCGGGAGATAGACCCATCTGCCCCCACTTTGAGAGATCCGGGCACTTCCCAACGTGCCAGGGTAAATGGATGGGCAATGGGCCCTGCGAAAATCGTTGCCGGCAATTCCCGGCCCCTACCGGCAACTGCCGGTAAAGGAAGTGACCGGTTTTCAAAGCTCTCTCCCTTCAAAGAAATGGGTTTCCCGGATTTCCCCTTGAGCGGTCAGGGCCTGCCAGCGACCGGTGCCGATCTGGTCCAGCGTTGTGAAGAACCAGACCAAATCTCGATCTTTGCGCTGGGCGCGCACCAGATCCAGAATGCGCTGCAGGCGGGTTTGGGCCTGTTGCCGGCAGCGGTTTGGATCTCCTGTATCCGTTCCGGCCCAGACGAGGATGGCAATTCCCGGAAAGGTGCGATAGCGTTCCTGCCAGGCCCGGCTGCGGTAGTACCGTTCATATTGGGAGATCTTGGCCAGATAGACATCGATCTCTTTGACACTGGTATCCATTTCCAGAAAAAACGAGAGGGTCCGTTCTTCGGCTGGACGTTGCAAAATCAGGCGGCCGTCCGGGCGCATCTTGATCCACTGGCCTTCCCATTGAAAGGGGCTGTAGGCGTGACGTTCGCCCTGGTAATCCGGCTCCCAGCCGGCGGCCTGGGCGGAGAGTGCCAGGCGGACCAGGGCTTCGCCCAGCAGTACGTTATGGGCTTGCAAGTGGATCCCCCGGCGCAGCTTGAGGTTTTCATCGCCGTCGCTCAAGAGCCGCACGCCGGCCAGACCGGGCGAGTAGACCAGTTGCAATGGGAGGGCATAGCGCAGAAGATCCTGACCGGGGGTGCGATCCAGGATGTGACGTTCCCAGAGTTGTTTGAGCCGGCGTTGCGCCGAGAGCAAGGCCGGCCGGCCCAGGCCGAAAAAGAGCCGGGTCAGTTGGTCGGTGGTGGCATAGCCGATCTCCCCCAGGTGTTCCAGGATCTGATGGTCGCGGCTGGTCAGGGTCAGTTCAGAGAGGTAGACCGAATTGACCGCGGCTTCGGGCCGTTGGGTAGCATGGGGCAGCGGTTGTTTCGGCGGGCAGGTGGGACGGGTCAGGCGGCTCATCGGCGGCACCGCCGGGTGGAAAAAAGAAAAAAAGAGCGGTAGAGATAAAAAGTGGAAAATTCAGAACCCGAAAAGGATACCAGATAAGCGTGTGGACAGGTGTAGACGAATAGATCTCCAGATAATCCGAACTGCCTGGAAACCAACGTCCAAACCAACACCGTAACCAACGCTAGAACCAACAGGAGGTTAAGTGGCATGAGGATCTCCTTATCGTAGAAAATCATCGAGCGATTGAGCGGCAGAACGGGAAGAAGTCGAGGTCCCTTCAGAACCGCTGCGGATGCGGAGTCGTTCGGCTTCGATTTCATCCCGTGGGACTTCGGCCTGGAGTGAAGAGAGCCGGCGGATGCGACGGGCTTGAGGGGGAAGCGGTTTGGCTTGTTTGCGGTCGGCTTCGGAAAGCAGCTCGAAATCGGGTAGGTCAGGAACGAGATGGGGATGCGCCAGCAGGTTCTGATATTCTTCGAGATCGGCCTGCCGACGTAACCGGCGATAGGATTCCCATTCGGCTTCGGGCAGGGCCGCCAGATATTTGGCGCGAGCGGCTAAGTCCAGGCTGCGAAGGGTGGTTTGATGGCGGGTCCATTGGGTACGTTCGGTCGGGTCCAGCGGAGCAATGCCGGCGAAGAAGTCGAAGGGGATGGCGCCATGGTCGGAGGGCATGGGCGGCTGGCCGCGATGGGCCCGGGTGAAGGCTTCGCGCAGCAGGGCCGGATTGATCTGGTCGGCTTTCTTGCCCAGAGGCGGCAGACCGATCAGAGTGAAGGTATCGCTGGCCCGGCGATTGACCGAAACGCGGGTCAGATAGGTGTAGGCATCCAGGGAACGGATTTGAGATTCCGGGACGCTGAAGATGCGTTCCATGAGGCGGGCTTCATCGGGGCTTTCGATGGCGCCGGCGAGTTTGGTGCGGCAGTTCGAGAGAACCGCCTGGCGCATCCATTCGGGCAGGCGGCCATAATATTGGGTGGCCAGGTTCAGACCCAGCCCAAAACCGCGGGCTTCGGCCAGGATGTTGACAAAATCTTCGGCCACATATTCCTGGAATTCATCGACCCAGAAGTAAGTGGGCAGGGGATAGGTGCCTTTGACGCGGGAAGAGGCCGCGGCCCAGACCAGGGCAATCATCAAAGTGCCGAGAGCTTTGGCGTTGTCGTCGCCGATGCGTTTGTCTTTGGCCGAAAGGTCAATCAGGATGATCTTGCCGGCGTCCATCAGTTGACGAAGCGGTAACGTCGTGGTGGATTGGGCCACTACATGCCGGGTCATCATGCGGGTGAGGAGCGGTTCGACGCGGTTGAGGACCGGGCCCAGAGAAGTGGATTGGACCGAAGCGGACCATTGAGTAAATTCGTCTTCCCAGAAGGCGCGGATGATGGGGTTTTCGACGGCGGCCAGGGCGGTTTCTCGATAGTCGGCGGATTGCAGGAAGGCCAGCAGGTGCAGCATGGTGGGTTTGGCTTCGGCTTCGACCAGGGCGTGGATGGCGTTGCGCAGCAGACGGCCCATGCGAATGCCTTCATAGTCGTTGCCCAGCATCTTTTTCAGGACGGCATTGAAGTCGGCGGAGACGATTTCCCGGCGGTTGGGATCGCCGCCGTAGTCGAGTAAATTGACGCCGAAGCTGCGGTCCTTGCCGGTGGGATTGATCCAGATGACATCGCCCAACCGATCCTGGGGCACGGCATCAATGACGGAGAGGGTCAGATCGCGGTGCGGTTCCATCAGGATCGCCCCATAGCCAGCGCAGAGATCTTGCACGATTTGAAAGGCCAGCAGGGTGGACTTGCCGATCCCGGTAGGGCCGCACCAGAAGGAATGCACCAGGGTGTCGAAGCCGTGGGGCCAGCGGGCAAAGCCTTTCTCGCCGGTTTTCATCAGGCACTCGCCCAGCACGCGAAAACGGGGATCGAAGGGCGGGCGTTTCAGCGTGACGACTTCGGGCGGGGGCGCCAGGTAGACGCCGCGGGCCGTGATGGCGTCGCCGGCGCGGGAGACATGCCAGAGCGAGGCCAGTTCGTCCGCGCTGAAGACTGTATTCTGACCGGTGCGGGGATCGAAGTGCCGGCCTTGCAGGATTTCCGGGCCCTGGCCCTGAGCGGCTTCTTTGAGGTAGTTGTGGGCGCTTTCGACGGAGTTGGTCAGGGCCATCCGCAGCTGCGGCAGGCGAGCCATCGAACGGGGTTCAGCAAAGATGACCACATTGGCCGAAACGGTGGTCAGGGCTTCGAGTTTGCGTTCCAGGGCTTCGAGCCGTTTGCGGAAGCTCTCGGAGCGCTGGCCGGCGGGGATTTCACTGGATTGCTGGCGTAGCTTGCGGGCTTCCTGCCAGCCGGCCTGGTTCCATTTGCGGTTGGGGGCTTTGAGGATCAACTGAATCCCAATGCGGCCCATGCCGGGCGTCCGGGCCAGGGTGGCCATCAGGGAGGCCAGGGCATCATCGGGGAATTCGCCGGCGGTTTTGAGGGGATTGGCGGGGTTGCGCTCCAGCTTGAGGCGGCTCCAGGCGGTGTTCTTGGCCAGATCGGCCAGGGCGTCGGGTCGGTCGAGCAGGGTGTGCGGCTGGCGCAGTTGGGCTTCCGGGAAAGAGGCCAGGAGCAGTTGTTCCAGGATGGGATAGAGCTTCTCGGGAGCCCAGACTTGAAAGACCGTGCCGGCTTGACTGCCCACGATCTCCAGGGCGACGTGGGAATCGGGGAACTGGCGGAGAGCCGTGGCGACATGCCCGGCGAAGGTCTGCGCCTGGCTGGCCATGGCTTTCCAGGGTTGCGCGTCCCCGCGGGGGGGCAGGATCAGGCAGGTGCGGCCGGTTTTGGCCAGTTCTACATTTTGGGCGTCCTGCTGAGCGCGCTGGCGTTGTTGCCACCAGAACCAGCCGCCGAGGCCCGCTCCCGCACTGACGCCAGCGGCAACGCCCAAAGCCGGGGCATAGCCGACCAGATCTGTGAGGGGAATCCCCAGCTCTTTGGCGCCGATTAAAACGGCGGCGCTCAATCCTCCCAGCCCGCCCACCACGATCTTGCCGCCGATAGGCAGGCTTTGAAACCAGCTCATTAACATCGGGGTAATCGCATTTCCTGGATTACGTTTCATATTTTGCTTCCTATCTTCCCATCATCCAATCTTCCAGTCTTCCATTCCGTCAGGTTGGGTTATCCGGGGATCTCCCAAAGTGGTCACCGGGGCCTATAAACGAGGACCCGCCGGTTTTTTGCCGGCGGATCCTCGGAAAGGCTAAGGCCTGGGAGTCCTTTCGGGTAATATCGGGTAGGGTATGGCTTGGACAAGATAGAAGTTGATGGGTACGCTCCAGGTGTATTCGTACACGAAAGGCAGGGTCCAGGTGGCCTTCATGGAGAGATTGCCGCTGATTTTGTAGGTGCCGGGATAGCCGGTGCGGGCCACGGCCTGCGGACAGCCGACCGGATCGCGGGGCATAAAGCCGCCTTCGCTCAGTTCCAGCAGCCACAGGTGTTCACAGACGGCATAATTGGTATCGCCCTGGGCATGCTGGCGCTGATAGTTGATCGTCATGCCGTTGGGATATTCAAAGGTCGGTTGTTTGCCGGTCTGATGCTCGATTCCGGTTACCGTGAACTGGGTGGTGGTCAGCACGCCATCATAGCAAATCGTCCCGACGCAGATTTGGGGCGGGGCATCGGGTTTGAAGATGGGCGCCAGACCGGCCCAGCGTTGCAGTTCCAGGAAGATCAGGTCGTCAGTGGCATAGTCTTCCTGGTCTTTGATTTGCATACCGGGTTCATAGACGTGGACAAAGACGGAGCCGCCGGGCTTATGCAGATAGACGGGCGGCGGGGTTATGGTAGGCGTGATGAGCGGGTCTAGCGTGGGCGTCGGCGTGGCAGTTGGTGTGGGAGAAGCCGTCTCGGTAGGCGTCGGGGTAGCCGTGGGCGTGTCTTTGGGGGTAGGAGTGGCCGTCGGCGTTGGCGTCGCGGTAGGCGTGCGGGTCGGGGTGGCGGTAGGAGACGGGGTATAAGTGGAAGTGGGTGTTGCGGTAGGGGTAGGCGTGTTAGTGGGCGTTCCGGTGGGAGTGGGCAAGCCGGGTGTCGGGGTCGGCGTGGGAGCACAGGTCGTGAAGTCCATGGTGATAGGACCAGAGTTGCAGCCGGCGGCCGTAGCATTGACGTAGAGGCGATAGGCAGTATTGGGGAGCAATCCGGCCGGCGCCAGGCTGGCGGTCAGCCGGGGCAGGCTGCTGCGGAAGACTTCGGTATTGGTAACCAGGCTGCGAATGGCCACATTGAAGGTACTGGCGTTGTGGGCCATGCCTTCATAGCCCCAAACAAAATAGTCGGCGCCGGGGCGAAAACAACCGGTTTGAGCCGAGGACCAGAGGTTGAAGACGCGGGGATAGACGCCAACATTGGCTTCAGCGGGGCCGACCGGGCCCAGAAAGCTCTGAGACCAGACCCGGAAATTGTACGACCAGCCGCGGGCCAGGGTCAAGGCGACGAAGTTCTGAGATTCCGTGCGCTGCAGAGCCAGAGTGCCGTCCCGGCGTAGTTCCCAGGGATATTGATAGCCGGGGGCCGGGGTGTTGAGTGGCGAGCAAAAGGGTTGAGCGCAGGCCGGGGGCGTGGGGCAATAGGGCGCGGTGCAGGTCGGGGCGGGTGTCGCGCCGGACAAAGGGCCGCGGATTGACCAGACGAAATTGACGCGCGGCTCGACACAAACCGAGGGTTGCACATTCAGGGTCCCCAGGGATTCGATGTGGTAGACCAGCAGGCGGCCGGTGGCCGGGGAGTCGGCGTTCTCGTGATTCCAGTCCAGCTGGATCAAATGGGGCGTGGTCTCGTTGGCCTGGCCGTTGGTAAAGGGGACCGATCGCAGCCCGATATACCAGGTGCCGGTGGAATTCGGGGTGAAGGAGAAGTCGCCCTCACAGTTTTCGGCATTGCAGAGCAGTTCGCCGACCGAACGCCGCATAGCCGGGTTGTCCAGGTTGGTCAACGAAGTGGCGGCGTAGACTTTCAAGCGTTCGACGAGGCAACCGGGATAATGGCCTTCGACGTGAAAGCTCAGTTGCGAGCCGAAGGGATAGGTGATGTTGGTGGGGGTGCTGTCCGCCGGGACAAAGTTGGAGCGATCGCGTGCCCAGCCACCGCCGGTAATCCAGGCCAGCTCCCAGCCGGGCCAGTCCCAGGCGGATTGCGTGCCGCCGTTGCCGCCGTCCCACCATTCCCCGGAGAAGTTGCCCATGGTAAAGCCGCTGGGCTTGTTACGACTGGGGGCGGAAGCCCAGAAGCGGCCGGTGCCGTCTTCGCGCCAGACCGAGACCAGGGAGCGATCATCGTAAGTCTCGCCGCAGATGCGGAAATAGTAGGTGTGCCAGTTGGGATCGCGGGAGATGGTCACGGCGCCGGCGTCGCCGTTGCCCACATTGAAGCGTAGCGCATCATTGGGACCGCCGGCATGGACTTCGCCGTAGCGGTTGAAGTTGGAGCTGCTACGGTAGCCGAAGAGGGAATTGTCGCCGCTGTAGAAATCGTAGTCCAGGGCGAGGGAATTGCCGAACATGCCGGTGGTATCGTGGAGGCGGGCCTGTACGGTGACCAGGCTTTTACGGGGATAGGCGGGATCGCCGGAGACGACGCCGTTCACGCCGGTAGAGGCGCTGGCCCGGACGAAAATATTGGTGTGCCAGATTCCGGTAATATCTCTGACCGAATTAGCGCGACTAAAAGTAAAATTATTGATTCGCAAGGAGTTTCCATCCACGGAAACATCAGCGATGTTTACTTGGTTGTGAGAGAAACGATTGAAACATGTTCCTGCAGTCCCATCCGGGCATTCGATCAGGACTTTGTTGAACCACCATTGGCCATATTGGCCGCCACTGACAGTGCGTACCCGTCCTGAAACCGTACCCGCGCCGACATTGTTAATAATCCGATCGCAGCCGGGAGCCGGGTCAGGAACATTGGCGGCTTTGTGACAGAAATCGACACGGATGGGCTGCAAGCCGGGAGGGGTTCCTCCCTGGCTTGCAACACGGTCATTCATTCCAACCGAAAACAACAGCCCGAAAAGTAAAACACTTATCAGTGCCTGCCATTTTTTCATGGTGACCTCTTAAATAGATTTAGGCGGACTGGATTGCTTGGAATCATCCATGGGCTCATGGGAACAACTTGAAATTGATTTTGGGGTAAGTTTTCAATTGTCAGTTTAATCAAAAAAATCGGGGTTCGACCGACTTTAAGTTGATCGATAGCCGCTTGTGGTAATTGAAAATCTTGAAGTTCTCCAGGTTGCGTTATGGTCCCAGACACTGTGATTGCAGTGATGGGAATAATGTATTGATCTGTATGTGCCCAGGCATCAGTCGGTGGGGGATAGGCACCGGTCCAAAGCCCGACTGCTATCTGTGAGCCATCAATACCCTCAAGCATTGAATTCAATGTGATAGAGCCCGAGACGATTTTTCCTGGAGCACTTACATTAGTGAAACGCATGAAACTTCTGAACACTTCATATTTGTAACCGTCGTAATTTAACCACCCTGCCATCACGTCGGGGCCAGGTACGTCAGACCATAGCTGTAAATAGGCAGGATTGGTACAGGCCTGTTCGTTTTGATCCATGCCGGCCCAGGTATCCCAATCGATGATGGTCGAAACTTCAGGCAAAACCGGGACGGCATACTTTTTGAAGGCCAGGGCAAAGTAGGTGTGCCAGGGGACGATCGGCACGGTCAGCGTGATTTCGCTTTGCAGGGTGCCCGTTTCAAAGAGCCGGCAAGCCATTCCCAACGATTCCAGCGCCCCCGAAGGGCTTACTGTGTAGCTGAGAGCGACGGTTTCCGTCGGCATGACCGGACCACTCCAGACTATAGCCTGGATTTCGCCGGCGACACGGATGGGGATAGCCGGTTCCGTTACGCTGATGATCTGGCCGCCGGCAGGTTTGGTGCAATAGACCACCACGCGGTCGGCCGTAATCTCTGCCGTGCGCGTCAAAACCACCTGGACCAGCGTTTCGCGGATCCCTTCGGTAAGAGTCAGCACTTCCGGCGTGTTGGAAGCCGTCAGTTGCCAGGGGCCGTCGTCCCGTGCCTGCACAGCCGGCGGCAGTGCCAACACCATGAACAGCCCAATCAAGACCCCTCCGAGCAAATTTAACCACCGTTTCATATTCAACCTCCCATTTGTTGAATCGATTCGCAAACCTCTCTCTTTTGCCACACTTTTCCGTTTTTGGCAAGTTTTCAACGTAACTTATTTGGCGATGAGAGGTAAGAAAATCAACCAACGCGGGTTGACCACCACCACACGGCCGGCGGCCGGGCTCAGGGTGTCGCTGTAGAGATAGGTTCCCGAGAGCGGAAAGGTGGCCTGAAAGGATTGGCCGGGATTCAACATGCCGGAGAAGAAGGCATTGTCGTCGGCCCGGATACTGTGGGTCTGAGTGCCGGTGTTGGTCCAGGTGACGACGCCTCCCGTGGTAATCGTGACTACCGCAGGGGTAAAGCCGTCTGCATTGACCTGTACGTTGGCCCGATCGGGGATTGGATTAAGGGCGGCGCCGCTCCAGAAGCCCAGGAACAGTACCAGACTCAACAGGAAACTGCCGATCCAACGTAACCCTTTCATGGGGCCACCTCGATGGTTTGGGTTTGGATAGGTGTGCCATCGGGCCGGCTCAGGGTGAGAGTATAGGTTCCGGGCAGGGCAAAGGTGTATTCGGCGGTCTGGTCGGGCGTCAGGATCCCGGATGAGAATTCTCCATCGCCGATCGTCAGGGCGACCGGATCGGGCATCTGGTTGTGCCAGGCCACGGCTTTGCCGGCGCGGATGGGCCGGCCCAGAGCGGCGCCGCCGGTCAATTCCAGGGTAAGTGGAATTTCTATCGGGTCTGTGCCGGTTTCAATCCGAACGCCGGCTTCCGGTTGGCCGGCGGCGCGGGTAGGATTCCAGCGATTCCAACCCCAAACCACCAGCAGAGCCAGGCTTACCAATCCCAGGCTCAAAAATGCAAGGCGTTTTTTCCAGTTCATCGCCAACTCCTTCAAGGGACCGGGGCGCAGGTGCCGTGAAAGGCGGCTTCCTGGGTTCCCGGTTTGAGATCCCAACTCAGACATTCTTGACCGGCGATGCTGAGAGAGAAATGCGCCGGCGTCGGGGGTGTCACGGCTACGCGGAAGGTGGTGGCCGAACTGGGGCCGGGCAGGTCGATCACCGGGGCCTGACCGCCGGGCCAGAAACAGCCCTGACAGGTCAAACTGCCTTTGATTCCATTGCCGCGCGGCATTTCCAGACGATATTCGGCCACATACGGCTGAGCGCTTTGATAAGTGCCGGGGCCGTCCAGGGTTAGTTGCAGGCTGGAAAGGGTCGGTAGGGCCGTCGGAGCGATAACGGCCGGGAGTGCCGTGGCTGTGGGCAAGGCCGGCTCGGATGTGGCCGTGGCTACCGGGGTTTCTTCGGCGGCTCCCAGAGCGGGAGAAAGTTTCTGCCATACCAGGACGCCCATGTAAATCAGGGCCAGGCCCAAGAAGATCAGCCCGCCGATGAGCAACTTGGGATTGCGGCCCAGCCGCTGCAACGAGAAAGCCGGCGCCGGTTTCGATCTGGCCGATGTAGGCGGCAGGGAAGCGGGCGTGCCTGGAGCAGATGCTTCCGGGCCGGGGCCCAGGTTCAACGAGTCCAAGGGATCGACCGTCATTTCGTTCCTCCTTTCAGAACGAGGTTGAAAAGGGGGGCCAGCGCGGCCCATTGATCGGCGGGAGCGATCGCGGCCAGGGCCCAGGTGCGGTCGCGGTTGACGCTAATCAGCCCGCGTCGTCCGGACCCCTGGGCCAGGCGGGCGTTCCATTCCTGCCCGCCGGCTTTGATCGCGCCCTGCCAGGTTACTTCGCCGCCGCCCAGCCAGGCGGGAAGCCAGGCTTCCGACGGATCGCCCTGAGCCACCAGGAAAAACCGGGCTTGAGCGCCCGAAGCGGCATCGGTGGGAAGCAGCAGACAACCGTTCTCGCTGCACCACCAGCTCCAGTTGGCCGGGGTGTAGCCGGTAAAAGGGATGTTGCTCTGAGCTGTGACGGGTTGAGAAAGCCCGAGCAGCAAGCCCAGCAGGATTAACCATCGCAACCAACTTCGTTTGGATTTCATCGTTCCTCCTCGAAACGCACCACGATGAGCTTGCCGTTAAGCTCGGGGGTGCAGGTGTAAAGGATCAGGGCCGGACTCCATTCGGGCGTCCAGTCGCGGGGATCGTCCTGCGGATCGGCTTCCAGGGTATCGACAGGGCGAAATTGCCATTCCCGACCGTCCGCGTCGATGCAGACAATCCGGGATTCAGTATCGGCTGTCGGCAGAGCGGCGAAGACACCCGGCACGCCGCCCCAGGAGACATGCCCGCCGATGATCGTCACGCCGGCACCGCAGTCGGCGCTGCTGGAATGCCAGCCGGCGGTGGCATCAGGGACCTGCCATTGAGACCGGCCGACCTTCCAGAGCGTTTCGGCGGGCGTCACGGAAATGGTCTGCCCGTTCCAAAGGCGTAAAGCCAGGGGGCCGCGGCGAGCTATCGGTGCGACCGCCGTGGGAGTAAACGTTGGCTGCGGCGTGGGCGTTCGCGCGGCGAGGGTGGCCCAGGCGGTGGTCAGGGGAAGCGCTGTCGGGTTTAGAGTTGCCTGCAAGGTGGGCACTCCCCGGCGCGTCGCCGGCGGCAGAGCCGGACGGGCCGGACTGCCGGTCAACGGGATTACCACCGACGCCACTGCAAACCAGGCAGTCAGGGCCATGCCGGCTATCCTTCCCCGAAAGGGGCGGGATTGCCGCTGCGGATGACACTTTCCCAGAGCTCGTCCACATCCTCGCCGGGATCCATTTCCAGAGCGGCGCCGGCTGGCGCTAAAACCGGTTCCGGTTCAGGGGGCAGTTTGTCCAGAACTTCCAGGGGGGCCTGTTCGATCAGGGGACTCACCGCCGGCTCCGGCAGAGGAAGCAGCAGGGGCTGGCTTTCGATCGGACGTTCGCTTTTGCGCTCCTGGGTCTCAGGTTCTGGAGAGATTCCTTTTGCCGGCAGGCATCCAGCCAACCATTGATTGACTTCCTGGGCGGCAGCATCGATTCCCTGCTGCAGGGTCAGGAGTTCTTCTTGCCGCTGGCGGGCGGTCTGTTCCAGCGCATTAAGCACGGGATCATTCGGCTGGCCGGCGCCGTGCAGTTCCGCCCGATAGACTTCCGCCGCCCGACGGGCCGCCCGGGCCAGATTTTCGATAGCCTTGCTGCGGGCCTGCTGCGTTTGCATGACCTCTCGATAACGTCCCAGCGCGGTTTGCAGCGCTTCGATTTGTTCCAGTGTCCAATTCTGAATCTGTACGTCGTTCATCGAACGGGTTCTCCTTTGCGTGAAGTCAGGAACATCAAGCCGGTCAGAAGCAACAGCCCGGCCAGAATTTCCAATCCGGTCATGGGGCCGCCGGTTTTGGCCGGCGCTTCGGTCCCGGCAACCAGGCCTTCCAGGATCGGATCGGGCACCACGGGAGCCGCCAGGGCTTTGCCGCCGGCGTTGGCCGAAGTGCCCGGCTGGCCGACGGCTGAATTTGTCGCCGGCAAAGCCGGCCGCAGGCCTCCGCTCAGATACACGCCGGCCACATCATCCCAATACAGATCGTTGTGCTTCGTGGGATACTTGGGATTCGAGCGTAGGAAAACGGTAATACGTCCACCGGTCCCTACCGTCACTTTTACCGCCGGGATTTCTTCCCAGCGGTTGGGCGGATTGCCCAGGGCGCCCCAGATCACGGTAGTTGAGTGAGGATCGGTGCCGCCGTTAGGATCCACCCCGATCTGCATCCGCATTTCCTGGCCTTCGGAAAAGAAGAAGGCATCGTCTTCGGTGGAGCCCCAGGCCATGCCCCAGGCGTGAACCTCGATCACGGCGCCGGGCAAAACGGTATATTGCTTCCAGAGCCCGGCATCGTGACCGGCGTAGAGGGTGAAATACTGTTGGGCGTTGGTCCCGCTGTGAACCCGGTAAGGGTAGGTGTTCAACGAGTTGGATTGCTTGAATTCTGGCTGGAAGCATTTGCAATTTCCTTCACAGTTGCAAGTGTTTTGATCGAACCAGGGATTCCAACCGGGATGGACCCGTTGCTCGGGATCGGCAAAGTTGTCGAAGGTTTCGTGAAAGAGCACGTCGCCCGGTTTAGGGGGCAGGGTCGATTGGGCCTGCACCGGGGCCGCCAGCCCCAGCAGCAAAATCAGCATCACGCCATAAGACCATTTTTTAAAGCGCATCGTCAGCCTCCTGTTTAAGGTATTCTTTCGTTCTTCCAACTTCCGGTCTGCCATTCTCCGGTTCATTGCAAGAATTCCACCAGATTGAGCATGAGGGGCGCCAGGATGGTCAGGAGCAGGGTGGAAAGCAGCGTCACGACGCCGACCATGAGCATGGTTTGGGCGCGGCGTTTGGCCTGAGCCCGCAGGGTGTTGCGGATTCCATCCAACGCGGTTTGGAACTGCTGCCAGAGCACTAGGCGGCGCTGTTTTTCCGGAACTTCCTGGGCCTGGCGCAGCGCCAGGATCAACATGGCGTAGGCCTGGCCGGGAATCGGCAGTTCGCCCAGGAACTGCACGGGGCTCAGGGTAGCGGGACATTCCAACAACAGATCGGCCAGGACCGACTGCCCACCCCAGGCATGGGCAAAGGCCCGAACCGCTTCATCGACCGGTTTGTGGCCCACGCCGGAGAGAATGTAGACCATCCGCAGGGCCATGGCGGTATCCGCATTGATCTCTTTTACGAACCGGGCATCCCAGCCCTGAGTAAAACGAGTCCGGGGCCAGAGGGCGCCCGCCAGCGCCAGAGCGCCGCCCAGGAGCCAGCCCTGCTGCCCCGCCCCTTGAGCGAGAAGGGCCCCGGTGGCCAACCCCAGGCCGATTCCCATTACGGAAAGCAAAACCGGCACCAGCGGCGCGACTCGCCGGCGGCGGGCCAGATGGGTGAGATCCTCGGAGAGTTGTCCGGCCTGGAGCAACCGCCCCGCCAGGACTGGCGTCGGCAGAAGCCATAGGCAAAGCCCCAGGCCGGCCAGTCCCAACAGCAGGGGGACCGCGATTTCACTGCCGTTCATAAGCGCACCTCCGGGATTTGCGCCAGGCGCGAGAAAATCACAAAGGTCACGATCATAGTCAGGACTTCGAGCACCAGGGCGGCCTGCCCGAGGGGATTGACCAGGAATTTGGTGGCATAGAAGGGGAGCGACAGGTAGAGGTACAGGTTCATGCCGGGAACAATGGCGGTGAAGAGCCATTTAGCGGCCTGCATCAGGGACATTTCGCGTTTCATCTCCTCGTTGATGTTGTGGACTTCGTTCAAAATCGACCAGAGGCTTTGCAGGGTATCGCGTTGGGCTTCTACGGAAATTCCTTCCCCTTCGTCCTCCGCCAGGTGGGCCAGCACCGCGATCTGACTCCAGATCCGGCGCGCCGCGGGTAGAGCGCTTTCGGCGATCCGTTCCACGGCTTCGGACAGCGGCCGCCGGGCATCCAGGTAGCCCACGATCTCGCGGGTTTGGGCGATCATTCGCGGGTAGAGCCGGGTGAGATCGGCATCCTGGGCCGCCCGCCGGAGCGCCGCGGCCAGGGGGTCCCCGCCGGCCATCAGGCTGCCCAGGGCTTGCAGAAACGCCAACGCTTCCAGGGTCAGGCGATTGGCCATTTGACGTTGCACTCCGACCACGGCGGCGACGGCCAGGCCGGCCAGTACGATCCCGGCGATCAGCCAGGGCGAGGATAAGGTCATGGTCAACGCGACCACGCCGGCGGCCAGCAGCCAGGCCGCTACGGTCAGCCGCTGATACCAGCGGCGCAGCCCGACGCCCGGCCAGAGGGCGGGCAGAGCGGAAACCAGCGCCAGAAAAGCCGCCGCCAGGGCCAGGGCATAGGGGGACCAGTAGCCCCACAGATCGAAAACCATTTCCAGGGTCATACGTTTTGTACCTCCTGCAGGTGTAAAGGGGCCTCGGGGCCGGCCGCGCCGCGGACCGTCTGCAACCGGGTCAAGACCTGCTCCGCGGTGCCTTCCGGGTAGATTTCGGGTTCGGCCTGGACTCGTTCCCAGAGGCCGGCGAGGGCCAAAAGATGGCGGGGGGCGTGGGCGGTGGCCAGGATTTCGGCGGCTTCCGCGGCGAGGGTGGCCCGGCGGGCCAGTTCGGCGCTGGAGCAAGGCCGGAGTCCCGTGGTGGCATCGGCGGCGTCGGCGGCCAGATCGGACGCAATGGGATCGGCCTCCAGCCGGGCATAGAGTTGGACCAGCTCTGCCCAATCCCGTCGGGCCAGCGCCGCCCCGATCTGGTCTCGATAGGCCTGCAGGCCGGATTGCACCAGGCGGCGGATGGCTGGGGACTGGGTGGCCAGGCGTTTGAGTTGGGTGCGGATGCGGGCCTGGTCGGGGGCGAGGCGGAGATATTCGCCCAGCGCCGGCAAGGCGGCCGCCGGGGCGGTTTGCGCCAGCTGAGCCAGCGTGGCGGGTTGGGGTAAGGCGACGCCGCCCCAGGTGCGCCGCGGGAAAGCGCGCAGCACTTCGCCCGAATCCCGGACCGTCTCGAAACCTTTGAGCGTGGGCCCGTCGAGCTGAGCCCGGAACACCGGCTGCGGCGTACCGTTCTCATCCAGCACGGCAATCTGAGAAACCAAGAAGATCGCCCGCCCGCCGACGACCAGCTTATCGGTCTCGATCAACACGGGAAAGGCCTGGGCGATGACCTGCCGCACCAGTTCCGGGGGCAGGCCGGCATAGGGACTGTCGGGCGCGCCCAGGACCAGGGCCATGAGTCGCAGCACCGCGTTATGGATCGAACCGTGTAAGGTAGTCCAGATCGTGAGCGCGCCGCTGTAGCGGAGCATTTCCGCCGCTTCATCGCCGCGCACTTCCGCCAGGGCGACTCGGGTGAGGTTCTTGCGCAGCACATCGACAAACGCCAGCCGCAGCCGCTCGGGCGGCACGTCGTAGACCGTGATGAGCGGATGGCGGGGGAAGAATTCGGAGCGATCATCCAGGGCCGCCGCAGCGAGCGGGGGCCAGTATTCCAGACAGGCTTCCAGGATGGTGGTCTTGCCGGTGTTGGGCGGGCCCACGACGATGACGCCGCAGTCCCGCCGCCCCAACTCTATCAGGAAATCCTGGATTTCCGGGGAGATTCCGCCGTCGGCGCGCATGCGGGCCAGGGTGATGAGCGAGCGGCGGCCCAGGCGCAGGTGCAGGGTCACGCCGGCGGGGGTTCGGGCCGTGGCGTCGATTTGCAAACGGCCGGAGACGGGGTGGGCAAAGTGGGCCTGGACCACGGGATGATCTTCCAGCGCCTGCCCGGCGCGGGCGGCGAGGGCTTCGGCGAAATAGTGCAGGGCTTCGGGGGTGGACCAGCCGACGGGTTGGCCGTCGAGGCGGGCCGGTTCCCAGGCGCCGCCGCGCTGCACCAGAATCTGATTGTGGGCCAGGACGTTGATCGAGATGACCGCCGGGTCCTGGATCAACGGATCGAGCGGCCCCATCCCGACCAGGAGCGAAGCCAGGGTTTCCACATCCGCCCCGGTGAGATCCGTCCCCAGTTTGCCGGTCTGCTGCCACTGGCGCAGCAGACTGAGCACCGCCCGGCGCTGGGCGTCGGTATGTTGGAAGGGGTTCTGCACTTCGCGCGGCAGATCGGGGTGCCGGCCGGCCGTGACGACTTCATTGAGCAGGCGGGAGGCTTCGCGGATCGCGGTATCGGTCAGCATCGCCCACCTCCCACTTGCAAGCGCCGTTCGGTCAGGGCCAGGACTTGCTGGGCCAGGGGCCGGTAGAAACTGCGGGCGTCGTGCAGGGGGATCACCCCCCAGATTTTGCGGGGTTCCAGTTCTTCGGCGCGGGGGCGTTCTTTGAGCCGGCGATTGTAGTGGATGGGACAGAAACGCCCTTCCCATTCGGGGCTGCGGAGCCAGGCGGGGACGTTTTCGACGACGTGCAGGGCATCCGTGGCCACCGCGACCGGGATCATCCAGGGGAGCTGCTGCCGGCGTTCCAGCAGATTGCGGGTGGTTTCCAGTCCCTCGTGGCCCCAGGGATCGGGGGTAAACGGCGTGATGAAGACCGCCGGAAATTCGCCGGTAAGCAGGGCGAAAGTGAGATCGACATCGGTCCATTCATCCAGAGCTTCGGGGATCATGGGCGAGGGTGAAGTATCGACGAGCACTAGATCATAGCCCAGGCCGGAGACCGTGGCCCAGAAGTTGCGCGCGGCCCCGTAGCTCAAGCCGCCGCGGGCCAGATAGACTTCGGGGGCGACCAGATCCAGATTTTCATGGACCGGGGTGATGTATCGAGCCAGGCTTTCGCCGGGGGTGCGCAGCGCTTCGGGCGGGATCGTCGGGACCTGGAACTTGCCGTAGAAGCTGAGCAGGTTCTGCTGGTGGGGATTGTCGTTGACGACCAACACCCGGCGGTGTTGTTCCAGGGAGAAGATTTCTCCCAAGGCGGCGCCCGTGGTGGTTTTGCCGACGCCGCCTTTGATGCAGAGATCGACGATGAAGGCGGTTTTGTTGGCCCGGCCCCAGCCGGTGGTTTCCAGGACGGCCCGGCGGGCGCTTTCCATATCCTGGTCGGCAGGAATGAGCACCACAGGGATTTGTCGTTGCTGCCGGACGACCGCGGCGAGCTTTTCGGCATTGGCGGCCTGGGCTTCGATGACCAGGAGATCGTAGGCTTCATGGCGCAACACGGAAAGCATAGATTCCCGCAGTTGGGCGGCATTGAGCACTACCTCCACGCCGTAGTCCGCCGCCAGGCGTTCGACCAGGCCGGGCGGCAGTTTGCCGTAGAAGACGGCCCGTCGCCCGTCCATTACCGACCTCCCTCGGAAACGGCGAACTGCTGCAAATCCATGGGGACGGCATAGAGCGGGGGTAGGTCGGGATTGGCTTGTTGGGTGAGGGTCCAGACCAGGACGGCGGGTTGGGATTTCGCGGCGGGATTTTGTTCTTGGGCCTGCGTGCGTGCTTCGGCGGCCAGCCCTTCCAGCGCGGCGATCTGATTCAGGGAAAGGCCCAGGAACACGCCGCCGGCATCCTTCTCCAGAATTGGGGCTTTGTCCAGCAGGGTGCCCATTTGCTGCACGGCGGGATCGGCTAGTTCCAGAGTCAGGAGATTGCCCGGCGTGACCACGGCCAGGAGCGCGGCGGGAGTCGTCACATAGTAGCCATATTGCCCTTCCGGGAGCGGCTGCCCGGATTGGTCGAAGCGGAAACGGTCGGGCGTTTCCGGGGTCAATTGGGCCGGGTGGAGCAGCTCGCCTTTTTGCACCGGGTGCAGGGTCCACGTGCCCACCGCCGCCGCGCGATCGGTCACGGCGTCGAATTGGCGGTTGACCGGGATGGGGACTGCTTCGACGCATTCCGCGGTGACCTTCGTGAAGACAGCCAGATCGCAGGTATAGCGCAGGGCGGATTCCATCCGGACCTGTTGGCTCCAGAGGAAGAGTGCGGCCGCGGTCAACACGACGGCCAGCAGCAGACCGATCCAGCGCAGGGTCAGGCCCAGGGTCACGGGCGCAGCACGGAAAAAACGTTGTACCATCGACATACCTCCAGGTTACGGAATGGGAGTCAGGGGGAGAATATCCCCCGGGATGGGCGTATTCACGACCGGTAGTTGGGATGTGGCGGCCAGGACCGCTTGCCGGGAGACCGGCACGGCAAAACAGGTAGGCCAGACCGGTGGGCAGAGCGTAGCTGTGAGCTGCACTTCCACCAGGCTGCCCGGATGGCATTCGCCGCCGGCGGCGACACAACTGCCGGGAGCCGGGAGATCGGAGACCCTCACGGACGCGGCGGCGGCCAGAGCGACGGGATCTTCCTGCAACCCTTTGACGTTGGCCAGCTCCAGCGTCAGCACCTGCCGGGCTTCGGTTTCGGCCTGGCCGGCGTTAATGACCGGCCCGCCGGCGGTGCCGGTACGCAGTCCGGCGACCGCGGCATCATCCACGGCGCGCTCCAGAGCCAGGCGGCTCAACAGGAACAGGCCCCCGTTGACCACCAACAGGAACATCCCGACCAGAGCGGCGATGGCCAGGGCCACCAACACAATGGCTTGCCCGCGATTCTTTTGCTCCTTCATGGCGTCCCGCCCCGCCAGCAGAAGAGCCGGTTGCTGGCCTTGAGGGTCAGATCCTGATAGAAGACCAGCAATTGCAGATGGGTGGGATATTGAGCGGTCACTCGCACGGCCTGACCGTATTCACATTTACAGACCGTGCCGCCGGTCCCTTCACACTGCGATGTCCCATCACCGTTGAGGGTGTCGATCTGGATCCGGACGGCGGCGGGATCCAGCGGCGCCCAGGTATTGTCGGTCAGAACGCCGGTGAGCGCCGGATCGTTGCCTCCTAACCGGGCTGCGGCCTGGGCCACATTATCGGCGGCATAGCTGAGTTCGATGAATTCCACAAAGACCCGCCCGAATTCCACGACGCCCAGGAACAACATCAACAGGATCGGCGCCGCCAGGGCAAATTCGACCAGGGACTGACCTTTTTGTTTCAAGTGGGACCTCCTTCCCTTTTCTAAAATGGTTAAACCGACAATTCCGGCCCCGGACCAACTGACCAGCCGGTCGGTGGGTCCGAGGGCCAGGATTCCCCCCAGCAAAAGCAATCCCAGGGCCGCGGCCTGCTGTTTCGAGCCGGGTTGCCAGGCCAGCCACAACGCCCCCAAGAGAACCAGGGCCGTCCAGCCCTTGGTTGAAATAACCACCGCTTCCGCAAGAATGCCCAGGGCGAGACCCAGTTGCGGTTGCCCGACGATGGCCAGGATTGCTCCCGGCACGATGGACAGGAAAGCCCAGGGATTCCAGCCGCCCAGGCAGAGGGCCGGGAAGAGCGGCGCCAGACCCATCCCGATTCGCATTCCGGCGTTCATCGGGTTTCCTCCAGAATGACCCGGTAGAACTGGTCCCGCCCGCGACGGAAAAGGTAGCCTTCGCCGGCGAGCAGGGTTTTCACGGCCGGTTGGAGTCGTTCGGGCAGACTGGCGGCCAGGCCGTTGTGAGTGGTGGTCACCAAAACGTCGGGAATCCACAGCGTATCGGGATAGACCAGGCTTTGGGCCTGGTTCAAAGCGGCTTCGTCGCCGGCGGTCAGGCCGGGCGCCTGCCAGCAAATCAGGCGGGCGCCGGCTTCCAATCCGGCCATGGCCAGGGTGCGGGTCAAGGCGGGATTGGGCGATTCCACCGCCAGGACCGGGGCATGCTCGAACCAGGTGCGGGGATCGGCTTCGCCGTCGGAGAAGAAGCCGCTCTGCAGCGCTTCTTTCAATGCCGTGGCGGCTTCGGTCCCTTCGACATAGCTGAGCAAGTCCTGCAAGGTGCGGGCGCCGTCGCGGTAGGCGGCTTGCAGGATGGCCGCGGGAATTCCCAATCCGGCGCCCCACCAGACCCAGGCGTGAGCATGGCGAGGGCGCGGCGCCAGGGGATTGAGCATCGGTAATTCGGCGGCGGTCAGGAAGAGCGCCTGCGGGAGCCGGTTTTGCAACTCAGGCCAGAGACTTTGCGTGCCCAGGATCAACAGCCGTTGGCCCAGGTGGGCCTGCCGTTCCGCCAAAGCCAGCGCCGCCAGACGTGCCGACGGTTCATCGCCCAGGATGGAAACCAGCGGCGGAATGGTCAATCCGTTGACGGTGGCCCAGCCTCGCTTGGTGGGAGTTTGCTTCTGCGGCAGTTGCAGCCGGATGCTGCCTACGTCGCCGTTCAAGCGGGCCAGCGCCTGGTCGTCGGCCTGCGCGGCGATCAGTTGGGGCGACACGTCCAGCAAAGCGCCGAAACGGGTCGGCTCAGCGCCGGCGCCGATGATCCAATCCAGGTGCCGTTCCTCGAAATGACCCACGGCGGTCGCCGCCGTTTCACCCCAGGCCAGAACTGAGGCTCCCTGACGGGTCAGGGCCAATGCTTCCCGCCCGCCGTGGCCCAATCCCAGGGCGAAGGTCAGGGTATCGGAGCGGTTGTACAAGGCGCGAAAGAGCGGCCACATGCCAGCCCAATAGGAACGCGCGCCGGCTCCCTGAGTGGGAATGCGCCAGAGACTCCAGGGGGCTTGCTGCAAAGTGGTGGCGGGCAGATAGGGGGGATACCAGAGCGCCATTTCCGGGGCGGCGTCGAAGAATCCGCGCAAAGCCGTCGCCGCCGGGGTCAACCAGGCCCGATCGCGGCTCCAATCCCGGCCCTGCCAGACGGCGGCTTCATCGCCGGGGAGTGGGGTGAAATCAGGCTTCACGGTTTCCAGCGTGGTCGGTTGATCCAGCAATTGCAGCATCGTCAGAGGATTCAGCTCTGGGGTGAGGTGGGCCAGAATCAGACGGATCAAGGCTCGAATCAAGGTGACGGCCCGGACGCCCAGAATGGCCGGCGTGACGTTCAAGAGGGCCAGCCATTCCATGACGCGGACCAGATAGCTTTCCGAGGTGTCGTTGGGCAGACGGGTCAACGGATTGACATGGGTGGATTTGCCGGGCGTGTTCCAGGCGACGAAGACTTCGGCCCGACTGACATCCTGCCAATCCCGCGGCCAGCCGCCCATCCCATCCAAAACGACGATCCGCCCGTTCCAGGATTGGGCCAGCCCGGCGAGCATCCGATGGGCAGAAGCCGCGCCGATCCAGGCCAGCCCGAGCGGCCGCTGGACTCCTACAGCCTGGCCGTCCGGGGTGGTCCCCAGGATCAATTCGCCGGCATGGAATTCCGCGAACGCGCGTTCGTGGACATTGCGGGAAGCCAGCGTCGGCGCATCGATCACCGGTGGCAGGGTGAAACATTGGGAAGGCCGGAAAGCCCGGCGCACCAGGGGCAGTTGGGAGAGCGGCAAAAGATAGACTCGGGCTTCTACCGTCGCCAAAGCTGCGGTCAGCGTGGCCTTATCCGGGCCGGCGATTTGGGGCATTTGCAGTTGTCCCTGCCGCCAGGAAAGACGCACCGCGATGTCGCTTTCCTGGCCAGCAAAGAGCCAGGGAAGCCAGGGCTGAACCGGCAGGGTGCCGATCAGTCCATAACGCTGCGGGAATTCCTGCCAGCGCGCCGTGACGGCTTCGCCGGATTCCGGCCCCAGCCGGGCCCGCGGTAGGGTATTCAGCAGCCCTTCGATCAGCCAGGCTTCCTGCTCGCGGGCGGCGCGGATCAGGATGGCGGGATTGCTCCGGCGGGCCAGCCACAACACCTCCAGCGTCCCGGCTTGAGCCACGCGGTCCAGGTGGTGCCGGGCCGGCGTCAAATCGCTCCCTTGATCGTCATACCGCACGCGATACCAATTACTCATGGTGCATCTTTCCTATCGAATGAACTGTCCTTGGAAGTTCGGAAGATGGAAGTTGGAAGAAACCACCTTCCAATCGTCCAATCTTCCATTTACATGTCTCCGAATAAGTCCTTCAATCCCCCGGAACGGGACGGGCTGGAAGCCGGGGCTTTCCCGGCCCCCGGATCGCCCGCTCCGGTCAATTGCGTCAGGCGTTCCTTGAGGTAGACCGTGTAGTAGGCGCGCATCGTTTCCACTTCGGTGCTCAATCCCGTCCCTGTGCCGGCGTTTTTCTCCTGGCCTGCCATCATGTCTCCTTATGAACCCTTCAGATATTTCAACTCGTGCTGGGTCAGGACAAAATGCACGGGGTAGACTTCGTTTTCCAGGATGACCAGGCCCTTGCCTTTATCCTGCCCGGTGCCGCCTTCGTCCTCCCGCCGCAGGCTCATCAGCCATTGTGCCTGCTCATCGGTAATCTGCGGCCGCTGTTGTTGCAGAATGCGGATGCCCTGCGTAGTGCGATGCGCCAAAGCAATGATCTGGGCGGAGTTGGAAAGCATGTACGGCCCCCAGGGATTGTCGTTGAAACCGCGCCCCGATTCGTCGGCGCCGGTAAAGGTGAAGATGTCCTGTTCCATGGCCCAGATTCCTACGCCCAAGGTCCGGAAGGTCTTGAACATCAAGGCCACCCGCCCGGCCAACATCGGTTCGGCGCTCATGGCCCGAAACTCGTCGATCAGGACAATCCGCCGGCGGGAGCGGGCCTGCCGGAAGGCGGCCCGCTGGATCGCCGAAAGCACCAGGTAATAGCCCAGGCGCATCAGCCCGGCTTCTTCGGGGATCTGGGAGAAATCAAAGGCCACCAGATCCTTCTCCAGCTTCCAATCGCTCAAGGTGGGGGTGTTGAAGACCGTCCCCAGCGAACCCCGGACATATTTGGCTTCCAGAAGGCTGCCCAGATTTTCCCCCGCCGCCTTGACCCAGGCGTCGCTGCGTAAGGTCCGCAGGGCGCGGGCCAGATTTTCCAGCCGGGGTTGATTGACGGCGGGGGTCTGGGGGTTCACGCCGGCGTAGATCAGGGTTTGGGCCATATCCAACGCCACTTCTTCATGCTCCGTCAACGCACGCTTGAGCAGCAGCTTCAGAATGACCGTCAGGTGAGCGGATTGTTCGGCGGCGTCCTCGTAGATCAGTTCGATGGGATTGATCCGCAGGCCATGCAGGGAAAGGGGATTGTAAGCGCTGCGTTTCTCGCCCAGGGCCCGGACCAACCGCTTGCAATGGCCCATCGGCTCCATGATGATCCCCTGCGTGCCTTCCAGATCCATTTCTCGCCAGAGAATACCCATAAAGGTGGTGGTTTTGCCGGTGCCGGGAGCGCCCAGGATCACCGCATGGTTGAGTTCATTGAGCTGGGGGCCGAAGCCGTCCCAGAAGTAGGGCTGCTGCCCGGACATGCCCCACAGGATCCCCCGCAGATCGGTGCGGCGGCGTAGCCCCAGGGGGCCGCAGAGCAGCGCGGCGCCTTGCGAAGTCAGGTTGTGGCGCAGGCCGGTGGGGATCTCGGGGCGTTCGGCGGCGGTAAAGTGGGCCTGGAAGAGTTCCTGTTGCAGGCCATTGATCCGGCGGACCGCCGCCCGCCCGGCCAGTTTGGCGCCGATCTGCCGTTCCCGTTCCCGCAGCTCCTTTTCGGTGCGGCCCGAGACCAGGACGGCAAAACCGGCATGATGCAGGGCCAGTCCGGCGGTGACGCCCGCTTCCAGGGTTTGATAGTCGGTCTCCTGTTTGGTCAAGCCGGCTTTGCGGCCCACCTGGAGCGAAATCCCGGAGAGCAGCTGCCGGGCGTTGTCTAACTGCTGGTTGGCCTTCTCGCCGTGATAGGTAAGAAGTTCGACCGAAAGCGCCAGGGGAAAACCCAGGGTCAGGACCTGCGCCAACACGCCCCAATCCCATTGGCCCATCAGATCATAGGAGACCAGGACCGAGCAGAGGGGATAGTTGCCGCTTTCCGGCTGGAGCAGGGCGGGCAAGGCGTGATAGGCCGTGGGGAGCAGGGGCGGCAGATCGGCCACGGGTTGAGCATGCAGGCCCAGCCCTTCGGCAAGGCTGCCGGCGGCGACTTCCGCCGCGGTCCCGGAAAGCGTCGGCAGGACCAGGTAATGCTCTAGCGCGAGGAGACTCCCACTGTGGGCGGCCCGATCCAGCAGCCCGATGTATTGCCGGACATGCTGGGTAGCGCCGTCATCCTGGGCGGCGGCTTCACTGCGGCGGGCCCGGCGGGTAGCACTCTCCAGATCCACCGGGATGGTGCGAAAGACCAGCCGGGTGCGGGGCGTTTCCCAGGCGGCCCAGGCCTGTTGCCAGCGGCCCAGGGTGGCCAGGATGTTTTCCGGGCGCATTTGCAAAAAATTGAAGGAAGAAAGGCGATAGACGCTGCTCATGGCTACCCCTTAACCGTCATGATTTGCCCGTCGGGCGTTTTGACCAGATAGGCGGCGCTTTCGGCGGGCGCTTCCTGGATTTGATAAAGCCGCAGCGGATCCAGACGGCTGCTGCGGCCCTCGTCGGCAATCGAGCGGGCCATGGCTCGCAGCCAGTATCCGGCCTGCTCGGCCAGATAGAGCCCGCGGACCCGCCGGACCAGGAGAACCACGAGAACGACGGCGATGAAGATAGCCGGTCCTTTGAACCCCAAGGACGGCGCGATAAAGAAAGCGCCCACCCCGGCCAGCAGTTGGGTCAGGGAGAACATCAGAAAGCCGGGCCGATCGGCTTTGAGCACTTCACCGGGCATCGCGTACATGGTTACCTCCTGGATGATGGGTCCTGAGACCGGTTAACCGAACAGCAAATCGACGAAATCGGTGGCGTAGCCCAGCAAGACGGCGGCAAAGATCAACATCAGAAGATAGTCTTGGGGAATGGAAATTCCGACTTTCTCGATGAGGTTACGGACGGGCGCGATCAGGGTGAGGATGTAGAGCAGAATCCCCAGGATCGCCAGGGGTTTCATGATACTCGTGATGAAACCGGTAATATCCTCGAAGGTGAGGCCCCCGCTCATCGGCGGCGCGCCGACGGGCGCCGCGAAAACCGGTTGCGCGATCAGGCACACCAGCCCGACCAACATCAACACGGACAATCCTTTAAGCCACTTACGGGATTTCATAGAACCTCCTTAGAGTTTGAAAGGTCACGGAGTGACCGTGAGACTTCCCCCGGTCAGAATGATCTGCCAGGCGGCGATCGGGCCGGGGGCCGCACACGTAATTTCTGCCGTCGCCCCGGCGGCGAGGCCGGCGCCCTGCACTTCGGCGACGGCCGTCGTCCCGCCGGTTTGCAAGGCGGTGACCGCCCAATCCGCCCCGGCGGAAACCGGCAGGGTTCCCAGGTTGCGGACCTTCAGAATCAACCGGGCTTCGGCGCCGCTGCCGCTCAGCTGAATCGGGGTAAGTTCCAGACCGCCCATCTGTATGCTCTGGCCCAGGGTAAGGGTGTGAGCCTGAGCCGGATCGACGGTGCCGGGCAAGGAAACCGGAAGCGCGCCCAGATCGGGACCGGGATCGTATTCCCCGACCATGAGGGTACGCTGCGTGCCGTCTTGACTGAGCAGCGGGACGGTCAGGGCAAAGCGGCGCTGGGCCAGAGCTTCGGTCTGGTGCCTTTCGATAGCTTTCACCTGGACGACGCGGAAGGTGACCACTCTCTCTGTACTCAGACGCAGGCGCATCTGTCCCCCATGGGCTTGCAAGCGGGTAGCCAGCTCTTCGGCCATCGGCGAGGTGGGAATCCCGATCAGATAGTTGACCACGGAGCCGAAGACCCAGCAGGCGGCGGGCTGGCCGTCGAAATCCTTGACCGGACAGGGCCAGTCGGATTCCTCTACTTGAACCGGCACGATAGCAAAAGTGGTCGCGGTCAGGCCGTCGCCGGGGAGGATCTCCAGGGTGCGCGGCACGACCAACGGGATTCGCACATCGCCCGAGGTAACCAGAGCGTCGATCCCCTCGGGGAGAGCTGTGACTTCTGTCCCGGAAGCATCCACGGCGGAGGGGGTATGGGATTTTGTTCCTGGTTTGAGGAACCAGGAGCCCAGAAGCACGACAGCCAGAAGCATCAGCCCCGCAATCTTGAGGGTCTCCAGGGATAACGGCAGACCGCGGCCCGGCGCTTTGGGTAAAGTTGAGACCACCGGATTGCCTTCGGCATCGGGATTGAAGGTGCCCTGCCCGGCCATCGTAGTAACTTCGTTGCCGTTGAGCAGCGGGACGGTCGGCACGCCGGCGGCCAGGGTCTCGCGGATGAAGTCGGCTTCCTCTTCGGGAGTCGGCGGCGTATCGCCGAAACGTTCGGTGACTTTGCGCCCCCAATGCGCGTCCAACACGGCCCGGACTTCAGGAGGAATGTAGACGCTCATGGAATCAACCCCGGCAAGCGCTGCGGTTCGATGGCCACGGGGACGGCCTGGCCGGGACCGACGGGGCGAGAAAATCCCAGAAAGGGAATGGCAATGCGCAGGGCGGCATAGGCCGAAGCGCCGGCCGGAATCTCAAAAGCCGTGTAGCCGGTTTCGTCGGTGGTCTGCCAGGCGATAGGTTTGTTGGTCGAAGCATCCAGGAGCAGCACCGTCGCGCCCTGAATCCCCTCGGCGGGATCAGCGGCATTGTTGTCGTTTTCGTCGTAGTAGACTACCACCTTGACCGGGGGAAGCGGGGTGCCGGTCGCTCCGGGTTGGGCCCAGTCTCCACCGCCCAGGCCGGCGGGATTTTCCAGGCCCGGCAAGGAAGTCGCGGTAGGGATCAGCCAGCGGGTGGGCGTCGGAGCCGGCGGCAAAGGCGTCACGGGCGTGGTGGGTGTGGGAGCGAGCACGGTGCAGAGCAGAGTGTAGCTCCCGCTGCCGGTCACGGGATCGACCACCAAAGTAATCCAACCGGCGCCGCCCGGCAACCAGTTCAACAGGGGGCCGGGTTGGCCGGGGGCGCGATCGTCATTGCCGCCCAGGACATTGCGCCCGGCATCGTAGAGGGTCAAGTTCGGATCGAGTCCGCCCTGGGGATTGATCTCGCAGCGGTGCAGCAACCGATTCTTGAGGTAGAGCCGGTAGAAATCCCGATCGCCGGTTGGAAGATTGGCGGCGACAGTCTGGCCCAGGCCGATCTCGGCGGCGTGGTCGAAGTCTTGGTTAGGCTCGAAAGGATCATTGGGCGTCGGCGACGGTACCGGCGTTCCGGTCGGCTGCGGGGTGGCGGTCGGGCCGGCGGTGGGTTGGGGAGTCAGCGTCGGCGTCGGAGTGGGCAGTTCTTCCACCACCTGGAGGGTGTAATCCGCCCAGAGCCCGGCGACCTGGCTGGTAATTTGGACCAGATAGACGCCTTCTTCGGTAGGTTTGATCCGAATGCAGGGGGAATAGGAGCCGAGCGCGCAGTCGTCGTTTTGCGCGAGTTGAGCCAGAGTGGCGGTGTACAGCACCATACGAGGATCGCCGCCGGGCTTCGTTTGGGCTTCGATCCGGTAGTTGCGTCCGGCTTTGAGATAGACCTGCCACCAATCCACATCCCCTAGATGCAGCGTCGCCTGAAGCGTCGTTCCGGCGCCGACCAGTTGAGCCTGCTCCGGTACATCATTGGGTTCGTAGGCATCGGCGCCGATGCAGGTGGGCGTATTGCGCGGACCCAAGGTTGCCGTAGTGGTCGGGGTGGCTGTTGGAGTAGCCGTCGGCGTCGGTGTGGCGGTTGCTCCTTGTGGGACAGGGCCGATCAAGGCCAGCAGGATAAAACCAAAGCGCCAAAGATTCATTGCGTTCGCTCCTTTTCTGCAGCCAGCGTGGTGCGGGTCAGGGAAACCGAGGCGGGGAGTTGATCCCGCAGGGCTAAAATCTGTTCGATCCGGGGATGGTTTTCCTGGCCCGGCGGCACCAGACCGGTGGTCAAAACAAAGCGGGTTTGATCGCCGCTCAACCCCAACGCGCGGGCTTCGTGGACAATCCCATTGATCGGACCATAGGCCGGGCCCAGGG
Source organism: uncultured Anaerolineales bacterium (assembly GCA_964501335.1). Lineage (GTDB taxonomy): Bacteria > Chloroflexota > Anaerolineae > B4-G1 > SLSP01 > CAZCTC01. Next base: position 96,544 of record CAZCTC010000013.1, on the reverse strand, counting down.
CCTGGACATTGCTGCCCAGTTGCCGGGCCACGACTTCGGCGCCGTTGGTAGCCCCGCCGGCGACCGCGGCGGCAATGGCGACGGCCAGATCCGGGGCGGCCGCTGTCGTTTTTGGCATTACCGCTTCGCCGACCAGCCCGACAAAGGCGGCCTTGGCTTCGGGCGTTTTCAACAAGGTATCGCGGGTCTGGGAATCGAGCTGGGCAAAGACAGCTTTGCTACCGGCGGAATCCAGGGCCGGAGCGCCTTCCGGGTTGGTGAATTTCTGGATCAGAGCGGTATCGGAAAGTCCCTGCCCCCGATAGCTTTCCAGGGTTTGCACGATGGCTTGCGCAATTCGCGTTCCCCATTCCTCGCCCTGCTGGCGCAAGCCCCGGTCGATGGGTTCACGCCAGGGGGAAGTAACGTCAGGAACATAAGAAGGTGTCTTGCTGGTTTCTTGCTTTTGAGCTTTGTCGGCCCGGCGTTCGCGGCGCTCCAGGGCTCGATCCAGGCCGATGGCGATCCCGGCCACATCGCCCGCTTCAGCCCGCATCCCTACCATCACCGCATCCGAGCCCTGGAGTTTAGCCAAGTTGTCGAGCAGGCCTTTGCCGTCGCCCATCGATTGGATGGTGGAAGCGGCCGTGGCCAGGCCGGCGATCGGCGTGCCTTGCATCATTTCTCCGCCCATCAACCCCAGCCCCACCCGAGCGACGGTTTTGAGGTGGTCGGCCGGGCCGGGGGTTCCCCCGCCAATTCCCAGGCTTAACGCGGTGGGGGCGAGCTGGGGCATTCCGGCCGCGGCTGCGACGCCGGCGCCGGCCAGGCCTACCGCTACCCCCGCAGCCTGGCGGGCTCCCTGGAGCGCATCGGCCACCGGATCACGGACACCCAGCAGCCCGGCGACCGATCCGGTCAAGGCGGTGAACGAGCCTTGCGCGGATTGTTTGGCCACATTCAGGCCGAAGGCGAAGAAGAGCCAGGCCATGGCGCTGCCGCCGACCGCCAGCAACAGCGATCCGCGCGCAGCCGCGGCGACCAGTCCCGCCAGTCCGATGGCGATGAGGACATTGACCACGAAATAGTTGAGCAGCAGGTTGAGGTACTGTCGCAGCAGTCCCAGCGTGATTCCTTCGGTGGGCAGGAAGAAAGCAAACAACAAAGAAAAGGGTAAAGCAATCATCAGAAAGGCGCCCGCCACGCTGAACAACAATTCCACCAGGCCTTCCAGGACGGAAACCAGGGAGAGCGGATAGGCCAGGATCAAGCGGGTCAGGCCGTTGTTCGCTTGATTCAGTGCGGCATTGCGGGCGGCCGGATCGGTCAGAGTAATCAGGCTGATGGGCTCGAAGTATTGGCTGCGGAATTGCTGGGGGAGCGGCCCGAACATTTCCTCATGGCCGCCGCCAACCAGAAGGGCGGAAAGCGCCGCATCGCGGGCGGTGTAGCCGGGTTCGTCGTAGTCGTTGAGGGTAAAGCTGGCCCAGGGCGCGGGGGCCGGCAGATCGCCATAGCCCATATCGCCCGATCCCAGGACTTGAGAAAAGACTCGTTCGTTGAGGGCGCGGGCGGCGTCCCGGCGGGTCACTTCAATTCGGCTCATCATGGCTGGACCGCTGGAAAGGACCAGGGAAGCGAGGACGGCATAGAGGAGAAATTTCCGCAGATCGACCAGCCGCACTTCAATAAAGGAAGCAATCAGGCCCAGGATGACGAGCAGGAAGGCAATTTCCGCCAGAGCTTTAAAGATCCCGGATTCCTTCAGGTAGTCGGTGGCAATCTTCAAGATCAGCGGCAACAACCCCTGGGTCAGCTTTTCGGAAGCCAGGTGGATGAAATACGAGAGCGTGAGGAGAACCGCGTGAGGAATCCATAGGATTTCCGCGGCGGTTTTAAGGGCCTGATAACCCAGGTTGTCGATGGCGGCGCTGATATCCCAGGGCAGGATCGGCCCGGCGGTGGCCGAAGCGGGTGCGACTGCGAAGGATTGGAAGGGTTCGGCCGTTGGGGTGGGCGTCGGCGGCCAAGGGTCCTGAGCCGAAACGGGAGTAACCGGCAACATCAGAGCGATGAATAGACCGATCAGAATGATTCCCAGCAGCATTTTGGGCATTATTGATCCTGCTCCTTTTTGGGGGTAGGAATCCAGCCGGCGCGGCGCAGCCTTTGCCCTATCCAGATACTGCCTACAAAAAGCATCCAACCGGCAATGAGTCCCAGCGCGATCCACAGCCAGGGATAGGTAGTTTCGGTTTCGCCGGGCGTTTCTGTGAAGATCAGAGTTGGAGTGGGTTCGAGCGTGGGCGAGAGGGTGGCGATCGTGGCCAGCGGATCCAGCAGCTGCGGGGTTTCCAGAGGGGCGGCGTCCAGATAGGGTTGGGCTATGCCGGCGGCGTCGATGCGGAGGACCAATCCAGCCGTCGTTCCTGGGGCTTCATGCCAGATCGCCAGGGGCCCATAGAGATATTCGGACTGCTGTTCCGCCTGGACATTGGCCGTGCCGTAGGGATCGACCGGTGTGCCGTCGGCCAGATTCCCTTCCAGGGAAAGCTGATAGACGCCGGCCGGTACCTGGAATTCACAACGGCCTTCCGTAACCTGGCATTCGCCGACGGGTTGGCCGTCAGCATCCCATAGTTTTACGATAGGCCCGGAAAGCAGCCGGCCCTGTTCATCCCGCAGCAGCACGATCAACGGATGGGCCGTGCCGGAGATCGGCGCCGGTGCTGCGAGACCGGGCGTCTGCCGACTTTTGCCGGAGCCGCCGAAGTACAACATCGGATCGACCGGGACCCCATTGACGCGCACCTCCCAATGCAGATGGGGCCCGGTCGAGAAGCCGGTCGAGCCGACGTAGCCGATCTCGGTTCCGGCTTCGCACATGCCACCCAACCCCGAGCAGAGCGGATCACTGCCGAAGGCCGACAGATGGCCATACATCGACCGCAAAGGACCGTTACTGACGGCGGCCAGATTGCCGTACCCCCCGTGCTCGCCCCAACTATCGATCACGCCGCCTAACGGAGAGTAGATCGGCGTCCCGATCACGCAGGAATAGTCGATTCCGGTATGCCAGTAGGGCAGATCCGCCGGGCATCGCCCCGCTCCCGAGACCCCGGTGGGAAAGCTGTCACAACCGAAACCGCGGGTAATGCTGCGACAGGGCGGAATCGAAACGGGGGTATTGCCGGACATCCGCCCACCGAGCGGACCGGTATAAAACGGCAGGGTGGAAGGGATTTCCGGCGGGGTTTCTACTTCTGGGTAGAGTCCCAATTCCGGCGGATAGGTGCAACCGGGCACCGTTTCCTGGTAGTCGATGTAGATGGCCGTATCGTTGCCGGAGGCGGCGCTGCCCCCACCCATCCCGGCCGTCCCGGCGGCGGTATCGTAAACCGAGGCCAGCAGGCCCAACCGGGGCGAACTGGTCTCTGCCGGTTTGCAGATGACTACCGGGACGATCCGATCTTCGCCCGGCGTAAAGCGCGCGGCGGGCCAGTCCCGGCCGGCGGCGCGATAGACGGCCGGATCCGCGTGGTAGAGCGTCACGCTGCCCGAGTCCCGCAGGAAGGCCTGCTCCGCCAGATCGAAATCCAGGGGAGCGCTGGAGAAGTTGTGGACCTGGAAGTCGAACCGCAGGCAATCGAATTCCGGGCGGACGGGCGAAGCGCCCCCGAATTGGGTATCGGTCAACACGACCGAGAGCATTTCCGTCTGCGAACTGGCCGGGGGCGTCAACGGCACCGCCGGGCGCAGGGGAATCCAGATCCGTTGCCCGCGATAGAAGCTTCCGAACATGGCGTAAGGCGTGGGGGTGGGATAGGGCGTGGGCGGCCAGTCCGGCGGCTCCCAGGGGGAAGGCGTCGTGCCGGGGCGCGGCGTCGGTTCGGCCTGGGGAGTAGCGGTGAAGCGAGGCGTCGCGGTAGCGCAAACCCAGAACGGCGGAATGCGGCTTTGGTGGTAGGGCGCCACGTCGATGGTCCCGGCGATCCCGGTACAAGCCAGGGCCAGGAGTCCCAGAATGGCTAAACTGAGCAACTTGACCCGGCGCGTCATGGGGCTTCCTCCCCGGCCTGGCCGCCGCCTAACGAGATCCCTGAGAAAACCCGATCGGGAGAGAGGACGACCGTATAAATATCGGCCTGGCCATTGGCGGAAAGTCCCTCAAAGGCCAGGAAGATTCCCCGGTCATCGGCGGCCAGTTGGAAACGGGTTTGCCGGGCCGCCAAGGAAAGGAGTCCCGGCGGGCCGCCGCCGGCTTGCGCCAGGCCATCGACCGCGCCTACCTCAGGAGAAACGCTGCAGGAAGGAAAACGCAGTTGAGAAAGGGCGATGTAGGGGAAGGCGCCGACATGTTCGCCGGCGGGCGGTTGCCAGCTCCAGAGGACGGCATACGGTCCCTGAGCCGTGGGGAAGGCGGCGACATCGCCGATGGGTTGGGCGCTGGCCTGCACCTGGCAGAACTCCGGCCAGCTGCGGCCGCCGTCGGTGGAGCGGGCCACATAGGCCGCGCCCTGGCCAGCCACGGCGCGGCCCAAACCCAGCAGCACTTCGCCTTGCCGCCCGGTCAGATGCACATGGGTCAGGCCGTCGCCCAGGTTGGCGGTGACGATCCCTTCAGGGAAACGCCACACGGTAACCTGCCCGCCGGCGGCCGCGACGACCAGGCCATCGCCAGCGCGGATCGCATCGTAGCTTTGGACGCCATCTCGGAGTGTCAACGTCCCGTTCCAGGTGCCATCACTTTGTTGAACGGCGGTTTGCAGCTGCTGGCCATCCAGCCAGAAGAGCCGCAGGAAGCCATCGGATTGAATCACGGCTCGGAGGACCGCGCCGTTCGGGGCGGGCCGGGCGGGTTGCCAGGTGGCCCCGCTGTTATCGGAATAGGTCCACTGTCCACCACCGACCAGATAGATCCGTCCCGCCGGCGAGACGGCCACGGCGGCGAGGGCTCCGCTGCCCAACAGCTCAGCCAGGGCGCGCGAGCCCGTCCCACCCGCCGTGCTCCAGGTCAGGTAGGCCTGGCGGTCATCGTGCCAGGTCACGGCCAGGATTCCGGCATCCCAGGCGGCGGCGGTTTGATCGACGGTTTCATTCCAGGGGGAAATGGTGAGGTTTTGCGGGGCCGTGGAAACGCGCGGCCCCGCCTGGGCCGGGGAAGTCATCGGGGTCACCGTAGGAGGCAAATTGGGATTGGGCGTCGGCGTCCGGTAGATAGGAGTGCAGACGGGACGGAGATCGGGTGTCGCCGCGGGCGCCGGCGTGCCGAATTGCGGATCCTGAAAGGCGGGCGTGGGAACGCCATAAGGGCGGCATCCCGCAGCCTTGGGCAGGGAGAGCGGTTCGTTCACGGCACAGCTCATCAACAACAGACCTAACCAAAGGATGTTTAAGCGAGGTTTCATGCTTCTTTCTCCTTTTCGCCCTCGGCCAGGGCAAAGGTGCGCGGACCGGTACGCCGTACCTGTCGCAGCCGCCCCCATTCCACGAGGGCCACATCCCCCCGGCCTTCGAGGAGCAGTCCCAGCCGCCGGGTGATATCGGGCGCGCCGCCGGCACTGACGCCCAGGAAAGCAGCGACTTGCTGAGGATAGAGGAGCAGGCGATCGGCCACGCTGTTTCCCAGGGTGCGGGTCACGATTCCCAGCGGAGCTTGATAGTGGCCAGATTCATTGCGTTCGAACCGCAGCCCTTTCTGGGCCAATTCTTCGCGTAAAGTGGGTTTGGGATCCCGGCCCAGGGCCTGCGCAATTTGCCGGAAGCTGACGCGGATTACCTGGGGAGTGGCGTAGGCCCACAGGTTCAGATATGGATCCTGGGTAAGGGCTTGGGCCAGCTGGCGAGGATAGTCCAGATTGTTGGGAGTCACATCGCCGGAAGGTTGTCCGGCATATTGGGAAAGCCAGAGATCGAGATAGGGGCGGGCCTCGGGGTAGCGCGGCCAGGTTTGTTCGAGGGGACGATTGCCGGGGAGGTACAAAGCATACTGGCCGTCGAGCTCCATCTTGAAGATGACGAGATGCTCGCGGCCTTTCAGAATATGAAACAGATGCGCATCGTTGCCCATGCTTCCTCCCGGTTTTCTGGCAAACAAAAACAGGACCGCCTCCTGCGCACTGAATCATCAGGAGGTGGTCCTGTTTAAAGTCCAGGATCACCGGAAGGGCACCAGGCCCACCCGTGCGTTTTACAAAAGCATCGCGCTGAAACCGAAAATTGAGCTTAAGCTCTACCTGCGCGTGCTACCTGTGTATTTTACTACAAGTTTGGAAAAATTTCAACAGATAGAAGAAAAAGGTCTTAATTTGTGTTAAAAAATAAACTGATGTACCCGATAAGGTTTAATTGCATTTAATTTTTTGGGCGTAGAAAGCAGACAATTCCATCACCGTCATTACTCATACTGTCTAAAAAACAGCGAGCACATTTTCAAAGCGGGTAAAGTCAAATTTTCTTCTCATTTTACTTGTGAATCTGTAGGCAATGTCTTTCCTTTAATTTGGTGGCTATGCGAGCCCATATTTTTCTAGTAACAACGAATCCATAAGCAATTGGTGTCCTGGAAGATCAGCGACGATTTGACCATCATTCATTACTATCCATCGGGGTAACAAATCAGCTATCCAATCCAGGTCGTGTGAAGCTACGATCAGAGTTTGAGGCAATGTTTGTAACAAAGTTCCCAGTTCCCGCCGACCTCGCGGATCCAAACCGGCAGTCGGTTCGTCCAGGACTAGAATTTGTGGACGCATCGCTAATACAGTTGCCAAAGCTACTCGTTTTTTCTCTCCTACACTAAGCTGATGGCTGGAACGTGATTCAGTTTTCTCCATTCCTACAGCTATCAACGCTTCTGTTACACGGATTCGAACTTCTTCTTGAGAAAGCCCCTGATATAAAGGGCCGAAAGCTACATCCTCAAAAACGGTGGGACAGAAAAGCTGATCATTGGGATCCTGAAAAACCAGGCCAACTATTCCGCGAACCCGGCTGATTTGTCGGGATTCAACTTTCCAGCCGCCAACCTGAACAGACCCTTTTTGAGATGGATAAATTCCGTTAAAATGTAAAAGCAAAGTTGATTTTCCTGCTCCGTTAGGTCCAACTAAAGCTACCCGTTCGCCGGTTTGAATTTGTAAGGAAAGATTTTTTAAGGCTGACCGACCATCGGGATAAGAAAAACTCAATTGTTCGATCCCAATCCTACCGGACTCTTTATTTTGCATGATTTTTACCCCCATCCCCACCAAGCTACCAGGCCTGACAACATCAATCCGCCAATGCCGCTATACAACACTATCTTTTCAAATGCGGAAGGTGATGATGAAGCCCATGTTTGTGGGATTCCATCATACCCACGGGCTAACATTGCATTGTAGATTCGATCGGAACGCTCCAAGGCTCGAATGAAAAGATTCCCCACCATACTTCCAGTAACTTGTGCTCTCCAAATTAACTGACCTCCAGATTTGCCTCCCGAACGAGAATCGCGAGCGCGTTGCAATCGTTCAACCTCTTCAACCAATACAAAAAGATATCGCCACATTAATCCTATTGTAGCTGTTAATAATCGCGGCAATTTCAATGTTTCCATCGCATCCAACAAAGCCGGGAAAGGAGTACTTGCCATTAGCACCACGACAGAGGTCACGGCCAATTCAGCTTTCAACAACAAACCGACCATTCGACCTATTCCCGGTATAGTAATCACCAGGTTCCAATTCCCTAACCCCATATTCCACGCAGCAGTTCCTGGGGTAGTCCATAATAGTGGAATTGTGGCAAACCCTACCATTAGCACCGGCCAGCTACGTTGCCAAATCACACGAGCGGGCAATTCAGCGAGAACAATAGCAGCCAGATCCAAGGTACCTAATATCCAATAAATCGGCCAGGCGGGCCAGGGTAACGCTGCTACGGTCAAGATAAAAGCCAGGGTCAATGTCAATTTGACCCTGGAATTTAATGTATGTACCGGACTCGTACCTGGCACGTAGGGATCAAGTGAATAAACTCTCATATCTGATGGGGTGCTCCTGAATTCCTACGCAAACGACGCAAATAGGCCCCACCGGCCACTGCAAAAAAAACGATTAAAACTCCAATTCCCCCAGCCAGGATCGTGGCTAACTTTTGATTTTCGATTCCCGGTAAGGCATAATCAGGAATCAAAGAATAAAAAGAAACCTGCATCGTTTCCAGAAAACCATGCTGTTCCGCAACCCATTCCAACCCATCTGGGTGAGTTGAAGCCAAGGGAGCCGCAATCGTAAGTCCCAAAGCCAATAATAAACCTGCTACCACAACACTTCGTCCGATAGGCTGAACGGTTCCGGTCTCCTGAACTAAATCCCGCCGTACCGCATAAATTAGACTCAAAGCCCCTACGGTAATCAATCCTTCACCGATTCCAATCAGGGCATGAATGCCAGCCATTGCGGGAACAGCAATATTGGCAGGCGAGGTTCCCGAAAACGCCAACTGTAGAGCACAGGCCAATGCGGCAGTAAAAATCGAAGCCCATGCAGCTATGAACCCTCCTACCCACAAACTCCAGGAATGTTTCCCGGCTACCTTCCGCACAGTCTGATAGACAAAATAGGAAACCAAAGATCCCACAATGGCCATATTGAAAAGATTAGCGCCTAAAGCCAGAATTCCACCATCCTGAAAAATCAAGGCCTGGGTTCCCACAACACAAGTCATGATTAAAATGGCAGCCCAGGGTCCTAATAAAATCGTCGCTAAAGCAGCTCCCAATAAATGTCCTGATGTGCCACCGGTTACTGAAAAGTTTAACATTTGACCAGCAAAAATACAGGCCGCCAATACACCCATCAAAGGCACCTGACGTTCTCCCATCTCACGATTGACTCGCCGCAAAGCATAGCTAATCACGCCGATGGCTATCAGCCAAAAGAAAATAGAAACCCCAATTGAAAGGAATCCGTCTGGAATATGCATTCTTACAGGTGAAAAAAACATAGGGTTACCTCCGAGAAAATTTTTTGCTCAAGTTAGAGATAGAAGGTTTCTATTTGAGCAATAAGCTACTTAAAAATTATCATTTCACAGAATCGCTATTTCCGACAGGCTGCGCAGACTCCCTGAAAAGTTAGCGCTCCTATTTCAGCTTCAAATTCATAAGTGTGTTGTAATTGCTCGATCAGTGGCTGAATGATTTCATAAGGAATGCTCGTGACTGATCCACAACGGATACAATGCAAATGATGATGCAACCCATGAAGTCCCAAAAGTTTATAATGACGGCGTTCATCGGTGCTGCTCACAACCGCCACCAGCTCCAGTTCTTCCAATAATTCCAGAGTTCGGTACACTGTTGAGAGTTTAAGATCTGGGTCCTGGTTATGAACCTGTTGATAAATTTCTTCGGCTGTGAATAACCCTTCTCGTTGATGAAGGGTTGCTAATATGAGTTCCCGTTGAGGAGTGACCCGTAAGCCACGCTCCCGTAATTGTTCCACAAAACGTTTTTCACAAGACATGAATCGCTCCTTGTTATTGCGAATATTCGCAATAATACCATCTTTAAGAAAATTAACAAATCGGTTTTGGGGAATGGAGGGACGATTTTCAATGATTGTGAAATTAACGAAGAGGTGAGGTTGTAACCGCAATCAATCAATTTTCCAAACAGCCCAGTTATAGCTACAATGCACAGATCAAGTTTTTATATGTCAGGGCTTGCAAAAAACTTTAAAACACTCACAATAGAGATAGGCAATGACATAGAGTGACTCTCCCCTTCTCTCCCTTCCCCGATCTGCATCATTTGCCCATTTTATGAGAACCATAATCATGAAAGAAAACCAAAGGAGATTTTGATGAACACCAAGCAGATCCTAGGGCTCGGAGCGCTCATTATTCTGGTTGCTATTGTTGGGATGGTAGCCGTTTACAACATTCCCGTTTCTTTTGCGGCACGCCAACCGGAAACGGTTTCCCCGATATCTATGCCGTTTTCTACCAATACCGTTCAACCAGCAGCTGCTGCTATTGAGAATCAGATTTTGGAAACGGTTTCAGCTGTTCCGGCGGTAACTGGACAAATTCCTTTTTGTTCGTTTGGTTCAACCGCATTAGCAAGTTCTCCTGAATTTTCTTTAGATTCATTTCGGTTTTCAGACCCGGAAATAGTTTTAACCAGTAAAACTTCTATTAGATTGTATCAATGGTTACCCGATAATCAGAGTTGGCTGATAGGTCGTCACATATCAGGATCCCCTAAAGAATACCTTGAAACCATTAATTTAAACACCAATGAGATAAAGCGGTATGCTGAATGGTATGGTAGTGAAAAAGGGGCTATCTGGTTACCGTCGCAAAATGCAGTTGCTTTTGTAGATTTTATTTTACCGGATTCTAAACGTGTGTTGCGATTATCTCAAGGAGAGGATTTGCCTTTTGAAGAATTGGCTACAGATCTAGGAACTTCACTCCTTTCTTTGAGTTCTGACGGGCAAGAAATTATATTTTCTTCGGCTTCTCAAGGAATACAATCCTTAGATTTAAAAAAATTGCATGTACCCGAATCTTTGATAAATGGGTTGCCGAATCAATCCAATTCCAATTGGTATTATATGGATTCCTGGAGCCCTGACGGGATGATGGCGGTAATGTACCAACGAGGTGGATTCTATTTGGTCAACCAAAAAACTCAATTTGTATGTGAAGTTGATCTTGGTCTTCTTGATAATAAAAAAGCATGGGCCTACGATGTAAAATGGAGCAGTGATGGACGTTATATAGCGATGTTGGTGACAGTAGGGGAATTACCCTTACGGTTAATGAAACTTAGAATTCTCGATACTTTTACAGGAGAAGTGCGAGATATTAATTCGGAGTGGCGAAATGTCAATAACATGGATTGGATGCCCAGGGGAAATGTTCTCTTGATAACCGTTGATGCAAATCAAGATCCTCTAATGGCTAGTTTTAAAAATCTTTATCTTGTAGATGCGGCTACCGGTAATTTAAAACCCATTTTCCCTGAACAAAGTTTTTTTGCGATTAGCTATTATGGTATTTTATGGTCTCCTGATGGAAGTCGTATCGGATTATCTTGTGCAGATGCAACTCCCCCTGATGAAGTAACCGAATGGCGTTTTTGTACAGCCAATATGGAAATAGAACAATGAGGTGCCGTAAAATTGTTTTACAAACGGTGTTTGTGATTTTTATAGGGCTAGTTTTTGGAGGAGGGTTTGACAGGCCAAAAGCAGCGGAAACATCGGCTGTGGTAGAAAATTGGATGCCGCCAAGTACGACGGGGGCACATTTACATATGCGTCCATTGGACGAAAATGGTGCGTCTTTGGGAGAAGATTGTATGGTAGGAGATTATCGTTATGGATGTACTGCATATTGCATAGATTCCGGCAAAGATTGTTTTAGTCCTGCACGTCCCTATCCCTATTCTACTTATTTTCCTGATATTTCTTATGATCAAGATTATTTATTAGATGTAGTAGCCCAAGAAACCAGCCCCGGATTATTTGGTCGAACGGCTTTAGAAGCACAAGCCATCGCTGCTCGTTCCTATGCCTGGCATCAGATTCTTAATCGAAGTGATCATGTAATCAATAATTCTGTTAGCTACCAGGTTTTTGTGCCGCTTAAATTTGATCAATTTGGATCGGTTCCTGATAATGCAAATAACTCTTGTTTGAGCACTAACCTTTCTGCTTTGCAACGGAATTTATGTGATGCGGTGGTTGGAAACAGTGCCGGTTATTATCTTTCATGGGATGATAGCTCCAATATTAATTTAGGGCCTGCTTTCACCGAATTTTCAGCTGATGCGGTATTGAATACAAGCTCAGGAATTACAGACTATCTTCGTAGTGTAGCAGACCCTATCAGTAATTTAAACGAAACTTGTCCTGCGAGCAGTAGTAGCCACGGACGAGGGATGAGTCAAAATGGTGCGGAACGTTGGGCGATAGGAAATCAATGCGGTGCCACGAGCAATGCAAATTTACTTTGGAATGTCCGATGGAATCGCCCGGAACAAATACTTTTTCATTACTATACCGATGTCAATATTCGGAACGCGAATAAACAGGTGGTTACCAGCATATCTCCTGCTAATCGCTGGAATCCTTTACGGTTTAATGGAGTTCTGAGTCAGGATATCCCCCACTTATATCGAGGTAATCCTGAAATTATAACTGTGTTAATACAGAATACGGGATTGAGTAATTGGAGTTGTGAGAATGGAACTATTCAATATTGGCTCCGTTATCGTTGGGCCCATCCGGCTCAGGGTTCGGCTGTGGGTGACCAGGCTTTAATTAGCTGTGGGGTGGCGCAAGGACAATCCGTTTCAGTAAATATAACCATGGATCATATTCCCGATTGGGGATATGGGGATTATTATTTAAGGTTTGATGTAATCAAGGTGACGAACGGGGTCGAGTCTCCTTTCAGCCCAGCCTGGCCGGTCTACGATAAATATGTATTTGTGCTGCCAACGCCGGCAAAGGGAGTGTATACCTGGCCTTTGCAAGGCGCAGAGGTTGATTATGGGGTGGAACTGGCGGCTCAAGCCGGTGGGGATGGGAATAGTGCTGGGGTTAGTAGTGTAGAATTTGTGGCTAATAAGGGTACCGGATTTTGGGAACGTATAACTTTGGATGAAACCGATTGTGCAGCCGGACAGACCTGTACTTACAATGCTCCCATGAGTTTATATGGGATTGGAAATGGGACCCTTATTACGTTGGGAATTAATATAAGGGATATGACCGGTAATTACTTTTTATCTCCGCAGGGAACCCGCCAGATTACCATCCACGATGATCCGCCGGTGATTACTTTTGATTCTGCGAATGGAAACACGGAAACGCAAATCTGGAGCAATCAGCAACTATGGACCTTTGTCGGAACGGCCAGCGATCGAGAAAACCACATGGGACCACTTCAGTTTCAGTGTGATGGAGATTATTGCGGTATTTTGGTTAGTCAAACTGGTGTAAATTCATGGTCCCGTACTCAAAATAATCTGGCCGGGCAGATGGATATTTATTTTGCTGCCTATGATCCGGCTTTGAATCGCGCGGAAAGTCGGCATTTAGATCTGCGGATCGACCTGGCCACACCTTCAACAACGGTAAGGTTGAACAATGCTTTTCCTGCTTCCTGGTATAGTGGAACGGTGTCCATTGGATTGAATGCGGTAGACAATGGAACGGGACGGGCCACCAGCGGGGTAAGCAACCTTACCTATAGCATGGACGCCCAACCTTCCCAGACGGTTTATACCGATCAGGTTTCACTTTTGGCCAGTGGTGAAGGGCCGCATTCGATTCAGGCTTATGCCATGGATCAGGTTGGCAATCAGGAGAGCCCCAAGACTTTTAATTTTAATATTGATGACACCCGGCCGATGGTTCAGGCGATGTCGGTGATTACGAATGGACAGGGAAGGGGTGATTGCCCGTTTATTACCGGGACGGTATGGTTGTCGGTGCAGGCTACGGATTCAAGAAGTGGAGTTCAGGCCATCCGATTGAGCAATGACGGCACGAATTGGTCCGAATGGCAACCTTATCTTTCTCGTATTCTCTGGACTCTTCCCAGCACCAGCACCGTCAATCCAGTTTATGTCCAGGCCAGGGATAGAGTAGACTGGGTATCAGAAACGTATTCTCAATCTTTACAATGGGCTCCGAGTGATATTTGGTGTCGTTACCTTCCGGCTGTTTTCCGTCAACGATAACCGGTATTTGCTAAAAATGAAGGGGACCGCCCGCAGACACATCTTGCGGGCGGTTCTCATTAAGTTCATCCTCATACTGAAATCGAAAGCCGGCTTTCAGGCACTTGTGGCAAAGTCTCCGGCCACAAGACGATCGTCTCCGCCCGGATTCCTGTCAGGTAGCGACCGTTGAGCTTACGGCTGAAAAGCGAACCCATGACCAGGATTCGATTCCCCGATTCCAGACTTAATCCCTCTTTGAGAATGGCTTCGACGTAAAACGAGGTGCAGTCATTCTTCAGCATAAAAACCAGCTTGGGATTTTGCGAGGCATCGGTATAGTATCGAATTTCCCCCAGAATAACTCCTGAAAGACAGACTTGATTGTATCCGTTCATAGCAAACTCCTTCTTATCCGTTTCAAGCATGCGATGACGTAGACAACAAGGGATTCCGTCGTACATCGGCCACGGTGGCCACGACGGCCGTCACTAAGGTCCGATCGCAAAGGCGGGAACGCAGCCGTGCCGGGAGTTTTTCCATCGGCAAATTGGTAGCGATCGCGGTGGGCAACTCCCAGTTGTAACGATGATTGAGCAGCTGGAACAGCTTCTCTTCCGCCCAATCGGTAGCCGATTCGGCGCCCAGGTCATCGAGCAACAAAAGCGGCGTCATTTTCAGGGTATCGAACCGCTGCGCATAAGAATCGTCTCCGTATCCATTGCGGAGTTCGTCCAAGAGATCCGGCGCGGTTAAGAAATGGCAGGCGCAGGAGACCGCGTGGGCGATCGCGGCCAGCAGATGCGTTTTTCCCGTTCCGACCGCGCCGGCCAGCAATAACCAGCCTCGCGGCTGAGCCGCAAAGGCTTTCGCGGCGGTTTGCATCAGGCGATTGGAGCCGCGCCCCTGAGGGGCCGGCGCTTCGTCGAGGACCACAAAGTTGGCAAAGGTTTGCCGCTGTAACCTCAGCGGCAACTCGATTTCCCGCACGGCCGGGTTACAAGCGCAGCGTACCAGCCGGCCAAAGTCCGGTTCCCCCGGTTGGGCCGTGCCACTGGCCCGAACCCAGCCCAATCCATCACAGGTAAGACAGGTATTCATGGTTGTGTCTCTCCGTAAGATTTCAGATAATCGTCCGCCGAGTATTGATCCAGATTGACGCCGCAGCCCCGATCGCTTTTAGAGGATCGAGAAGCCGCCGGACGTTCTTTTGGCTCGCGGCGCTGATTTTCCAGACTGACTCGTAGATAGGCCAGTGGATCGCGGGCGTCGTTGGGGATCCGTCCGGCCACGGCAAAGGCGGTTTCCAGGACCGCTTCGGCGGTGAACTGTTTACACAGTTCTCCGACGCGGGCATGGTCTGTTTTATCCGGTTTGCGCCGCGGCAATCCGGCATCGTCATAGCCCAAGCCCAACAGGCGGCCCACAAATTGGGCGACGATCGTGATTTGAGCGGACGCCCGGCGCACGCGATGCAGGTCGGCCAGGGCGCGCTGTTTCAATTGGGGCAGGGGCAGGTCCAGATCGACTGACCGCAGGGCAGTTCCTTGAAGCGATTTCGCTCCTTCCGGTTCACAGAACTCAGTAGGGGGAATCGCGGCGACTTCGGGGACGGTGGGCAGACTTTGCGCAACGTCGTTCAGCCGATCGGAGCGCCGCGAACGGGCGGCGGCATCCGGGGCCTGAGAAATCGCCGGGGCGCCGGCGTCGGCGGAGCCAGAGACGTTAGTCTCTGTTACTGTTAAGTTAACTGAAAGTCCCGCCCCAATATTGGGTTTTACGCCCCGTAAAACCCAATTTCTGCATTTACGCTCGTCACAAACGGGGGCGTAAATGCAAATATTGGGTTTTACGCCCGGAGCGTAAATGCAGATATTTGCATTTACGCTTTCGAGTTCGGCATCGTTGGTGGCGGCGCACAGGGCTTGATCCTGGGGTAACAAAGGATCATCCAGGGCCACTTCGAGGATATAGCCGGTGCGCAAAGTTTTTCCAGCCTGGGGATCATAAGCCGAAGCATAGCGCAGGCGCGGAATAAAATAGCGCAGCGCCGTCACCTGGTCGGCTACATAGGTCTTGTAGCCTTTTTCTTCCGGGCTTTGCAGCCGGCGCCAGGGCTTGTCGTCTTCCAACGGCTCGCTTTGGAGCAGGGCCAACACCTGGCGGGCGGTCATGCCGGTCATTTCGGAGAGCCGGGCGGCGGTGATTTCGATGCGCTGCACGGGGGCATCCTTGGGGTCGGTTTGGGCGATCAGGTAGCGCAAGGCTTCGACCAGGGCGGCCCGCTCCGGGCCCAGCCGGGGCCGCCACTGCAGGAAGAAATATTCCGTACAGACGACGACGCGATCCGGGCGCAGGACGGCATTGACCCGTTGATGAAACACGGGTTGGGCCCGCAGGTTGCGAGTAGCGGGGGTGGGATCAGGCATAGGAAGCCAGCTCCAACCGGACCGCTCCCACAAAGTCTTGTTCCCGCGGGCGGAAAATGGCATGGACCATCCCGGTCGGCCCATGGCGATGCTTGGCCACGATCAGCTCGGTCAGGTTGGTAGGTTGATCTTCCCCATAGAGTCCCGGTCGGTGCAGAAAGATCACCTGGTCGGCATCCTGCTCCTGCGAGCCGCCTTCGCGCAAATCGGAAAGGGTGGGGCGTTTGTCCTGCCGTTGTTCGACGCTGCGGTTTAGTTGCGCGGCGGCCATGACGGGGACGCCGACTTCCCGGCCCAGGGCTTTGAGCCCGGCGGTAATCAGGCCGATTTCCTCGGTGCGATTCCGGGAAGTCATGCCGGGGCGTACCAGCTGCAGGTAATCGACGATGATGAGATCCACGCCTTCTCGCAGGGCCTGCGTGGTGACCGCGGCCCTTAAGTGGGAAAGCGGGATGGCGGCGGTATCGTCGATCCAGATGGGCAGTTCGTTAAGCCTTATGAGCCCCTGGGTTAATCCCGGCCACTCGGCGGGTTCCAGCGGGCCGGACCGTAACCGGGAGCTATCGACGCCGGCCGGGCCGGCTAACATCCGGCGGATCAGCTGCCCGGTCCCCATTTCCAGGCTGAAGATCACGACTTTCTTACCGTTCCGGGCGGCATTTTGCGCGGCGGTCAGGAGAAAGGTGGTTTTGCCGACGCCGGGCCGGGCGGCGACGATCGTGAGATCGCCGGGAAAGAAGCCGCCGATCATCCGATCCAGGTCCGCCAGGCCGGTATAAATCGCCGGCGGGATCCGGCCTTCTAAGATGGCTTGCAGCTCGTCCTGAACGGTCGGCGTCAGTTCGGCCAGGGAATGGACCGAGCCGCTGGTGCCAAACTGGCGGGTTACGGCGGTCACCAGACTGCCGACTTGATCGAACAGCGCATCGGAGGGCAGGTCCTCCTGTTGGGCCAGTTTCACCAGCTGGCTGGCCAGCGGCAACAAAGCGCGCCGGGCGGCATAGTGATGCACGACGTGGGCGTAGTGCTCGGCATTAATGGCGGTGGGGGTGGCATTGATGAGCGCCGCCAGATAGCCGACGTGGCCTACTTTTTTTAAAGGATCGGTTCGTTCCAGCTGCTCCACGGTGGAGAGCAAGGGCAGGGTTTCCAATCCACCGCTACGTTCCAATTCATCGGAGACCAGCAGAATATCAATCCCGCCGTGCCGGGCGCAGGTCTGCAGCGCGCGCCAGACATGTTGATGGGCCACAAAGTAAAATTCCTCGGCGGAAAGGCGCTCCAACAGGGCCGGCGCTCTTGCCGGATCGATGAACATGGAGCCAATCAGGGCTTGTTCGGCGCTTTCGGAATAGAGTTTGTCAAAATCTACCATCGCTCTCCCTCCCATTGGAATCCAGAGGATTCTATTTTTGGATTAACGTCGGGTCCAGGCCGGCAGATAGTCGGGCAACAAAGGCAACTGCCCGGCCTGGATCGTCCCGGTTTGCTGGATGGCCAGGTGGCAACGTTGACAGAGCGCCACCAGGTTGGACCAGGCATTGTTTTGCGGCTGGCCGTCGATGTGATGGACGGTCAGGGTGTAGCCGGCTTTCGGTTCATGGGGATGGCCGCAGTGTTCGCAGCGCCAGCCGGCTTCGGTCTTGACCCGGATCGCCACTTCATTCCAATCTGGGGTGTAACCTTGAGCTACTCCGCGCGGTCGGCGACGATCGTAATCGGCCCAGGCGGCGACGGTCCGCCAGATGCGCGGGCGGCTGTAATAGCGGCGGAAGTCGCGGAGCTGCTGGAGATCCCAGCCGGGAGCTACATAGTCGCCGGATTGCATCCAATCGAGCGGGCGGTAGGCCATGGGCCAGGGACAGGCCAGGGGATGCTCGCGGGAGTTGATGAGCTGTTCGGCTCGTTCCACCGCTTCTTCCGGGGATTCGTGGTGATTGTAGAGCAGATAGACCCGGATCGTGGCCCAATCGATCCCGGCCTGGCGCAGATCCTGGAGGGCGCGTTCGACGGCGGGCCAGTCTTGGGCGCCATCATACGCGAAGCGCCAGTAGCTGAGCTGGACGCCGCAGCGTTCCAGCAGCCGGCGAAAGGCCGGGGTATACAGGCGGGCATCCAGGCCTTGATTGAAATCGACTTTGCGATAGCCGGCGGCGGCCAACCGGCGCAGCACCCGCTCCTGATGGGCCGGCGAACAGGCCAGGAAGTTGTTATCCATGACGATCGGGGCGGGTTGCCAGTCGTCCAACTCCGTCAAAGGGCCTTCGATTTTCCATACCAGGCAAAAGGCACACTGCCGGGAACAGCCGCGACTGGTCCAGGTGGTGGTGGGATGATCCAGATGGACCGCGGCACAGGGATGCAGACCTTGCCAGGGGGCCAGGCCGATTCGATCCTGAATAGTGGCGGCATTGTATTCGGCGGCGGGACCGCCCATTTCGACGGCGATTTCTAAGTCCAGGGCGCGTTGAGCCAGATCGAGCGCCGCTGGCAGGTCCCAGGAGAACAGGACCGAGAGATACAGCCGATCCACGGTTAACAGTTCCAGATCTTTGGGAAGATCCGCCGCCGGGTAAACCTGAGCTGTCATGCCCTGTTGTTGTAGTCAGGCCGCCAGGCGCAGCGGGGCCGGATTGCCGGCGCGGGAGCCATTGACGATCAAGGCGTTCATGCTTCCTCCTCCTCTTCGAGCAACATTCCCGATACCATGGAAGTGAGCAGGTCTTCGCTTTGAGCCGTAGACTGAGCGGTGGTCGGGCTCGCAGTTGTGCTCATTCCCCCGCTGCGGGCCAGGGCGGAAAGCACCGCCGCTTCGAGCAGCAACCGGAACTCCGCCAGGAGGTTGACGGATAATTGGTCCGTCAAGCCAGGCACGAGGGCCTTCGAGAGCGTCTCGGCCAGGGCCTGAGTATCCAGGGTTACCGGTGCAGCGGCGGGGACACTTCGGGCTGAAAGCGTTGGACCCTGGTTCCGGCCCTGCCGCAGGGTGTCCTTGATTTCCTGAGATTTGTAGCCATGGGGCCGTCCCTTCAATTCTTCAATCCAGGCGATCAGATCCGCATCTTCGCGCGGATTGAACCGGATTTCCAGGCGTAGGGATTCATTTCGGCGTACCATGGGTTTCCTCCGCTGCTTTTAACGAATGCCGGCAATTGCCGGGAAGTGCCGGCCATTGCCGGCATTCTCCCGGTGTCATTTGAAAACTCCCAGTGCCGCCCGCGCCAGGCCCAAAGCATTGGCCATAACCGGCGTTTCCAACACGACGCCATGAGGGTATTGGCGGGTTAAAGCTTCCCGCAAGGCTTCCGAACCGCCCCCGGTGAAGAGCAGGTGCCGAAACTGGCGGCCATTGTTCCAGCGATTGGATAAAAAAGTGAGGATTTCGCCGGTGGTGGAAGCCAGGGCGGTGCCGACCAGCTTAGACAGATCGACCCGTCCCTCAGCCGTGGCCAGGGTGGGCTGATTTTGATGTAACAAGGCGTCGGCTTCATGCAGAGAAAGAGAAATGCCGTATTGCTTACGCACCACTAGCGTCACATAATCCGCGGCCCGGCGCATGCCCACCGTATCTCCGCTGGTAAACTTACTCGTGACCTGGCCATTCTGGACGGCAAAGAGATCCAGGGTGTTGAAGCCGATATCACAAATGGCGGCGGGATCTTCCAGATCTTCCGGCGGGCGGGTGATTTGCCCCTGGTTGTTCCAGCCCCAGGCGAAGTAGGCGCCGGCGGGTTGGGCCAGCACCTGCACCTGTTCAATCTTCAGCCGGGTTTGAACGTTATCGACGGTAAAGGCGTGTTGATCGACCAACCAACTCCGCAAGGCGCGGCGGGTTTCTTTTGCCAATTCTTTGTTGGCCATCACCTCAACCGGCAATCCGACCATCAGGTCCGCGCGATACTCTCCCGCGCCCAACAGTTTTCCCAGACCCGCATAGAGCAAGGCGCGTAACTCGAAGCCGTCGCTCAGACGATTGAAATCCATCCGTTCCACGGGCCGGGCATAGTCGGGGACATGATCGCCGACCAGGTAGGAGATTCCTTGCCAGGCTACGGTCAGAGGTTTATCCCGTTTGCGTCGGGAATTCACTTCCAGCGAGAGCATTCCTAAATCAGTATCTCCGATTCCCACCACCGAAGGGATGTGAATGCTTTTCGGTAGCTGATTTTCAATAACCACCATCTTGATCCCGCCGAAACCGGGATCCACGCCAATACGCAGCAAGGGTTGGTTTTCCATTCTTTTGACTCCTGTTTGAGATTAAGAGAACAGCTCTACATTTCCATCGCATTCCGGTTCGGTGGTTTCCAGGGAATCCTTTTCCGGATCCAGAGGTTGCAGGGTTACCCGGCGATAGAATTCCAGTCCTCCCAGAAGGAGAAGCATTCCGGTTCCTACCAGGATCAACCACAGGGTAACCGGACCGGACAGAATCTCAGTAGCGGTAGCGCTTACGGGTTGGCACGGGACCACTGTGGGAGTAGCGACGGGCTGGGGTTGCAAGGTATCGGCCAGGCGATTCAAGGCGCGGGTGATTTCTGGGCCGCTGGCATTGCCGACCGCGGCGGCGAAGAAACAGCCAATCAAGATTACCGAACCGATCATCCCTGCCGTGCGCCGCATCTTTATTTCTCCTTAGAAGATTTCCACGTCGTTGTCGTCGTCGAAGGCCGGCAAGGCCTCGGGTGCGTTCGTTCCCAATTCCATGGGGTGGGGCAGGTAGACATTGAAGTTTCCCCGATCGGGAGTGGTGGGGCGCTGGGGCGCCCGCATGGCCTGGACCGTGCGGATGCGCACATCCGCGGTTTGGGTGGCAGCTTGCATGACGACGCCGACGCCGGTTTGAATGCCTTCCCGATGGGCGCGGGCGGTGGCCTGGCCGGCCAGGTAGCCGATCACCGGACCGAGCAAGGCGCAGACCGTGGCCACGCCGGCCCACCAACGCAGGGCCGGGGTTTCCAGGGAGAAGAGCGCCCAAACCAACAGGGCGGTCCCGATCAACAAAACCGACGCGGCGGCGATGACCGCGCTCCAGATCCAGCGCGGGGATCCGGTTTCTGTTGGGAGTGGATGATGGGTCTTGGCCATGAAAGCCTCCTCGATCAAGATTTTTGTACCTGCCTGGCAGCTTTTTAGACCTGCCTGCCTGCCTGGTTCCTGCGGGTATCCCCCCAAAAGCCCCTTTTTAGGCATTTACTTATGCTTTCCGGTTGCTAGGCAGGCAGGCAGCCGATCCGGTCATGGGGGAATGGGGGGTAAGCGTGTATCCCAGGGACTCCAGTGAACCCAATTGTTCGCGGCTCAATTCCAGAAGCCGTTGGGCCCGTTCCGA
The DNA here is from genome assembly GCA_964501335.1 of uncultured Anaerolineales bacterium. Classification (GTDB taxonomy): domain Bacteria; phylum Chloroflexota; class Anaerolineae; order B4-G1; family SLSP01; genus CAZCTC01. The sequence goes on along the minus strand of CAZCTC010000013.1, from coordinate 75,081 downwards.
TCCGGGGCGGGTGGCCAGGACATCCATGAGGCGATTCCGGCCCCAGCCTTTAGCGGCGGCGATCAATCCCAGCGCCAGTTCTTCGCCGGTGTAAGCCCAGCGCACCGTGGGTTCCTGGCCTAATTCCTCGGGTTTGCTTTCGGGCCAGGTTTCGAAGCGGGGGCGCTGGCGGGGAAGATGTTCCAGCTCGTGGTGATCGACCAGCAGCAATTGCGCCCGATAGACCCGGCCGGGGCCGATGGTATAGGCATCGCCTTTGCCCATGAGCCGATCGGCGCGGGGTAGGGTATTCCCAATGGCGACTTCGCTGGCTTTGGCATCGGTCACTTTGAGGGCGATGCGGCCGATGAGGTTACGCTTGAGGGTGTTGTCGTCGCCGAAGGCCTCATTGGTCGGATGCTGAGTGGCCAGGATGGCATGGATCCGGGCGGCGCGGCCTTGGGCCAGAATGCGCCGGGTCAATTCGCGGACCTGGGGATCGCCGGTGAATTCTTGAAATTCGTCGAAGAAGAGGATCAACCGGGGCAGGTGGGCCACGGTTTCCTGCGCTTCTTTGGTCCCTTGGGCCAGGATCGAGTAGCGTTGGCGGAGTTCGCCATGAATCCAGGCCAGGGCATCGCGGGCGGCGCTGATATCGACGGCGACGGGGCCTACCGTTCCGGGCAATCCTATCAGAGCACCCAGCCCGGCGCCGTATTTGCCGTCGATGAAGATCAGGCGGTTCTGGGAATCCTGGGCCAATTGATAGGCTGCGGCCTGGATCGCCACCGTCTTTCCCGATCCACTGGTGCCGGCAAAGAGCCAGTGGGGGATCTGGTCGCTGAAGCCGGCAGTAATAGTGCGGCGGCGTTCGTCGATCCCGGCTAGCCAGCGGCCCTGGCCTTCGGGATGGCAACCTACCGAATTCAGCCGGATTTCCGTTTCGGACCAGGTTTCCGGCCAACCGGCTTCGATACGAACGGCCTTGCCGGCCATGAAGATAGCGGGCTCTCCCGGAAAGGGCCAGGCGATGAATTGGCGGGCGGCGGCGCCGTCATCGCCGGCGAGATAGCGCAGGGTCCGCCCGGCGCCCAACCCGGCATACAGATGCACCGCTCCGGCACGCGGGCCGACCACGGTTTCGACCTGGACCTGGAACGCTTTGCCGGCGACGCCGCGCGCCAGGGCTGTTTGCAGCGCTTGCGCTGTTTTTTGCAAATAGCTCTGTCGCGTGTCTGAGCGTGGTTGAGTGTTGGGCATGGCTTTATCCCTCCGCTTGAATTCCGATCCGGGCCTTAAAGGCCCGGTTTGCCCCTTCATTCGAGAAGGGTCTCTTCATTATTAATATGGGTAATCGTAGGGTGGGTGTCGGGTCGGCTCGAAAAATGATTCGGCGTTATTCGCAATATACATTGTGGCATTCTCCTGTTATAATGAAGACGCAAGGGACTGGTCGTAAAAGGATCAAGGGTGGTACTGCCCACATTCGAGTAACTGTTGCTAGGGTCCTCGAATGTCTGAGCGATCAGTCCCTCCACTTCCTCTTAAGACTCGATAACCTTGTTTGCGATTTTGTCAGTCCCTTGTTCGGCTATCTTCGCTTCCGAAAAACCACCTTTTTATTTCACATCATTAAATCCCTTTTATCGGTACGATTTCCGAAGGGACGGAAACGGCCGCGGGCGATTGATCCGGGCCAGAGTCGGATTGGTGTCTCGGGTCATCAATAATGCAATCAGGGGAGCCTTGGGATCTTCCATCGTTCTGTGAAGTTGTTCCCGGATGTTGGGGTCGATAGTTTTGCCGGGAATAAGACTGAATCCGACCCTTTCGGCGATCACCATATTGAGACCGGGAAGGTCTGTGGGCATAACATGGAGTCCCCGGCCAGTGAATTGGTGTCGCAAAGCATTCAGCCATTCGTCCACGGATTGCTCGGGTGAAAGTTCCTGTGCTACCAGGTAGCACACTTCAATGATGGGGCGGACTGGCGAAGCCGGGCCTGGAACAGGAGTGAGCATCTTATTTGCCTTTCTTTATGCATCTGGGTTGGGGAGGGGTATTGTAATGGGCCTCGAAAAAGGCCGCCAGATCCTGGGGTTGGATACGGGTAGAACCGCCAAAGTGAAAGGCCGCCAGTTTGCGGTCTGCAATCCAGCGATAGACGGTACGCTCGGATACACTGCAATATCCCGCAACCTCCTGGACGGTCCAAAGTCGTTCTTCAGTCAGGGGTTCTTCAGTCATGGGCTCCTCCAATTGCGTGCTGATAGGCAAAATAAAACGCGGCCGGTTGACCTCGGAAATCCGAGATCAGCCGGCCGCGTTTATGAACGAAAAGAGAGAAAACGGGAATCTGGTTACAGGTATGAGGTAAGGTTGCCCAGCGACAAAAATGCCCCAGGGTAGGGAAGCTTTTTTGAGGAAAGTTTTTGATCCAGGGATCAACGATCCGCACCATCGCGGATAAGCGGCATTTTGCCGTGAATTGAGACCACCAAACTAACACCTGACAACCTCCATAAGGGGTTGTCAAACAGCAAAAGAGGTTTTGTTAAGAAGATTTTTGCAAAACGAGGATTTTGTTTGAAAGATGACGCCTGTGGTTACAGTTTGTCATCGCTGCGGCAGCAAGCCCGTCGCTCCCGCTCTGACAAATCGCAAAGATTGGAAGGAACGTAACTTTCAATCGAATGGCAACAAGCGATTTGTGCTTAATATGAGCTGCTTCGAGGACTAGTCGAAGCAGCTCGTTTTTTGTTGTTAAAGATGCTTCGGCCCATAATGAGTCGAACCTTTCCAAAACCCCACCTAAGGCTATTATAGCATCGGAATTCCGTGGGCGCAACTGTGTCAACTCTATTTGGTACGCCAGTTTGCACTCCTGAACCCGCTTTTGATCGATTAACCCCTCCAGATACAATTCCACCGCCCGTTCCTGACGGGCTTTGGCCTGCTGAATCCGGCCGGCGAGTTCGGGACTCTGATCGATCCACTGGGCTTCCAGCCGTTCCCGCCAGTCGGCCGGCAGCCAGCGCTGACATTCCCGCATGAACGCCTCGATTTGCGCTTCGATTTCCTCCGCCTTGATCGTGACCTGATTACAGCCCCCCACTTTCTCGATGCGACTGCTGTCCCGATAATAACGATAGCCCTCACCGGTGCTCAGCGCCCGGAATCGCCGACCACAGGAAGCACAGACCAGCAATCCGGAAAGCGGATGAGCGGTGATGGGATGTTTGCCTTCGGCGGTGTGATAGCGTTTGCTGGACAGTTCGCGGGTTTGTTGTACCTTCTCAAAGAGCGCCTCTTCGATCAGAATGGGATGCCGGCCGGGATACCATTCGCTGATGTCTTCCCGGCGGCGCTTCTGGCCGTTGTCATCGACGCCGTAGTAGGCGATGACACCGGTGTAAAAGCGGCGGATGAGAATGTTGCGGATGGTGTCGACGGAAAGCGGACCGCAGGCGGCGGGCGTGCGGCCTTTGCTGCGAAAGGGAACGGTGGCGCCGTCAGGCAGGGTGAAGGTTTCCTGGTTGAACCGGGTGGCGATGTCGGCGAGGGAGTGGTTACCGTCGGCATAGAGGGCAAAGGCCTGTTTGACGGCTACGGATTCGATGGGATGGACAATGAGGTCGTCGTCGCTGCGATTGGGCTGTCCCACATAAGGGCAGTAGCCGGGCCCGTTGGGATCTTTACAGACGGAACAGTCGCCCCGGCAGTAGCCGAAAGGGATGGTGCCGTTCCATTTTCCGCTGCGGGCGCGGGCCATTTTGCCTTTGCGAGTCTCCTGCCGCAGGTTGTCGATGTAGATCTCGGCGAGGATACCCAGGATGGTGAGGGCGATCTTGCCCCAGGGCGTGGTAAAGTCGATGTTCTCTTTGACGGAGACCAGGGTCACATGGCAGCTCTGGAGTTCTTCCAGTGTGGAGAGCAATCCCTGGAGATGGCGGTAGAAGCGATCGACTTTATCGACGACAATGGTGTCAAAGTGCTGCTGCCGGGCATCGGCCAGCAGGCGCTCGAAGGAAGGGCGTTCGGCATCGGCTTTGGCGGAGAAAGCCTCATCGACATAATCACCCCCCCACTCCCAGTTGCGAGCCTGGATGAACTGATGAGTGGCGTAACGTTGGGCGTCGATGCTGTAGCCGTCGGCCTGATCCTTACAGGAGAAACGGAGGTAAGTAACTGCGCGCATTGAACGATCTCCTGAACGATGAAGTGGCCCAAATTTAACGCAAATTACAGAGGAGGCAAATTGACATGAAAGACTATGATCCCGAACCGTTTGCGGCATTATTGCGGCGGCTGTTGGCGGAGCGTGGAGAGAGCCATCGCGAGGCCTCGTTGAAGGCGGGGCTGGACCATGGGGCGGTGTTCCGTTTTGCGGGCAGTCGCCGGCGGCCGGCGCGGGAGAGCATTTTCACCCTGGCGGAATATTTCCGGGTGAACCCCAATATGCTGTTGGAGGTGGCCGGCTATGAGCCGATGGAGATTTTCGAGAAGGCAGCGTTGGAGTTGCCGGAGGCCGGCGGAATTGTACAGCGATTGAAGGCGATCAAGGACCCGGTGCAGCGCAGCCGGGTGATCCGGGCGTTGGAGCTGCTGTTGGATGGCTGGGTGCCGGAATGATGTTTTGAGAAGAAAGTCCCCTGGGATGGTTTCCAGGGGACTTTTTTTGTGGGTGATCGTCCCCTTGCGGAGATTATGGCATTTTGACCTGGATCTGCAAATCGCTACGGGTCAGAAAGACGCGGAAACGTGACCGTCCCCTCGCGGGGATTACTGCCTCTCGGACCTGCAGCACGTTGGTGTACAGCGACCCAGGCAATATCAAGGTGACCGTCCCCTCGCGGGGATTACTGCCTCAAAATACCCCAGCCTGGAGAAAATGCAAATTCGGGAACCTGCTTGCCCTCTTTTTCCTGGGGTTTCGCCCCAGGCTACCTTAAGGTCGCCCCTTCAGAGCTGAACCAGACCCTCATCTCCGCCCTTTCATCACGAAAGCTGTAGCCACTCGATCTGCAAATCCAACCTCACGGCTTTTCAGGCTGAATGCTGTCTACTGGCTACTGTATTTTCTGCTTCGTGACCGTCCCCTCGCGGGGATTACCGCCTTTCGGACGTATCACCAGGACAGACTCCCCGATCACCGTGAAGCTCGTGACCGTCCCCTCGCGGGGATTACCGCCTTTCGGACCAATTCCCGACATCTACTATATCTACCATTAGTGTTGAGTGACCATCCCCTCGCGGGGATTACCGCCTTTCGGACTTAAATGGAGGTTGAGATGAGAAACGTAAATTTGAGTGTGTGACCGTCCCCTCGCGGGGATTACTGCCTCTCGAACACACCTGGGTGTATGAACTATAACATCGTGTTTTCGGATGTGACCGTCCCCTCGCGGGGATTACTGCCTCTCGAACTTGTTGCGATTGTTATGATTTTAATCGGGATGATTTTTTGGTGACCGTCCCCTCGCGGAGATTACTGCCTCTCGAACTCTCTGATAGACTTGGGCAATTTCCCAACGCAAAGTATGTGTGACCGTCCCCTCGCGGGGATTACTGCCTCTCGAACTCCCCTTTGCAATGCGTTGCAGCAGGGATCGTTGCCTTCATTGTAGGGAATTCAGGTGCATTGTCAAAATTGAAACGGAATTCGCGCGTCCAGACAAAGGACGCGCGAATTCCATATCAGCCGCGGGGATCCGTTTCAGGGTTGCGGATAATAGCCCTGCAGCGGGGCGCAGCTACCCAGCGGGCGGAACTGCGGGTGGAGTTCGGCAAAGACGGGATAGACTTCGATGCCGGCGATTTGCTGGTCGTGGAGGTAGACGGCGGCGATGAAGGAACGGTAAAAGGCGTTCTCTTCCAGCGGGTCCATGCTGCGGATGAGTTCGGGGAGGTTGTCGAGCAGCATCCGGGCTTCCCGGCTTTCGGGCAGGGAGGAGATTTCGAGGGCCTGGAGGCTGTTGTTGATGCGGGTGTAGCGGACGCCGAATTCGGCCGGGGAGATGCGGCCGGTACGCATGAGGTAGGTCTCCATGTCCAGTTGCTGGCGCAGGGCCAGGCGATCCTGCATCAACGCGGATTCGCCTTCCTCGAAAAAGACGTAGGCGAGCGTGCGCTGAATCCAGGCTTCGGGCAGCTCGAGGGCCCCGGCGATGCGGCGAATTTCGTCTTCGATGAGATCCGCTTTGATGTTGTCCTGATGCCGGTTGTTGTATTTCTCCTGGCAGAGGCGGTCGGCGTAATAGCGGTAGCCTCTGCTGGAAAGCGAGCGCATGGGGCTGTGGTGGTCGGCGCAAAAGAGCAGGCGGGAGAGCGGGAAGGCTTTAGCGCGTTTGGTAGCGGTATCGACGCGATAGGCGCGCAGTTTGCGGTAGAGCTGGACGCGCTCGAAGGTTTCGGCGGAGATAAGGGCCTGGTGGTCCTGGCTGGGAAAGAGCTTGCGCGGCTTGCGGAATTTGAAACGGGTTTCGTCGGAGCCGGCATAGGTGACCTGACCGGCGTAGATCGGATTGGAGAGGATAACGCGCACGGCGTCGGCGTTGAAGGGCGCGGGCGGAGTGAGTCCGGGCCGGCCTTTGGTGCGGAACCGGACTTCGACGCCGTCGGGGAGGGCAAAGATCTCCTCGTTCAGCCGTTGGGCGATATCGGTGTAGGAATAATTGCCGGTGGCATACCACTCGAACATCAGGCGCACGGCGACGGCTTCGACGGGATGCGGGACGCGGAAGGCGTTGCGACGGCGATCGGTGCGGCCGAAATAAGGACAATAGTCCTTGCCGTTGGGATCGGTGCATTCCAGGCAATTGCCGATGCAGTAGCCGTAGCGATAGGTGGGCGCGAGCTTGCCGTTGGCGGCATCGGTCATCCGTTTGATGCGGATTTCCTGGCTGAGGTTGTCGGAATAGAACTCGGCCAGGGCGCCGAGGATGTAAAGGACGAGCTTGCCCCAGGGTTTGCGGTAATCGATGCCCTCGCGGAGGGAGATCAATTTCACGTTTTTACGTTGCAAGAGGTCGATGAATTCCAGGAAGGTGCTCAGGTGCCGGGCCAGCCGGTCGATGCGATCGACGACGAGGATCTGGATGCGGTGATCGCGCACCAGCCGTTGGAGCCGGCGGAAGCCGGGGCGCCGGCTGTTGCGACCGGAGAGGGCCGGGTCGGAAATATATTCGACCAGCACCCACCCCTGATTTTTGATATATTCGGTGATGCGCGCTTCCTGGTCTTCCAGGCTGGTGCCGTCATGGAGCTGGATGTCGCACGAGACGCGGCCATACCCGGAGGCGTAAAGGGCGACTGAAGTGAAGTCCAGGGAGTTGCTGTTTTCCTGCAAGATCTCCTGGACGTGCCGGCGGATCTCTTCGGTGCTGCGGAGCGTGGGCCGGGGCGGCGTGGCATCGTCGGCCAGAAGGGTGGTGAAGTCCGGTAGTTTAGTTTTCATGGACGGCTTCCCCGATCAGTTCCGGCATTTGGGCCAGGTCTTTCTCGTCTTCCTCATCTTCTTCGTTGCAGGCGTCGAGCGGTTCGATCTCCAGGACCCGGCGCAGGACCAGCGCCAGACTGAAGCAGAAATCGTCGACATGTTCATCCAGAAGGACGGGCTGTGAGGGCAATGGGGCGGCGGTGGATGATTTTACAACGTTCATCGCAGGCTCCTTTTTTGAAATGGGTAAAGGAGCAACCGGTTGCTCGAGTCCAACAATTCCAGTTTGAGGTGTATGAGCGTTAAGAAAATCCGCCGGAAAGGGTCGCTAGCTGACCCTGACTCGATCGTACCACAAATAAAAAGATAGTAAAGTTAAAAATATCTAAAAACGATTACAATTGCGTTACGGTTCCGTAACGGCTGAATTTTAAGGATGCAGCAGGAAATGTTATCTATGAGGTATTTAGCTTGTTGCGCGTTTTAGGTGCCGGTAAGGTTGGAAGTTATTAAAAAGATTTCAGGCGGAGTAATTGGAAAGTGGGGCCGGCAGGATTGAATCTCGATTTATTGCAGAGAGGGGCATTTGCACTCTGCGGCGCATGTGATACACTGACCATTGATACAAAACTCCGGAAATATTTGTGATTGAAATTCCAGGATTATCAGATCGATATACTTCTTCCTGGAAGAATCCCGGAGCCGGCGGGTTTTGTTTATCCAACAAACAAAGAGCTGGATATGAAACAGGTCATCATCGAAAATCCCATTTTAAATTCTCCCTTTGAGGAACCTCAACGTCATTTTCGTTTTGACGATCAGGGTATTACGGATGAGATCGTCGAGGCGCGGCGCAGCAGTCAGTATTTTATTCCGATCCCCCAACCCCGGAAGAAGAGTGCGAAGCAACTGGCTTTTGAGACGGAGTGGACGGCGGATCGGATTGAGGAAAACCATTTTATCAATCGCGTGCGCGTGCAGGTGGGACGCTGGCGACAGGGGGGCTATCAGGGCATTACCACGCCGACCCGTCGGTTGCTGGAATACTGGAAGAATCCGGAACGCGAGCATCGCCTGTTTTTCTGTCAGATCGAGGCGCTGGAGACGGCGATTTATCTGACGGAGGTGGCCCGGAAATACGGCGATGTCTGGATTGAAAACACGCTGAGAGAGTCGAGTCAGGCCGCCAATCCGTTGCTTTATCGGGTTGCCTTTAAGATGGCGACCGGATCGGGCAAGACGCTGGTGATGGCGATGTTGATTGCCTGGCAGACGTTGAATAAACTGGCCAGTCCTCAGGACAACCGCTTTTCCGATGCTTTTCTGATTGTGACCCCCGGCATTACGATCCGCGATCGGTTACGGGTGCTGCTTCCTTCTGATCCTCAGAATTATTACCGCCTCCATGATCTGGTCCCGCCGGATCTGATGCCTGAACTGGGGCGGGTCAAAATGGTGATCACCAACTTCCAGGGCTTTTTGCTCCACGAACGGCTGTCGGCCGGCAAGCTGACCAAAGAGATCCTGATGCAGGGGAATAACGGAGCTTTTACCGAAACGCCCGATCAAATGGTGCGCCGGGTCTGTCGGGAGCTGGGCAACAAGCGCAATATCATTGTGCTCAACGATGAGGCCCACCATTGTTATCGCCATAAACCGGAAGAAGAAGAGGTCATCGATTTTCTGAAGGGCGATGAGAAGCGCGAGGCCGACAGCCGGGAAGAAGAAGCCCGGATCTGGATCAGCGGATTGGAGGCGGTGCGCAATAAGATCGGGATCAAGGCGGTTTACGATCTTTCGGCCACGCCCTTTTTCCTGAGAGGATCGGGGTATGCTGAAGGAACACTCTTTCCCTGGGTGGTTTCCGATTTTTCGCTGATCGATGCGATCGAGGCCGGCATTGTAAAGGTGCCGCGGGTGCCGGTTTCCGATGATTCGATGACCGGTGAGCTGCCTACCTATCGCGATATCTGGCCGCGCATCCGGGAACATCTGCCGAAGAAAGGCCGCCGCGCAGAAGCGGTAGATGAGGAACCCCGATTGCCGGCCGAGCTGGAAGGAGCCCTTCAGACGCTCTATTCCAATTATGAGAAGTATTACCGGCTGTGGGAACAAAGTCCGGATGCCACGGCGCGGGGACTGACGCCGCCGGTGTTTATTGTGGTCTGCAACAACACCAACGTTTCCCGGATGGTCTACAACTACATTGCCGGCTGGGAAAAGACGATCGCCGGAGAAACGACGGTTCTGGTTCCCGGAAAATTGCGCCTGTTTAGCAATGTCGCCGACGGGCGGTGGATTTCCCGTCCCAATGCCATCCTGGTCGACAGCCAGCAGCTGGAATCCGGCGAGGGGATGAGCGAGGAGTTCAAACGGATTGCCGCTTCGGAAATCGAGCGGTTTAAAGAGGAATACCGGGTCCGTTTCCCCGGCCGGGATGCGGAAGCGCTGACGGATCAGGATCTGCTGCGCGAGGTGATGAACACGGTGGGCAAGGCGGGCCGGCTGGGCGAGCATGTAAAGTGCGTGATCTCCGTCTCGATGCTGACGGAAGGCTGGGATGCCAGTACGGTCACCCATATTCTGGGGGTGCGGGCCTTCGGCACGCAGCTGCTCTGCGAACAGGTGGTGGGACGCGGGCTGCGGAGGATGAGTTTTGCGGTTTCGCGGCGCCGGCTGGAATTGAATGGGAAGCCGGTGGAGTTCGATTCTTTCGAGCCGGAATATGCCGAGGTCTATGGAGTGCCTTTCTCGTTTATCCCCTGTTCCGGTTCCAATCCCAATCCGAAGCCCGGGCCGGCGCCGACGCGGGTGCGGGCGCTGGAAAGCCGGGCGGCCTGTGAGATGACCTTCCCTCGCGTGACCGGCTACCGGTACGATCTGGAGACTGAGCGGCTGGAGGTGGCATTCGGCCCGGAGGCGCGGATGGTCCTTTCGACGGAGGCGCTGCCTTCCCGGGTGGAAGTCTCCTCGATTCTGGGAGAGAGTGAAATCCACGATCTGGGAGAACTGCGGACGCGCCGGGAGCAGGAGATCGATTTCCGACTGGCCGGGATGGTGCTGGAGACCTATTTCCGGGATGACGAGGGCAGCGCCCGCCCCTGGCTTTTCCCTCAATTGCGACGGATTGCCCGCGCCTGGCGGGAGGAATGCCTCACCTTTAAGGACAACACCTTCCCTCAGATGTTGTTGCTGGCGGAGTTCGGACGGGCGGCGGCGGATCGGATTTACCGTTCTATTGTGGCCACGCATTCCGATCGGCGGCTGTTACGGCCCATCCTCCGTCCTTATGATTCCCTGGGATCCACGCGGATGGTGGATTTCGACACTACCCGGCCGGTTTACAAAACCCGGGAGACGAAGTGCCATATTTCGCATGTGGTGGCCGATACTGATTCCTGGGAACAAAAGGCGGCGCAATCGCTGGAAGAAATGCCCGAAGTGATCTGCTATGTGAAAAACCACAACCTGGGTTTTACGATCCCCTATACCTTCAACGGCGATCAACACGATTACATCCCCGACTTTATTGTGCGAATCGAGGATGGGCATGGGCGGGAGAATTTGCTCAACCTGATTCTGGAAGTGAGCGGCCGGCAGCGGGAAGAAAAAACGGTCAAGGTGGCCACGGCGCGGGATCTGTGGATTCCGGCGGTGAACAACCACGGCGGCTTTGGCCGGTGGGCTTTCCTGGAGATTTCGGACCCCTGGGATATGCAGAATACAATCAGGGAATTTTTGACCAATATTTTATCGGAGAGTCGGTAATTTTATTCTTCGTCGTTCAGGAGCTGACATGTCTTACGAATCAACAAAGGTTTACGAAATCGTAGATCGGGCTGTGTCTCATAACTGGAGCATTCCTGAATTTCAGCGAGGTTTTGTCTGGACGTCTACTCAGGTGAGAGATCTGGCGGAATCTCTCTGGCTTAATTATCCGATTGGGAGTTTTCTGGTTTGGGATAGTCAACAGAATACACCCCAAACTAAATCCGGTGTAGATGCGCGTGTGCCGGAACGCTGGGTGGTAGATGGGCAACAGCGGGCGACTGCTTTGTGCATTCTTTTCAAACGTAAGCCTTATTGGTGGCCGGATAATGAAAGCTGGGAACAAACTGCCGGCAAATACGATATCCGATTTGACATTGAAGCTCGACGACCGCCTTATTTTTGGGTCGCCAATGCGGTGATTCGGCGAGGGAAAGAAGAACGTTATATCCCACTTTCCAAAGTTCTAAATCTGGATCCTTATAAAAGGAAAAATGATGAACAGTTAGTTCTTCAAATGGCGAAAGATATTAAAAGTCAAAATCTCTGTTCGGATTTGGATGATACGGAAATTTTTTCTCAGTTGACGCGGTTGAGTCGGATTCGTAATACTGAGGTTGTAACGATTACCATCGATCATGATCTTGAGGATGTGGTTGAAATATTTTCGAGACTGAACAGTAAGGGGACCCGGGTTACTGAGGCCGATATTTATCTGGGGATTGTGGCGGCTCGTAATCCCGGATGGGTACATTTGAATTTCTTGCCCTATCTTAACAAATTGAAGGATTACGGTTTTGATCTTGATCCCAATTTGCTTTTCCGTACTCTCACCGGAATCGGAGCCAAAAAGGTCCGGTTTGGAGAAATTCCTTCGGAATTTTGGAACACGCTTATGATCAAGACGGGGCATGAAAAGCCGGTTTGGGAAAGAACGAAGCAGGCCTGGGAGAATCTGGTAAGGAGACTTCGAGACTATGGCCTTTTGAGCAATGACTCTCTTCCTACGGAAGCTGCACTGGTAACCCTGACAGCTTTAATCGATCGTTTTCCGGAAGATCCTTTTGAGCCGGCTTTTTACTGGCTGATCCAGGCTTCTCGATTCAGCCGGTACAGTGGATCTTCTACCGCGTCTCTGGAAGAAGATCTACGGGATGTGGCTGACGCCGAAAATTTGCGTATGGCTGTGCAGAAAATATTACGGCGGTTTCCTCATGATAACGATCTGACGAGTGATGATTTCCTGCGGGATTATGTCGATACTCGTTTTGGAAGATTTTTCCTTTATTTGATGGTGCACCGTAATCAGGCCCTGGATTGGGATAAGAGTGGAAACCGGTTGGGTTTTGAAGGATCAGATCTTCTGGAAGGTTATCGCCCTCAATGGCATCACGTTTTCCCCAAAAAGTATTTGAAAGACTCAGTTCCTGATGACAAGGTAAATGCTCTGGCTAACATTGCGGTGATTGGCCCCAAAATTAATATTCGAATCAGCAACAAAGCTCCTATGGATTATCTTAACCGATATGAGATCAGTGATGATAAGCTATCGCAACAATATATTGATCCGAATACTCGCACTTTGGACAGCGATCAATTTGAATCCTGGCTTTTACAAAGGGCTGAAACTCTGGCTAAGGCCGGCAATGAATTTTTAAGTGAATTACGAGGGACATTGTAACCATGCCTGACAAAGCTAAATCCCCTATTCCGGTCAATTCGCATCATCATCAGGATAAGCGCGCCAATATCCCAACGGAAGAACTGCGCGATTTTGTGGCGGATGAGGAGCGGGCTCCGAAAACTATCCTTTATCCTCGTGATCCATCGCTCGATCCCCAGCTGGTCTGGAAGGGCAAGGATGAACAGGATCAGCAAGCGCTGGAAGTGCCGGCCGTTCCGATCTACATCCAGGAAACGATTTCACCGCAGGCGATTATCGAAAACGTGCGCACTCAGGCAGCGCGGATCGGCGGGGTGGCCGAACCTTCGATGGAATACCAGCTTTCGCTTTTTGCCGATGTAACCCCGGTCAAATTCGAGGAGCTGGTCGATTTTTACCATCACGAACAGAACTGGAGCAACCGGATGATCCTGGGCGATTCGCTGCTGGTGATGACCTCGCTGGCAGAGAAGGAAGCGCTCAAGGGGCAGGTACAAATGATTTACCTCGACCCGCCCTATGGGATTAAATTCGGTTCCAACTGGCAGGTAAGCACCCGGAAGCGCGATGTGAAGGATGGGAAAGAAGACGACATTACCCGCCAGCCGGAGCAGATCAAGGCTTTTCGCGATACCTGGGAACTGGGAATTCATTCCTATCTGGCCTATCTGCGAGACCGGTTGACGGTGGCGAGAGAATTGCTTGCTGAAAGTGGAAGTGTATTTGTTCAAATCGGGGATGAAAACGTTCATTTAGTTCGCAATTTATTGGACGAAGTTTTTGGGAGTGAAAACTTTCATGCTTTAATCGTTTATCGTAAGACTAGTCCACTTGGTTCTGTGGGATTGGCAGGGGTTACGGATTACATAATATGGTATGCAAAAAATTCAAATGAAATGAAGTTTCGTCCCCTTTATGTAAACAAAGAGGTAGGGGGAGGAGGTCGTTACTCATGGATAGGTTTTCCAGATGGCACACGCCGAAGAATGTTTCCAAAAGAACGAGAAGATCCTTCTCAGCTACCTCCGAACGGAAGAGTATTTGTTCCAGATAAAGCAACCTCTGCTGGATTAACACCTAGTTGTGTATTTCCAATTCCATTTGAAGGTCGTACTTATTATCCGCATCCTAGCAGTAGTTGGAGTTCTAATGTTTTAGGAATGGAAAAACTAAGGATCGCAGGCCGATTGATGGCACCTGCAGATAATCTCTCGTTCATTAGGTATCATGAAGATTTTCCTGTTCAATCCCTTTATAACCTTTGGGAAGATACTACAACCGGCGGATTTAATGATCCTAAGGTCTATGTTGTTCAAACTGTAACAAAAGTTATTGAGCGTTGTATGTTAATGAGCACTGATCCCGGCGACTTGATCATTGACCCTACCTGCGGCAGCGGGACAACGGCTTATATGGCAGAGCAGTGGGGCCGACGCTGGATCACCATCGATACCAGCCGGGTGGCGCTGGCGCTGGCCCGGACCCGATTGATGGCCGCCCGTTATCCGTATTATCAGCTGGCTGATTCTTACGAAGGACAGCTCAAAGAGGCGGAACTGGCCGGGCGGCCGATGACCCAGATTTCCGCTTCGGATATGAAAGGCGACTTGAAACGGGGGTTTGTGTACAAACGGGTCCCCCATATCACCCTTAAATCCATCGCCAACAACGAAGAAATCGACGCCATCCATGCCCGCTGGCAGGAAAAGCTGGAACCGCTGCGGGCAGAGTTGAATCGTCTGGCCGGGCAATCCTGGGAAGAATGGCAGGTCCCCCGGGAATTGCCCGCGGGCGCCTCCAAAGAGCTGGTCGAAAAACAGGCCGCGTGGTGGAAATTCCGGCGGGAACGCCAGCAGGAGATCGATGCCTCCATTGCCCGGCGGGCCGATACCGAAATGCTCTACGATCAGCCCTATGAAGATCCCAAAAAAGTGCGGGTCAGCGGCCGGTTTACCGTCGAGAGCCTTTCACCCCATCGGGTCCTTTCTACTGATGAAGAGCAGGCTGAAGGCGAAGGGAGCGGCAAGGCCCCGGCCGACGATGGACATTTCGAGGCGATGATCATTGAAAATCTGCGTGTGGCCGGGGTTCAAAACACCCGGCGCAATGAGCGTTTGCGTTTTACCCGATTGGAACCCTATGCCGGAACATGGCTCCACGCGAAGGGCGAGTATCTGGATCAGGATGAGAAATTGCGCACTGTGGCCATTACCATCGGGCCGGAACACGGAACCGTGGGGCCGGATCAGATCAAGGATGCGGCGAAAGAGGCGGTCCAGGGCGTGGGGTTCGATCTGCTGGTCGTGCTGGGCTTCGCTTTCGATCCGCATGTCTCTGAGGAAGTGCGGCGGTATGGGCGACTGACCGTCCTGCCGGCGCGAATCAATCCGGATCTGCAGATGGGGCCTGCGTTGCTTAAGAAGAGCGGCGCCGGGAATCTCTTCATGGTCTTCGGCGAGCCCGACATCGAAGTCAAAAAGCAGCCGGATGGGCGGCTGGTCGTCAATTTGAAGGGGGTCGATATCTATGATCCCACCACCGGGGAGATCCGTTCCAGTTCCACCGACGAGATCGCCTGCTGGTTCATCGATACCGACTACAACGGAGAAAGTTTCTTCGTCCGGCATGCCTATTTCACCGGGGCCGATGAGCCTTATGATAAGCTCAAGCGCGCCCTGCGGGCCGAGATCGATGAGGCGGCCTGGAGCGGGCTTTATTCCACGAGCAGCTATCCCTTCGATCGGCCCAAGACGGGGAAGATCGCCGTCAAGGTGATCAATCACTACGGGGATGAAGTGATGAAGGTGTATGAGGGGTAGAGGGCGGGCCTATGGAATTCCCTGAATTGCGAATCCGGCTGGCGAAATATGATGACGTAGAGCTGAGTGCTTTATGTCTGGACTATTTCCCGGAAGTATATAGCAAGTTCACCCAGGGAATGCGCCGGGATGAGAAGGATAATCTGTTGCTGGATCATTGCCGGAGGAATTCAGAGGCTTTAGCCAGATTGATTGAGTTGTTGAAGGGAAAAACAGGATCAGCCCTGGTAGAAATCATTCCGCAACCGTCAGGTCCTGCTCAACCGGGTGAATCTCGAGTGAAGCCGGAACAAAGCCCGTCGGCCTGGCAGGATCATGAAGTATTCAAGATTCCCCTGAAAAAGGATTTGGGCAACCTGGCTTTGTTAATTCAACGGAGAGGGGAAATAGCAGGCCCGTTCTGGAAATTGCCTTATGGAGAGCCCGAATGGGTGGAAATTCCGGCAGGGAAATTTTGGATGGGAGGAGATAAATATGATGATGAAAAGCCTGTTCACCAGGTTTACCTGGATCGGTATCTCATTGCGAAGACTCCTATCACAAATGCCCAATATCAGATTTTCGTAAATGCTACCAGACATCAACCTCCCAAACATTGGGAAAACGAACAATTACCAACGGGAAAAGAGAATCACCCGGTAGTCAACGTAAGCTGGCATGATGCTATAGCCTATTGTGAGTGGCTGTCAAAAATGACTGGGAAAGCAATCCGGTTGCCTTCCGAAGCGGAATGGGAAAAGGCGGCAAGAGGGGATAAAGATAAACGTGATTATCCTTGGGGAACCTGGAAAGATGGTTATGCGAATACAAAAGAGTTGCAAGTAATGGATACTACACCTGTAGGAGTTTTTCCTGAAGGGGCCAGTCCTTATGGGGTATTAGATATGTGCGGAAATGTTTCTGAATGGACAAGAAGTTCAAAAAAAGAATATCCATATAATACTAATGATGGGCGGGAAAATGCTGATCAGGAAAACATCTACCGGATTTTGAGAGGAGGCTCCTACTTCTCTGCTATTAATCGTTCAAAAGAATGGTATTTTCTATCGGAAACAGAAGATATAAATGGCGATCCCTTTTCAAGAACATTAGTTACTATACTTTCCGTAATGGCCTGGATGATTTATACAAATAAATTGCGGTGCTACAGCCGTTCATCCGACAAGACTGAAGTCTATTCGAATGAGAATGGCTTTCGGGTTTCGGTTTCTTTATCTTAAAAGTTAACATACCCGGATTTTAATTTTTTTCTGGAAGAAAAACAACCAACATGACAGATGACAAAGCAAAAGTATCTCAACCCGTGCGTGCAATCGACCTGTTTTGCGGCATCGGGGGCAATTCGTGGGGCGCCCGAAAGGCCGGTGTGGAGATTGTGGCCGGGTTCGATAAGTGGGAGCTGGCGGGGAGGGTCTATCAAGATAATTTCCCGGAGGCCCGTTTCTATCTGACGGATCTTTCCAGACTTCGCCGGCCGGATATTCTGCGCATCCGGGAGGAAATCGGGCCTATCGATGTAATCCTGGCCTCTCCGGAATGTACCAGCCATAGTGTGGCGCGAGGAGGAAAGCCTAAGAAGGAAGAGAGTCTACGCCTTTCCTGGAATGTCTGGCGCTTTGCGGAAGTTTTCAGACCTCGCTGGATGGTAATCGAAAATGTAACATCGATGAAGAACTGGGTCTGTTATAAACAGTTCCTGCGCGTCTTGCATCAGAAGAGCGGATTCTATTATCTGGAACAACCCCTGCTGGCCAGTAATTTCGATGTATCGCAGCGCCGCCGGCGCCTTTACATTCTCTGTGATCGAGAACAGTTGCCTCAACCGGTGAGGATAACGTCAGATCAGGAACCGCCGGCCAGTCGGGTGATCAATATGAACGGGCAGTATGCTTTTTCCCCGCTGGAAACTCCCCAACGGGCAGCAAAAACGCTGGCCCGCGCCGAACGGGCTTTCGAAGCATTGGGGCGGGATGAATCTTTCCTGATGGTGTACTATGGTTCGGATGCCGCCGGCGGCTGGCAAAAGCTGGATGTGCCGCTTCGTACCATTACGACGCTGGATCGTTTTGCCCTGGTCAAACCGGATGGTCAGGGGGGCCATTTGATGCGAATGCTGCAGCCGGAAGAATTACAAAAGGCCATGGGATTTCCTCCCGAATTTATTCTGAATCGGGGATTGCGCCGGGATAAGATTCATCTGCTCGGCAATGCAGTCTGCCCTCCGGTTATGGAAGCCATTATCAAATCGCTTACAGGCGGTCAATCTGAGACACAGCTGAAATTACAGGAACCTGCACAGGATGCCCGATGATGAAATTTTCAGACCGGAAACTTTAGCGGCTTTACGGCCAGCCTTGCTGGAATGGGGGAAGAGCCATTTCCGGCCTTTCCCCTGGCGGCAGACGGAAGATCCCTATCAAATCCTGCTGGCGGAAATCCTGTTGCACCGCACCCAGGTCAAACAGATGGTGGCGGTTTATGAAAATCTGATCAGGGTTTGCCCGGATGTTCCTTCACTGGCGGCTGCCGGGGAAGAAACCCTTCGTACCCTGCTTTTTTCGTTGGGACTGCACTGGCGTGCCGGTCTGTTGTATGCCATGGCACAGGAATTGCAGGGGCGATTTAACGGCAGCGTTCCGATTGAAAAGGCCGATTTACTTTCCCTGCCCGGAGTCAGCGATTACATCGCTTCGGCGGTGCGTTGTTTTGCCTGGAACCAGCCCGAAGCGCTGATTGATACCAATACTGTACGGATTGCCGGCCGGGTTTTGGGCTGGCCGGCAAAAGATTCCTCCCGACGCAATGCCCGTTTCCGGCAGGCAATTCAAGAACTGGTAGATCCCGGCGAACCGCGGGCTTTCAATTATGCCCTGCTTGATCTGGCGCATCTGATATGTCTCAAAAGACAGGCTCCTTTATGCTCTCAATGTCCCATCGCAGCCTGGTGTTGTTATCCATCTCAGACTGGAGGCATTCATGAATGTCCGTGATGATATGTTGATTGCTCTGGTGAAGGAAGTGCTCGGGCCTCGCGATGGGCCAATGGAAGTTTTACCTGAGATTCAGGATCCCCGTTCGGAATATGTCACCGGTGTTTTGGAACCCCGTTATGTGCATTCCGAGGAAGAACGCCCCGAAGACAACGTGGATGAAGTTATCGAAGAAACTTCCAGCGATGAGGATCAGGATAATCAGGGATATGTTGCGGCTACAGGCGTTTTTGCTCCGGCTCTGGATCCCCGTGCTTTACCCCGTTCTATCGGGATTTCTTTTACCGTAGAAGCAGGACAGGAAGATCCCTCTATTGAAATTTGCGCTACCTGGGCCCGGTACAATAAAAGTCAGGACGGGTGGCATCGGGAATCGGATTATTATCTGACCGGGCCGATCAAGACCCGGGAAGATAAACAATCCTTTGCCCCGGTTCCGGGAGTACGTATTCAGTTACGGTCTCGCCCGATAAACGGTAATGCTTTTCGCATCACTGTTTTTCTGGTCAATGAACAGGAGATCCCCGCAGAGGAACGCCCCTCATCAGTCCATTATCTTTTTCAACCACAGATTCGCGTTCGCCTGATTCCCGGGACCCGCCTGGTGCCGGTGCAGGCGGGAGGCGATTCAGAGTTGAATGGAATGCTGGCCGAAGAGCTGCGTGAAGAGCAATCGCTTTCCATGCAATATCGAGATCGTACCGCGCTGGCCCGGGGACATATGTGTGCGGCGGTCTGGCGAAATATCGATCCCGAACGGCCGTATGAAGGAATGGATCATCCGACAGAAGCACCTTATGCCTGGACGGATGCCGGGGTTGTGCCGGAACCGGCGCGGGAAAAATTCCTGCTGGCGGATGTTCGCACCGAAATGATACCGCTTTATCTGGTGCAGGCGCCTGAAATGGACTGGAATCCTTGTTATGGTCCTGAACCGGTCCTTGATCCGGCGATCCTGGCCGAAACATGGAAACCGGATGCTGTGCGCCAGGCACTTCAACCTTTGATCGAAGGTTATCAGGCATGGATTGCAGAGCAGGAAGCCAGGATTCCCGCTCTGGAAGAGAAATTCCATGCCGTAGCCGCTGCAAATCTGGAGCAATGCCGGCGTGTTGCGGAACGAATGGCTGAAGCAGTAGCTATCCTTTGTAAGGATCAGGAAGCCCGCCTGGCGTTTTGTTTTGCCAACAAAGCCATCGCATTACAGGCTTACTGGAAAAACAAAGACCGGCCCTTGATCTGGCGGCCTTTCCAGCTGGCCTTTATTTTAATCAACATTCCTCCCCTGGCCGATCCATTTCATAAAGATAGGGATACCTGCGACCTGCTCTGGTTCCCTACCGGAGGCGGTAAAACAGAAGCCTACCTGGGACTGACGGCCTTTTTATTGGGGTTACGCCGGCTGCGAGGTAAAAACGATCCTGATGATGGATTATGGGGAGCCGGCGTGGCGGTAATTTCCCGATACACGCTACGTCTGCTGACCATTCAACAGTTCCGGCGGGCTTTGGGCGTTATTACGGCCTGTGAATTATTGCGTGTTCAGGGGTTGAAAGAAGGTCGGGCCGTGGGCTGGCGGCCCAAAGAATATCCTTATTCAGATACCACTTTCCTGTGGGGCGGGATACGTTTTTCTGCCGGATTATGGGTGGGCGGGAATGTCACACCCAATCAATTGCGGGGATTTGGAATCTGGCTATCAGACAGGCCTGCGCAGTATATTCCCGGTGCTCTGGATATTCTGGGCGGATTGAAGCGAAGCTATGACGGCCCCGATGAGGAGCTGCGTAAAAAGGCCGGCTATAACCCGGACATTAATGGTGAACCGGCCCAGGTTATGCAATGCCCGGTTTGCGGCAGCCATCTGGCAATTTCAGAAGAAGGATTGAGTGAAGGCACCCATACTCTCTATGTGTTGTGTCATGGCCTGCCCGCGGCCGCACCTTCATTAACAATTCTCCCCCCACCCCCCGCAGGCATCCATATTTCGGATTGCCGGATTGTAAACAGCCGGAGAAATTATTCCACGCTGGCTTTAACCGTGGAAATCAATTCTCAAAAACGATGGGATGCGGACAGCATTGACCATTATTTCTGGAAACGTCTCCTTCCATGTTTGGGATCGGGAGTGGAATTGCAATGTGCCCGTCCTGCGCGGCCCGGCTATTTCGTTTTATCTTATCCCAATCAACAGCATAATCGCACCGATGCCGATTTTGAGATTTTCTGCCCCAATCCCGATTGCGACCTCAATCAACATCACTGGGTGGAAGCGGCCCCTTTACCCCGGGAGAAAACGGGCGGAGAAAAGCAGAACGCTTTACAAAAGGCTCTTTTCAGTCCCACTTTTACACCCGGCCTGCCGGTTACCATGAACTGGCAAAATGCGCCGGAATTTTTTCAGGATGGAGATAATTCAAACCGGTCTGTTTCCATTCCGGTACCGGCATACACCGTCGATGATCAGGTGTATGCCCGTTGCCCTTCTTTGATCATTGCCACCGTAGATAAGTTTGCCCGGCTGGCATTTGAGGGAGAGGCAGCGACCATGTTTGGGAATGTAACCCATTATCATTCCCGGCATGGGTATTATCGCTGCGGATGTCCGGCCGAGCATCCTTCTCAAAAGAACCGGAGTGCATCCGATGGATATTTTCGCCATCCCTCCAATGAGAAGCTTTCCTGTGAGGTTAAACCCTTTGCGCCGCCCGATCTGATTTTGCAGGATGAACTTCATCTTATTGAAGGGCCTCTGGGCAGTATGGTGGGAATCTATGAAACCGCAGTAGATTTTCTCTGCCAGCGGAAAGTCAAGGATCGGGTCATTCGCCCGAAGTATATAGCTTCTACTGCTACCGTGCGACGGGCAGAGTCGCAGGTCCAGTCTTTGTTTGATCGACGCCTGGCGCAGTTCCCGCCCCCGGCAATTTCAGCCGATGAACGTTTCTTTGCCGTCACCGGCGAGGCTCACCCCCTTGATTCCAGCAAGGCCGGACGGTTATATGTGGGGATTTGCGCTCCGGGAAAAGGAGCCCAGACTCCTATCGTACGTATCTGGTCTTCTCTTTTGCAACGAAGTTCTGCTTTAAAGGGGCAGGTTCCGGATGCCGAACTTGATCCTTTCTGGACCCTGGTAGGATATTTCAATGCGCTTCGTGAACTGGCCGGGGCGGTTTCCCTTTATCGCCAGGACATTCCTGAATGGCTCAAACATCGGGACCCCAATCCCCGCATCCTGGACTATTTCCGTCAGGTAGAGCTTTCCAGCCGGGCAAAATCCACCGAGTTGCCGGCCTTGCTAAAGAAAATCGAAACACAATTTCCTTCTCCCGGCGCTCAGGATGCTGTGTTTTCGACTTCAATGTTTGGAACGGGGGTGGATGTCGATCGCCTGAGCCTGATGGTGGTCCACGGGCAGCCCAAAACAACTTCATCCTATATTCAGGCCACCGGCCGCGTCGGACGCCGGACCAGCGGGCTCGTCATCACCTTCTTTCGAGCCACCCGCCCCCGGGACCTGGACCATTACGAGTTTTTTACCGGCTATCATCAGGCCTTGTACCGGTATGTGGAGCCCATTACCGTAGCGCCTTTCTCTCCACGGGCCCGGGAACGTTGCCTGGGTCCTCTGGCCGTTATCATTTTGCGTCAGGCCAGTGAGATCAATGGGGTAAAGCTGAATGAGAAATGGCGCATTCAGCAACGTTTCGATGGGCAGTTTTATGCCGGCGCCCTGATTATGTCCGGCAGTCGCTACAACCCCGAAGTTGAGAGAATTCCCCGGTTGCTGGAAGAGCGGGCTCAACAACAGCCTGAAGGACGGGTTCCTCCCATCGATATAACGCAACAGGAATGTGCCTCTGAGCTTGATCGCTGGCGTCTCATTGCGCTTCGACATCAGAATCCCAATGAATTTGTCTATTATGAACCGGCCGTTGTGCGCGAACCGCAGCGGCATGTTGTATTAGGGGATTCGCAACATCATCAGCGTTTTGAAGAGGCTTTTGAGAATGCTCCACAGTCTTTACGTGATGTGGAAGAAACCACCACTTTTAAGGATTAGAGCCATGAGCCAGATTCGCCGGTCACAGTTTCTTACCACTTATGGGCCTGGAGCCATTCTGGAAGGTAAAGAAGGACCCCGGGTCATCCTTTCAGTTGAATTTTCCGGTGTTTTTGAGGGAGATCCAACCCCTTTTGAAATTACCGATCAGCGCCTTTCGCGGGGATTGCTCGATGGGGCCGGAATTTTACGGTTGCCTTCCAATGCCGAACTGGGGGAACCTGAAAATGTGGCTATTTATAATACCAAAAGGTTCCCCTCCTGGTCGCTATGTACCCGCCATGGAATCCTGTATCACAAAGATGCGAAAACCAAAGAAACCATGGCCTGTCCCCGCTGTGAAGAATTTGAAAGTAAAAACAAGGCCTGGGGCCAGGCCAACCGGCAGTTAATCCGTTTTGTGCGGGCCTGTCCTGCCGGACATCTGGATGATGTTGATTGGGTCAGACTTATTGACCATCAACAGGAAGGGTGCCAGCCTTCCTATCTGTACTGGCGGGGTAGCGGGGCTTTGAAAAATATCACCATTGAATGTCCTATCTGTAAGGGCAAGGCAAATCTGGGCGCGGCTTACAGCAAAGATCTGCGCTGTTCAGGACGTTTTCCGGAAAGAGAGGCGGATGGAAGTGCCCCTCAGCGCCGTGAATGTACGGAGCATGCCCGGATCATTCAACGCGGGGCGGCCAATCTACGCATCCCGGAACTCCAGACTTCGTTGATTATTCCTAAATGTGACAGCAATCTTCACCTTGCATTACAAATCGGCGCGATTCTGGATGTACTGTCCTATTCCGGACAACCGGCCAGCAAGCAGGAATTCATTGAGGGACTGAACAAACTGGTCGCGCGAAAACGGATTCCCCAAACGGTGGTACAGAAAATCGAACTTTATGACGAATCGGAAATCCTGATTGCTACCGGGGATGTTTTGAATTTACAGATTCCCCAAAGCCCTTATGAATTGCGTCGGGATGAATTCCGGGCCCTGATAAGCGCAGCCACCGATGGCCATCCTCCGCTGCCTCCCAAACGCCAACAGGATATCCCCAATTTTGAAGTGAATCGAGAAGCGGTTAATAATCTGCGGCGCGCCGGGAAATTGCGCCTGCGGGTCACTCCCGTCAACCGGTTACGGGTGCTAATGGTGCAAACGGGGTATCAGCGTATCCCTGCCGGTCAGATTGCCCAGGCGAAACGGGTGGATATTGCCTTTAAACTGCCTGCGGATCGGGACAAAAAATGGTATATCGGATCTGAACTTTCGGGGGAAGGTATTTTTATCGATCTGGATGTTGCCCATAATCCTGCCAACCGGTTAAATCTTCAGGGATCGGTGGCCCAACACTGGTGGCAGGCCTGGAGAAATCCCGAAGATTATACCGGCAACTCATTGATGCAGGTGGATCGCCATCAATTTCATCCGGTTTTCGTCTGGTGGCATACCTTTGCCCACCGGCTGATCAATGCGCTGGCCGTGGATTCCGGGTATTCATCCGCAGCCATCCGCGAGCGTATTTTTATCGATGTGGATCCTGATACCGGCGAGGCAGATGGCGGCCTGCTGCTCTATACCGCTCAACCGGGCGGAGACGGCACGCTTGGCGGGCTGATTGCACTCGTGCCAGAGTTTGAACGGGTATTGGAGCGGGCCCTGCATAATCTGGATATCTGTTCCAATGACCCATTGTGTGGGGAAGAAGAATTTGGGAAAAGCAAATATAACGGGGCGGCCTGTTATGCCTGCGCCCTGATTTCTGAGACATCCTGCGAACATCGTAACATATGTCTTGATCGCAAGCTGCTGCTGGAGCGATTGCCATGAACAGAACTCGCGTGGTAGTCAGCGGATTGGGCTGGATGGGAAGCGGTGTGGGAGCCGTCGAAACGGCAATCCGGGAGCTGTTTCAAGGAGCCCGGCAGGAGATTTTGATTACAGCCTATTCAATCGGGAATGCCGGCGATTTTTTCGATCTGTTGGAAGACGCGCTGGCCCGGGGAGTTGCCGTGCGGATGATCGTCAACCGGGTAAAAGGCCAGCATGTTACTTCCCAGGATAAGCTCGCCGCTTTGTTGAAGATTTATCCTCACTTTCAGCTATTTGATTTTGATCGGGGGAGCGAATTAGCAGACCTCCATGCCAAGACCATCGTGGTAGATCGCAAGCGGGCTCTGGTAGGATCGTCGAATCTATCCCGTAACGGGTTAAGGGAGAATCACGAACTGGGCGTCGTGCTGGAAGGGAAAGAAGTATCCGACATAGCCAGTGCTCTGGACAGCCTGGCTTACGGCACTTTCTGTGTAAAGGTGTGAGAGGGAGTTGAGGGAAGATGAGAGAAGCCAGGAGCCGACACCTCTGTCAGCTCTGAGCTTTATGGCTCAGTTGCTACATGTCCATTTGGATATACAATAATTTGCAGGGACTCGACCATAAAATCACCCGAAAGAGAGCCAGCGTAATCGCAAATGTACTATTGAAATTGCGTTAACGAGATGATTCTCAATCAGGTCCTCTTTGTCTTTTCCAAAATGCAGGATTATCTGGTTAAAAAACTTTCGGGATAGTTAAATTCTTACTCAAAGTGAACATTTCTTTCGCCGAAAAACCAAGGTGATCCCAATAACACCATCAGGAGATTACGATGCCAGAGATACCCGGTATTCCACCACAACTTAATGAGAATTTAAAGAGAGTGCTTTCCCGATGTGGAGAGTTTCAATCCGATCGTACTTTGTCCCCAGTTTTTATAGATAATCGCATTAGTATCTGGCAGAACGACTTACCTTCTGCCAACAGCGTTTCTCAACGGGTTCAGGCAGTAATTGACTATTTATGGCCCCTGTCAAATTCCCTGAATGAAAATGCCTTGATTTTGTTTTTACAAGTACTGCGAGATCCGATCCCACATGAAGATGGCCGTTATAAAGAATTGGATGTTTTGGCTCGAGAATTAAAAACGATTTGGACTGTTAATGATGATATCCAAGTTGATCCAAATGAAGCATTTCCTGTCTTTGATCTAACGACACGAAATCATTTGGTTGAAGCATTGTTATCCTGTTCAAGCATGCGGGATCGCCATGTCCGCGATGTTATTGTTGGAGATTTGGAATCAGTTATCGGTAACCGTATTCCGCGGAGTGAAAGGAATGACGTTGATGTTATTAATATCGTGAATGAATGCATGAATCAAACGAACGGTTTTCCTCAGCTTATTACAATCATGCATTTTTACGAGGGAAATTCTATTCATTTCGAAGAACTGGAAAACTTAATTGCAAAAATAAATCAAAAAAAGTTATTACCACACCCGGATAAAGGAATAAACCAAAAAGGAAACGCCACAGAGAGTACACGGATTCCTTCTAATGCTACGGGCCAATTTCCCAGCCAGGTAACTACAACGGTGCCCGGTGTCCCTTCTAAACTGGAAGATTTAAATGAGCCTCTCTCTTTTTTGAAATTACAGCTGATTTGCCAGGGACCGGAGATTGAAGTTCGGGGTCTACAGGTTCCAGGTGGCGGGCAGCCTAAGAATAAAGTTACAACACCTTTTACAGATCTTGAGCTCAAAGCTATTTTAAAGGCTCTTGATGTGGGGTCTTTTGATCCATCCCGGTTTAAACCGGAATATGTAGATGCATTAAATAAATTGGAATTATTGCCTGATAATCGACTTCATCCAGATTTTCATAAAATTGTTGGTAAAAAATTGTATGACGTCCTTTTTAGAGGACCTATGCAAGTAGAATTAAAACTGGCCCAAAAAAATTCTCCTGTAGCGTGTCAATTATGTTTTGATCCTGAGGACACATTCCTTTCTCAGTTTCCATGGGAACTCTTATATGATGATGGGACTCATATGGTTGTAGTTGATAAAGGTCTGGAGTTGACTCGCTATATTCAGTTCGATACTCCTCCGACTCCTTTACAAACAGATCTTCCTCTCAAAATGCTTTTTATTATGCCTCCAATGGAAGATATGAACTCTGCTTCCCGGAAAAGTGAATTTGAAGCAATCATTCGGGAATTAGAACCTTTGAGGGAAAAAGGTGAGCTTGATTGGGAATTATTGGCCCCTCCAACCTGGGACCACCTGGAAGAGACAATACATTCGGGAATGTATCATATTATTCACTTTGATGGACACGGTTCTTTTGCTCGACAATGTCCTGGTTGCGAAAAATTATACTATCCAGGCATGGACTCTTGCAAAGAGTGCGGAATAGATATAAGAAAAGTGACCCCTCAGGGGTATTTGTATTTTCAAGGCGATAATAGTCAGGTAGATCCTGTATCTGTTGAATCTTTATCAGTGATTTTGAAAAACAGTTCTGTTCGCTTGATGGTGCTTTCTTCATGTGGTTCGGCAAAGGCTGGAGGTACAAGTATTTTTAATGGTATTGCTCCAGGCCTGATTCAAATTGGTATTCCAGCAGTGATAGGAATGCAGGGATCACCCCCAGTTAATGTAATGGCCAAATTTTTTGGTAGAGTTTATAAAATGTTGGCGCAAGGGCAGCGACTCCCTGCTGCGGTAAATTCCGGGCGGCGTGCAGTTGTTCGTGCCAAACCTCTGAGCTGGTTTATGCCTGCTGTATATTTACGAAGCTCAGATAATTCTTATGGAAAGTTGTTCAATCTTACCTTGAAAGGAAATTCCAATGGTTAAAGAAATCAAATTGCAAGATTTGGTGGAAAAAGTCAGGCATGATCTATTTTCTCCTTATATGGGTACTGATAAAGAAGGGAAAATTGTTTATCCTCTTTTCTTTGTTGAGAAGGTTGAATTGGAACTTGCAATTGAACTATCTTATGAAGGCGAATATGGCTTGAAGGTTATAATTCCCCAAATCATTGAAGGATCTCTTACGGATGGACAGGGAAAGATCAATACTAATACGATGAAAGTGACCTTAGTTCCGATCCTGACCATTGAAGAACAAAGGAAATTGATCGAGGGCGACGAACGATTAATTAAGGGTATTCAGACTGCCACTATGTTGAGTTTACGTAAAGGGACAGGATTGGCCGGGGAAGAAGAATAACATCAGAATGCAGGCTTTCCCGAAAAATGTAGATCAAGATTTACTTTGATCCGGAAGTCACTTCACATCACCTTTTAACTGTGCTGGCTTTAAATTTATTTTGCGTGGTGAAAAATGATAAGCTGGGACTTACGATACGAATTATTTAATGCTTTTTTGAACTGCAGCGCAATGAGAGATTCTGAAGTGCGAAATAGTATAATCAAACGATTGGGTCCGGATATAAGCAAGCGAATTGCACGTAGTCCCAGAGATGATGTAGAGGTAACAAATATTGTAGAAGCATGCCTGGATCACGAAGATGGCCTTGATCATCTATTAAAAACTCTTGTTTGCTATGAGGATAATTCTGAACATGTGCAAAGAGTCAAAAAAGTTGTAAATAAAATTCTTATAGAGGATGAGCGGGAAAAAGCTTCGCAGAGAGGAAATTTGGATGCTTGTCTAAAGATAGATAAAGACGAAGTTGTGGTTCCATTTGATTTAGAAGATTTGAAATTAAGATTTCATGAACATGTTGGTTACAGGAACTTTTCCGCTTTTACAGTGGGTTCATCTGATTATCAGATTTTTCAAGAATATATTCTTCCACGGATTGAAAAGGAATTAAGGGATAAAACTCACCGTCCTTTGAAGGCAATTCATTTTGAACCGATTGGAGATAACTTTGAGAAAGATAGTTGTTTTAGAAGTCTTTGTGACTCATGGGAGGGATTAGCCGGACACGATATTCTTTTGGTTGTCTATAATTATTATATTCCACCACAACTTATGAGAGAAACTGCCCAAAATTTCTTAAAGGATTTCGAAGGGCAAATCCAGGAGTTTGTTACCAGACAACAAACCTGTTTTGTGCTTCTATGGATCAATGTGGGGGCAGCACCTTTGGACGGTTTCCAGGTTTTACCTGTTCCTCAAAAATTCAATATGGAGGATCTTTCCGCCTATTTAAAAGGATATTTTGAACGTTGGGGAATTAATACTGATAGGAAGGAAAAGTATCTGAAAAGTTTGGAAATACATAAAGGAGATTTTGTTATAACTTTTCAGAAAATGATCCACATTCTCAATGAACTTCAAGGAGCGAGATGAATGATTTAGCTCAGCGTCAATATCGAGGTGATGGAGAAAAACATAAACAACCTCTGGCTGATGCATGGACTACACCAGAACCTTACCTGCCATCTTTGGGACTGATTGAAGCTGTCAATGTAGCGCTTTATTTACGCCGG
Organism: uncultured Anaerolineales bacterium; assembly: GCA_964501335.1. Lineage (GTDB taxonomy): Bacteria > Chloroflexota > Anaerolineae > B4-G1 > SLSP01 > CAZCTC01. The sequence goes on along the minus strand of CAZCTC010000013.1, from coordinate 46,083 downwards.
CCTCTCCTGCTTGAAGGTGATCCGGGTTGCGGTAAAACAAGACTCGCATATGCGGTTGCTTATGAGTTGGGTTATCCCCTTATGGAATGCTATATTCATTCCAATCATCGGGCCCGGGATTTGCTTTACACTTATGATGCTGTGCGCCGTTTGTATGATATTCAGGAAAAAACGGCCAAACCTCATAAAGAGTATGTTTCATTGGGCCCCTTAGGCCAAGCTATTCAGCTTTCAGAAAACGATCAACCTTCGGTGGTTTTAATTGATGAGATTGATAAAGCTGACATCGATTTCCCAAATGATTTATTGTTAACTCTGGATCGCTTATGGTTTAAGGCGGATGAAGTTCCTGAATCAAAATCAGAATCAGACTCAAAAGGTGGGTTCAGGATAGATGCCCACAAAGAGGATAAAACCCGCAAAGATATGTGGCCGTTGATTATTATTACCAGTAATCGGGAAAAAGAACTGCCCAAAGCGTTTTTGCGCCGTTGTCTGTTCTATTACATTCCTTTTCCAGATGAATCTGCTTTACAGCAAATCCTGGTAACTCATTTCCCACACTTAAAGGAAACCCCTCTCTTTAGTCTGGCTTTGAGCCGGTTCTGGCAATTAAAAAAGGCTCTCGTACAATGGCGTAAAGCACTCAGCACCAGTGAATTGCTGGATTGGATAGAAATTTTAGAGCGTGATGAAAAGCTGGGAAAGCTGACTGTAGAAAAACTGAAAGATGTAAATTTGAAGGATCTGCCGCATCTTGAAGTTTTAGTCAAAACCCAGAGTGATCTGGAGGCTTTGCGTCGGTAATTTCCTATGATGAATGAAACGCTTCTTTATTCAGTATTTGATTATCTCCGTCGCCATGGAGTTCCGATTGGTGTTTCGGAATATTTGCTGGCTATGCAGTTTTGGATGACGGTTGATGACCCGGAACATCTCAAGCGGCTTTGTGGTCTGTTGTGGGCTAAATCATTGGAAGATTGGGAACTGGTAAAAATAGCCTTTGAGCATTTTGTCGAACCACAATTAAAAGCAGCATCCGCTGAACCAGTTAATGATAAACCGGCGGAAAACCAGGACATTACTGATAAGCCTGTTCCAGAACCAGAACCAACACTGCCATCTGAGCCTGTTGAGGATATTCCAGAAAACGTTGTTTCGCCGTCTGGAACGCCATCCTCTGGTTTGGAGAAAGTAAGAGGTATGGGGACAGAATTGCAATGGTTGACCGATTTCGGGGCAAGCGGCCGTTCTTATCAACTGACGCCTCGTTTTCCCATGGATTCAAGATCAATGGCGGCAGCGTGGCGGCATTTGCGTAAATTACACCGTACAGGACCATTAGAAGAACTTGATGTCGTTGCCACAATTGATGATATTTGTCGAAAAGGTCTTTTCTGTGGTCCCGTTTTACGTCCCCGGCAGCGTAATCAGGCCCGGTTACTCTTATTGATTGATCGTGAAGGGTCAATGGTTCCATTCACCCCGTTGATGGATCTTTTTATTGAGAGTATATTGCGTGGTGGATCGTTGCGGCAGTTAGAACTTTATTATTTCCACGATTGTCCTGAAGGGATTTTGTACTCCACCCCTTCTTTGATTGGAGCCCAGGCATTGGAAGATGTTTTGAGGATGCATGCAGCAGACAGCAGCGTATTAATTGTTAGTGATGCCGGTGCAGCTCGGGGTTCTTATGAAAAACGACGCATAGAAAACACCAAAACTTTTATCGATATTTTGCGTGCCTATACATATACGTATGCCTGGTTTAATCCTCTACCCTCTTCGCGTTGGAAGGTAACCAGTGCCGAAGATATATCTCAACTGGTGCCGATGGCTTCACTGGATTGGAATGGATTGAACGATCTGGTAGCCTGGTTGCGAGGTCAACCTTATCTGCCGGGAGTGAGTTGTTAATGACGACTGAATTCCAGACACATGATCCGGTTATAAATGGCCCCAATCTTGTCCGGCAACGCTGGTTACCCACCCGTCTGGCTGCCCGTGAAATCGTTGCCTTTGAACGCCGTTTTGGTCGACAACATCTTTATCTGGCCTGTCATGCGGCACTGCCGTTGATATTAACACCAGAACTGGTCAATCTTATCCATATTAATTTTGAGGAAACCATTAATGTCCCCTGGTTTGCTGAAAGCGATTTTTTGCTTTCAGCTCTTTGCCGTCCCCTCGATGAAGGTTTCTTTGAAGTCGAACCAGGAGTACGGGAAGTGTTGCTGGCCGAATTGCAGCGTCAGTTCGGATCAGATCGGCCTCTGGAAATTGCAGATTTTCTTTTGACCTATTTAGAAAAAACGGCAGGCTCCGGGTTACGTCCTGATACTGTTTTTACATATCGTTCTATTGCCGAATCTTACCTGGACCCGGACCGGGCGGTCGAAAATATGCTTTCTTTCTGGGAAAAGAATCTGGCATCCGAAACATCTCCCATGAATAACTTGGCGGCTTCCATTCAAATGGTTAATTTAATGGAGATTAATCGTGATAATTTGAGTGAGGCCCCGGCACGAGAGAAATATGAGGGGTTGGTTTATGGAACGGGTGTTTTATCACAGGTTTTGTACAGTGAGAACAAGCAATTCCTGCCGACTCATGTTAACAGTTCTGACTCCCGGATACAGGTAATCACTTCGACACTAAAACGATGGAGTGGACAAGAAACTACAGTTCCTGAAAGGTCTGAGACTTATGGGGATCTTGAAATTCACATTTCGAAAGAAACAGAACAGGAATATCGCGTTTGTCTTTTTTGGGATAGTGTTCAGACGGTTGATGTATTATATTTACCACATAATTCTGGCGAATGGGCACTTCAAGATGTTATCGTAAAAGAATTGGGGGCCAAACTGGTAGAGAATTATATCTTCGAAAATGCATTGATCCATGCTACTGAAAAAAATTCAAAGTGCCGTATTCATCTGCGCATTGAACCAGAAGTAAATCTGTTACATCGTATCTCCTGGGAGAGTCTGATTGTAGACAATGTAATGCTTGCAACAGATGTTAGAACGCCTTTTTCTCGATATTTTCCGTCGGAAAAACGTTGGAAAGGATTGAATCCCAATCAGCCTTTTAATATATTGATTGCTATTATTAATCCTTCTAATCTCGATGCATTTGATTTACCGGCTATTGATGTTCCCACAGAAAAACAGAGGTTGGAATCGGTTTTTCCCAGGTCGATCAAACCAACTTTTTTAGAATCCCCGGTGACATTAGATCGTTTGGAATCCGAATTAAGGCAAGGATATCAGGGATTACATCTGGTAGCTCACAGGAATTTCAGTAGAAGAAATCAGCCGGCAGGGATTTATTTTCAAAATCAAGCGGGGCAGGTTGAAGTTAAGAAAGATGAAGTTTTTAGTGAAATGCTTCGCCGTTTAAAGCAACCTCCTGCCCTGGTTTTTTTAGAAATTTCAGAAAGCGCGGCAAAGTCAGTCTGGAAGGATTCGCGTGGTTTAGGTCCTATGGTAATTGATGCCGGAGTTCCTTTTGTTGTGGCGATGCAAACAGCGGTAACCGCTCATGTGGAACGGGAAGTCTGTCGGGTTTTTTATCAAAGATTGGGAATGCATGGTTTTGTAGATCTGGCGATGAACGAAGCTCGCGGAGCCTTAATGATGGCCGGTTTTTCAAATTTAGAAGCGGCTGCACCTGTACTTTTTATGGGGGTAATAGATGGTAGATTATGGACTTCAGCGACAGATGATGGAACTAAACCTGACGTACAGGGTGTAGATCATTCTAAACCTGGATCACAGGGCAAGGAAGTGCCGGAACCCGCTGATAATAAGATTTCTCAAGAACTTTCGCCGGAGTTGTGGGTGGCTTTGCTTCAAACATTGCTTACATGCAATGAATTCTTTACTTCCGAACGGCTTTATTCTGTGTTTGACGCGAATAAGCTTCATCCATGGCAATCAGGTTTACCTGAAGCAGGAAGCAGAAAGGATCGTATAGATTCAACAATTAAATATCTTATGGGAAAGAGTCTCGTTTCGGGAGAAAGTGCCCTGATATTGTTACTTCAGGAATTGGCAATGCGATCGTCTCCAGGAACACAACGATATAGTGAATTGCAAAACCTGATAAAAATGTGTAAATCCGAAATTAACAGTCAATCATGGGTACCTTCTTATGAGGATGCCCCCAATCCGCAAATTATGATGGAAGAAGAATGGATTGATCGACGCCAGCAATTATACCAATTGGAGAGTATTAAATTTGACTCATTATGTATGGATTATTTTCCTGACGTATATGCCGGATTTTGGTCAGGAATGCGAGAGGATGAGAAGGTTAACTTACTGTTGAATTATTGCTGGCAGAATTTATCAGCAAAGAAACAGCTTGATACATTACTGAGAATTGAATTTAAAAAAAATAATCTCCCCTTGCATAATTTACCTCAGCCCGATTACACCTCATTTGTCGGACGCGAAATGGAATTAAAATGGTTGCGGGATGGGCTTTCGCCTGACGATCCAGTCTGGCAAATGGCTATTACGGGCATTGGAGGAGTAGGGAAAAGTGCATTAGCACTGGAAATCGCTCATGAATATCGACGATATTATGAATATTTGCCTTCCCAAGAACGATTTGAAGCAATTATATGGGGATCAGCCCGGGAAGTTGCGCTGACGGAAGATGGTTCTGAGTCGCTTAAATCTTCGGGCTTTGTTTTACGTTCTTTAGAGGATGTTTACCGGATGATTGGACGGGTTTTGGATCGTGAAGATATTGTAAATGCTGATCCAGAAAAACAAAGCTGGCTGGTGAATAGAGCGCTGCGTGAACAACGAACACTCTTAATTCTGGACAATCTGGAAACTCTTCGAGATGAAAACGTAAAAAAATTTTTAAGGAGATTGCCGGCTCCTACCACTAAAGCAATTATTACATCTCGGGAATGGGTGAATGTAGCTGAAATTCGGACATTGACAGGCTTTTCTTTAGAGGAATCAGATCGTTTAATTTCTCAGGAAGCTGCGGCCCGTGATGTCGTTTTGGATGATATGCAACGCGAGCGGATTTTTGAATTGACTTCTGGATTACCATTACCAATGAAACTCGCAGTGGGAAGATTGTCCAGTGGTGAAAGTTTCGATCAGGTGATCCGTTGGTTGGGTGATGGGGAAGGCGATTTAACAGAGTATTGTATTAAAGGCCAGGTAGATTTCGTTTTGAATCGTGATGCACAGGCCCGGGCTACATTAATGACCTGCTCACTTTTTGACCGAAATGCTGGAGGCAGCCGCGATGTAATTAGAAAAATTGCTGATATAAATTCAGCGGATCTGGATAGAACTTTGTCGTTATTGCAGCGATTCTTTTTAGTGAATCAAACAGATGATGATGATTTTTGGGTTTTGCCAATAGTTCAACGTTATGTAAGAATTTTAATAGAAACGACAGAAACAGGTAAAAAGATTATAGAACGTAAGGCGGCTTGGGAAAGCAGCAACTCATTCAATTCTGAATATTTTGAAACTATAGATCCGGAAAAGAAATGGGTATTTCAGGAACCTTTAAAAAAAGAGAGACCTGATCTAGCGATTTTAATTCGACAACGAGCAGAGGCTGTAGGAGTATTTTGGAAGGCGCCTTACGGTGAGCCGATATGGTGTGATGTGCCAGCGGGAGAATTTTGGATGGGTAGTAAAAACATGGTGGATGAGCAACCACTTCATTTGGTTTATCTGAATCGGTACGGGATTGCTAAAACGCCTGTAACGAATTCGCAATACCAGATTTTTTTAGAAGCTACAAAACATAAAGTACCAGAACATTGGCAAGATGGTAAGTTTTTACAGGGCCAAGAGAATTATCCTGTGGTTAATGTAAGCTGGAATGATGCTGTCGCCTATTGCAAATGGTTATCGGACATGACGGGAAAGAACATTCAATTACCATCAGAAGCTGAATGGGAAAAGGCAGCACGAGGAGATCAGGATAAACGGGAATATCCATGGGGAAAATGGGCAAGTGGTCGGGCTAATACAGCTGAGTTAGGATTGAATGACACAACACCTGTGGGGATTTTTCCAGAAGGTATGAGTTTTTATGGTGTATTGGATATGTCAGGCAATGTCTGGCAATGGACCCGAAGTGTATATGAAAATTACCCCTATCATGATAATGATGGGCGCGAGGATTTACATTCAAGAAAATATGCGTCCGTGGTTTTGCGAGGGGGAGCATTTAATAATGTCGAGAGTTATGCCCGTTGTTCCTGTCGCGGATGGCATGACCCACTTTTTCGGAGTTTATCTTACGGTTTTAGAGTATGCTGTTATCAAATTTGGGACGGGTGATTTACTCTTTTAACCACAAGTGTGTCAAGTGATATTTTTAATACGACGGTTTACAATCAACAAAGAGCCGGCATCCCTGCCGGCTCTTTCTTTTACCCCCTCACCGCCCCGGCGAATTGACTGCGGGCCGCGAGCGCGGTCATGACGGGCAGCTCTTCGATGGAACGGATGGGGATGACTCGACGGCCCAGCCGCTCGGGCAGGCCGCTTTGATCGTCGGAGATGTGGAGGACGGTGGCCTGGTCGCGGTATTTGTCCCAGACGGCGGGGGGCCGGCCGGTCTCAGCGTCGGTGATGAAGATGAAGTGCCAGCCGGCGGGATTGGGCAGCCGGGCCAGGACATCCGCCAGGAAAGCGAGCCGGGTGCCGAAGCCACGGACGGAGGCGATGCGAACGATGTCCCGGCCCAGGAACAGGGCGTGCGAGCTATGGCAAAAGGCCCAGACGCGCACTTCGCCGCCGGCCGCTTCGGCGGCCTGGACCAGGGCGATGGCGGCGGCGCGGGCGATCGAGAGCGGAGCCGGCTGCGTGGAACCGGCCCACATGGAGTCCGAGATGTCGAGGAAGACGGCCAGCCGGGGCGGCGCCGCCGGCCCGGGCGCGAGCGGCAGGGTGTAAGGCGGGAGGCCGCTCGATTCCAGCCGGGGATTGTACTTGCCCACCCCGCCGGCGATCTGCCGGCTGCGGCCCTGCGTCCACCATTTCAGACGGCCGGCCAGGCGCCGGCCTTCGGCGATGGCCCAGACATCCGGATCTTCCCAGCAGGGCGCGCCACCGCTATAGTCGGGCAGCACGGGCCGCAGGTTCTCCGGCAGCTCGATTTCGCAACCTTCGCCAGCGGCGATCCCCGGTCCCAGCCCCAGGACGAGCCAGGATTCCGGCGCCGTCGGGACCTCCAGGCCGTAACTGGCGGTCAGTTCCAGGATGGCCCGGGCAGCCCGGAAAGAACCCTGCGGGCCGTGGGGAAGGTGGAGGCGCAGGAGGTCGAGCGCGGCCATCCAGAAGTTTTCGTATGACTGCGCTGTGGCCGGGAGGGCGAGGTTGAAGGGCTCCTGAGGATTCCCAAAGCGCAGCCAGTAGATCAGATCCCAGAAGTTCTCGGGATTTTCGGGGAGATCCGCCGTGCACAACTCCCGAACGCGGGTCAGCCAGGCGTTCACGGGGTCCGAACGCATCAGGCTTTCAATGCGAATGTCTTCCATGATGTTGAAGAGGATCCGCAGGGCCGGACTGGAGGCGGCGGCGGTGGCCACGAGCCGGAGCACTTCCTGGAGATTGGGCAGATGGCCCAGTTCATGGGCGGCGAGCCCCAGGTAGAGACCGGTATCCTGTTCGATAGAAATGCCGTTGAAAACGACCGGGAGGGTGATGCACACCCTCCCGGCCTCTTCCTGCGTGGAAGCGGTCTCCGCTTCCTCTTTGATCTGCACATCGAGCGGCAGTTTCAGGATTTCCGGCGATTGGAAGACGCCGGCCATGACAGGTAGAACGGTCCTCACGATCTTGCGGGCCAGGATGCCGTTCATGGAGTCACCTCCACATCGTGACCTTTGCAGAGGTGGACGACGGCTTCGGCCGCGACGGGATCGAGCGCCCGCAGGCGGGAAAGGTAGCTATGGAAGAGGTCGGCGGTGCTGCGGGCGTGGGTGAGAGCCTGATATTCGATGGGCAAGGGCAGCTCGCCCTGCTCGTATGAGGTCCAGAGGGCGTCGATGAGCGGGCGGATTTCGGCCGGCAGGGCGTCGAGGATGCCGCGATCGAGGCGGGCTTCGGCGACGGCGAACCGGCGGACGAGGGCCGGGTCGAGGGGATTGATGTTGGGATTGCCGGCGGCGACCCAGGCGATGCGGCCGGCCGGCGCCCAGGCGCGATAGCCCAGGAGCGGCGCTTCGGCCAGGAAAACGGGACCGGTGGCGGGAGGAAGTTCGATGCCCATCCGGCGAGCACGGTCGGCAGTGACGGGCTGGAGGGTGCGAAGGAGGATGTCGGTGGCCCGCGGATTGAAGCGGGTGATTTCATCGACGAAGATGAGCAGGGATTCTCCCCGCCGGGCTCGATCGAAGGCCCGGCCGATAGGCCCCCAGGACCATTCGCGGGCCGGGGTCCAGCAGCCGATGAGATCGGCTTCGGTCCAGGATTCCGAACCGGCCATCTCTTCGAGGCCCAGATCGAGCGCTTCGGCGACGCGATGGATAGCAGAGGTTTTGCCGACGCCGGTGGGTCCGATGATGAGCGGGGACTCGCCTTCCAGGAGGAAAGCGCCGATGAGATCGGTCAGGCGGGCGATGGCGTTGCCGACGGCAATGCGGAGCGCGGCTGCGGGCCAGCCGTCCGAGGGCGGCGGTACGGTTTCGGTGGGCGGCAGGCCGCCGGCCTTTTCCAGGTGCATGGCCAGGGCGATGATATGTTTGCAGGGTTCCAGGATGGCCATCTGATGGGTCTTGAAGTCGGGGCAGGCGCAGGTCGCGCCGAACTCTCCCGGCTTCGCCGCGCGGGCCAGTTTGACGACATAGCCGTGGACCTTGAAGGCCGGTAGACTCTGGGGATCGGCGGGGAGCGGGCTGATGCAATCCAGGATAGTCTGTGCCCGCTGCACCCGCGCCTGATCCAGCGACTTGAAATTCCATTCGGTAAGTTGATCTTGCCAGTTCATTTTTCAGTTCCTTTTCAATAAGTAGGGGCGGCCCGATGTGGCCGCCCGAGACAACCGTAGGGGCGTGGTTTCCACGCCCGGAAATTTTTCAGAGGTAGGGGCAGGCCTTGTGCCTGCCCCCAATTAAAAATTCAGTTCAGCGTCTGCCGGAGCTCCATCAGGAGACGGCCCAGGTGATTGAGCCCCAGGCCGGTCCGTTCATCGACGCACCAGAAAAGATCGCCCCACAGATTGCCTTCGATGAGCAGCGCCTCGCCGGTCGCGCGAAGCTGCCGGACCAGATCGGGATGCGCCCGTGGATCGAACTTGCGGCGAAGCAGCTCAGCCATGACGCGCACCTTGACCTGTTCCCAATCCTTGCGGAGCGGCACCTTGCGCCCCACCCGACGGGCTTCCGCCGGGGTCGGCGCGCGACGGATGCGCTCGCGCCAGATCAGACTGGGAGTTTTCGAGGCCTGGAAGGCATGCTCCAGCGTGGAATAGCCCTGACCGTCCATCTGCAGCCCTCCGGGGATGGGAAAGAAATTGGAAAGGAAGGCGTAGGAGCCGGAAAAGGCGGCGATGACGGGTTGATCGGGGAGCCGCAGGCAGCTGTGCCAGAGCGGACAGCTGTGCCGACAGCGATCGGGAGAGATCTTCTGCCGGGGAGCCAGATGGGCGGCGCGCCGGCGCTCAGCGCAGACTTTGAGCATTTCAGGAGAGGGATCCATGCCGCCCTCCTTCAGATACAGAGCCCGCAACGGTGGCCGGGATTGAGATCCAGGTAGAGGGTCTCGCGTCCCATGTCGGCAGCATCGCCGCTAAGGACTTTGCGGAGGATGGCCTTCAGGCGGGCCTGCGAGCACCAGCTCACGGTGATCGAATCGACCTGCGTCCCCTCCACCTTCAGCAGGGAGCCGGAGAGGGAGGTAAGCTTTTCTATTTTGATGACGGCGTATTCCTGCAGGCTGTCTTCGGTAAAGGAGTCGTTGAGCAGGAGAAAGCCGTGCAGCCGGAAGCCGGCGCAAAGCGGGAAGGTCGATTGAACCAGCTGCCGGGCCAGGCGCTGAAGATTTGTGTGCTGTTGAGCACTGAAAATTCGGTTCCGGTTTATCATCTTTCAGCTCCTTTCGGTTCAATCCTCATGGGGGAGCAGGATAGTCACCACGGGTTCCCCCTGATCGCCGGGGCCGACGATCAACTTCAGCGTGGCGTAGGTCTCCCGGCCGTGGGGCAGAGTCAGGCGATAGCGCAACTCGTTGCCTTCCTCGCCGCGATGTCGGCGGATCTCCTGAGCCGCCATCCAGACGACATCCCAGAGGCGTCCCTGGACATCCTGAGAGCCCTGATATTTCGGCGGAATCTCCTGGATCAGAGCCCAAACCGCCGCCGTGACGGCTACCGGCCAGACGAAACCGGCCTCGCGGGCCGTCGCCGTGACATCGACCAGCACCCCGTCTTCCAGCGCCTGCGCGCGGGTGTAGGAATAGATCAGATCGTCTTCAGTAAACATTTTTCGGTTCCTTTCAGATAGATGGATAAAAGGGAGGGCGCCCACGCTGGGGCGCCCCTACCCGGAGATACCGTCCTTGTAGGGGCGGCCCGATGTGGCCGCCCGCTTAGAGAGAAAGCACCTCGGTTTTGGCGTTAAATTCCGGATTTTCTGCCGCCTGTCGGTTTGCCAGACAGATCGCAGCAACCGGACAGTAGCGACAGAGCCAGTTCTCTTCGGAATCCTCCTGGATCCCGGCAGGCAGCCCGTCCGGGCCGGGACTGTGAAGCAGCGCCAGGCGTTCTTTCAGATAACGCTCGGTCTCTTCCAGCGGCCAGAGTTCCACGGGCAAACGGAGCGGCTCGGACATATCCAGGTAGACCAGTTCGGCCTTCGCGACCTCCAGGCCGTTTTGCGCCAGCAGCCAGGCGTAGAGATTGAGCTGCCGGACATGGCTGAGATGCGGTTGCGGCGGGAGAATCGTCGGCTTCAGCGCCTCGACCGGCCACTCCAGCCCGCAGACCGGACAGGCCACCGAAGTCCCTTTGCGAAAAGTCCGCCCTTCGCGGAGCAGAGCGCCGCAGCTGCATTCGTACCGTTTGGTCGGCTTGGGCACTTCGCGGGTCGTCTTGTAATCGACCAGAAGCCTGCGCTCCAGGTAGAAAAGATCGACCTGCCCGGTGAAGAGCAGGCCGTCGATGTCGGCATAGAAGCGCTTTTCCAGGATCACGCCGGGATCGCCGGTATGAGCCTGTTCGAGCAGCGCATGCGCGAGCTGGCCCCGAAAGGCCCAGTAGGCCTGGCCGGGCGCCAGGTAGTAATCGGCCTGTTCCTGCAGGCGAGCCTTGCGCAGGCAGCCGCTGATTTCAGTGGCGGAGTAGCCCAGCAGCTCGCGGGGTTGATTGGCGGCAATGATGCCGCGCAGGATCGGAGGAGTGAACGGGCAGGGGAGTCCATTGGCGGCGATGCGCCCGCCGGTCAGGCTGCAGGCCAGACATTCATCCGGGGCGCACGGAGCGCCGGTCACATGGCAGAGAAATCCTTTAAACATGATTCAGTTCCTTTCGATAAAATCGGTAAAAGAAGGGATTTTTCGCGCGCCCCTCCGGGACGCGCGAAAAATATTCTTTCAATCTATGCGGAAACCATCAACGTGGCGGCCTGACGCAGGAGTGCGTTCGTGGAGTTTTCCGCCAGCCAGCGGACGAAACCGGCATCCTGAGCGATCAGCGTCCCCAGGGTTTGCCCCTTGTACTCGGGGTGGTCGCGGGTGCCGAACGGCATGGCATAGGTGCGGGCCTGTTCCAGCGTCATCGCGGGCGGAGTCTTGACGGGAGTGGCGGGCGGCGCGGCCGGAACTGCCGGCTCCGGTTCAGCGGCCGGAACGGCCGATTGTGCCTGCATATCCTTCCAGACCAGTTCGGCGGCGACACGCAGCGTAGGCGATTTGGCGTTCTCGCTCGTCCAGCGGATGTAATCCGGCTCTTCCTGAGCGACGGCGCCCAGGGTCTTGTCCTTGTGCTTACCGCCGGGGAAGAGCGTCGCGCGGGCCGATTCCAGCGTAAGAGCAACATTGGAAGCAGGGGAAGGAGCAGGAGCGGCCGCTTCATGGCGAGGAGGAACGGCGGGTGCCGGTCGCTGCGCAGGGCGCGGCTTGCCGGCGTGGCCACGACGATCCTGGTAGACAGAGAGCTGCCAGCCCAGTTTGCTCGCCGCAGCGCCCAAAGCGTTGGTCAATGCGCCGCGAACCGCATACTCGCGTTCGCTGTTGCCCGAGCCGCCGTTCGCCAGCACCGGGCCGGCGACGATCAGGTCGCCGTTCACGATCAGCCGGTAGTAGAACTCCAGCCGATCGATCGCCGCTTCGTAGATCGTGCGGCCCTTGCTGTCGGCGGAGGCGATCACGTGCAGATCCTCGGCCGCATAAGTGAACCACCAGCCGAAGCCGCTGATGCCGAAGACCCGGTTCAGGTATTCGGTCAACCAGGCGGGCTTGATGTCGGTCAGGTCCACGGCGCCGGGGACCGGCTTGTAAGCCTCGGGAGCCAGCTCTTCATCGAGCATCGCGACGGCAGCCGCCATCGTCAGTCCAGTCAACGTGCGGATATCCACAGTCGGTTCCATTTCAGATACTCCTTTCAGATCTATTCGGATAAATCAAGAGGAAGACCGGAAGCTGGCAGAGCCAGCTTCCAGTCGGGTTATTTCCCGGAGGCGAGGTGGCAGGCGAGGGCAAAGATGCCCATCAGGATGACCACCAGGACGGGGATCACGGCCAGATTGGCCACAATACCGCTATTCAGTAAGTTGAGGTCCATTTCAGTTCCTTTCAGGAGATAAATTCAGGTGAAAACGCGGGGGACTTCAGAGATCGCGTGAGACAGCGGGGAAATTAACTCGTGAGACTTTCAATGCGCGCGTGAAACTTCAGGGATTCCTTACAGCAGATCGAAGAAATGCTGAAGGAAAACCAGTCCATCCTGCAGATCGCGAATCTGCGGGAGCCGGCCCGGGCCTACCCCGTAGACCGGGCCGCTCAAGGACGGTGAAACGTGAAACGTGATGACTGCTTAAAACACAGGCTGATTAAAGCCACGAGACATTTTTTTCAGGTCCTGATTTCCACCTTATTCATCGGTCGATCCCGAACAGTTCTCATTACGTTTCACGTTTCACGTTTTAGAATGACTTAGCCTCCATCCTTTTACAGGCCAACCATCCCGAAAGTCATCACGTTTCACGTTTTAGATAACAAAAAGAGGGACGCTGTAGCCCGCTCGCCCGGAAAATCCCGGGCAGAGCGGAAACAGAGTCCCTCTGGTGGGCCGCCTCGATCCAAAAATCGAGGCGGCCGATTTTATTCAGTAAGCAGTCAATAACAGCAAAAAGTAAACCCGCCCTATAGAAGACGGGAGAGAAAAAATCATGTTTTCGCGGGCTTTCTGAAGCCCGCGAAAACATAAACAAAAAATTCTCTCCCCCCATCCAGCGCGTCGTTTGTTGCCGGGCAGGAGCCTGCTGCGGGACGCTAAAAACGCTCCCCGCGCAAGCAATCTCTTGCTGTCTACTGCCTCAGTTCTTTATAAACTTGTTAAAGTACTGCCCCACCCTACCCCGCATCGGAGCGTTCACCGCGTTCCGCGGCATCTTTGAGCTGGTGCATTCCCAGGAAAATGACCTCATCCACAATCAGCTCGTTGATCGAGCGGTTCTCCGAGCCGAGCTTTCCCAGCAGGGCTTCCAGATCGGCGGGCGTGACGGCCGCGCCGTTCTCCGCCCGACGGATGAAATCCCGCAGCGTGACCCGTTCATCGCGGCTGCGCAGCTCCCCGTGGACCACCAGCCAGGCGCCCCGCTTGATCAACTGGGGCTCGTCATAGGTCAACGTGGCGCGGCGGGAAGTGAACGGGCTTTCCTTGATGAGGATCGCCTGTTCGCGGGGGAAGACCAGGCTGTAGAAATTGATCTGCCCATCGAGGCTCCAGTGGGCGGCGCGGGCATGGAGGACGCCTTGATAAGCCCAGGTCTTCTGAATTACCAGATCCAAAGTCATCGTGTTCATGCTTCACTCCGTTCTCTTTCGGGTGTGGGAAACAAAAAGTCCCACGCGGTTGGGTAACTCGCGTGGGACTTCTGAAAACTCGTGTATCTTCAATTACATTGTAGGCGAAAAAAAGAGGTTTGTCAAAGAAAATCTTTCTATTTGGTTATCCAACCCGAGTTGGTGCAAATGTACAAGACATTATGCTCCACATCGACCTTCGCGCGGCCCAGCTCGGCCGACTCATCGCAGTCGGTGGCGGGCGGTGCGGATTGCAATGTGTCCAGCTGGAGATAGGGATCCGTCTGGCCGACGGTGGGGCAGTCTTCTAACACCCCCTGATAGATGGGAGAATCGAAGTTATAAGTTACCCCATTGTAGTAATTTGCTACCGCCAGATAGGTTGATTCACCGATAGAAAAGGGTTTAAGGTGTTTTGCCGCATAGGTGGGAATATTTTGAAATTCACTAAACCAGGTTCCATTCCAGCGATAGATTTTTGAATTCACGTTTGAAGTCGAATCGTTTTTGTAATTGGCCAGGGCCAGGTAAGCATCCTTACCCACCGTAAAAAATTCCCAGGCAAAAGCCCCCTGAGTAGGAATGCTTTGATATTGGCTAAAATTCGTTCCGTTCCAGCGATAAATAACGGATTCTATCGCAGTGCTTGAAGCATTGCTGTTCGTATAATTGGCAATAGCCAGATAAGTATAATTGCCGATCTTGAATGAATTTATATCAACCGCACCTTGTGTAGGAATGGATTGAAATTCCTCGAAACTGGTTCCGTTCCAATGGTAAATTTTAGAGTTGACACTGTACGTAGAAGCGTTACGATGATTGGCAACTGCCAGATAAGCTTCCCCATTAATAACGAAAAATTCCCAATCCATAGCTCCCTCCGTAGGAATAGATTGACTGGGAGTAAATATGGTTCCATTCCATTGATAGAGTTTGGAGTCGAGATTAAATATGGAACCATTAAAATGGCTGGCTACTATCAAATATGATTTCCCGTTGAAGGTAAAAGCTTCCCATCCTTGAGCACCCTGGGTAGGAATGGTTTGGAATTCGTCAAAACCGGCTCCATTCCAGTGGTAAATTTTAGAGTCCGTATTGTAGGTCGAACCATTATAATAATTGGCCACAGCCAAATAAGCCTCTGTACCAATAGTGAAAAATTCCCAGTCAATTACAGCATGGGTAGTCAGGGTCTGAATTTGAGTAAACCCTGAACCATTCCAGTGATATAGTTTAGAGTCCACATTAAAGGTCGATCCGTTATATTGATTAGCGACGATCAGGTAATTTTCTCCATTGATAGTAAAAAATTCCCAGTCTGCGGCCCCCTGTGTGGGTATCGTAAAAGCTTCCTGAAAATAGCGCAGCTTCGGAGTGCAACTTACCGTGTGCGTATGCGTCAGCGGGGCCAGGGAGGTAAGCGGCAGACCTCCCAGCAAATCGGCGGATTGAGCATGCCGGGCCTCGAAAGCATAAGCGACGCTGGTGAAGCGCTGGCGCGGTGCCATTTCGGGGTTGGCGCCGATCTGCACGCTGAGGTAGCGGTTCGAGTCGGCGAAGAGGTTGTCTGGGAAGGGCGTGACTTCTCCCAGCAGGACAGAGAAAGTCCCTTTAGTCACGGGGACGGCGGTATGGATTTCGCTCCAGAGAGCCGTGCTGCCGGTCGTGGTGGAGTAAACCCGGAAGGTCATGGTAACCGCGCCGTTGACCGGAGCGCCGGTATCGCCGGCCAGCAATCCCTGATAATTGATCAATCCAGGGACGGTGGTAGTCGCATAGCTGGTTGCGCTCAATTGATAGCCGGCGGCCTGGACCGGAAAGGGCCGCAGCCCGATGCGGATATCCAGCAGAAGGAAGGCGAGCAGGAAAAGAAAGCTGGCTGCGGCTAACCACAAGAGCGTCCGAACATTTTTCCAAACCATAGAAGCCTCCTGATTTTGTGGTTTTTCGAGAAGGGGTAACGGTTTTATTGTAGGGAGTTTTCAGGTTTGGACAATTGAGAACATCACCACATTCCCACAATCGGAGAAGCAGGGCAACTCAAGTATTCGGTGATCCTGCGCCGGCTGCCGGGTGAGAGATGATCGGGTAGAGCCGTAAGCGGGTAGAAGGCCCAGCTTTCTATTTCTCGATCCGTCTTTCCGGTCAGGGTGAAATCGGTACAGACAAAGACGATCACATGGTCGTTTTTGTGTTCATAGAAGTTGGTATAGACGCCCATTAACTTCAGGGGGCCCAGCGTAGCGTCGAATTCTTCCGCGGCTTCCCGGCGAGCGGCGGCTTCGATAGTTTCGCCCTTTTTGACTCCGCCCCCCGGCAGATACCAGTGCTGTTGATAGGTGTGTTGCACCAGCAAGACGGTCTGATCTCTTTCCAGAATCAGGCGGACGCCTACGGTCGTGGGGCTGGTGATGCGCCAGATCAGGCGGTTAAAAAGGTAAATCAGCCGCGGCAAGGGTTTCATGGAGAGAGCGTACTCGTTTTCATCAGCAACTTTTGGATTTCCTCGTGGATTTGCCACTCCCGGCCGTCGAAGCGGAGCAATAAGCCGTCAGTGGTGGAAATCCAGATGGCGCCATCGGGAGCGACCGCCATGTCTGTAATAGAAAACGAGGTTTGAATAGGAGAAGGAAATCCTTCCCAGGTGTGACCATCAAAGTGGAACAGATGTCCCTGATAGGTAATCATCCAAAAATCCCCCGGGTTCTTTTGGATAAGTTGGGCCGGAAAAAGGTTGTAGGGTTCTATGGATAACTCCTGGAGTAATTTGAGGGAAACGGTGTAAGCCTCCCAGGTGTTGTGAAGAGGATCGTAGCGCGCAAGTCCGCTCTGGGTTGTAATGGCGTTTTTTCCTAACCAGGTAGCGGCCATCCAAAATGAACCATCGGGTGTTATTTGAGGTTGTCCCCAACGATAAGGACGATTCTCTTCATTGATTTCGAATTCCGGATCGTCGAGAGGAAACATACGAGAGTGACTCTCGCAGCACTCACGAATTTTGACCCAGATCTTCCCATCGGGGGTAGCTGAAAGCGCGGCTGGGGCTTTGGTCCAGTCTAATTTTATTTCGTTCCAGGTTTGATAATCGTAATAAGCAACGGTGGCAGTCAAAGGTCCCTGGTCAAAACCAACCCAAAGCGCTCCCTGGGAATCCTGGATTAATCTGGAAGGGAATCCATTCATGCGGCCTTTGTATTCGACGGACCACTGATTCTCTGAAAACTTCAAGAGCTCTCCCCGATTGGAAGCCGCCCAAATGTTTTTCTTGTCATCGATGAACAGTCTGACGATGGGCTCTGAAGGTAATCCAGCCGATTTTTCATAATGATTGAGGGCATTGGTCTCCGGATTCCACTGTACTACACCTTTATCGGTACCCAACCAGAGATTGCTTTGAGAATCAAAGACCAATGCATTGATGGCTTTCTGGGTGTTCATTGATTTAGAGAAGATAAGATGGTCTTTGGACGGCACTTTGGGATCAGGCGGTATGAGATTTGCCGACCGGGAGACAATGGGAGATAGCCGGCTGGTTCCCAAGATAATGAACAGCAGGAAGGTTGGAATGATGGATTTGAGATTTAGCATCGTTTTTCCTTATTCATTTGATTGTCGTGGAACCATTATAGGGCTTTCGCTTTTTTGCGCTACTTTTTGGTAGACATTGCAGCAATCTGAGGTAAACTTTTGAGCCATGGTAATGATCAGGAGGACTTATGGGAATATTGACCGATTTCTTCGTGGCTTCGGAGCAGGAATTGGCAGAGGTTTTCTCAACCCTGGAAAGAGTAGCCCCTGAAAAGAAGCGATTTTTAGATGTGGCGAGCGGGAGAGAGTATCTTGAATGGGTACCGGAAAGCTGGAAGGATTTGCCCGAACCAATTCGGATCGAACCTAAACTGGTTCCCAAGATGAGTTTTTGGCAGCGGGTTCAATCCTGGTTTAAACCGAAACCCAAGATTGAAATTTCCGCAGTTGACTATGAGCCCCATTACGATCGATTTGAGCATTATATTCAGGGTAAGGGAGTGGATCTTGTAATGCTGGCTGCTTTGTCGGCGATTGTGTGCGAAATATCGTTTGAAGAAGCTCTGGAACAATTGGAAATACCGGCTTTGTTGGATCCTGAAATGGATAACAATTCAGGCGTTCATTGTTTGCCCGACCGTTTTACTCAGAATCTGGCAGAGCTTTCCGATGCCGCTTTTATGGATACGGCTCAAAAATGGGCTCAGACAGAAGAATTTGAGGCAGAAAGACGGAAAGCAGATGAGGCTCAGAACATTTTAAATATATTGACCGGACTGGCCTCTCTTGCAGTTCAGGAAAAGAAGCATCTATATCATTGGTGGAGTGTGTAATTCCCCGCCAGCACTTCGATATGCGCCAGCGCCGCCGCCACATTGACCGGCACCCGATACCCGCCGCCGTGCATGGAAAGGACCGGGATGCCGGGAGCGGCTTCCAGGACCCATCGAGTCAGTTGAGCATAGGTCGCTTCGGTCCAGTCGAAGATGCCGCGGCCGCAGTCGTCGCGGTGACCGTCGTAGCCGGAGAAGATCAGGGTCAGCTCCGGCCGGAAGGGCAGATCGGAGAGGGCCAGTCGGAAGGCCTCCAGGCAGTTCTCACTGCGGTAGAATCGACCACTCAGTTGCATGCTTTCCATGAAGCTGTCGGGGTAACTGTGACTGAGCACTGGGATGTTGCCGTGGCCGGTTTCCAATCCGCGGGTGGTCGTCCCCTGGCGAATGCTGGAGGCGCGGGCCATATAGAGATCGGCCAGGCTGTGGATGCTGAGACAGTAGACGGAAGGATCGCCGGCAAAGATGGCCTGAGTCCCGTCGCCGTGATGGAGATCCCAATCCACGATCAGGATGCGGGCGAAGCCCTGTTCCTGGGCGTAACAGGCTGCGGCCGCTAAGGGATTGAGCAGGCAGTAGCCATGCCCCCAACCGGCATGGGCATGATGGCCCCCCAGGCTGAAACAGTAAGCGCGTTCCAGATCCCCGGCGCGCATTTGATCGATCGCCTCGAACATCCCTCCCAACGCCCAGCGGTACCCCGGCAGACAGAATTCCAGCCCTTTGCATTCGGGGCTCAACGGCGGCGGGTTAAGCGGGGTCTTCCCGGCGGCCATGGATTCCAGTGCCGCGAGATAGGCCGAATCGTGGACCCGGGCGTAGTCCTGAAGGTCAGTCCGGCGCAGCGGCAGGGTCGGATAAGGCGGCAGGGCGGCGACCAGCGCCTCACGGACCCGGCTCCAATGGGGATAGGAAGCGCCGGTGAACATCTCCGACGTGACGGGACGGGAGGTCGCCAGGGTTTGGGGCGGCAGGTAGACGGCGAATTTCATCAATCCTCCCACGCGATCTTCTCGGTGGCTTCCTGCAAATCCCCTTTGCTGGGCGTGATGTAGACCCGCGTCGTGTTGATGTTTTTGTGCCCCATCAGGCACGCGACTTTGTCCAGGCTGACGCCTTCGTCGATCAAATTTTTGGCAAAACTATGGCGCAAAGAGTGAGGATGCACCCCTTTCAGACCGGCGCGATTGGACAGCGCCGTGACCTGCATCCCGATGGCCCGTTCGGTCATCGCCCCGCCTTTTTGCGAGAGGAAGACCGCCCGGCTGGTGGATGACGGGCGCACCGCCAGCCAGAGACTGAGGGCGTCGCGGGCGGATTTATTGAGCGTCACTTCGCGCTTTTTCCGGCCTTTGCCCATCCGTACATTGACCTCGCCTCCGCGCGGGGTAATGTTCAGATCGTCGAGGGTGAGGGCGGCCACCTCGGAAAGGCGCAGGCCGGTATGGAGAAGGAAGACAATCAAAGCATAGTCCCGCCGGGCCCAGATCGGGCCGGGCGCCGAGGTATCCCCACGGGCGCGCCAGTCCCCCTGCTGAATTTCCTCCTGAGCTTTGCGGACCAGGCGAAATTGCTCCTGGCGGGTCAGCCAGCGCGGGGCCACATCTTCCTGCTCCATACCTTTTACATTGACGGTGGGATCGTGCTCCGCCCGGCCGGTGGTGTTGGCCCAGCGGGCAAAGGCGCGCAGAGCCGCCAGATGGCGATTGACGGTCGCCGGCGCATTGCCTTTGGCGAGCAGGGTGCGGTAATCGCGAATATCAAGCGGCGTGATGGCCGTCGCCGTGAACTCCTGGCCGGCCCGCTCGAACCAGGCGGCGAAATCCCGAATCGCGGTGACATAGGCGCGGACAGTTAACGGAGCCTTATCCTGTTCCTTCAGCCAGTTGCCGAAGGCCTCAATAATATTCTCAGAAGTTATTTTATCCATTTAGACCCCCGAAAAGTAATCATTCTCAGAAGTTTTCCCGGCGGGAATCTTCTTAGAATAATATATTCTAAGATGATTTTACGCGGTTTTTAGGGAAGGATCAAGAGGAAAAAATTCTCAAATTCGCGACACAAATGGACATTGCTGCAATTGGGAATAAACTTTTAGCAGTGCAACTTCATTATAAAACGACCGGTCATTCGGGATAGCAGAGCTATTTAAATATACTAAATATAAGGAAGAGAAATGAGCATTCAGGATTACGAAACCGCAAAAAGACTGATCGACGCATATCAAGATAAGGCTGATTTTGCGGGCCCTCAGCCTGAAAGTCTGGTTCGTGCAGCAGAAGCGAAACTGGGCGTGGAATTTCCGCCCCTATATCGGCGATTTTTGTTAGAATATGGCGTGGGCGGAATGGGGGGATTTGAAATCTACGGCATAATCCAGGAAGATTTTGACCATTCGGGGATTCCGGATGCTATTTGGTATTCGTTGCAAGAACAACGCGATTCTAATTTACCACGCGGATTTGTTGCCATTTGCAATTCTGGGGATGGTGAAATTATTTGTCTGGATTGCGAGGATTTGCCCACTGAACCTCCTGTGATGGTTTTTGAGCCGGGGTATCCTCTCGAAGAGCAATGTTGGGAAGTGGTAGCTGAAGATTTTGGGGAATTTTTCCTGGGACTGGTTAAGAATGAGATTCAGCATTTTTCCCGGCCCTCGCCCCCCATACAGAGAAAATGGTATGAATTTTTATGGCCCTTTCGGAAAAACAAAGGTGATTCCAAACGGTAAATCAGTTCTTTGGAGATCCTAGCTGAAGAAGGAATCAATGACCAAAGCTTTTTTCCTGATAGGAATGGGCCTTCTGTGGTTCGGTATCTTTCTGAACGGGGTGAATGTCCCTCCCCCGTTGGTTTCGGCTCCAGTTTTTACTCCGGTAGCTACCCCTGCTCCGGAACCCGCCTTTCTCCCCGGACCCGTTTCCTCCTTACTCGGATTTACGGATGAGGCCGTTCAACAAATTGACCGGGATGCTAGGGTCTGTCGTATTACGTCACGAAAGCTGAAAGATCTCACAGGCGATTATTCGGCTTATCTCATCGAATGTGATAACTCCGCGAAAACTTATTTGCTGGCCTATCGGCGCGATCCTCGGAACCCGGAAATCAAACGACGGATTCTCGAAATCGAGGATGTCGTCATTTGCTTTGATTGCGGAGGGGCCGCCGGGATGACCTCTAACTGGCGGGACATCAATAGCGACGGGCTGCCGGATTTGCTGGTCATGCGAGGGAATAACTATGTTTTCCACGGGATGGTTTATCTTACCCGCCGGGCCGGAAAGATGACCAGCCTGTTTGAAAATTGTCCGCTATCCCTTCCCGGGCAACCACAGCAGCTTTACAAAGAAATCGATTGGCAGGATCTTGATCAAGACGGCATTTTGGAAATCCTGGCCACCGACACCCGCTGGGATTATTCTCAAAATCAACTTGCCCCGCTACGGTTTATCCCGGCCGTAGCGCGGATTTACCATGTGCAGCCCGCCTGTCGTTATCAAGAAGTATCGACAGCCTACCCGGAATATTATGAACCTTCAATTGCTCAATTAGAGAATCCTCCGGCTTATGATCAAATGGAAAACAGTTTTCGAGTTCAAATGCGGGTCTTCTCTTTTTTTAATGGGCTGTTAGCCTGCGAGGTATTGAATCGACGCGCTGAATGCTGGCCCCGGTTTTGGGAAGGCACAGATATCCAGCGTTATTCATTGGAGACTGCGATTGCGGATTCTGATTTTACGGCCTGGCTTTCAAAGCAACGGGCGCATTTGAAGCGTCAATATGATGCCGGGCTTCCGTTTATACCTGAGGAGAAAGATTAATCCGTCCTTAGCTGTGGTGTGGGGCATTGGATTTGGCATGGGCATGAAAGTAGGAACATGAGGAGATGGGATTATGGCTTCCAGACAAGACCTTGTTTTGGCGATAATAATTTTACCCTTTTTCTTTGTTTCTTATCTTTTGGTGTTTTATGTTAAACCACAGATTTATGCTCTTTTGAAAAAGCCCTATCGCTTCAATTTAGACCCGGATGTAGCCTGGGTGCTCTTCTTTACATTTTTCTTTTCTATCTCATTTTGGTGTATTTTTTTCAATAAGTAATTGGCTTTCGGATCCGACAGGATTGAACATGCTTTGCCCATACAGATTATGGCAACTGGAAGTCACCTCAGAATAGACATTACTGCACTGAAGGATAGAATCATGGAAAATTTCAACTACTTGTTCAATGGCGATTATTTTCAATTGCAACCAGATTACATAATATGGAAGGAAGATCTTTTGCTGCCGGACTGGCTTAACAATTATACTTTGTCACTAGAGTTGCAGGCGGCATGGATTAAAGAAGCCCCTATTGAATCGGTGCCGGAGTTAACTCTCCTTATTAATACGCAAGCTCCAATTTTAGATAATTATCAAACCGGATCAAATTTGAATCTTTACTCTGCTAAATTACGCCGACTCATTGCCCCAAAAAGGGTGCAATTTGAGACCTTTCCGGTAAAACTCGTCGATCAAAAAACAAAGCAGCCATTGGAATTGGATTATCAGTGGTTTCATTTGCAGGAGACTCGTTCTGCATTGGAGGATACTTCTTTTTCGATCCCTTTGTTTCGTGTGCGAGAAAACGGGATGTTCGTAATTATCCATAAAGAATTTAAAGCCGAGTTGGATGAAGCGGGAATCACGGGGTGCGAATACACTTTGCTTACTCCAGAGCATACGCTAAGAAAGCTTTTGATGAGAAAGCTGCGGGCCCAACATTGAACGTAAAAACAGAAATAACTTTGCCCATAGGGCAAAAGGAAGGAGTTTGATGGCGACGGAAAGGCTTTTTTCAACCGAGGAATTGGAGGACATTCCGGAACTGCTTTCTCAGGCTTACGAGCTGCTTAATCTTAATGAAGCTTCTTTGCCTGAAACGGCGGTTGAGATAGTGGAAATGATTGAAGCAGCGGTTGACGATCTGCGCGATGAGGAACTTTCCGAAGAAGAAGCGACCAATCTGGCATTTCCTTTGGGCTATCTCCTGGGAGAACAGGTGCGAAAAACTGTTGGATGGGAATGGCGATATGTGACCCAGGATAATGGTTTTGAAAGCTATGGTGTAGTACGGCCCGACAAAGCGTTTGTTTACTTTGCCATGAAGGATATCTATGATTTGCTGCTGAATTCGGAGGATGAGCTGAATCTGGTCTTACTTTTCAATATGATTACAGGCGATGCGTTGGAGGTGCCGGGAGCGAAGCGGCTGTATCTCTCCTTGGGATGATTTAATCATTCTGGTTATGTGATTTCCCCGGTAAGTTCGATGAAAGGGTAGCTTCTATGGAAAGAAATTACGAATTCTATCTTCTTATGTTGGAAAGACTTTTATTGGATATTCGTAATTTTGACGAAGAGCATCTTAAATATGCTCCTATGTTAGCTTACATTTTTCATAACATTCCGGCCGAATTGAGATGTAACCTTAATGAAGGCAAAGGAGATGAAGCTTACAAAGTTCTAATGGCTCGTGCTGAACACTTTGGTTTGACTGAGGTAATAAAGGCGTGGGAAAGAGATGTGTATCGTCAATTGGAAAGAGAAAAAGATTTAACTCAGAATAGCCCAGATGAGGAATAAGAACACTAATAACTTCGCGTTAGCGGGTTTGTTTTTAAGTCTGGAATTCTGATATAAGGATTTATCCCCCATATATGGGAGTTTTTTGAATGTTAATCCCGTATATACGGCAGAATGGCATAAAAGGACCATTCTAAAAGTGAATAGAATGAGCAATATGGATCTGAGCTTATTCTTTATAAACGCGCTACAGATTTCATAAAGTTTCCTTAGAGTGTAAAAGGATATAACAATGCAAACTTTTCAAGAGAAAACGTTCACTCAATTTAGAGACAAAGGTTCTAATCGTATTTTCTCAGATATTGAGTTTCATCGATGTATTTTTGATCATTGTAGAATTTCTATGACAGAAAATCCAAAACTCCGTACAACAGTGCGTAGAATAAATTTATACCAATGTGAAGTTAAAACTTGTTTTGTAGATGGAGCAATTATAGAAGATGTCACGGTTAATGGATTAAAGAGTGGACGCGATATTTTTACATCTTGGGGGGCTGTTTATAAACACGTTGTTCTACAGGGAAAATTTGATTCAATTATGCTCAGTCCGTATATTTTTCCTGGAATAAATAATCCTCGCAAACAAAAACCCTTTTTTGAAGCTAATGATGCTTATTATAAACAAATAGATTGGGCTTTGGATATCAGCGAAGGTGAGTTCGTTGAGTGTGATATCCGGCGCGTTCCAGCGCGGTTAATTCGGCGAGATCCGGAAACTCAAGTAGTTGTAACTCGGGAAAAAGCATTGCTGGGAGAATGGAAAAAACTTAATCTTTCTAAAACTTACTGGACAGTGTCAATCGAAGGTATGTTAGAAGATGGTGATCCCGATGTTGTATTAGTAGCTCCTAAACGTAGTTTGGATTTTTATAACTTATTTCAAGGACTAAAACTATTACGGGAAGCGGGGGTGGCAGAACCGGATTAGCGGGATGATAAAGTTGTGATAAAGAAAGACTGCAAGGGTTTCTTGCAGTCTTTCTTGTTGTACAGGGCGGTATTGGAGTAATCAAGACAATCAAAATGGGCGGTCAGGTCTTGGCTAAAGATCTGGTTACAGGAAAAACTGGTTACTATACTGTCACTGCATTCATTTCGCATACCCAGGATTACATGGTTTAGTTAAAAATCCAGACCATATCACATCACTCGAAAACTCCCCCCACTCTCACTCTCTCCCCCACCTCCACCTCCTCCACCAGCCCCACATCTCCCTCCAACGTGAACACCGCAGCGGCCCGCGGCGCATAATACTTCCCCCACGGCCGGGCGATCAGCTTATCCACCACCACCAGCTCGTTGGAGAACCATATCACGCCGAGCGGACAGAAGACGAACCGCATGTGGATTGCCGCTTCCTGGATTCCTTCGGGATGCATCATCAGCAGGGCCTCGCCGGGACGGAGCCGGCGGCGGAACATGAAGCCGATCAGTCTTCGCCATACTGAGCGGGCCAGCAAAGGCCGCGAGGACAGGGGCCTCCCGTCCTCGCGGTAAAGTTGTACGAGCGTTCCGTCGGGCTGATCGAACAGCGCGGTCATTGCGGCGCCGGCGGATTGAGATCTCCACAGCTGCCGTCCAGCCGGCAGGGATCGACGATGATCGACTGCACTTCGATGACGGGGATGGGGATGGCGATGCGTACGTCGGAGCTGTAACCCGCGGCGCACCATTCGGTCCGGCCGGAGTTGACCACCACCTTCCACGAGGTGTAGTACCATTCCGGCGATCCGTAATCCCGCAGATCCACCGGGTCCCAGCCCAGGAAGTGCCGGACCCATTCCACTTTGTCCTCGCCGATCTTCCCGTACCATTGACCCGGTTGATTGCAGATGCCGGGCGGAGCGGTGCAGCCTTCGGTCGGCACATTGGCCGGCTCCCCACTCCCGACACATTGACACTCACTCCACTCGGTGCCGCTTTTTTCGCCGGCATACCATTCGTCGGCCCATTCCGGCACCCAGTACGTGGGCACAGTGACCTGATAAGCGGCCAGGTCCCAGGTGCCGGGCACTTTGGCGCAGCCGAAGTTCTCCGGGATGAAGTGCGGCCCGTTGCGCGGTTTGCCGAAGCTGCTGGTCTCATAGGCATGGCTGACCAGCTCCCCGCAACTGACGGCCTGGGCATAGCCGCCGGTGACGTTCCAGTCCCGTTCGTCCCAGTTGAAGCAGGAAGGCGGGACAGCCGATCCGCCGAACTGACGCTCATAGCTTTTCAGCCGGCGCCAGCGCACGCCGATCCGATAGTCGCGGATCTGCCCGACTTTGGGTTTGGCCGGATCGAGGTTCGCGGGGATGTTCACCCGGTCGGACCAGAAACCCTCTTCCCCACCGCCGGAGGGACCGCCTTCTTCGGAGAATTCCGGCTGCGGATTGAGGATGAGGGTTCCCGGCACGGAGACCAGCCAGCGAGGGAAGGTCTTGGATTCCACTTTATGCGGAGGGACGCGGGCCCAAACGAAAAGGTCGTAGTTCCAGTGAAAGCCGTTGTATTCATCGCCGGTGCATTTGAGGGTGATACCGGTGGCAGGATCGTAGACCGGCTTGCAGGGTGGACGGACAGAAGAAGGCGGCTGGGGCGGCGTGGATTGACAGGCCGCATGGGAAACGCAGGTGACGTAGACGAACTGGCACATGCAGCCGCCGTAGTAGTCGCCGCAGAAGTAGGTCACATTGGCCTTTTCTGCGCAGGCGGGATTGGTCAGACATGGATAGTGATGGTAGCCGTCGCTGCAACCGCCCGGCGGCGGTGTGGGCCGGGGATTGGGCGGCACGACGGTGGGATTGGGCCCCGGCGGGTTGGTCGGTTCCGGCCCCGGGCCAGGCGGTGGATCGCCGGGCCCCGGCGGCGGCGCGACGGTGGGAGGCGGCAGCGGTCCGGGATTGCCGCCTCCGCCGTTATCAGGCCGACAGGATTCATCTCTTGGGGGAGGACAACTCCCTTGAGCCTTTGCCGGCTCAACTGAACCGGCAAAGGCCAGAAATACACACACGATCAGTAGTAGAATCCCGGCCCATTTCAGGGCCGGGGTATCCATTTGACGAACTGGTTCATTTTCCATCGACCATCCTCCGGATCGTATTTCATTTCGGTTACAGCCACTCCCATGTATTGTGTGCCGTTTAAGATGCCGTTTTCGGGAATATCGGTTCGATCCCATTCCTTTGTCTGCGGATTGTATGTGAGTAGATAGCCTTTGAGATAGGTTTCTCCAACTACACAGGTTAATCCATCTTGGGAGAATCCCTGAACGGTGATCAATTGTTCGGTGACGGCTTCAGATCGTTCATTGAACAGACCTGTATCCAGATATTTCTTTCGGGCTGTGAACCACCCTTCCAGCATTTTGCCGCTATAGCATTTATAGACATCCGCATCTTTGACGTTGTTGTATACTTCCAGGTCGTTGCCGCCAATGATGCTGGTACACTCCCGGTATTGCTCCTCGATCATTTTCTGGACCTGCTCCAGCTGATCTGGGGCCGGCCACCATTGACCTTTGGCGTCTTGATACATGCCGGCGGTCCAGGTCGCCGGGAAGGCCGGAGTCGATGGCGAGGTGGGCGTTGCCGGCGTGGTCATCGTGAGAGTAGGAAGGGCGGTGGCGGCTGCGGTGGGAGTAGCGGTTTGAACCGGTGCCGCGGCCGTCCCGCCGAAGCGGTTGATGCCGGCGTAGACCAGCAAGGCGACGGCGATGACGGCAAAGACGATCAGGAACCAACCCAACGGAGTGATCCGCTGGTTGAGCGGTCGGCGTTCCGCCGATACGGTAAACGGATTGCTTTTCATTTCATCCTCCTGGATTTTCAGTTTTCACGCACCCGGAGCCCCTGCTCCGCGACCAGGTAGATGGCGACTCGCGCAGCGGCCGAGAAGTTTTTCAAGCCGTAGTGGGCAATGAGTTTCTCAGCGGCGGCGATGTCTGCGTCGTCGAACAGCAAGGTGCGAGGCGCCCCCGCCTCTCCACGCAATTGCGTCGGTGGATCGATCGCCGGCAGGCTTTCCGCAACAACACGCAGGGAAAGCCGTAAGGCGGAGACTGAGCTGTTGAGTCCAAAGCGGGCAGCGAGGGATTGCGCGGTCTGGTATTCCTTCCCCAAACGGATGGTGGTGCGTTTCATGTCAGTATATCCTGTAGCTGTACATTTGTTAAATCTCCGCGATCTTTATTCGGATCTTTCGGTTTTCAATCTCCTTCGGATTCGGCCCCGAAGGCGGGCACGGCCTGCGCATGGACCCGGCGTTCTACTTCGTCGATGCCCACCCAGCTCAGAAAGCGCATCTTGATATGGATTTCGCCGTCGAGCTGGAGCGCCCAGTGACGGGCGTCGGGCTGATAGAGGACCAGGCGGGTGAGCGTAACATGACCGTTGGAATATTCGGCTAAGCAAGAGCGGGCCCTGCCGACAGCGGCGGAGGAGAGGACGATTTCCTGTCCCGCGCCGAAATTGCTGAGATCGAGAGTTTTAGCGGCCTCTTGAACCGCCAGATCGGCCGCGTCTTGCGCGCGGACCTGGGCGATGGCAACCGCTCCCAGGTCGAAGACCAGGCCGATAATAAGAGTCAGGGCAAATGCCCAAAGAATAGCCGGCGCCAGCAGCGACTGGCCGCGTTCATCGGCGAGTTTCGAGCGAGAATTTGTTACTGCGAGTGCGAGCCGGTGTGATACCGCTCTCGGACTTCCAGCCCGCCTCCCACTCTTCCCCTCTTCCATTCTTCCAATCTTCCACCCTTCCATTCCTCCACTCTTCCTTTCTTCCATCGAGCGTTTCATGGTCCCTCCCAACGGGATTTATAAGGTTCGATGGAAAGCCGGTAGACGGCGGTGAGCTCGTGTTCCGGCCGATCGGAGAAAAGGGCCAGGAACGGCACGTGGCTCACATTGACCGAATAGCGGATGCGGCACTCAACGGCAACGGCCCGGCCCCAGGGCCCCAGCGGGGTGACGGTGATCTCGGCCCGTTCCGGATCCAGATGGCGGGCCGTGAGCACTTCCCGCGCAGCCTGGCGCGATTGCTCCAGTCCCCGGGACTGGTTGAGCGTTTCCACCGCCTGACGGGCGCAGGCCCGCGCCGCCGCCGCCACCGATACCTGCGCCGGCCGGATCTTCACCACAAAGGCGGCCACACCCAACAGCAACACCATCACCATCACAATGAACGGGAACGTCGCCGCCACATTCTGGCCCCGCTCATCGCGTAAGAATTTCTTCAACTTTGTGC
The DNA here is from genome assembly GCA_964501335.1 of uncultured Anaerolineales bacterium. Taxonomy (GTDB): domain Bacteria; phylum Chloroflexota; class Anaerolineae; order B4-G1; family SLSP01; genus CAZCTC01. The sequence continues at coordinate 16,857 of CAZCTC010000013.1, read as the reverse complement.
CTGCTCCAAAGTTATCAAAGGAAGGGGGAAAGAAAAAGCCCATGTTTTCGGGCGCATTCCGATGCGCCCGAAAACATAAACAAAAAAACTCTCTCCCCCCCACCCGCGCGTCGTTTGTTGCCGGGCAAGAGCCTTCTGCGGGATGCAAGAAAGCCCCGGTCGTGCAAGCGCCTTGCTTTAAGTTACCTGATATGGGCCGGGGGGGATATGAGGGGTGGCAAAATCTTCCATTCATGGCTTCACTCCCAATCGTCGGGCGGACCCGCATAGAAAGCCTCGATCCGCTCGATCTCCTGAACCGCAATACGGAACGCCCCCAGCAGCCGCCCTGCCGGAGTCCCGCTTTCCCAACTGAACGACCAATCCACCCGGGCGGAGCGGCGATCCCGATCGGCCTGAACCGCCGCCGTCTCCCCCGGTACATTCCAGACGGCTCCATGCCGGCGGGCGAGGGATTGCCCGGCGGCGAGGGTCGAAGTCCCCGCGCGCCGGGCCGAGAGATGCGCGATGGAAGCCGTGCCCGCCTGCCTGAAACCGACCATGGCAATCGTAATGACCAGGGTGACCATAAAGAAGAACAGGAAATAGGAGAGGATCTCGGGGATGAGGACGGATTGTCCCCGGTCATCCCGCCAGAGGCGTTTCAGGCTTTCCCGGTTCATCTTATGGAGCCCAGTTGCCGGCAGATTCGATATCCGCGGCGGTCTTGTTGCCCAGGGAGACGACGGCGCGCCAGATGATAACGCCCAGGACCAGCAGGGTCAGGGCCACACCGATCGCCGTGGCCACCAGCTCCTGCGTGACCACGCTCTGGCCGCGTTCATCGGCGGCGGCCTGGGTCAGCCGGCGGATAAAGGGAACCTTCAGCGCCGTCAGCGTAATCTGGACCGTCGCCGCTTCAATCGCCGGCATCCACGGGCGCAGGGGCGGGAAGAAAGCCGCCGCCCGTTTCTGAAAACCGATCAGGGTCTTATCCTTTGCCATTTCAAAAACCTCCTATTCTGAAACGTAAAACGTGAAACGTAATGATTTTTAGCCGGGGTGATTGGTCCCGGCTTCCAATCTTCCACTCTTCCATCCTTCCATTCCTTCACCTTCCCGTAGGGGCGGCCCGATGTGGCCGCCCTATAAATAGGTCAGCAGCAGGTAAACCGCCGGACCGCCGACGAGGATCATCGTGACCACCATCGAACCGGCGACGACGGGCAGTTCCATAATGCCGGCGTTTTGCAGCCCCTGTTCCAGCAGCCGGCGCTGCAGCGTATTCTGCGCCGCCTCCGCCTGAACCTGCAAGGTGGGACCGATGGCGCCGCCCTGCTGCTCGACCAGCAGGACCTGGCGGAAGAACTCGGTCAGCGGGGCGAAGTGATTGTGCTGGACGACCGCCTCGACCGCCAGCGCCATCGACATGGTGGTGTCGTACACCCGCAGCAGACGGGCCAGTTCGGTGATAAATGGGCCCCCGGGCCGCTCGATCATCGTGCGGCAGGCCTGGGTGATCGATTTGCCGGTCGAGACGATGGCGGCCATCTCAGGCAGGCGGAAGGCCATTTCGATGACCATCCGGTGCCGGCGTTCGCGGACGGCCGCTTCCAGCCGGCCGCCGGGCGAGACATAGCCCAGGGCGGTCATCAACAAAGCGATCCCCAGACCGATCCAGGGGGATAGCTCGCTGGCCAGCACAAAGAGCGATCCGCCGGCGAGTCCCAGGGCTCCATAGGTCAAAGCGGTATAAAAGGCGGCCGCCCGATAGCCCAATACGGAATGAAACGGTGCCTGGGGATCAGGAGGAGTCGGTTCGCCCGGCGCCCAGAACCAGTTCGCGGCCCGCAATTGACGTTCGATCCGGTCATCCTGTCGGCCCCAGCGGGCCGCCATCTCGTAAGCCGGACCCGCCAGCGGCCCCCCGCCGCGCATCCGATCTTCCTGCGCCACCGTGCGATAATGCCGCAGATTGGGCTGCGGCGTCGCCAGCGTGTAAACGATCAGAAAAATCCCCAGCCCGCCCAACAGGGCGATTACCAACGTGAAAGTACCCATAGGTTGCTCCTTGTCAGCCGGAATAAAAATCAGGCCGGCTTGTGGCCCTCATCCTCATCCCCAACCCCTTCTCCTTCCCCCAATGAACGATAGGGAAAGTAGCTTAATTCCCCGATTACTGCCGGCTCTATGGGGTGCTTCGCGAGGAGAAGGGGCTTTGCAGCAATTGCTCGCGACCGACTCCCCCTGCCTCTCCCATCTGCGTCTTTGGGAGAGGCAGGGGGGCGGGGGAATGGTGAGGGCCAGTCGCGGAAATCCTTCCATTCTTTCCCACTCTTCCATCTTCCATTCTTCCCCTCTTCCAATCTTCCATCCTTCCACACTTCCATTCATGCTGCCTTCTCCCGCCCATATTCCGTGGCCACGCGCGTCAGCAACAACCCGCGCGAGCCCAGCTGCATGGCGCCGGCATACATCCCCACCGTCAGCGAAGCCGCCAAAACCGCCGCGATCATCCCGGCCGGCGTGGAGAAGAAAGAGGTATCCATTCCGGCGGCGCCGGCCGCACTGATGCCGCGGACCATCCCCAGGATCACCCAGGGGCCGAGCGTGCCGTTGCGCACCTGCCCGCGAGCCGATTGCTGGCGGCTGAGCGTTTCATTGAAGATCTCCACCTGACGGCGAGTGATCGCGGCCTGCCGTTCGAGCATCTGGCCGGCCTGCGAGCCCTGTTCTTCCGCAACCAGCAGCGCCGTGGCCAGCCCGTCGAAGATCGGACTGCGGCGGCGGTCGGCGACGGATTGCAAGGCCTGTCGCAGCGGCGTTCCGGCTCGCAGCGCCCGGAGGATGTCGTCGAAATCGGCGGCCACCGAGCCCGGCAATACACTTTTGTCCGGCCCTTCGCCACCGCCCGGCCCGTATCCGGCGACGCTCTCCAGCGCGGTGCCCAGCGAGGGATTGTTGCGCCAGGCGTTGACGATGATCCCCATCGCCCCGGCCAGATCGTGATGATAGCGATTGACCTTTTGGTTGCGCTGATCCTCCAGATGGGACCAGAGGAGCAGGTAGCCCCCGGCCAGAAAGGGCAAAATGACCACCGGCGTGCCGACGACCGCGGCGGCCGCCACTCCCAGCGCCAGGCCGAGCCCTGCGCCTTGAAGCAGGAATTTCGGCGCATCGATCTCCATCCCGGCGCGATCCAGCTGTACCTGGATACCTTCCAACAACGTCGCAGCCTGCGCCCGTTGAATCCGGCGCCGGGGCACGGCCAGCGCGTAGAAAACACTCGCCACGCCCAGCCCTCCCAGCGCCGCAACTCCGATCGTATAAGCGTCCATCTTTACCTCCTTCAACGGTTGGCCCTCTTTATCCCCGAGGGCGGCCACATCGGGCCGCCCCTACGGGAATGGACCCTCCGGTGTAGGGGCGCCCCTGCGTGGGCGCCCTCCAGATAATCCATCTAGCGTTGAGCCACATCCCGGGCGAAGTTGAACCCCGCCACCCGTTCCTCCAGATGATTCCGGCAGGCGGGATAGTTGCCGGTAAAATGCGCCGGCTGGCCTTCCCCCGGCGAGACGAAAATCTCCTCGACGACAACATTGGCCCCTTCCAGCCGGCGGATCTCGCCGACGCCCGCCACATAGCGCCGCCCGTCGCGGGTCCGTTTGAGATGCACGATCAACCGCACGGCCATGACGATCTCCTTGCGCACCTCATCGGGCGCCAAGTCCTTGCCCATGCGATACATCGTAATCATCCGTTCCACCGCTTCGCGGACGCTGTTGGCATGCAGAGTAAAGAGCGTGCCGTCGTGACCTGTATTGCAGGCCGTGAGGATATCGACCATCTCCGCGCCCCGGGCCTCGCCGAGGATGATGCGGGTCGGGCGCATCCGCAGAGCGTCGCGGACCAGGGCCCCCATGCCGATCTCGGTGATCCCTTCGGCCTCCCGGCGCACCCGCAGCGGCGCCCAATCCAGCAGATGTTCCAGCTGCAGCTCGGGCGTATCTTCAATCGTGACCACCCGATCTTCCGGCGGGAAAGCCGAGGAGAGCGCCTGCAGGAAGGTCGTCTTGCCGGTGCCGGTCCCCCCGGCGATGACGGTGGTGAGATAACCCTGCATGGCGGCGGCAAGAAAGGCCTGGAGCCCCGGCGTGATGGCGTTCAGTTCCAGCAGGGCGGCGAGCGTGCGGGCCACCGGGCGGAAGCGACGGATGGTCACGGCGATGGAGGTCCCGGCCACCGGCGGGACGGCGACGAAGAGCCGCGAGCCGTCGGGGAGCTGGGCATCTTGATGCGGATTCTTGTCGTTGACGGGATACCCGTGGCCGGCTTCGATCTTGCGATTGAAGAAAGAGCGGGCCGCCTCAGGGGTCGGGAAGCCGCGGGGAAGACGCTCCTTGCGCCCGCCGGCGTAAATCACAAAACCGGTCTGATGGTCGTTGAAAAGGATCTCCTCGACCTGGGAGTCGCGCATATATTCCGCCAACGGCCCCCAGCCGAGGATCTCATCGACCACCCGGGCCGCCGTCAGCTCCGGCTCGTCCGTCAGCAGCGGCTGGCCTCGCCCCGGCGCCGTCGCGTTGTACTGGCCGATCAGTTCGATCGCCAGGGCGCGCACTTTGGCCTCGGCTTCCGGCCCGGCGCTCTCCAGCTCCGAAGCCGTCAGCAGCCCCGACCGCTGGATGCGCTGCCGCACCTCATCGACCACGGCCTGAAAGGCGGCATCCGGCGCGGCGACTTTCGTGGCCGGCCCCCACCCCGGCGCGTGATCCCCATATGAACGAAACGGCTGTTCCGTATAAGGCGTTTGGCTATAGGTCATGGCATGTTCCTTTCAAGAGAAAAATCTTTAACGCAGAGGAAACATAGACAGTGGAAGAATGGAAGTTGGAAGGCTGGAAGTTTCCCCTCGCCCGCAGAGATTCTTCCATTCTTCCTTCTTCCAATTCTCCACTCTGCGTCTCTGCATCTTTGCGTCTCTGCATTAAAACTCTCTAACATAGCAGGTCTCAGTTTTCCCGCACAAACAACCCCTTCAGGTTGAATCCCCCGAAGAGCTTGCGGGAATGGTTTTCCTGGCCGACGTAGGGCAGGTAGATCTCCACCAGCGAACGGATGGCTTCGCCCAGCGGCCCTTCCCGGTCGGTCAACACGAAGGGCATGGCATTGTTGACCGCCATGTGCGCGGTGCGGGCGTCGTGCGGGATAGTAGCCAGCTTGGGCAGCCCCACGGCATCCACGATCTCTTTTTCGGTGATGCCGAAGTTGGGATCGTAGGCCGTGATGACCAGCTTGAACTTGTTGAGATTGCCGAAGGTCGCTTTAAGCGGCGGCAGGGCATGGACCGTATCGACGAGCGCCGTGCGGGTCGGCGGCACCGTGACCAGCACTTCGTCGGCCTCTTCGATGGCGGCACGGTGCAGCGGCAAGTTGTAATCCTGGCCGATGTCGGCGACGACGAAGGCATACATCCGGCGGATCTCCTGCAGGAGTTTGCGGGCGGTGCGGTAGAGCATCTCCCAATGGGTGAACTCGCGGGCCGCTCCCTGATGGGGATTGGTCAGCCCCGGCAGCAGATCGAGCTGGGATTCGGCGCCGCCCCAGTGGGCCAGGAATTGCCGGATCAACACCGGGGTGACGGAGTTCTCTGCCTGGGTCGGCCATTGCGCGGCCACATTGAGCACCAGATCGAAGAGCCCCCGATCGATAAGCGGCCAGTTTTTGCGCAGCGCCACTTCGGTATCGACGGTGTAGCCCAGCAGGGTGTGACAATCGCCCTTGGCCATATCCAGATCGACCAAGGCGGTGGGCTGGTTGCCCAGGGAGATATGGGAAAGTCCCACGGCCAGATTGGTGGCCAGCGTGGTGCGGGTCGAGCCGCCGCCCTTGGGGACGTAGATGGTGATCATCTTCTGTTGCCAGGCGTTTTGCCGGTTTCCCGGCGCCGCGCCCGCGCCGATATGGATGCGTCCTTCGGCCCGTTCCCGCAAAGCATTTTCTACAGCTTCTTCGGCCAGCGTCAGGAAACGGGCGGCGCTGCGTTCATCCATCGGCAGCAGGATGAACCCTTTGGCGCCGTTGGCTTCCATGGCCCGGCCGTCGTCGGTATGCGGCGGGACCCAGCCGATGACCGGGACGGGCCGTTTTTCGTTGTAGAGCAGATCGCGGATCAACGTGGTGCGGTAGCCGCGAATTTCCGGACAGATCAGGGCCACGTCGGCGTCGAGGCTCACGGCGCCGTCGAAGACTTTTTGGGCATCCTGAGAGGCTTCCACGATCTTGAACTCCCGACCGTTGCCTTCTTCAGCAGCAGCGACGCGCTGGTTGTGGGCCGTGACGCCCTCTTCCAAAGCGCGCAGGTCGGCATAGTTGTAATAGCCCACGACAATGCGCAGCGGAGGTTTCATGGCACCTCCCGCGCCTGAGGCGTGGGGCGGCGGTCGAAGAAGCGACTCTCGAAATCCTGCCAGGTAACGCCGCCGGGATACTGAGGCTGGAGGCCGGCCGCATGGACGGCCAGGAGGATATCGCCGTTGTGCAGCAGGAAGGCCAGGGCCTCGGCCTGCTCGCGGGTCACGGCGACATAGAGCCGTTGGGCATCGCCCTCGATCACGGTCGGGGCGCTGCTGTCGTAACCGCCGCCCTGCGTGGTGAATTTTTCCCGTTCCACCCGCAGGACCGGAATGTTTTCCAGGATCAGCGCCGAGAGCGGCAGGGGCAGGGTTTGGGTCACCGCTTCGGCGTTCAGGCTTTCGGCCGGGATCAGACTGGGGGCGGATGGTGTGGGGGTGGGATGGCTCTGGACGAATTCGGCCTGGATGGCGCCGATGGAGAAAACCAGATCGACCTGATCGCCGTTGACAGGAATGTTGCCGCCGGTATCGGGCTTGACGGGGATCGCCATCACCACGAGCCCCTGGTCTTTGACCAGATTGGTGAGGCGGACCACGAAATCGGCGCTCTGTTCGGTATCGACATAGGCTTTGTAGAGGGGCGAGCCGGCCGGCACATCGACCAGGGTGATGGCGCCCAACGGGAAATCGGCCGTGCCGTAGAGGGCGTTTTGGGTCTGGACTTCCAGCCCGCTCCATTCCTCCAGGCGGAATTGAGTCCGGTCGAGGGCGGTGCCGGCCGGGATATCGGCCGCGGCCACCGGGATGCGCATCGGCGGCGGGTTGAGCAGTTGACCGGCGAAGAGCAACAGGGCCACGGCGCCCAGGCTCAGAGCAATACCCACAAAAAGCAGGGGACGGTTGATTTTCATGGTTCAGTTCCTCCAGTTAAATTAGTTTGGGCATTCAGACGGCTGAATTGCTGAATCAGCGGAAGCGTGGTCGTGTCGCCCCGGGCATACCGGGAAAGGGCGGCGCTCCAGGATGGGAAATAGTCCAGTTCCGGGCAGCGGTCGGTCAGCTCCTGCAGGGTCGCGGCGGCGGCTTTTGCCTGAAGCCGGCGCCGGTCCGGATCAACCAATCCAACCCGCGCCACACTCCAGGCGGCTTCCGTCCGGCAGATCTGGAGCTGCGGCGCGGGCGTGGGCAGCGAGAGAGGCGAGAACGTCGGCGTGGGAGCGGGCGAGGTCAAGGCGGCCGGCGGCATGGGGAGCAGGCCGGTGCGAAAGGCCGTCAATTCGGAGAGCGGGGCCAGCGGCAGCAACAGGGTCAATAAGCCGCTCAGCCCCCAGCAGGCGCCGATCGGGACAGTGTCGTTCCATTTAATCCGGCCGCTGAGCAGGCCGGCCAGGAGCAAAATCGCGCCCAGGGTCAACGGCTGGCCGACGACGGCGCCGAAGGTGAGCCCCAGATAGGCCAGGGCGAAGCAATCGCCGCCGGCCCACCAGCCGACGGTGAAGCCATGCAGCCCCAATCCGGCCAGCAGGCCGCCGATCACCAGGTTGAGCAAAGGATAGGGCGAGAGCAGGGCCGTGGCCACGCCCACCGTCAGGGCGATGAGCGACCAGAATTGCGGGATGCGCCGGCTTTTGAAATCGGTCGCCATCAGAACGCCCAGCAGGGCGACATGGATGAGGGCGAGCCCGGTCATTTTTCCGCCTCGACGATCAGATACCAGGCGGCCTGCCGGGGCAGAGCGGGGGCATCGGCGCCGATCCGTTGCTCAGCCAGATATTCCCAGACGGCCTGGACTTCGACGCGGGCGGTGGGATAGAGGTCGGCGTCCAGAGGGATCGTGCGGGATTCTTTCTGCAGCAGGCCGATCTTGCGCAGCGTCTCCGGGGCGGTGGTGAAAAGCAGAGTGCGGCCCGCCGCCTCGGCCACGGCGAAGCGCGGGCTGGGCGCGGCGCTCAGGCTGAGCAGCCCGGCGGGACCGATGTGGAGATCGTCGTCCAGGGCGGCGTCGGCCAGCAGCTGGTTGAGGATCTCACGCCAGGCGTCGTCGGTGCGACGCAGTTCTTGCTGAACTTCGATACGGCGGTGTTCCATCTCCTGCGCCAGGATTTGTTCCATTTCCAGCGTTTTCTGGCGGCGATAGGTGCGCTCCATCTGCCGGACGGCGCGGGCCACGCGCCCGTTGGAGAGCGTCACTGCGGCCCCCACGGCCAGTCCCGAAATCAATAAAGCGATCAGGGACAGACATTCTAAAGTGGTCATTTTTTACCTCGTGTGTGGGCTTTCGCGGGCGCAGGCACCCGCAAAAATGAACGACTCAACGCTTCAACAGCCTCCGGCCGGCGGTCGAGAATGACGCCGAGGGCCGTGAGCAACAGAAGCCCGGCACTGCCCCACGGGAACCAGAGTCCGGTAGAATGCGCCAGCCCGAAGGCAAATACAAATCCATCCGCCGCTCCTACCGGCCGGCGGTCCGGCAGCAAAGTCAGACTGCCGTCCTCGTGATAATGCAGGCGCAGCTCCCGGCGGGTCGTGGCCTGCCATTGGATTCCCGGCAGGACGCCCAGCGTAACGGTATAGAATCCCGGCCCGGTCAGAGTCAGGGTAACAATGCCCTGGGGATCGGCCGGGTAAGTCCTTGCTCCGGCAGTATCGCTGAGCCGGACCCCCACTCCCGATATCCCCGGCTCGGCGGCCTGGCGGCGGGCATTCCAGTCGGCATCCTCGAAGATCAATAAGGAAAGTTCCAATCCCGATCGCGGCGCCGGGGAAGGAACGGGAGCCGGCGTGGGGGTGGGACGGGGCGTCACGGCGGATTGCGAGGCCGGTTTTTCCGCGGTCGGGACTGCGGTGACGGTGACAGTCGGGGTTATCCGGGTCGGCAGCGGCAGGCGAGTGGAAGTAGCGGCGGGTCTGATAGTCCCCGTAGGAATCGGAGTGGCCGGGTTTTCGGTCGGCGGCAGGGCCGTGGGGAAAACGATCGGCACGGCTGTAATCTGCACCGTTCCGGTCACGCTCTGCGTCCAGCCGGCGCGGTCGCGGACGATCAACCGGATCGAATAACGGCCGATCGGCAGCCGGTTTCCCTCGGAGTCCAGGCCGTTCCAGGGATGCACGGCGGGCGGCGTTCCCTGGCCGCCCCAGCGTTGCAGCACCGTTTCTCCGTTCAGGATTTCCAGCTGCCAGACCTCCAGGCCCGCCCCCCCGTCTTCGGCGCGCAATCGCAGGAGCAGCAGCTCGCCGCATTCCGGACAGAACGTTCCACCGGTGAGATCGGCGGCCGGCAGCAGGGTATCCACATTAAAGCTCAGCAGCCGGGTCGGCTCGCGGTTCCCGGCCCGATCCTCACTGAAATAAGGGAGGGCATAGCGCCCATCCGTCGCCACCTGCAGCGTCCCGCTGACCTCTGCACCGTCCAGGTAGATGCCAGCCGGACCGGACGTGGCATCGGTGACGGTAAAGGTAAGCGTCAACAGGCCGGTGTACCAGCCGTTTTGGCCCAGCGGGCCGGTAATTTGCGCCGTCGTATGCGGCGGGAGCGTGTCGATCGCCACACCGGCCATGATCGGCATTTCCGGGTTGCCGGCCCGATCCCGGCCGGCATAGCTTAATTCATGCAGACCCTCTCCGCGGATCACAAACGGCTCCGAATAGCTCTGCCGGGAGCCGCCGTCGATCTGATAGCGGATCTCCGCCACCCCGGAGCCGGCATCTTCGGCCTGCAACACCACCGTCACCGGAGAGAGCAGCCAGCCGTTGCGGCCGGGCACGCCGTCGAACAGGGCCGTGGTTTGCGGCGGCAACCGATCGATGCTCAGCGTCATGACTTGCGTCATTTCCGGATTGCCGGCGCGATCCGTGCTGCGGAGGGTGAGCGTATGGATGCCTTCCCCGTCCACCCTGAAGGGGGCGGTGTAGACTTCCCGCGGGCCGTCGTCCAGGCGATAGGCGGTTTCCTCGATGCCGGAGCTGCCGTCGACGGCGGTCAAGGTGACGGTGACGCCGGATTTCCACCAATCGGCTCCGCCCGGCGTCCCGCTGAGGGCTACCGTGGTTTGGGGCGGCCGGGTATCGATTCTCAAATAATGGGTCTGATCGGTTTCCTGGTTGCCCAGGGCGTCGGTTGAACGATAGACCAGACGATGTTCGCCCTCGCTCTCCACCCGGAAGGGGCTGTCATAGGCCTGCCAGCCGCCCTGATCGAGTTGATAAACCGTGCTCTGCACGCCGATTCCCGCATCGACGGCGGTGAGCGTTACGCTGACCGGCTGCCGGAGCCAGCCGTTGCGGCCGGCGTTCTGATCCAGGCGCAGGAGAGTTTCCGGAGGCGTATTGTCGATGTAGACCCGGCGGCTGTTCGGCGGTTCCTGATTGCCGGCGACATCTTCCGCCCGGGTGCTCAACTGGATCTCCCCGTCGGGGGCGGTGGCCGTGTCCCAATCGACATTCCAGCGGTCGGTTCCCGCGGCGGGGACCCAGATCCCGTCAGCCGCCGCATAGCTGACCGTGGCCACGCCCGAGGTGACATCCAGGGCCGTGCCCTGTAGGACGATCTTGCCGTTGAGCCATTGGTCGGCGGCCGGCGCGGTGAGGGTCGATATCGGCGGGAGCGAGTCGATTTTCAAAAGCAGGGTCTGGATCTCCAGCCGGTTGTCGGCTTTGTCGACCGCCCGGTAATCCAGCGTATGGGCCCCCTCTCCCTGAATGGCGACCGGCCCGGCGACCGGTTGCCAGCTGCCGCCGTCCAGCCGGTATTCCAGGGTATTGATGCCCGACCAGTCGTCGAGAGTGGCAAAGGTCGATTGGAGGGCCGAGCGGTACCAGTCCGCATTGCCGGCGGCGCCGTCGATCTGCACCTGGACGATGGGCGGAGTGAGGTCGCTTTCCACCTGAAGCCAATCGATTTCCAAATCGGTCCAATCGCCGGGATAAGGCTGCGTGGCGTAATTGCCGGCCCAGAAAGTATGAGGGATCGTGGCCGGAGTCGAGCCCGCACCGATTTCGGTGCCGTCCAGGCACAGCCGGTAATCCGGACCGTTGACCTCCAGCTCGACCGTGTGCCAGGCCGTGTCGGCGCCGGCGCTGTTATCCTGATGATACCAGACGGTGCCGAAGGCCGAGAGCTCCAGGAAATGTTCGGCGCCGCGGACCTGATGGATGCCCAGCACGTCGTGCCAGTCCGGCCGCAGGGGAGCGGCGGCGGGCTGACGGACCGGCGTAAAGGTTCCGCTGCCGACGGAGATGCTGGTGCCGTAGGCCGTGACAGCCGGGTAGCGGAATCGCAACGCGACGCGCCAGTAGGGACTGATCCCGGTGAACAGATCGTTGCGCCCGACCAGCGGGAATTCCGATCCGCAGCATTCGCCTTGCACTTTGAGCACCCCGTCGGCGTTGAAATCGACCGTGTTGGAGCCCTGACCGGCGTCCCGCTCCCAGCCGGTGCCGTCGCCCTGAAAATCGTCGCGGAACAGCGTCGTCGCGAGCACCGGTCCGGCAAAAAGCAGTCCCAACATCAGGCCGATCAGCAACCGGGGGATTGTTTTCATACCTTCCAACTTCCAATCTTCCCATGGGATTCAGGCGTCGGGGTGATCGGCGCAGGCCAGAGGATGGGCAATTCAATGCGTGGAGCAATGGCACTGCGTTCATCCTGGCCGGGGTTGAAGATCAGAACGCAGCTGCCTTGAACTTCCCCCGAGAATTTCAGGACGGCCCGGGCTTCGCCGGCGGCAATCAATTCCAGGAGATCGCGGCGGGCCGTTTCCAGACTGGCCCCCTCGACGGGCAGCCGGCTTTCACCGCAGACCAGCACGGGGGATTCCTGCAAGGGATCGGCGACGCCGTTGCCGCGCGCAGTAAAGGTGATCGTAGCCGTGCCGGTGATCGCCGTGCTGCCAATCAGCGTCACTTCCACAGGCGTCTTCCAGTCGGCGGTAGAGACGGTGGGCCCCGCCGTAGCCACGGACACCGGACGCGCCCCGGCTACAGCTTCCAGCTCCGTCCGCAGCGCCTCGATCTCGCCGTACAGCGTGGCCCATTCGATAATCAAGCCCAGGGTTACCAATGCGAGCACAACGCCAATAATAGCCAGCGGGTTAATTTTCACAGGTTGCTCCTTTCAAGCGAAGAGATTTAACGCAGAGACGCAGAGGGCGCAAAGAAACGCAGAGAAAAATAAGAAACTATGGGAAACTTTTATATTTTTCATCTTGTCTCTGCGTCTCTGCTACTCCGCGCCTCTGCGTTAAAAACTCCCATCGGATTGATACACCGGCAGGGTATAAGCATGCAGCGGCAACGCACCCAGCCAGACTTCCAGGACATAGCGGCCGGGCTGGGGGAAATCCAGTCGGTCCCAGTGCAGGATTTGCAGATGGTCGGCCCCTTCGCCGGGTGCCTGGATGGCCGTGGCGGCTTCGCTGAGCAACGCGCCCTGGGGGTCCTTAATCCGCACGCCGGCCTGGAGCGTCGTGCCGCGCGGGCCGCCGATCCAGAGGTTGACCACCTGGAAATTCCAGCGGGCGGTGGGGAACTGCGCGGCGCGGATCCCCGGCGTAATCGCGTGGATGGTATGGATGGCCGGGCGGACCAGATCCTGGGAGACGCCCTCGGCGACAAACGAGCCGGCCAGCCGCAGCGCCGTGGGATCGGGCGTGAGGATCTGGCGCAGCAAAGCGCGCAGGATCAAAGCGGTCTGGTATTCGACGGCTTCGCGTTCCTGGTGCAGCCAGGCCGCCGCCTCGTCGAACGTGCGCGGGGCGTCGTTGTCCAGCCCGGCCAGCGCCGCGAGCACTCCTTTCTGATCGTCCGGCAAAAAGCCCAGCAATCCGGGCAGGGAGACTACCAGCGGTTCGTTCATTCAGTTACCTCCTGTTCTTCCGCGCGTTGAAAACCGTCAACCGGTACAGATCGCCTGAAAAACGTGAGAGAAAAAAGCCCATGTTTTCGCGCGCATTCGGATGCGCGCGAAAACATAAACAAAAAAACTCTCTCCCCCCATCCTGCGCGTCGCTTTTTTCCTGGAAAGTGCCTGTTGCGGGACGTAAAAGCTGAAAGCCCATCATTCCGTTACCTCCACTCTTGGCAACTTGAACCGGAAGTTTCCCGGCGTCGGCGGCTGGAGGGTTTTCTCCGGATCGAGGGCCGGCCAGGGCAGCGTAGGGGCCAGCAACCGGGCCAATCGACGGACCGCCGGGCCGTAGAGGATGGATTCCAGAGCGTGGCCATGAAGGTCTTCCAGATCCGGAACCGTGGGATCGTCGGGCAGGGTGTAAATCGGCGGGCAGCTACCCAGATCGGCGGTGCAGAGCCGGGTGAACTCCTGAACGGAGAGCGAACCCGGCCGGTTGAGGATCAGGGCCGTCACCGGGACGGCCCGGGATTTCAGCTCGGCCAGAGCGCGCACGGCAGCCAGCCGCCCTTCGCCGGTCGGTCGGGTCAGCAGGACCAGCGGTGCGGCAGGCAGCTCCGTCCAGCGGCGGGCACCGTCGCAGATCTGCCAATCGAAAGAAGCGACAGGCCATTCAGGACGATCGAGAATGTTAATGAAGAGCCCTTCCTGGGCGGAGCGCAGGATGCGGTGTTCGGTCGCGGCGATTCCCAATCGAGCCGTGAAAGCTAAAGGGTCGAACGACAGGGCCAGGGTGCGGAAGCCGACTTCCGCGCCGGCCGCCGCCAGGGCAAGCGTCAATCCCGAGGCGCCGACTCCGCCCAGCAGTGGAGCAATGAGCAACCGCAGCGGTGGGACCCCGGAGGCGGGCGGCAGCGGAGTTGCCGGAGTGAGCGGTGCGGGCGCGATCAGAGTGGGGGGAGTGGGCACCGGGGTGGACGTTTTGGAATCGGGTGTCGGCAAAGCTGCGACGGCTTCCAGCCAGGAGGTGCCGGGCGGCAGGACCGCGGCGAGGCCCGCCAGCGACTGCATCTCCCAATCGGCCGGGGCAATGATCGTGGTGGGCAAAGCGAGCCTTTTCAGCAGGGCGGCCAGGGACTCGGGGTTTTCGCCGAATTCCCCACCGATCAGCAGGGCGTCGGGCTGTTCCAGCCGGACCTGAGCCTCCAGCGCGGCCGGCGTGGTGGCCAGCGCCAGCACCTTGTGCCCGGCTCGCAGGAGCGACGGATAGACCGCGGGCGAAGCGAGACTGCCGGCAATGATCAAACGCATAAGCCCTCCAGGAAGAAGAGAATCAACGCAGAGGCGCAGAGAACGCAAAGGAAGAATGGAAGTTGGAAGAATGGAAGTTGGAAGAATGGAAGATTCCTGCCTCCGGGGCGGGCCAGCCCACCCTTTATTTTTAAATTCTCACTCTGCGTCTCTGCTGCTTTGCGGCTCTGCGTTAAAATTCCCATCTTGTTCATGGGCGTCTCCTATGGAGATAGAGTTGATAGATTTCCGCGTCGGTGGGCTCGGGGGCCTGGACCAGGATGGGCCGGGCGAGCATCGGGGCGGTACGGGTGTGGTCGGCCGTATAGCCCAGTTTGATGATCGCAAAGGTCGCCGGCATCCGCGAAATAAAGCGCTTGTAGTCCTCATCCGTGAAGCCCTTTTCGCTCCATCCGAGAGCCGCCTGGACGGTGTCGCGGTCGGCCGGATTCTTCAGCTGGCCGATTACCAGATTGTTGCACGACGAGAGGATCCCCGGCGGCAGCTCGGCAGGCGACTGAACGATGGGATGCAGGAAGATGCCGTAGCGCCGGCCGTCTCGCCACATCGTCTGGAAGCGGGCCGAGGTGGTGGCGCCGGAAGAGGGTCCGTCGGAGAGTCCCAAATCCACGCCGGTGAGCACCTTGTTGGCCTCCTCGAAGACCAGCTGCGTGATCCGCGCGTCGCCCCCCGCGTTGATCCGTTCCTGGCGGCGGACCAGGGCGTCGTTGTAGAGATGCCAGGCCACCAGCCCCAGGATCACCGCCTTGGGATATTCCGACATCGCCGCGCCGCCTTCCAAAATCGAAATTCCCCAGCGGTCGTGCGCCGGACCCAATAAACCCAGATCCTCAACCGCCACCGTGTCCTGGCCGGGCGCGTAGATCCGGGCGGTCTCACCCATGGAGAAGACCTGCAACCGCAAGAGGAGGCCTTCGAGCGAGGTGTAATCGGTCGAGCCGCTGCGCATCCCGCCGACGGTTTTGCCAGGCCGCCGGGGATCGGGCGTGCCGTCGAGGATTTCGCGCAACAGCTCCAGCCAGCGGGGCAGCCCCGTGACCCGGGAGCGGTGGACCGCTACAGCCTGCCGTTCGGCGGGCTCCAGATCGCGCAGCACCTGGCTGTTGGACCGGGGCCGCGGCGGCAGATGGTATTCCCGCTGCGCCGCTTCCAGAGCGTCCCATTCGTCAGGCTGCACCCGGCCCCACTGCGGATGGTTCAGCACGGAGTCGGACCAGACCAAGACCCCCGCCTCGGTCCACATCCGCTCGGCGGCGCGGACCATATAGCCCAGCTGCCGCTCGCCCATCCGCCCGGCGGATTGGAAGATCTCGCAGGTGGCCAGCAGCTGTTGCTCGGGACGGATGCGCCGGCCCACCTGCCAGGGATTCCAGCGAAAAGGCACCACCGCGCCGGGCTGCAATTGCCAGACCTCCACCCGGTCCTGGAGCCCGGCGGCGTTGACCAGCTTGCGCCAGCCGGCCCCGAAATCCAGCACCACCGTCTGCGTTTTCCAGGCCAGCGTGGTCTCCAGGACCAGCCGCTCGGCGGCCACGGACTTGCCGAAACCGGTATCGGCGGCGAAAGCAGTGTGGAAGAAGCGTTCTTTCGTTAAGCGTAATTGAGCTTCGGTGAGGCGGCCGGATTCGGTAGACCACTGATGGGCCCAGACGACTTCGCCGGGCATATCGGGGTAGAAGGCAAAGGCCGGGATGCGCTCCTGAATGGTCACCGCCGCGCCTTCCTCAAAGAGCGCCGGGGCGACGTAGGCGGCGAGTTGTTTGGGCAGCAGCAGGGTGGCGTCGCGGTAGGGCTCGTAGGTCGATTTCTTGAGCTCGGGCCGGGTGCTGGGGGTGAAAGCCAGAGCGTGACGGCGAATGTACTCCTGTTCCGTGGGCGGCAGCCGGCGGGTCTGGACCGGGGTCACTACCAGCGGGCCGGAACCCTGGAAAGCCTGCCGCACCGCGGTCTCCGCCACAGCCAGCCCCTCTTCGGTTTCCGCCAGAATGTAGAAATCCACCCAATAGGCCCCGTCGAGGGTCCCCTGACGCAGCAGTTCTTCCTGGGCCCGCAGGATCGCGGTCAATTGGATCGCCTGATCGTCCATCCACTGGTAGGAGCGGGAGAGCCCGAAGCTGGGGACGGCTCCCAGGCCCAGCCCCACGCCTTGGGTCTGGCCCAGGCTGCGGCCCACCGAGATCCCTTCCGAGCTGGCCGTGGAGATCCCCCGACTGACCGACTTGCTGGTGGTATCGGCGACGGAGGAGGTGTCGGCCGTGGAATAGGTCTCGGAATGCGAGTTGGTGTGCGAGCTGGAATAGGTCGTCGAGGAAAAATTCCCGATCGAGGTTGAACTGCTGACCCCGTGCGAGGTGGAATCTGATTGCG
>CAZCTC010000012.1:0-156817 GCA_964501335.1 uncultured Anaerolineales bacterium | reverse complement strand
TCTGTCCTGAAAATAGCCCACGCCGTGCAAAAATCTCCCCGAGGACGGCCACATCAGGCCACCCCTACCCGGAAAACATCCCCCGTAGGGGCAGGTAGGCGCCCTCTCGCCTGAAACCCATTTTCATTTTTCGGGGTGCCGCCCCCTACATGGCGTTCTGTCCTGAAAATAGCCCCCACCGTGCAAAAATCTCCCCGAGGGCGGCCACATCGGGCCACCCCTACCCGGAAAACGTCTCCCGTAGGGGTACCCCTTGTGGGTACCCAATCCTGACGAATCGTCTATTTTCATTTTTCGGGGTGCCGCCCCCCCGTATGACCTTCTGTCCTGAAAATAGGCCGGCCTTGTAACGTCCCGCAAATGGCCCTTTCCCCGTAAAACACGACGCGCAGGATGGGGAGAGGTTTTTTTGTTTATGTTTTCGCGGGCTTTCTGAAGCCCGCGAAAACATAGTCCTTTTCCAGAGCCGCCCCGGCGACACGGGCTGTCTACTGTCTACTTGCTGCTGTCTACTTTCTTTGGCCTTTTCCAGATCCGCACAGGCGACGCAGGCTGTCCACTTCCCTCTGCCGAAAAAGCTCATTCAACCTCGCACTGAGCGTAATCTCCGCCCCCGAAACCCGACTGTAGATCCGCCCCTCGGCATCGTGCGCCGTCACATCGGCGATCAATGTATGCTCCGTTGCACTGCGCACCTCCATCGTGGCGTAAGTAACCTCATCGAAACCCGCCGGACGAAAATGCTCGCTCTTCTTGATCTGCAACGGCAATCCTCCAAACCCATAACGCTGCTTCGCCCAGATCAAAAGACTCTGCAAATGCGAATCAATCAGATAAGGATTGAAGAACTGCACCGGAAACTGACCCTGCCGGTCCGCAGAAACCGCCGGTAACTTGCAACGCAGCGTCACACCGCGCTCCGTCACCGCCAGCACCCGATCCACCCCACGAAAAGCCGGCCCGTGAAACAGCGTCTCCCCGTCGTAAAGAGAAGCCCCTGACACCGGCTCGATTTCCCGCAAATCCATCCCCGCATAAAGCGGCGGCTCCGGCAACTCCCGCACCAGCGTCAACCGCGCGCTGTAATGATAGCGCGGCCGTCCATTGGGCGACTGGCTGGAAATCACCCCCTCAAAAACCAGCTCCGCCGGCGATTTGGACAGCTCCTTCAACTCAAGCAGATACTCATCCGCCAGCGTTTCATCGAAAACGATCCCTTTGAGCGCCTTGTAATCATCCGACTGAAAAAAGGTGTATCCCGGATAAAGCTGCTCGCTGAGATTCGCCATCCAGGCCACCGCGCAGACCGTCGGCAAAACCGCCGCCCCACCGATAACGTGGTCGTACAGGAAGGGATTCTGCTCCACCGTCAGTCTGCGGCGCAACCGATGTGTCCGCAACGTGGAATCAATTCGCGCCGCCGGGAAGAGCATCGGCCCGCCCACCACCCGCTGCGGCGTGACCTCCGGCGCAGCCAGCGCATCGGCCAGCAAAGTTGTCCCTGCCGGGACCGGGATCACCTCCACACCCCGCTCCGCCAGCGCATGTTTAAGCTCCGGCGTGACCATCCCACCGTCCCAGGGCCCCCAATCGATCGCCAAAACCCGGCAGCCGGGATACTCCCGCTGCAACCGATGGGCCGTTTTGTTCAAGATCTCATTGGCCACGGCATAATCCGCCTGCCCCACATTGCCATAAAAACCGGCCACCGAAGAAAAGAGGATCAATTGTTCCAGCTGCGCCATGGGTATACAGGCCAACAGATTCACCAATCCATCTACTTTCGCCGCATAGACCCGTTCGAAATCCTGCGGCGTCTTCTTTTCGATCCGCTTATCAGCCAACACACCCGCCCCATGCAAAATGCCCGTGATACGCTCCCGCCAGGGCACCAGCGCCGCCTGCAAAGCGGCCCGGTCGGTGACATCCGCGCAGAGATAATCCGCATCTCCTCCCGCTGCGGTCACCGCCGCCAGCGTCCCTCGGATCTCCCGCATCGCCAACACATGATCGACCTCTCGCTGCACCTGAGCCGGTTTGGGTTTCGCCCCGTCGGCCGCCAGCTCCCGGAAAGCCGCCTGTTTCAAGGCGGCCGCATCCTCACAGCCGGCCGCCCAGACCGGTTCCGAATCGCTCAAAGCCGACCGCCCCAGCAGAACAAAGCTGCAATGATAGCGTTCCGTCAGTTTGACCACGCAATGCGCGGTAATGCCGCGGGCCCCCCCGCTGACCAGAAAAACCGATTCGGCGCGTACCGCCGGAAAATTGCTTTTGCTGTTCATATACTCCAGCCTTCTGTCTTGAAAATAGGGCTCTATGGCATGGCCCCGGCCTTGTAACGTCCCGCAAATGATCTTTTCTCGTCCTGATACGCCGCGCGGGATGGCGAGAGAAAGTTTTTTTGTTTATGTTTTCGCGGGCTTCAGAAAGCCCGCGAAAACATAGCCCTTTTCCAGAGCCGCCCCGGCGACACAGGCTGTCTACTGTCTACTTGCGGCTGTCTACTTCCGCTGAATTTTCATCCTTCGGGGTGCCGCCCCCGGCATGGTGTTCTGTCCTGAAAATAGGCCCAGAAAAGACTCACCACAGATCGAAGATATTGCAAATAGACACGGAGGACACAGAGAAGAATTTAGAGAAAATCTCCTCTCTTCTTCTCTGTGATCTCTGCGCCTCTGTGGTGAAATCTCTGCTCTTTTTCATCCTTCGGGGTGCCGCCCCCGGCAGGGCCTTCTGTCCTGAAAACAGGCGCTATGGCATGGCTCCGGCCTCATAGCGTCCCGCAAATGGCCCTTTCCCCGTAAAACACGACGCGCTGGATCGGAAGAGAGAGTTTTTTTGTTTATGTTTTGGTGCGCCTCAGAAGGCGCACCAAAACACAGCCCTTTTCCAGAGCCGCCCCGGCAACGCACTCTGAAGTCCCTCCCCCTCACTCCGATGCCGGCAGCGCATCTTCGCCACGAATCTCCTGGAAGCGCATTGCGCCTTCACAACCACAGGGGGGAGGGATTAGGGAGAGGGCCTGCGCACCAAAACATAGTCCTTTTCCAGAGCCGCCCCGGCGACACGGGCTGTCTACTGTCTACTTGCTGCTGTCTACTTCCGAAGAGAGTTTCACGTTTTAGATCCCATCCCCACACGGCCGCGAGCACTGACGCCCACCTCGACCCGTCGCCGGTCGGGATCGTGCAGCTCCACGCGCATCGCCTCCGCAACCGCCTCCGCCGACAGCGCCGGATCGAGATCCACCGCCCGGCAACAAACACTCTCCCATTCCAACGCCAGCGTCTTGGTCAGACCGTTCAATCCTCCGGCAATAACGCCGAAATCCGCCCCGGAAAGTCCCAACATCCCGTCCAGCCGCGTCGCCGTGACAAAAGCCGCCCGGCCTTCCGCTCCCGCCGCCGTCAAAACCGGCTGCAAATGCTTTGCCAGCAAAAAGAGTCCTTCCACCAGCGACTTTTCCTTCTCCGAGAAAAGCTCTCCCCTGGAGATCGGATTAAGATGGATAAACGCCCCCACCGGGCCATGCTCCGCCATCAGATCGGCCAGCCGGGCCTGTAAATGGGATTCCGTCAGATCGGAGAGGGTCAGACAGGGAAGCCCGGCCGGCAGCGGTTCCGCCGCCGACACCAGCGCTTCCGGAAAACGCAACAGGACCACAGGCCAACCGTCCCCCTGCAATCGCCTTGCCAGAGCAATCGCAGACCCCGCACCGTCATCGGTAATCAGACAACAATGCCCCGCCGGCAAAGCAAATTCCAGAAAATCAGGAGCGGGCAACGCAGCCAGGGTCACTCCCCGTGAAGGGAGTCCCGGCTCGATTGCCTGCTCCGGTTCAACTAACTGTTTTTTTTTACATCGCCGCCGGCCTGAGTCCCCATAAACTCGACAATCTGACCCAGTGTGCGCAGCTCAGAAAGCACCTCAGATCCCACCTTCGGCAGTTCCGGATGACGATCGAGCAACGCCCCCAGGATCTCCACCCGCTTGATCGAGTCGATCCCCAGGTCGGCTTCCATATCCATCCCCAGATCCAGCATCTCCGCCGGATAGCCGGTCTTCTCACTGACCACCGCCAGCAGAGAAGTCGTTACGGTCGCAAAATCGACGCCCGCAGCGGGAGCCTCCGGTGCAACAACGGCGTCCGGAGCAAAGGCGTCTACCGCTTTGGCCTCGCCGCCGGCCTGAGTCCCCATAAACTCGACAATCTGACCCAGTGTGCGCAGCTCAGAAAGCACCTCAGATCCCACCTTCGGCAGTTCCGGATGACGATCGAGCAACGCCCCCAGGATCTCCACCCGCTTGATCGAGTCGATCCCCAGATCGGCTTCCATATCCATCCCCAGATCCAGCATCTCCACCGGATAGCCGGTCTTCTCACTGACCACGGCCAGCAACGATTGGGTCACGGTAGCGAGATCCAGCGCCGTAGCTGCCGCCACCGCCACAGGAGCCGGAGCCGTGACAACCGCCGCCGCGACAGGAGCCGCCGACCTGGGCGCGGTCAAAACAGGAGCCGGTGCGGTGACCACCGGCACTGCACCGGGGATCGCCACCGGATGGTGACCGTTCCCGTGATTGCGCCCGTTGCCCGATGGATGCTCTTTCCCATTTCCCCGGTTGCCGTGACCATTCCCATTCCCATTTCCGTTGGATTTATGCCTGCCGTTGCCGCTTACCGGAGCCTGGATCAACGCCGCATGCTGCTCCTGCAACAATTCCACATAGGCCCGGGAATAATCGGCCTGCTGGAAAAGAAATTGCTTGTGGACTTCCAGAGTTTCAGCCTGCAAATCATGGAAACGCGCCATACTGTGCGAAAGCGACTCCAGCACCGGCGCGGCCGCAGCCGTCTGCTGTGGCGATGCGCTGATCCCGGCAAAGATAGCGCCCTGCTGCTGCAAAAGCTCGGAGAAAAGCCGGGCATAGTCGGCCTGATTGCCGAGATATTGCTCGTGGACTTTCAGCGTCATCTGTTGATGGTCGAACGACTGGGCCAGCCCCCGTTCCAACGTCTCCCAGGCCTGAGAATAATCCACCACCGCACCGGAAACAGCGGGGGCGGTTTCCGGCTCGGCCCGGCTCGCTTCGGCAGATAAAACCGCCGGCGCCGCCGCAACCGGCAAAGCCGCCGCCTGCGATTTAACCGTCGGACCTTCCTGCAATGCATTTTCAAAAGCGCCGCGTGTTTTTTCACTGAGATAATTACTGCCGTTTAAACGCACAATCATCGCCATGGTTTTCCCCCTCCATTCAAAACTAACTCTAAAGGGTATATTCTCGCGCCGCCTTCGGCGGCGCGAGAATATACCAAAAAACTATTCCAATCCATACGGATCGATATCGCCCACCGGAAGGCCGGCCACCTGGAGCTGCACCACCGCATCGCGCAGCTGACGATCGCTGGACTTCTCCCGGCTCGAATTGAGCGCCACCGCCACATGCGGCCGATCCGCCAGAATATCATTGACCAGACTGGTGACTACCCGCCGCGGCCCGATTTCCACAAAGAAATAACCACCCGCCGCGTAGATCTGCTCGATCTGAGTCTTGAAAATCACCGGATGTAAGATATGCTGCGCCAGAATCTGCCGCGCCGCTTCCGCCTCGGCAGGATAGGGCGCCCCGGTCGTATTGGAATAAACAGCCAGCTGCGCCGGCCTGAATTCTGCCCCGGCCACAGCCTGAGCAAAAGGCGCTGAAGCATGCGCCACCAGCGGCGTATGGAAAGCCGCCGAAACCGGCAGCGCCGTCGCCTTGAATCCCTTCGCTTTGAGCGCCGTCTGCGCCTCTTTCACTGCCGCGGTCGGCCCGGCCAGCACCACCTGAGTGTTGGAATTCTGATTGGCAATGGAGACTCCGGCCCAGGCCGGCAGCTCAGCCTCGATCGCCGCCAGATTCCCTTCCACCGCCAGCATCGTTCCCGGATCGAAATCCATCACGGGCGGCGGAACCATCGCCCGGCCGCGCGCCTTGACCAGCGCCAGAAAATCCTCATCGCTGAAAACACCGGCCGCCCAGAGCGCCGAAAGCTCTCCGAAACTGTGCCCCGCCGTAAAATCGGGCCGGAATCCGGCCTGCGTCAGGATCTTGAAAAGCCCGGCGCTGAAAACCCCGATACCGGCCTGCGCATAATCCGTACTGCGCAGCGCCTCAGATTGCCCCTTCTCCACATCGGGCCCAAATCCCGGGATGGGATAGACCACATCGGAAAGCGGCTTCAAGCCGTCCGCCAGAAAGAGCGCATCCATCCGGGCCAGCATCTCGCGCAGCGGCGGGAAATTCAACGCCACCTCGCAGCCCATATTGACATACTGTGAACCCTGGCCCGGGAAAAGCGCCACCACCCGGCCGGCACTCTTCTCACCCCTCGGCCGGTAATAGATCCCCTTGGGATGTTCCCAGGCCGCCGACGATTGTTTCTTAAGCAGGCCCAACGCCGTCTGCAACAGCTGCACCGTCTCCTCATGCGATTCGGCCACAAAACCCAGCCGTGCATGCTCCAGAGGAATCTGAGGAGCGCGGCCGGCCCGGTGCAACGCGAAGCGCGCCGCAGCAGCATCAGCTCCGGAAAGCTTCACCAGAGTCTCTTCAGCCAACGCGATCAAAGCCGCCGGCGTGGCAGCGGAAAGCAGAACCGGCTGAGCCACCGCATGCAGCCGATAGGCTCCGCTCTGTTCGGCGGTATATTCTTCCAACACCATGTGGAAATTGGTCCCCCCGAAACCGAAGGCGCTCACGCCGGCGCGCCGGGGCGGCGCACCCGCCGGCCGGATCCAGGGCCGCGCCCCGGTATTCAGATAAAAAGCCGAATGCTCGATATCCAGTTTGGGATTGGGCTGATCGACATGCAGAGTAGGGGGCAGGATCTTGTGGTGCAAAGCCAGCGCCG
Source organism: uncultured Anaerolineales bacterium (assembly GCA_964501335.1). Classification (GTDB taxonomy): domain Bacteria; phylum Chloroflexota; class Anaerolineae; order B4-G1; family SLSP01; genus CAZCTC01. The sequence goes on along the minus strand of CAZCTC010000012.1, from coordinate 149,922 downwards.
CCTTGATCAATCCGGCCGCGCCGGCTGCGGCCTTGGTATGGCCGATCTGCGATTTCACACTGCCCAGAGCGATATACTGAGCGTGGCCGTTAGGCCTGAAAACTTCGCGCAGCGACTCAAACTCCGCCGGATCGCCTGCCGGAGTGCCGGTGCCGTGAGCTTCAATCAACCCGACCGTCGAGGGATCAAACCCGGCATCCTCATAAGCCCGACGCAGCGCTTTGGCCTGCCCCTCCGGGCGCGGCGCATAGATACTCTTGAAACGGCCGTCGCTCGAAGAGCCCACGCCCCGGATCACCGCATAGATGCGGTCGCCGTCACGCTCGGCATCGGCCAGCCGCTTCAACAACACCATCCCGATCCCCTCGCCGGCCAGCATTCCGTCGGCCTGAGCATCGAAAGGCCGGATCTCCTGCTTGCGGGAAAAGGCCGGCGTCTTGCTGAAACACATAAAAGTGAAAATCGAATTATCGGCATCCACGCCACCGGTCAGCATCATATCGCAGCGATGGTCCACCAATTCACCGATGGCCATATGAATGGCGCTGAGACTGCTCGCGCAGGCCGCATCGACCGTACAATTGGTCCCCCCAAGATCGAAACGATTGGCGATCCGGCCGGCAATGACATTGCCCAACAGGCCCGGAAAAGCATTCTCATCCCAGCCGACATAAGCCAGTTTGAGCTTTTCCACAATGGCGGCCGTCTCCGCATCGGAAAGGCCGCTGCTTTTGAGCACCTTTTCCCATACAGGATATTGCAGCCGGCTGGTCAACGGCGTAAGCAGTTTCAAACCGCCGCAGACGCCCAGGATCACCCCGACACGGTCCCGGTCAAACTCCCGCTGCGGGCCATAACCGCCGTCGGACAGCAGATCCCGGGCCACCACCAGCCCCAACAACTGAGCCACATCGGTCACTTCGAGCACATTCGGCGGCAGGCCAAACTCCACCGGATTGAAATCCACATCGGGGATAAAACCGCCCCGCTTGCAATAAGTTTTATCGGGAGTTGCAGGATCGGGATCGTAATAATCTTCCACCTTCCAGCGAGAAGCGGGAACCTCGGTAATACAATCGACTTTTTGATAGATATTATTCCAATAGGTACGAACATCTCCCGCCTGAGCAAATAGCCCCGCTTTCCCGATAATAGCAATCGGGGTGCGCTGTAAAGCGCTCATCATCTTGTCGTCCATTCGCACCGCTCCTTTTCAGCTCATAGCTTTCCTTTTGGGGATTACGTTAGAATAAAACACCGCTTCTCCAGGAAAGTGACGGGGAATTTACAAATTAAATTAAAAAGTTCGGCGCCTCTGTATTAATCCTCAACCGATCAACTAACCCGGAAAACAAAAGAAAGAAAAAAATGTTGTCGGCGGCTTTCTGAAGCCGCCGACAACATAAATAAAAATAACTCTCTCCTCCCATCCCGCACGTCGCTTTAAACCCAACAAAAGCCTTTTGCGAGGCACTAAAACTGTCTACCGCCCCAAAAAACACCTGGGCCGTTAACCCAGAAAACAAGAGAAAGAAAAAAATGTTGTCGGCGGCTTTCTGAAGCCGCCGACAACATAAATAAAAATAACTCTCTCCCCATCCAGCGCGTCGCTTTTTACCTGAAAAATGCCAGTTGCGGGATGTAAAAATGCCCACCACTCAGGTAAAAAATCATTCCGGAACGATACGCACTAAAAGCGCCCCCTTTTCCACCTGCGCGCCGGAAACGGCCGGCACCAACGCCACCTTTCCCGAAATGGGTGCCTTCATCTGCATCTGCATCTTCATCGACTCCACCACCAGCAACGGCTGACCTTCCTCCACCACATCGCCTACCGCCGTCGCCACACTGACCACCAACCCCGGCATCGGCGCCGTCAAATCGCCGGCATTGACCTTGCCGGCCCGCGCCGAAGCCCGCCGCGTTCCAGAACTCACCCGGGTGGTAATGCGCCGTCCCCCGATCAGCACATCATACACCCCCTGCCCGAGGGTCGAGAGATAGACTTCGACACTCTGGTCGCCCCGTTGAAAAAGATGTAGCCCCTGGCCGTTTAATGAGATCAAATCCGCCTCGATCGGCTCCCCATTAACCGACATTTTAGAGCCCGAAATTTTGACCTGATATTCCCGCTCACCGATGGATACGCAATAAGTCGTCATCTCTCCCCCTCCTGAAAAAACTTACAACCGTGAAACATCCTTTATTTTTCGTGCGGGGGCTTCGCCGTCGCGCGAAAAAAAATAATAACAAACTAACTCAGCGCATCTGCTCTTTCCAGGCCGTCGCACGCCATTCATTGGCCGCCGGAGAAGCCGCCGCCGTCGACGCACAACGCTCCATCTGCTGCCGATGGGCCAGCAAGGCAGCCGCCAGGGCGGCATCGCGCTCCAGCGTCAGATTGGGCCGGGGCTGCGTCTGGAAATTTTCCAGATAGGTCGTATCCACCCCGCCCCGCACAAAAGAAACGCTCTCCACAATCGACAGCAGAAATTCCAGATCGGTCGCCACGCCCCCAATCTGAAATTCCCACAGGGCCCGGCGCAATCGAGTAACCGCGGCCGCTCGATTTTCTCCCCACACACAGACCTTCGCCAGCAACGAATCGTAATCCGTCGTGACGGTCATTCCCTGATAAAGCGCACTGTCCACCCGCACCCCCGGACCGCCCGGCTCTTTGAGATAAGTGATCGTCCCCCCCGCCGGCAGGAACCCTTCGCTGGGATCTTCCGCCAGCACCCGGGCCTCGATCGCCACCCCCCGCCAATCCACATAGTCCTGGGCATAACGCAACGGCCGCCCGGCCGCCAGCCGCAATTGCTCGCGGACCAGATCCATTCGCGTGACCAGTTCCGTCACCGGATGTTCCACCTGAATCCGCGGATTGACCTCGATAAAATGGAACTGCCCCTCGGCGTCCAACAAAAATTCCACCGTGCCCAGACTGCGATAATTCAAAGCCGCCGCCAGCCGCATCGCCGACTCAGAAATCTCCCGGCGCTGGATCTCCGTCAGACCCGGGGCGGGAGCCTCCTCGATCAATTTCTGCCGCCGGCGCTGAATGGAGCATTCCCGTTCACCCAGACAGAGGATATGCCCATGGCCGTCCCCTAAAATCTGCACCTCAATATGTCGCGCCTGCTGCACCAACGGCTCCAGATAAACCCGATCGTCGCCGAAAGCCGCCTGGGCTTCCTGCCGGGCCGCCGCAATCATCTGAGACAGCTCATCGGAGGTGCGGGCCAACCGGATTCCCCGTCCCCCACCGCCCGCGGTGGCCTTGACCAGCACCGGGAAATTCACCTGCGCCGCCAGATCTTCCGGAAGTTCATCGCTGAGCGGAGTATCCGGCCCCGGCAGAACCGGCAACCCGGCCTCACGCGCCGCCCGCCGCGCCGCCAGCTTATCACCGGTCAGCGCAATCGTCTCCGGACGAGGTCCGATAAATTGCATTCCGGCCTCTTCCACCGCGCGGGCAAAATCGGCATTTTCCGAAAGAAACCCATAGCCGGGATGGATCGCCTCCGCGCCGCTGCGGCGAGCCGCTTCCAGCAAAGCCGGAATGCTGAGATAACTGGCCGCCGCACTCGTCGGACCGATCGGGATAGCCTCGTTGGCATAACGGGTGTGCAAAGCTTCCCGATCCGCCTCGGAATAGACCGCCACCGTCGGCAGTCCCAGCTCCCGGCAGGTCCGCATAATCCGCACCGCAATCTCTCCCCGATTGGCAATCAAGATTTTCATGCCGCGCTCCTTATAGAGGGATATTGCCGTGTTTGCGCTGCGGAGTCGCCTGACGCTTGTCACGCAACAATTCCAACCCCAGGATCAATCGGGCCCGGGTCTCCGCCGGAGCAACGATATCGTCGAGATAGCCCCGCGCCGCCGCAACATAGGGAACAGCCAGCTCCTCTCGATAACGCTGCACCAGTTCGGCCTCGCGGGCTGCCGGGTCCGGCGCTCCCACCAAATCCTTGCGGAAAACGATCTTGACCGCCCCATCGGGTCCCATCACCGCAATTTCAGCATTAGGCCAGGCCAGATTGAGATCGCCGCCGAGATGTTTGGAACTCATCACGATATAAGCGCCGCCGTAAGCTTTCCGCAAAATCAAAGAGACCTTGGGTACCGTCGCCTCAGAATAGGCATAGATCATCTTGGCACCGTGACGGATGATGCCGTCATGTTCCTGACCGGAACCCGGCAGGAAACCGGGCGTATCGACCAGAGTCACCAGCGGGATATGGAAGGCATCGCAGAAGCGGATAAACCGCGCCCCCTTGTCGGCCCCATCGATATCCAGCACGCCGGCGAGATATTCGGGTTGATTGGCCACAATCCCCACGGGATACCCATCCAGGCGGGCAAAACCGACCACCAGATTTTGGGCATAAGCAGCCTGCACTTCCAGGAAATCCCCATTGTCGACCAATCCGGCAATCAAAGTCCGAATATCGTAAGGCTGTTGCGGATCGAGGGGAACCATTCCGCCCAGCTCAGGAGTGGCCCGGGAAGGATCATCCTCCGGCACCTGATAGGGAGGAGGCATAAGGTTGTTGGAAGGAAGATACGAAAGCAGCCAACGGACCTGCGACAACACCTGCTCCTCATCGGGGGCGGTAAAATGGGCCACACCGCTCCGTTCAGAATGGACCGTAGCTCCCCCCAGAGATTCGGCATCGATGGCCTCATGAGTCACCGCCTTGATCACCTCAGGACCGGTGATAAACATATGCGCTGTCCCTTCCGCCATAAAGACAAAATCGGTGATGGCCGGCGAATAAACCGCTCCACCGGCGCAGGGACCTAAAATCACCGAAATCTGAGGAATCACTCCGGAGGCGCGCACATTGCGATAGAAGACCTCGCCGTAAGCCGCCAGAGAATCGACGCCCTCCTGAATCCGCGCCCCGCCCGAATCGTTAAGCCCGATCAACGGCGCGCCGTTCTGATAGGCCATATCCATCAAACGGGCAATCTTACGGCCATGAGCCTCACCCAACGACCCGCCCAGAACGGTAAAATCCTGGGCGAACACATAAACCGGCCGGCCTTCGATCTTGCCGACCCCCGTGACAACACCGTCACCGAGTGGATGGGTATCTTCCATATTGAAACCGGTGGCTCGATGGGTCACAAACATACCGATTTCCGTAAAAGTCCCAGGGTCCAGCAACATCTCCAACCGCTCCCGCGCGGTCCGTTTGCCCTTGGCATGTTGTTGTTCGATACGCTGTACGCCGCCGCCTAGAGAGGCCTGCGACCGCCGTTCTTCCAGGCTCATTTTTACCATAATTACTCTCCATTGATCGGGAATCATAGGGTAATAACACTGAATCGCCCTCAAAGTGACGGGGGTTTTTATTTATATTTTCGGCGGCTTTCTGAAGCCGCCGAAAATATGAATAAAAAATAACTCTCTCTGCCTGCTTCGCACAGCGCGTCGCCGCGTACCGAACTAAAGCCCTTTGCGGGACGCAAAACTGCCCTCCACACAGGTCAAAAATACAGGGATTTCAAACCGTCACTATCAGGCACTAACAGTGTTATTACTTATAATACCACACCCAAAAAACCAGGAAAAGGCTATAATGTCCTGTGCGGCGGGGAATCCGGCCGCGGGGAACAGCGTCGGCACAGGAGGGGGAATGAATGGACGCAGTCGATGAGCATGAGCTGGTAGAACAGGCGAAGCATGATCCAGAAGCTTTCGGGAAACTTTACCAACGTTACATTAAAGCCATCTACAATTACCACTACCGTCATACCGGCGATCTGGCAGAAGCTGAAGATTTAACTTCGCGAACTTTCTTTAAGGCCCTGGAAAACATCCAACGTTACGAAGAACGGGGCGCTTCATTTCAAGCCTGGCTCTTTCGAATCGGGCATAATCTGGTAGTCAACTGGTACCGGGATCGCAGCCGCCAACCCATCACACCGCTGGACGATGTCGAAGAAGCGCCCGGCATAAAAACCAATCTGTTACAGGATGAACTCATCCAAATGGAAGAGATCCAGCAACTGCTGAAACTGATCGGCAGCCTGCCGGAAGATCGCAAGGCACTGATTCTGCTGAAATTTGTCCAGCAGATGTCCAATGCAGAGATCGCTCAAGTTTTGGGAAGAACCGAGGAGGCCATCAAAGCTTTATACTATCGAACTTTGCTCACCTTAAGAAACGCTTTATTGAAAGGAGAATTCAATGAAAGTACTTGAAGGAGATGATTCAGAAGGAATCAGGGGACCGTTAACACCTGAAGAACAAAGTACTTTAGAAAAACGGCTCTCCACCGCTTTAATTCAGATCGAACCGCCCGATCTGTTCACGTTAAAACTGGGTCAGCAACTGGTCGAAGTGGCTCAACATCAACAGGAATCGCGCCACAAACGTTATCGCGCCCTGCAATTCCTGGCAGGTATCGGCGGAGTGCTCTCAGTAATGGCAGGGCTTTTCTTCTGGTGGCAACACAGCCACAAAAGACATCCGGCCCCGACTCAATCCAATCCTGTTCCAGCTCAATCGATGATGGGGTGACACAAAATTTAACGCAGGCGTCGCAATTTCGAGATCAGTTTCATTAATTCGCTTATTTTAGATAGCTCGTCGGTATTCTTCCCCCCGCTTCTCTCCAAAAGAAGCGGGGGGTTTATTTATAAATTCGCCTGCGGCCTTCGGCCGCGGGCGAATTTATCCTTTATGTCTCCTTCTTCAACCAGCATCCCGGATCGGCATGGAAGGGATCCCCCGTCACCGCATACGCCAGACAGCGTAATCCGCCCCGACAAAGCCGGGCAAACGCACACGCCTCACAGCCCACACTGATCCGCTCCCGATCCCGCAACGCCCTCAACAACGGGCTGGATTGATAAAGTTCCGCCAACGGCATCTGCAACACATTCCCCACCACAATCGGCATCCGTCGACAGGGCAGCAGATCCCCATTGGCCTGCAAAGTCAGTAAGGATTCCCCGGCCGTACATCGATAAGGCAACCCACCGCCTTCCAGAAATTGCAGCGCCCGATGCATCGCAATCTCGGTGTGATTGAACCACCGCCGTTGAGCCGCCTTGCGGGCCTCCGCCATGATCCGGATAAACTCATGCGTCTCGTCCGGCGACATCAACAGTTCCGACAGCGCCGCTCCCTGCCCCTGGGGAATCAACCGATCGGCCCACACCCGCGCCGCCTTCAGCCGGTATCCCAATTCAGCCACCGCCGGAAACTCCCGATAATTGTCCCGATGGGCCGTGAAAGAGATCATCGTCCGCACCCCGGCCTTGACCAGCTGCTCAATCGCCGTCACGGCCCGCCGGTAACTTCCCGCCCCCCGAATGCGCTCGTGAGTGGATTCCGTCCCCTCCACACTGACCTGGACAAAACCCACCCCCAGCGCCTTCAACTGCCGGGCGGCCGCCGCATCGATCAACGTCCCATTGGTCAAAACAGCAAAGCTGAAATCACGCCGATGAGCGGCAAAGCGTTCTAAAAGTGCAAAGAAATCCGTAAGGATGAAAGGCTCCCCGCCGGTAACGGTAATGTGACCCGGAATCCGCGTCGGAGCGGAATGGAGTAAATCGACAAACTGTGCCAGAACCGCTTCCCAATCTGCCGGGGCCAGCTCACGCCCCTGATAGCTCTCCTGGTAACAGTGCGCACAGCGCAGATTACAACGCTCGGTTAAATGCCACTGCAACAACAGTTTTGAAGGGTAAAAGGCCTGCGGTTTAACCTCCGCATCCACCGCAACCTCCGCCGCACCCGCCACCGCCGCAACTCCCCCCACCACAACTGCTGCTGCTGCACCCGCCGCTGCTGCCTGAACTGGACATCGCAGGCGTCATCGCTTTGCAATAGCCCGCATAAGGTGTGTAACTCTGCAAGATCGCATAGCCGCCGATCGCCATAATCCAGGCCTGATCGTAATGAGCGGTGAAAGCTTCCTGCTTGGGGTTGTTCAACCATGAGGAGGCTTTGGCAAGGCAGGCCTTTCCCAGGCGAGAAACGCCGGCAGAGAAGGGATTGATGACAAATCCTAAAAGAATCGGCGCCGCAATCAAAGCAATTGTTAAAAAGCCGATGGGCTTACCGCGGGACAGCCCCAATAGCCACTTTGCCCCGCCCACCACCATGATCGCTCCGAATGCCACCATAAAAGCCTGCCATTTGTACTGAATGAACGATTGCGGATGATAGAGATGCAGCGCTTCCAGTTCCTGATACAACCCGGGCATGAAATGCTCCACCCGGCTTCGCAGACCGGAATGCAAAATCAAATCCTGAGGAGTGTGCGGATCATGTAAGGCCTGCTCGACCGCCGCATACACCTCACCGCCATCCCCAATACCGGAAGCAACGCGCACCAATCGCCCGTCATCCTGCAACGCAATCGCTCCGCGCCGCCAGAGATCGAAAATCGCCGTATGGATCACGGCATCCTTGCCGCCCCGCAAAGCGGCAAACAAAAGAGGATTTAAGGTGTTGAGAGGAGGAAGCGTGTAGTTTTCCGAATCGTCCATGAGGTAGAGCCAGATCCACGCTCCGAAAATACAGAGCGAGGCCCCCAAAATGAAAAGCCAGATAAACACCGATCCCGGAATTGCGACAAACCAGTCGAACATATGCGCCTCCTGTAACTGCAATTTCAGCACAATCAGCAAAACCATCATATCGCAAAAGCTTAGGAAAACCAGAAGCAGGACCGGCCGGTCTCGTGTAAGGCTTTCGCCCGCATTTTAATATTACAGCACGATGATTAACAGACCTTTAAAGGATTGTTAACGTTTTGTAAACGTTATCTTCTAAAGCAGGCCTTCTGTCCTGAAAATAAACCTTTATGGCACCGGCCTTGTAACGTCCCGCAACAGGTGCTTTCCAGGAAAAAACGACACGCAGTGCGAAGCAGGGAAAGAGAGTTTTTTTGTTGATGTTTTGGTGCGCCTCAGAAGGCGCACCAAAACATAAGCCTTTTCCAGATCCGCCCACACAAAACAGCCCCCGCAAGCGAAGGCTGTTTTCAAACATCACAATTCCGATTAACTATATTTTACTAAGTCAAGTTTCTTAAACACACTGTCATTCATTGCACCGGTACGATCCCCCAACACAGACCTCTCTTTTATATACCTCTGCTCTAACATTTGGAAATCATATTTCCGCCTTGGTCCAGTAAGTTTTTCAAGAGCCACCTTTAACTTAAGCCGCTTTTCTTTTTCTAATTCATTAAGCCTTGTATGATCCCCGATCAATGAATTAACTTCTATAAACAAATTCAGAGTCTCTTCTCTCCATTTTTTTAATGATATAACGGTCGGGCTGGTTTTATCCAACTCCTTAATCGTAAAATCACATGATTCCAAAGCATACAAACCATGCTTCAAATAGGTTTTGACTTTACCCAAAGCATTTTTCCTGAGCTTGCTTCTTTTACTGTATTTATCCCTATCCAAATGCTCAACAACCTGATTCATTTCATCAAGTTGCATCCACAAACTGTCTTTTATTTTTTTGATCCGAATAAAATTCGGATCTCCTTGCCATAAAGATTCTTCCGTATCCTCTTTTCTTTTATCAAATGGATTAAGAGTCCCGTTGACGCCGGAAACAGAACCCTTGTAACCATTTTCCTTTAATATTTGGGAAAGAACTTGAGCAAAAGTGGTATCTTCCTCGCGCCTTTTAAAGGCAGAATAACAGGAATATAGAACGATATCCCCTGTATGTTTTTGAGGATTAAAACCCATTTTTTTTAACATTGCAAAAAACATCTGGGGCGTTTGCCCCATAATAGTACCCTGCTTATCTTCCCCCGGTGCAGAGCCATGTTGAATTACATAAATAGGCTCATCTGATTTTGCCTGAGTTAAATTAACTTCCTCCCCTGGTTTCACTATATTCCCCTGAATCCCCTGATTTTTAATCAGAAAATCCCTTACTTTCTGGTATTGATCATCTTTCTCCATATTGTCGCTAATGATCATACGCTGAATATATGGCTTTTTTCCAGAATTATTTTGCAAGGATCTGAATACAGGGGAAGATTTTCTATTCTCCTGAATAGATGGAACAAGAGGCTTCCCTTTCTCAGAAGACATCCTGGCTCTGGATAATAAGTTCCCCACAGAGCCGTTTCCCAATGACCGCTGAATTTGAAGTAAACTCCGGGGATTTAACATCGAAGGATCGATATTTCGAGCTGGATTCAACAATCCTGACGGTGAAATTGACTGAGGAGATAATATATCTGGAGCCTCAGAAGTTGAGGCAGGTACGGTTTTCCCCTCAGGTTTACGGCTACCCTCAGAATGCTCTTTTGAAGACATAAATTCTCTTCCCCCTTTCTGAGATTAAAACGTCCTCTTATCTTTACTCATTTTACCATCAAGATCAAAAACCTTTTCCCCGTCGTTTCTTGTGAGCAACCATTCTTATTAAAAACGGTAATTCGCGCCGCCCTCTTCAAGGGCGGCGCGAATTTCATCTTCCACTCTTCCAGTCCCCCGATCTAAGGCGCCGGACAGAACTCAAAAGCGCCCAGATCCGGAGCCGTCCCGAAATAGGGCAGCCCCACATCCACGCCTTGATCGATCAAATCGCTGCCCGCTGCCAACCGGGCAAAATCGTTGGCCGGCAGACTCCCGTCGGCTTGACGGGGAGCGGCGGCCAGTGCCGGCGCCAGACTGAGAAAGTCGCTGATATTCGCCGTGACGGTCAGGTTCCAGCTGTTGTTGATCTGCACGGAATCGGAAACAGTCGCTACATTGCTGATCGTCCAGTTGAACCCCACATTGTTCTTGAAAACATGGTGCGAACCGTCGTTCGGGGTCTCGGTAAACGAATAGTTGGTCTGATTGTCCCACGCGGTACAGTTGTAGATCGTCACCCCGCTCAGATTGTGGTTCTGATCGAACCCCTTGGTGACGGAGCCGTCGCCGTATTGATGGTCGAACGCCACGCAGTTGCGCAGGATGTGCGCCCCGTTGTTGGCATTGCCGCCCACTTTGAACCCGTTGCCGTTACCGCCCCAGGCGGCCGGACTCCCGAAGAGGGTCCGATCTCCGTTGTGCCAGGTCCAGGAATCTTCTACCACGATCGGGAAGTTGGTAATAAACATATCCCACCCGTCGTCGGAATTCTCCCAGGCGCGGCAGCCGCGGAAAACATTTCCCTTCCCGGAGTTCAACTTACAGGCAAAGCCGTCGGCATTGGAACCGTTGGTCGCCACATCAAAGTTACGGTACGAATCGCAGTTAATGATCTCGTTGTAGGCCGCGATATTCCCCGTCGGGTTGACGGAAGTCGTCTCCAACCCGATCTGCAACCCGGTATCCTGGTTGTGATGGAAGACGCAGTTCTCGACGATGTTCATATTGCCTTCGATCTTGATCGCATTATCGGGCGCATTCTTGATCTCCAGCCCTTTAATGTGCCAGTAGTTGCCCAGGATGGCGAACCCGCGCATCCCGAACGCCGCCCCCGAGAAGTCGAGTACGGGCGTTTCACCAGGATAGGCCCAGATCCGATAGCGATTGACGGCATTGGCGCTCTGGGTCAGCGTGAAGGTCTCGCTGTAGAAGTACTCCCCCCCGCGCAGATAGACGGTCCGTCCCGGTTGGATCAAAGCCAGCGCCCGGTTCAAAGTCTTCAGCGGTGCGGTGATGGTCCCGCTGTTTTGATCGTTGCCCGTCGGCGCGACATAGATCGGCGAGAGGTTCACAACAGCCACATTCCCCGCTACAATCGGCAAATGGATGCTGTAGAAGTTGAAGGTCGCCGTGACCTGCTGCGCATTGTCCATCGCGACCACGCAGGCACCGCGGCCGCTGCACCCGCCGCCGCTCCAGCCCGCGAAGAAGAAACCTGGATCGGGCACGGCGGTGAGGGTGATAAAGCCGCCGGCAGTAACGGTGCAGGTGAGGCCGCAGGCCAGGCCGGCCGGGTTGCTGGTAACGGTGCCGGTCCGATTGCCGTTTTTGATGACGGTAAGCGGATAGGTGAGATAGGTAAAGGTGGCCGTGACGGCTTTGGCTTCCGCCATGGTGAGCACGCATGCTCCGGTGCCGCTGCACGCGCCGCTCCACCCGGTGAATCCGGAGAAACGACTCGGGGCGGCGGTCAGAGTGACCACGGTGTTGAGAGCAAAGTCACCCAGACAGCCGTCGCCGCAATCGATAGCGGCCGGCGTGCTGGTGATGACGCCGCTGCCCGTGCCGCCCCTGTAAACGATCAGGTTGGGCCGCGCTGTCGCGGCGAAAATTGCCGTCACCGACTTCGACGCATCGGAAACGATCACGCAGGGACCGGGACCGGAGCAGCCCGCGCCCATCCAGCCGACAAAGCTGGAGCCGGCGTCGGGGGTCGCCGTGAGAGTGATCACGCTGCCGCGATCCAGCTCCGCCCGGCAGTGCAAATCGCAATCCAGCCCGGCCGGCGCGCTGCTCACATGTCCCGTGCCGCTTCCGCCGTGATGGATCTCCAGGGTATAAATCGGCACCAGATTGGTAACGATCACGTCGTCGAATTCCACCCCGGTATTCAACGCCCCCAGACCGACCGAACCGCGAGTCAGCGGCGGTGTGGCGCTGGTATCGGTACGCGTGATGACCGGCACGCCGTTGACGAAGGCGCGCAAAGTATTCCCCACCACTTCAAAGGTGGCCGTGTACCAGACGCCCGGGACAATCCCCGCATTGACGCTGCCCAGCCCTACCGAAGAGCCGTTCGCCGCCATCTTCTTCAGTTCGATCTTGCCGTTGTCGGTACGCAGGGCCATAAGATAATATTCCCCGCCCGACTGCCGCACGACCAGCATCCCGTACTTCCCGCCTTCCGGCTTCACCCGCGCCTGAATGGCATAGTCGGTCCAGGCGGTACTGCCCGCCACCGCCAGCGATTGCACGGTGGTCGAAGACTGGCTGTAGACGGCCGTCCCATCAGTGGTGATCGACCAACTGCCGCTCACCGGAGTCCATTGACCGGTCCCGGCCTCGAAGTTGTCCTGCAAGAGCGCCGCCGAATCGCGGGCAAAGACCGCCCGCACCCGCTGCGACCCCGCCATCGTAACCCGGCACGCGCCGGTTCCGGTACAGGCTCCGCACCAGCCCAGGAAGTGCGATCCGGCCGCCGGGGTCGCGGTCAGGGTGACGACGGTGCCGGTGACATAGCTCGCGTAGCAGGTCGCCCCGCAGTTGATCCCCGCCGGCAGACTGGCGATCGAACCGCTGCCGTTGCCGCCGGCATAAGTGACCAGCATCGGCTGCGCCGCCGCCGCAAAGACGGCGGTGATTGTCTCGCTTGACTCAATCGGCATGACGCACACGCCGTTCCCCGTACAACCGCCGCCCAACCAGCCGACAAAGATCGATCCGGTGGTGGGAACGGCCGTCAGAGTGATGACCGAGCCGTAATCGAAATTGACCGAGCAGGTGACGCCGCAGTCGATGCCGTTCGGGCTGCTGGTGACCACGCCGCTGCCGCTGCCGCCGGTATAGATCGTCAAAGGATAAGGGATCAAGGAGAACTCAGCGGTGATCTCTTTGCCGGCATCCATCGTCGTGGTGCAGCTTCCCGTGCCCGCGCACGCTCCGCTCCACCCGGTGAAGGTCGAACCGGTCGCCGGCGCAGCGGTCAACGTGACGGCAGTGCCGGAATTGAAGACGGCGAAACAGCTTTCGCCGGTGCAATTATCGATCCCCGCCGGTGAACTGCTCAGACTGCCCGCACCGCTGCCGATCCGATGGCTCGTCAGGGTGTAAGTGATCCAATCAAACGTGGCGGTGACGGTCTGAGCGCCGCCCAGCGTAACGATGCAGCTTCCGATGCCCGTGCAGCCACCGCCGCTCCAGCCCGCAAAACGGGAATGGGTCGTCGGTACGGCCGTCAGGGTAATGACGGTGTTGATGTTATAGGAAGCCGAACAAGCGCTGCCGCAGTTGATCCCGGCCGGGACGCTCGTCACGGTCCCGCCGCCGGTGCCGTCGCGCACGACGTTCAGGTCGAAAATCTGAATGGCAAAGGAGGCCGTGACATTCCGGGCTGCCGCCATCGTGACGGTGCAGGTCGAAGCGCTGCCGGTGCAGGCGCCGCTCCAGCCGCTGAAAATAGAATCCCCGTCGGCGGTAGCTGTCAGGGTGATGACGCTGTCGGCCGCAAAACCGGCGTAACAGATCGGGCCGCAATCGATTCCCGCCGGATCGCTGGCGACGGTCCCATGGCCGCTGCCGGTTTTGTAGATGACCATCGCCGGCTGCGCCTCCGGCGCGAAGACAGCCGTCACCATGCGGGAGGCGGTCATCGGCACAACACATTCCCCCTGCCCGCTGCATGCCCCGATCCAGCCGGCAAAGGCAGAACCCGTCGTCGGCACCGCGGTCAACGTAACGACGGTATCGGCATCATAAACAGCACTGCACGTAGCGCCGCAATCGATCCCGGCCGGCGTGCTCTGGATCAGACCGTCGCCCACCGCAACGGTGGTCAACGTGAAGACGCGGAGGTCGGTTACCTGCACATCGTCAAAGTAAACGCCGGACCGATCCACGCCCAGGGCCACGGTCCCCTGGGTGAAATAGGGAGTGGCGGAGAAGGTATCGGTGGCGGTGATAATGGGCTGATCGTTGAGCAAGACCCGGAAGTCGAGCCCCCGCACCTGGACCTCCGCCGTATACCAGACTCCCGTCGTGACGACATTGGTCGCGCTTCCCAGGGTCCCCGCAGAACTATTGTTGTAGAATTTCCGCAGTTCCACGGTTCCGTTGGTCCGCAGGGTCACAAAATAATAGTTCCGGGCATCCTGATAGCGGACCATGAGCATGCCGAAATAGGTACCGCTCACCACTTTGACCCGGGCCCGCAGTGAATAATCGGTCCAGAGGTTAGAGCCGGCGACTCCCGTCTCGGTAATAACGGTTCGCGCATTGTTGGCGGTGCTGTTGACGCCGTAATAAACCCGCGTGGTGTCAGTCGCCACGCTCCAGTTGCCGGATTGAACCGTCCAGCCGTCGGCATTTCCGTCTTCAAAGTCGTCGGAAAAGGCAATGGTATGCGCTGCCCTAGCCGGCACGACATTCAAAACCAGAACCAGCATCAAAAAAGCGCTGGCCAATCCCAAAACAATCGAACCATAAGCGCGTTTCATAGCCACTCCTTATTTTATTTTTATATTTTCGCGCGCCTCAGAAGGCGCGCGAAAATATAAACTTACTTCAACCTCTGCAATAAGCCCGAAAAACATGAAAAAGAAAGGCCATTTTTCGGCGGCTTCAGAAAGCCGCCGAAAAATGAACAAAAAAATTCTCTCCCGCCATCCCGCGCGTCGTCTTTTACCCCGCACAAGCCTCTTGCGGGATGCTAAAATGTTAACCGCACAGGTCGTTTATTTTTTACAACCTACCGATAGGCCTGCGGCACATAGACCCCCAATTTTTGTTCCGCAAAAATGGGCCGCAGCTGCGCAAAGCGCTGAATCCCATTCACTAACGGGATCGACGGCCAGTGATCCCCGATCAACGGCCGCGCATAGGCCACATATTCATCCGTCACATCGGTGCGCGAAGCCGCAATCCAGGCCTCCGGGAAGAAACGCTCCGAATTAGCCACCACTTCCAACGGCACTTTGTCATAACGCACCTGATAATAGGGCCCGGGATTGCGTAAAATTGTCGCCATATAGCCCGAGCCGTCCTCAGCCGCGATCTGCGCCGCCTTCAACCCGACGCGATAAGCCTCTTCCAGATCTACCGTCGAAGCATAGATCATGGCATGGCGTTGATCGGTGCCGGGAATATTGGCCCGGGCCGAACCGTGAGCCGCCAGCCCCACGCCGTTGAGATAATTGATCACGGCCTGCGCCACCTGCTGCTGGCTCGCGCCGAATTCGGCATGGCCGAAGCTGTCCTTGCGGGCTCCGATATCGCCGGCATCGAATCCCTCGCTGACCACCACGATGGCCCGCCCCTGCTGCTTGAGCAGCCCGTTGACCTGATCGGCCAGCTCGGGCAGCGTGATCTTCGATTCGGTCATCACGATCAAGAGAGGCATCTCGCGCTGCGGATCGGCCAGCCGGGCCGCCGCCGGGATATAGCCGATCTTGCGCCCCATCGCCTGGATGACCAGCACCGGATCGGCCGGGCAGGAGCCCATATTTTCCTGGTTGGCATTCTGGATATTCAAGGCCCAGTAACGGGCCACGCTGCCGTATCCCGGCGTATGATCGATCACTTTGAATTCGGCATCGCCGACATCGTTGTCGATCGTTTTGGGAACGCCGACGGCAATCAGGTCGAGGCCGCGTTCGCGGGCCAGCGCCGCCACTTTATTCGCGGTATCCATCGAATCGTTGCCGCCGTTGTAAAAGAAATAGCCGATGTCGTGCGCTTTGAAGACGGCGATCAAGCGGTCGAAATCCTCCTGCTGCTTGCTCTTCAGCTTGTAACGGCAGGTTCCCGAGGCGCCCGCGGCCGGGGTTGAACTCAGCAGCGCAATTTCATCGGCAGGCTGAGCCGAAAGATCGAGTAATTCTTCTTTCAGGACGCCTTCCACGCCGTGAACGCCGGCATAGACGGTCCCAAAGCGGTCGGGGTAGGCCCGGCAGCCGTCGATGACGCCCCGCAGTGAGGCATTGATGACGGGAGTCGGGCCGCCGCTTTGTGCAACAATGACATTTTTGGGCATCTCCATCACTCCTTTTTTATTTATTTTTTCGCGCGCTGACGCGCGCGAAAAAATAAAAATTCATATGTTGTCTCTACCCTTCCGGCGGCTGCGTCCAATCCATCCATTCGGTATGGAAAACGCCGTCCTTATCGATACGCCGGTAGGTATGGGCTCCAAAATAATCCCGCTGGGCCTGAATCAGATTGGCCGGCAGTCGCGGCGAACTGTAAGCATCGTAATAGGCCAGCGCCGTGCAGAAAGCCAGCGCCGGAATCCCACGCCCCGCCGCTGTCTGGACAAACTGCCGCAGCGAATCCTGCCGCACCGACACAGCCCGGGCAAACTCCTCATCCAAAAGGAGATTGGGCAGATCCGACCGACGGGCATAGGCGGCCCGGATCTTATCCAAAAAGACCGCCCGGATAATGCAGCCGCCTCGCCAGATCCGGGCAATCTCTCCGTAATTGAGCTCATAATCATATTCACGGCTTGCCGAACGCAGCAGCGCGAATCCCTGAGCATAAGAACAGATCTTCGCCGCGTAGAGCGCCTCGCGCACCATCTGGACCGCCGCTTCTCGCGCAGCTGCATCCATGCCCGACACTTCTACGCCCATCGAATTTCGCAGCGCCTTGAAGGCATCCACGCGCTCTTCCTTGCGCGCCGAGAGAAAGCGCATTGTCACGGCCGCATTGATGGTAGGGATCGGCGCTCCCAGGTCGAAAGCCGACTGGGAGGTCCATTGCCCGGTGCCTTTGTGCTGCGCCTCGTCCAGGATCAGCTCGACCAGCGACTCGCCGGTCTCTTCGTCGATGCGGCCCAGGATCTGCGCCGTGATTTCGATCAGGTAGGATTTCAGTTCGCCGGCGTTCCATTCCGTAAAGATGGCCTGCAATTCGGCGTTGCTGAATCCCAATCCGCGATGCAGCAGATCGTAAGCCTCGGCGATCAGCTGCATATCGGCATATTCGATGCCGTTGTGGACCATTTTGACGTAATGTCCCGCGCCGCGCGGTCCCATATAAGCCACGCAGGGTTCATCATTGACTCGCGCCGCAATCGCTTCAAAGAGCGGTTTGACATGGCTCCACGCCTGGGGCTGCCCGCCGGGCATGATGGCCGGTCCCCACAGAGCGCCGTATTCGCCGCCGCTGACTCCCGTTCCGATGAAGAGCAATCCCGACGCTTCCAACTCGCGGCCGCGACGCTCGGTATCGGTATAGTGAGAATTTCCGCCGTCGATCAAGAGATCGCCGGCTTCCAGATAAGCTTTGAAACCGTCGATGGCGCTGTCGACGGGTCGACCGGCCGGCACCATGATTAAAATGCGGCGCGGCTTTTCCAGGACGGCGATAAATTCGGCCGGGTCGGTGTAGCCGTAAAGCTGCTTGCCGGATTCGGCGAAGGCAGCGACCTTCTGAGCGTCCAGATCGTAGCCGGCGACCCGCCAGCCGTGACGTTCCAGGTTACGGGCCAGCATCCGCCCCATAACCCCCAAACCTGCAATCCCGATATCGGCAGATGGCATAACAATTCTCCTTGTTGATGACTGAATCCCCATTTTTTATCTTTCTCGCGCGCCCGGGTAAGTCTCAAGAAACCATGTCCGCCCAATAGAACTACCAAAGAGTGCTTTTTAATTCCCCCTATCCCCCCTGCCCCCCTTTCCCCCGAGGGAAAGGGGGGAAAGTTAAGCAATTTGTGGCCCGCCGCGGCCGCGGCGGGCCACAAATTGCATTTTATACTCCCCCTTCTTCCCCCGCTTGCGGGGGGAGAAGGGGGCAGGGGGGATATGAGGGGGAATAGAAAAACATTTTTGGCATACTTTTTTTGCAGTAAAATTTCATCCACAGTTAACTGTGATCCTAACCCTCTCCTGCGAGGATGCGAGAAAAATAAAAAATTGTTACTTCCCGTTCAAACGATACAATGTCTCGCCGGCATGGGGCACAACCAGGATTCCCGCGGATTCGCGGTTCTCCCATTCCGCCTGAACGACGCATTCCGGATCGAGATAGCCCAAATTCAACCGCGCGCAGCGCTCCTGCGAAATGCGCGTCGCCAGCGTGACCCGAACCCGCGGCACTTCCAGCGCGGCATCGGCATCGTACGTCCCTGCGCCGCGCAGGTGGGTAGAATGGGCTAACACCCCCCAGGGATAATGCCTGAACTTATCCCACTGCTTCACAAAGTAATCTCTGACGTGATAGCCGACTTCATCGAGAAACCGGCCGTGCGTATAAGAAACTTCCTCGATATGCGGCGCATAGATGACCACTTCGCCGCCGTCGGCGATGACCGGCTCCAGTTTGTACATTCCCTTGGCCGCAGTCCAGAGATCGTCGTACATAGCCGGCATAATCGCGAGCACCCGTTGGAAAGGCTGATCCACATACCGGATATGCCGCCGGCGAGAAAGCTCTACGGCAGCCGGCCAGGCCTCAGCATAAGTGCCGAAATAGAGTCCCGCCAATCCGTCATGGGTGGTCACCATATTGCAGGTCAGCCACGGAACAGAAATGAAGGAAGCCGCCCGATCGATGACGGCCCGCACCGGCGTAGGATGCGAACCGATGATCTCTTTGCAGGTGAGCAAAGCGCCCAGCCAGTGGGTAAAATTGATCACCTCGGGGCCGGCGATGCCGGGAAAGAAATATTTGGCTCCGCCGGAGAACCCGACGACTTCATGCGGAAAGACCGGGCCGCAGATGATGATCTGATCGTAATCGAAGATCAACCGATTGATCGCGACCGGAACATCCAGCGAGAGCCGCCCGCCGCTGATCGTTTCGACTTCGGCGGCCGGAATGACGCCGATGGTGGTAAAAGTCTCGGGCAGATCCCACCGATGGTTGAAAATCTTCACGCCGGCATAAGTGGTGGTTCGTTCTTCGGCGCTGATCCCGACCAGCCGGTTGAGTTCCGCTTCCGCCATGGCAGGGTGGGTCCCCAGGGCAACGAGATAGTCCAGCGCCGCGACCCGGGTCCCCAGGAATTGGTGGAAAAGGCGGAACATCAAGGGAATGGGAGCCGTGCGTGTGGCATCGGGGATAACGATCAGGACGCGCCGGCCATCTAAAGGCACAGAGGCCAGCGCCTCCGCGAGAATCGACTCCGTTTCCGCAGCAGTGAGATAACGATCCACAAATCCGGTTCCGACCATACCTTCCCTCATATACTTTTTTCCCTTATCAAAACACGTCACACGGTTGTTCGCAGATTTGGCTTACAGCAGTTTTTTACGTCCCGCACCCGGCATTTTTTTCGTAAGCTACGACGCGCAGGATCAGGAGAGAGAATTTGTTGGTGGGGGGTTGGCGCGCATAAGAATGCGCGCCAACCCCCCGGCTTTTTTTCTCCCGCTTGTCCGGGCTAACCGCACCGGCGTTTGTTTAAAACAAATCTCCGCTCTTCTTCTCTGTGTCCTCTGTGCCTCTGCGGTGAAATCTCTTCGTCTTTTCCATCCCTCACAAGGCCGCCCATGGAGGCGTCTCGGGCAAAAAGGCTTCGAACTCTGCGATGCAGCGGCTCTCGTATTCCCCGGCATAATCCCCGGCCATAAATTTAGGGAGCGCCTCTTCATAGAAACGTTGCCAGGATTCCGCTTCATAACCCGGGTTGATGGGATAGAAGAGCGCCTGATTGGCCCGCGCAGCGCGGAGATCGCCCAGAGCATCGCCGATCATCAACACATGGCCGGCGGCATATTTGGAAGCAGCGCCCCATTGCAAGAGCTGTTTCTTGGATCCCATCTCCTGTCCGGCGATGACGCGGACATAGCCGGCGAGATCGTGCTCGGCCCACTCGCGCTCCAGCGCTTCGACGGGGGTCGCCGAAACGACCATGATGTCGGCTTTACCCGTCAGGAACTCCAACGTCTTGCGGACAAAGGGATAGGGAGGCACGCCGTGGACCATGTCGGAGACCATGTCGTTGACGGCCACAGTCCAGGCCCAACCCCGCTCCAGTTCAGAGTCATTGGGATGAGCCTTCATGTAATCCCGCAGGCCGCTGTTGCTTTTGGGATAGTCGTCGGCGGCGATAAATTCGCGGATTTTGGGAGCGGCGGGCGGCTCGAAGCCCCGCGCCTGGACGGCTTTGCGTTCGCGCAGCAGATCAAAGGCTTTGATCAAGGCCGGCCAGCGGTTTTCACCGCGCCATTTGGAATAGAGATTGACGAACTCCGCCGCTTCCCGGGCATACCGGGAGACCGGTTGCAGATCCCAGTATTTGATGATGTTGGGGATGAAGCATTCTTTGTGTTTGATCTCCATCGTATCGAAAGCGCAGCCGTCGGAATCAATGCCGATGAAGAAATCGGCTTTGGGTTCCAGTTCGACGACCGGGCGTGCGGCTTCAGGGTAATCGGACATAATGCACTCCTGATATGGTTTTTCCGAAATCCTTTATTTTTCACGCGCCGCTTCCAGCGGGTAGATCTCCAGGAAATCGTGGTCGCCAGATAAAATTGCCCAAAACGCTCTTTCGTTCCCCCTATCCCCCCCTGCCCCCCCTTTCCCCCAAGGGAAAGGGGGGATGGTTAAGCGTTTTGTGGCACGCCGCGCACGCGGCGTGCCACAAAACGCCTTTTATACCCCCCTTCTTCCCCCGCTTGCGGGGGGAGAAGGGGGGCAGGGGGGATATGAGGGGTAGAAAAAAACATTTTTGACACACTTTTTGGCAGAGAAAATTCGTCCACGGTTAACTGTGATCCTACCCTCTAGTGGCACGTGAAAAATAAATTTTTAATCCTATACCCCACCGAAAGCGGAAAATCCGCCGTCGACGGGCACGACAATGCCGGTGACAAAAGCCGAAGCCGGAGAGACCAGCCAGAGCATCGGACCCAGCAAATCGTCGGGCGTACCGAACCGCCCCATCGGCGTATGCTCCAAAATCGATTCTCCCCGCGGAGTCAGATCGCCGCTGCCCTCTTTCGTCAACAAAAACCGGTTCTGCTCGGTCAGGAAAAAGCCGGGCGCCAACGCATTGACGCGGATGTGGGGGGAATATTCCTGGGCCATATGCACCGCCAGCCAGGAAGTGAAATTGCTCACGCCGGCTTTGGCTGCGGAATAGGCCGGAATGCGGGTCAAAGGCCGCAGCGCGTTCATCGAAGAGATATTGAGGATGACTCCGGCGCCGCGTTCGGCCATCTTTCGTCCAAAGACCTGACAGGGCAGGATTGTCCCCATCAAGTTGAGGTTGAAGACCCACTGCAAAGCCTCAGCCGGCAGATCGAAAAAACTGCGCTCCGCATCCGTAGAGGCCTGCGACTTATTGCCGCCCGCGCCGTTGATCAAAATATCGACAGGGCCGAGGCCATCATGGATCTCCGCCGCTGCCGCTTCAATACTGCCCTTATCCAGGACATCACAGCGGACAGCCAGAGCGCGCCCGCCGCTTGCAGCGATCTCAGTCACGACGGTCTGAGCCGCGGCTTCAAAGAGGTCGAGAACGGCGACGGATGCGCCGGCCCGGGCCAGGGCCAGCGCCATAGCGCGGCACAACACCCCACCGCCGCCCGTAACGACGGCTACCTTGCCCACCAGATCAAAATCGTAATGGATGGTCTCCATGAATGATCCTTTCCTCGGAAAAAGAAGGTTATTTTTTCGCGCGCCTTCGGCGCGCGAAAAAATAATAAAAAACTACTGTCTACTAAAAGGTTCCACGTGCCGCTTGAAGTGGCGTTCGAGGCCCAGATAATAAGCTTCCTCGTGGGCATCGAGGCTCTCCAGAATGCGGCTGCCGAACAGGTCCATCGTGGAACCATAGGTGACATGCAAAACCTGTCGGGCGTCGAACTGTTCCAGCAGCGAGGGCAGATCGTTGACTTCCATCCCGGTTGCCGACGGCACTTTCTCTACCTCGCCCGAAACGTGATAGGTGGCGCGTTCGAGCGGATAACGGCCGCGGGCAAAATCGAGGATCTCGCAGAAAAGCTCCGGTTCGACAACGGCCAGCACCCGCAGCGCTTCCAGATAACTCGTGCCGGCAGTCTTGAGGTGGACCTGCCGTTCCATCAGGCCGGCCACGATAGGATAGATGCTGAATTTGTCGGAGCCGGAATGCAGGCTCAGCTTGTAACCGCCGAAGCTCCGCACTACAGCCGCGTGACGTTCGACCTCGGCTTTGAACAAATCCCGATCTCCGATGTAATCCACGCCCTTTTCGAAGCGTCCGATAAAGCGGGGCGCCAGACTGATCCAGACGACGCCCAACCGGCACAACTCGCCGGCGATAAAAAGATGTTCGAGCGGCGAAGTAGGGGTGTCGGTCTCGTCGACCGAAACTTCCAGCTCGAAAGAGCCGCCGGCTTTGACCTCGACCAGTCGTCGATACATGGCCACCGCATGAGCGACGGCGCGACTGTATTTACAGGCAGCCCGCGCCAGCGATTCTTCGTCGAAGGCCAGAGAGAAAGCTCCCAGGTCGAATTTTCTATTCAGATAGCGCGCCCGTAGGGCCGCCGGAGAATCTTCCAGTTCGGCCCAGGGCAATTGCCCGAGCTTTTCCTCCAGAACGGCAGGCGAATCGGTATGCGCGGCATTGTCGACATGATCGCCGGGATCGACGGTGAAAAAAGTGTAGCCGACTGCGGCGCAGAGTGCGATATCGTCGAGCGTTTTGAGATGGTCGGCGTCGGCGCCCCAGGGCTCGCGCCAGCCCTCTTGAAAGAGGCCCCACATGGCATCGTCCATCACCTGCTGCGGCGTGCGGCGGGTGCGGGCATTCTCACGCATGGATTGCTGAGCGAAAATGGGGGCCACCCCGGAGCCGCGGATGGCTCGCACATGGCCGGGCGTCGCCAGTCCCAAACGGTCGCCCATCCCGGCCGAAGGCTCGAGGCCCAGGGGAACCGGAGTGAGCCAGGGAAGGCGGGCTCGCAAGGCATCGGCATTGACATGGGTCAGTGGGCAGAAGAGTTCGCCGTTCTCAACTGCGCCTTCAAAGCCGGAATGATCGCCTTGCACGATCAACAGACGGCGGCCGTTTTCATCCCGGGCCAGGCTGTAGGTCGATCCTTCCCAGGTTACCGTAGAAGCAGGATAAACTTTCTCGATCATGTAGTGTGCTCTCCCGAGTAAAACGTAAAACGTGAAACGTAAAAAGAAAATCTTTAACCTGTGCGGTAGGTGCGAAAAACAAGAGAAAAGAAAAGCCCATGTTTTCGGCGGCTTTCTGAAGCCGCCGAAAACATAAAATAAAAATAACTTCTCTCTGCCCATCCAGCGCGTCGCTTCAACCCGAACCAAAGTCTTTTGCGGGACGCTGAAATGCTGACCGCACAGGTCGAGAATTTTTATTTATTTTTTCGCGCGCCGTAGACGGCGCGCGAAAAAACATCAAAATTCAACAATTCCGCTACATTGACCGGCCGGTGAATACGCAAGGATTCATTGGCGGCGATGCCCAGCAAAATGGAGGCGGCGCCGTCGATATGAGAGGCGGCCCTGCCGAACGGATCGAGGGGCGCGGCAGGATCGAAGAGCTGCGCCAGCATCACCGGATCGGCGCCGCCGTGCCCGCCCTCGCCGGCCGGAGCCTCCACTTCATAGGCGGCACCAAACATGGGATAGACGCGCAAATGGGTCTCTTTGAAGGTGCCTTTACTGGCAGCCGCCGTGCTGTTGGAGAGATGCAAGACCTGTTCTACGACTTCCAACTCGACGCGCCCTTTGGTTCCCGTGATCGAAACGCGCATCCCCTCCCAGGGAGAATAGGCCACCAGACAATAAGAAAGAACCACGCCGTTGCAATAACGAGCCGTCACCGCCATGGTATCTTCGATGGTGATCGGCTCTCCAAAGACGTTGCAGTCCCGTAGATAGCCGCTTTCGACTTCAGCATCCAGGTAAAGTCCCTTGAAAGTGGGGTTCTCATCGAGGAAAAGCGCGAAAGGATCGTTTCGGGCTT
Source organism: uncultured Anaerolineales bacterium (assembly GCA_964501335.1). Taxonomy (GTDB): domain Bacteria; phylum Chloroflexota; class Anaerolineae; order B4-G1; family SLSP01; genus CAZCTC01. The sequence goes on along the minus strand of CAZCTC010000012.1, from coordinate 125,351 downwards.
CGGGGACGCCGGTATAACGCTTGTAGCTGTACTGTTCGCCCCTGACTTCCGCATTCTCACGCCCGTAAAAGAGCAGATCGCCCATCGCAAAAACTTCCTGGGGATAGGAATCGATCCACCAGTTGATCAGATCGAAATGATGGGTGGACTTGTGCACCAGCAGGCCGCCGCTGTTTTCCTTTTCGCGGTGCCAGCGGCGGAAATAATCCGCGCCGTGGCTGGTGTCGAGCATCCAGGAAAAATCGACGGCCAGGGGGCGCCCGATGACGCCGCTCATAATCAATTCGCGAAGTCTGGTATAAGCCGGCGCATAGCGATAGTTGAAAGTGACGCGCAGGCTTTTCCCGGTGTGGGCGATGGCATCGAAAATGGCCCGCGCCCGGCCGGCATCAGTGGTCATGGGCTTTTCGGTGATGACATCGCAGCCCAACTCCATAGCCCGGACGATATAGTGGTGATGCGTGGCATCCACCGTCGTGACGATCACCCCGTCGGGCCGGGTCTCATCGATCATCCGGTCGAAATCGGCGGCGAGATAGGTAGGGCGGGGCGAAAAGCCCACGCCCTCCTGCAAATAACGGTTGTACCAGTCCATCCGCGTCTGAGAAAGGTCGCAAAAACCGACCAGTTCGGTAAAATCGGCATAAGTCCGGGTCAGCGCATCGACATACATCCGCGCCCGCGAACCGGTCCCCACCAATGCGTAGCGTTTGCGTTCCATAAAAGCGTCTACCCCTTCAACCCGGTCGTGGCAATCCCTTCCACCAGATAGCGCTGGAAGAAGACGAAGATCGCAAAGACCGGCACGATCGAGAGCGCCAGCATGGCGAAGATCGCGCCCCAGTCCGTCGCGCTGGCCGGATCGGCAAAAGAGCGCAGCGCCACAGAGACGGTGAACAAGGCCGGCTTGCCCAGATAGATCAACGGCATCATAAAGTCTTCCCAGGTCCAGTAGAAACAAAAGATCCCTGCGGTGACCAACGCCGGCACGATGTTGGGCAGAATGATCCGAAAGAAAATCTGAGCCCGATCGCAGCCGTCGATCTGCGCTGCTTCATCCAGGTCCAGCGGAATGCCGCGGATGAACTGCATAATCATAAAAACAAAGAAGACATTGCCGCCGATCGCCGGCGCAATCAATGGCAGGAAAGAGTTGATCCAGCCGAGCTTGTTGAAGATAATGTATTGCGGGATGATCAGCACTTGATTGGGCAGCATCAGCGTCATCATCAGGATGGCAAACCAAATCGAACGCCCCTTGAAGTTAATGCGCGAGAAGCCGTAAGCGATCAGAGCCGATGAACAGACCGTCAGGATCGTAGCCGTAACGGCATAAAAGAACGAATTGGAATAGAAGGTCGTGAAGGTAATGCCGCCAAAGCCGGACCAGCCGTTGATGTAGTTCTCAAAATGTAAAGATGACGGAATCAATGAATTGATATTGGTCCAGATCTCATCGCTGCTCTTAAACGAACTGGCAAAAAGCCACAGAATCGGATAGAGCATGAAGAAACTGAGCCCCAGAGCCAGAGCATGATAAGAAACTGTCGCTACCGTATTGCGGGTGCGGGATTGTACGAGTTGCATGGTCTTACACCTCTTTCGTTTCGTAGAAGACCCAGTACGAAGAGAGCTTAAAGCTGATGGCAGTCAGCACAGCGACGATCGCCAACAGGACCCAGGCCATAGCCGAAGCGTAGCCCATCTGGAAAGTGACGAAGGCCCGGTTGTAGAGATAAAGCGCGTAAAAGAGGGTGGTGTCGAGCGGCGCGCCGCCGGTGACGACGAAGGCCTGAGTGAAGACCTTGAAGCCGGAAATAGTCTGCATCACCAGATTGAAGAAGATGATCGGAGTCAACAAAGGCAGGGTGATCTTCCAGAAACGCTCCCAGCTGTTGGCGCCATCGATGGCCGAAGCTTCGTAGAGTTCGGCCGGAATCTGCCGCAGTCCCGCCAGAAAAACCAGCATGGGAGAGCCGAACTGCCAAACAGCCAGAATAATAAGGGTCCAGATGGCCGTGTTGGGATTGCCTAACCAGCTCACGCCGTTCAGACCGATGCCTTCCAATAAAGAATTGATCACCCCCTGGTTGCCGAAGAGCTGCCGCCACATCACAGCGACGGCCACGCTGCCACCGACCACCGAAGGTGCATAGAGAGCGGCGCGATAAAAATAGACGCCCTTGCGCTTGGAATTTAATAACATGGCCAGCGCCAGAGCAAAGATCAGGCGCAACGGCACAGCGAAGACTACATATTTGAACGTCGCCACCAGGGCTTTAAAATAACGCGGGTCCTGAGTGAACATCCGGACAAAATTATCGAGACCGACGAAACTCCAGTCCCCCAGCAGATCGTAATCGGTGAAAGCCAATCCCAATGAGATCACAATTGGGATAAAGGTGAACAGAAAGAACCCGATCAACCAGGGGGCAATGAACAAATAGCCGGTAAGATTGTCGCGTCGGAAATCTTTGGATTTGGTTTTGGCGGCGCTCTTACTCTTCAGCACTTCAGTAGCCGCGTTGGAGGCGATCGCTTGACTCATACTCGTCTTCTCCCATCAGCTTTTTGGTTAAAAATCCATCTCATGGTTTCGCCGGCCTTTCAGGCCGGCGAAACCATGAGTACTTTACATACGGACTATGGCTTGGCGTTTTCGGCCAGGATCTTATCGACTTCGGTGCGCAGGATCTTCAAACCTTCTTCGAGGGTAATCTGACCGTAGAGCACGGGATCGGAGAACTGCGCCTTATAGACATTGGCGCGGATGTCGCCCCAACCCTTGGGATCGGCCGGCGGGACCGGCTGGGAGTCGGCGCTGATCAGATCGATGAAGGCAAAGGTTTCGCTCTGGGCTGCATCGAGCTTGGGCAACAGGGCTTCGCGCACTTTGGCGGGGCCGGGAACGCCGCGCTCGGCCAGCAGAACTTCATTGGCCTCAATCGAATTGATGAAGTAGTTGATGAATTTGGCAGCTTCTTCGGGGTTCTCGCAGCTCGAGGTGATGGCGAAGAACATCGAAGGCTTGATGTAATTTTCCGACTTGCCGCCTTCGGGGCGGGGCAGAGGCCAGAGCTTGAAATTCCGGCCGTCGCCGGCAGCTTTCATGACGGCGGAGAGCTGGTTGCTCCAGCGATAGTCCATCACGGCGCGGCTGGTGATGATGGGCTGAACTTCGGGTCCGAGATCCTTGAATTCCACAGCCTCTTCGGCGTTCGGGATGGCTCCGGCCTTTTGCAGGCGCAGGATCATGTTGAAATAGTCGATGAAGGGCTGATCGTCGGTGTAGGCGATCTTGCTGTTGTCTTCGGAGAAGACCCACTGGCCATGGCCCAGGTAGAGCGATTTCCACATGGACTCGGCATCCAGATCGACGCCCATAGCCCAGACGCCCAGTTTCTCATGCAGTTTCAGGGAAATGTCTTCAAAATCCTTCCAGGTCCAATCGGCGGCCGGAAGATCGACGCCGGCTTTGCCGAAGGCGTCGGTATCGAGCACGAAGGCCTGTGAATTTACACCGAGGGTGACGCCGTATTGTTTGCCGTCGAGGTTGCCGCCGGTAAGGTAGTTCTCAGGGATGTCGGTAACGTCGATGACGCCCGATTTGATGTATTCGTCCAAAGGAATCAACAAACCGCGGGAGACCCATTCTTCCATGTAGGCATAATCCTGCTGCATAATGCAGGGCATCTGGCCGCCGGCGGCTTTGGTATTCATCAAAGTCCAGTAATCACCCCAGCTGGAGAACTCATAAGGCATATCGATATTGGAATTCGCCGCCTTATACATATCGAGGACCTGGATGGTGCGATCGTGGCGGGTCTGCGAACCCCACCAGACGATCCCGAGGGAAACAGGGCCGGCAGGCGTGGGCGTGGCGGGGACAGCCGTAGCGGTAGGCTCTTCCGTGGCCGGTTCAGCGGTCTTTTCTTCCGTGGCGACAGGGGCCTGAGTCGCGGGAGCCGTGGCCGGCGCGCCGCAGGCAGAGAACAGCATGGTGACAATGAGCAACAAACTAATCAGGCGGAACGGTTGAAAACGCATCTTCATATCCTTTCTAAATTGACTGAAATGGATAAATCCTTCACCCTCGGGGCCATACATTGGGGCATACTCTCCTCTTCTGTAACGATCCCACCTCCTTATCGCTCCGATTTACACTTGCTCAAGCCTTGTCTTTTCTACCCGTGCGGTTGTTTGTGAGTCAGGTTAATAACCGACTTTTTGCATTCCATCCGGGGCCCTTTTTCTATGAGGTGCCACCCACAAACCGGGAAGAGAGAGTTTTTTTGTTTATTTTTTCGCGCGCCGCAGACGGCGTGCGAAAAAATGGGTTATTCTTCCCCGCCCACCGCACCCATCGTATCTCTAACGGGCGCCCCGGCTCGACTCAATCCAGGCCAACACCTGCGCGACATTCTTCGTCACGGCCTCGAATTGCCGATCGGCGATCCATTCTTCTGCAATCAACTTCGAGCCGATGCCGACGCAGGCTACCCCGGCTGCAAACCAGGCTTTGATGCTTTCCTGCGTGGCTGAAACTCCGCCGGTCGGCATGATTCGAGTCCAGGGGCAGGGGCCCAGGATGGCTTTGACGAAGGCCGGCCCACCGACCGAGTCACCGGGGAAGACTTTGACGATTTCGACGCCCAGTTCTTCCGCTGCGGAAATCTCGGAGGCGCTTCCGCAGCCGGGCATATAGGCGATTTTGCGGCGATTGCAGAAGCGCGCCACGTCGGGATTGAGCACGGGACCGACGACGAAGTCGGCGCCGGCTGCAACGTAGAGTGCCGCGGTGGGAGCATCGACGATCGAACCGACGCCCAGGATGACATCGGGGAATTCGGCCCGGATATAGCGGGCGAGCGTCCCGAAAACTTCAAAGGCGAAGTCGCCGCGGTTGGTAAATTCGATGACGCGGGCTCCGCCGGCGCGGCAGGCAGCGACGAGTTGCTGTGCGACGGCGGGATCGGGCTGGTAGAAGACAGGGACCAGGCCGCCTGCAATCATGGTGTTGAGTACATCAAGCCGACTGAATCGCGCCATTTCGATAGTCCTTCAAATTGGAGTTGATAGATTTATTTTTATTCGCGCCGCCTCCGGCGGCGCGAATAAAAATAAATAAATAAAAGGTCTTCAGCGGGTAAGCCAGCCGCCGTCGACGGGGACGATGGCTCCGTACATGTAATCCGCAGCAGGTGAAGCCAGGAAAACTACGACACCGCTCAGATCCTGGGGTTCGCCCCAGCGTCCTGCCGGAATACGAGAGAGAATCGATTGACTGCGGTTCTCATCGGCGCGCAACGGCGCCGTGTTGTCGGTGGCCATGTAGCCCGGCGCGATGGCATTGACGTTGATCCCCAGGGCAGCCCACTCATTGGCCAGCGCCCGGGTCAATCCGGCAACGCCGCTCTTGGCTGCGGTATAGGAAGGCACCAGAATGCCGCCCTGGAAAGAGAGCATCGAAGCGATGTTGATGATCTTCCCCTGTTTGTGCGGCGCCATCACCCGGGCGGCCGCCTGCGAAAGGAAGAAGAGCGCCTTGAGATCGATCTGAATCACGGCATCCCAATCCTGTTCGCTGAATTCCAGGGCGGGGGCCCGGCGAATGATGCCTGCATTGTTGACCAGGATATCGAGCCGCCCCAGGGTTGCGACGACGCCCGCCACGACTTCGTTAAGTTCGGCCGGAGTCGCTTTGAGAAGATCGCAGGAAATTCCATAATACCGGCGGCCCAGGGCTTCGACTTTAGTCTTCGTCTCAGCGCCGTTCCCGACATCCAGCCCGGCAATATCTGCGCCGGCTTCAGCCAGGGCAAGCGCCATCGCCTGCCCCAATCCGCGCCCGGCGCCGGTGACCAGAGCCACCTCTCCATCCAGACGGAATGCATCGAGGATGCCCATGGTTTAACGCTCGACTTCTTTCAGCATGGGAACGGTGCGGCTGACCCAGCCGAGAACCGGATCGTCGGCGGTAGCCTGGATGCGATGTTCGCCGCCCAGGAACCAGAGATAATAAGTCATGTATCCCGGCGCGCTGACGACGGTGTGATACCCGTAAGGCGCGAGCAACAGAGTGTTGTTGCGGATCGTGAAGTTCTCTTCCTCGCCGTCGTTGTTGTAATAGCGGCAGATGCCGAAGCCGTCGCCGGGATTGACGCGGAAGAAATAGACCTCTTCGTGATCGGCTTCGCGGGGCAAATCATCGACCTCGTGCTTGTGAGGCGGATAGGTGCTCCAGTTGCCGCTGGGCGTGTACGTTTCCCCGACAATCAAGCGGCGGGCCGGCAGCGTGGGCTGTCCCGCCAGCGTCAGGATCTGATGCAGATTGCGCTTGAAGTTGGCAGCGCCCCAGCTGGCCTGGACCACCTGATCGGGACCGATGACATAAGGATCGCCGGGCATATCGCTGGGCGCGCTGGCCAAAGCAATTTCGACAGCCGTGTCGGCCGTGACTGTAACGTCGATACCGGCCGGTAGATAAACGGAATGAGGTTTGCCGGCGAAGACATTGGGCCGGCCGCCCACCTTTTCAAAACGCTTGCCAGCCGCTTCAAACGTGGCTTTGCCGCCGAGCAAAACGGCGACGAACTCCCGATCACCCGTAGCGAAGGATTGGCTGCCGCCGACCGGCAGAACCAATAAAGAAAAATCGAGCAACTGACAGGGATTATGCGGCAGGGGATTGAGTCCCGCGCTGTTTCCAACCTGAGCGAAGTATTTCATCATGGCCTCCATCAGAAAAGTAGAAAGTAACAGGCGATTGTTTTTTATTTTTCTCGACCTGCGGGGTTCTTCATCGACACAGATTGCAACCCGCTTTTGCGCCCCGCACCAGCCACTGCGCGGTAAAAAGCGACGCGCTGGATAGGGAGAGAGAGTTTTTTTGTTTCTGTTTTCGCGCGCATCGGAATGCGCGCGAAAACAGAGGCTTTTTTTGTCCCGCTTTTTCAATTATTCCAAATCGCTGTCGATCACGGTGAGACCGCGCACATGGGCGCAATCGAAAACGGGGGGCTGCGCGACAAGGCCGCGCACATTTTTCAAAGTCAGGCCGTCGACCCATTGGCAACTGATTCCCCGCTCGCTTTGCAACTGCACATCTTCCAGAGTCACCGCTTCCATAAAGCGTTCCGGCAATCCTTTGATCACAATGCCCGTTTCGGCACTCTCACAGACGATCCGCCGGACGGTAACCTTGCGAAAAAGAGGAGCGGCGTCCGAACGCGAAGGAGCAGTCGAAGCATCGTAATACATGGTAAAGAGCACCATTCCATGCCGCAGGTTGGAAAAATGTAGATCCTCCATCCAGACCTGCTCGACGATGCCGCCGCGCCCGCGCATCGACTTGATCCGCAATCCGAACTCCCCGCCGGTAATCCGGCAGTTCCGTATCCAAACCCGCCGCACATCGCCCGACATCCCGCTGCCGATCGAGACGGCGCCGTGGCCCTCACGCATCGTGCAATTCTGGACCAAAATATCTTCACAGGGATGGGCGACCCGCCAGCCGTCCTCATTCATCCCTGAATTGATCGCCACACAGTCGTCGCCGGTGTCGAAGGTACAGTCTTCAATCCGCACATTGCGGCAGGAATCGGGATTGATCCCGTCGGTATTGGGTCCCCGGGTCTCGATCATCACCCCGCGGATAGCGACATTCTCACAATAGACCGGATGGATCGTCCACATCGGACCGTTGCGGAAGGTCACGCCCTCGACGAGGAGATTGCGGCAGCGCACAAACTGCAAGAACTGCGGTCGCAGCGCCGCCGCTTCAGTTCCAAAGAGCCGTTCAGAGACCGGAATGCCCTTACTCTGCGCATCGTAGAGTTCCTGAGCTGCGGCCTGCTGGAGTTTTTTCCAATGCCACCAGGCCTCTCCCTGTCCCTCGAAGGTCCCTTCTCCGGTCACGGCGATATTTTCGCCGTCGATGGCATAGATCAGAGGGGAGTAGTTGTAACATTCCACTCCCTCCCAGCGGGTAAAGACTACCGGGAGATAATCCGCAAAGCGCGTGCTGAACCGCACTTCGGCGCCCTTTTCCAGATGCAAACGCACATTGCTCAGCAAGTGAATCGGCCCGGTCAACCAGACGCCCGCCGGCACGACCACAGTGCCGCCGGAGATATGGCACTCGGCCACCGCCTCCCGAAAAGCGTCTGTGTTGGAAATCACCCCGCCGGACTGCGCGCCGTAATCACGGATGTCATACCGGGCTTCGGGAAAGAGCGGCGCGGTGAACCCCGGCATGACAAAAGGTTCGTTCGACATCGGCTAGCTCTCCAGCTCGGCCCCGGCCAGGATAAAGGAGCCGACCCCTTTGTAATCGTCGGTGACCACCTGCTCGCTGAGATAATAATCGAAGAGTCCGGTGCGATTGCGATCCAGACCGGCCACGCTGCAAATCCAATGCATGTGGACCAGACCGTATTGATCCTGTTCGATGCAGCGGTTCAACAATCCCTGGTAAGCTTTGCGCGCCGCGGCCAGATAGTCCGATTCCAGATACCCCATGCGGACGCCTTTGGCGAAGGCATAGACGTACATGCTGGAAGCTGAAGACTCCAGATAATTGCCTTCCAGGTGTCCTTTATCGAGAACCTGATACCAGAGACCGGAAGCGGAATCCTGGACCTCGATCAAGGCCGCAGCGGTACGATGGAAGATATTGCGCACAGCCTCATATTTGGAATGCGTTGTGGGAAGGAAATCAAGTACATCGACCAGCCCCATCATATACCAGCCGACGGCGCGGCCCCAGAAGTTGGCCGAGCAACCCGTCACCGGATCGGACCAGGGTTGAACACGGGTAGCGTCCCAGCCGTGATAGAGCAGGCTGGTTTTGGAATCATAGGTGTGTTCCGCGATCGTGACAATCTGATGGGTCACATCATCGAAGATAGCCGGTTCATTGAAAAGCTGAGCAAACTGAGCATGGAAGGGCTGCGCCATATAGATCCCGTCCAGCCACATCTGATGGGGGTAGCCCAGTTTATGCCAGAAGCCGCCGCTGGGATTGCGGGGGTGATTCTGAAGCTGGCGATGCAGCAGTTGGGCGGCTTTCCGGTAACGTTCGTCGCCGGTCGTCTCATAAAGTTTGAAAAGCAGCTTGCCCTGATTGATCTGGTCCAGGTTATAGTCTTCTAATAAGTAGGTGCGAATGGAACCGTCGGGATTGACGAAGCTGTCCATCGTCCGTCGAATGAAATCGGAGTAACGCGTATCTCCGGTTTTGGCAGCCAGCAGTTGAAGTCCGCTCAATACGACTCCGGGTTCGTAGTGCCAGCGCTGAGTCAACACAGGATAACGACGCATGACGGAATCCGCCGTTCGTACAGCCCAATCCAAAGGAGCAATTTCAGATTGCAAGGATTGTAAGGTTGTCTCAGTTTGCATAATCCATCCAGATCCTTTCGAGAATGCTTTTATTTTTTAGAGAGGTGTCGACGACGAGCAATAGAACCCTGAAGAACGATCATTGATCTTTTCTCGTCTAAAAGGGTATAAAAACGTTTTTTTCGCCCCTATCCCCCCTGCCCCCCTTTCCCCTCCGGGGAAAGGGGGGAGTTTTGGTATTTGGGGTGCGCGGTCTGCGACCGCGCACCCCAAATACAGTTTATTCTTGTACTACATCCGAAAAGAGGCCGACTTTTTCCAGTACGGCGACAAATTCTTTGAGCAACAGGGGGCGATGCAAATAACCGCTGACATAAGGATCGAGGTCGGATACACCGTTCTCGGTCCAGCGGTAAACGATCAAGGGCAACCGGGCCAGACCGGGATGAGCACGCAGATGTTGCAAAAGTTCCCTGGCCGGTATGGAGCTGTTTTTTACTTCAAGGATCACAGCCGAAACAGGAGTTGTCGCCAGAAAAGGGAAAGCCTCGACCACTGTACCGACATTCAACGTTTGCAAACTGCTTTCCTCGGCATAGCGCCGAAGTAAATAGGCAGTGTTGGAATCATCGGTGACGATCAAAATGGTATTGGCCATGGTTCTCCCATTCAGCGGTCGGGATTTCCTGAACGACGTGCTTATTGTAGGGAAAACGGGGAGGGGATTCCAGTAGAGGAAAGACTTCTCTTAGCACAATTGGGACATCTTATCTTTATATTTTTTCGCGCGCATCAGAATGCGCGCGAAAAAATGGTCTTTTGGAGTCACTCGGAGTGTCGTCGGAGTCACTCAAAGTGCCGTCGGAGTCACGGAAAGTATCAGCGGAGTCACTCAGAGTGTCATCGGAGTCACTAAAAATATCAGCGGAGTCACTCAGAGTGTCATCAGAGTCACTGAAAGTATCAGCGGAGTCACTTGAAGTATCGCCGAAGTCACTATTCTCCTCAAAGGAGAAGCAATGGAAGCGCTCTGTGTATCATTTCTTCTATGCTTTGGTCAGAAACAATCGAATCGTCAACCACAGGCCGTTGAATCCCAATCCCACGGCCGAAACCAACCAACTCAGTATTATCCCATAAAAGAGCATTTCAGGGCTATCGCGCGGAGCAACCCACAAAGCGGCATACTCCACAACAGTATAGATACCAAGACCGATAAATGAAAAAAACAGAAGGCTATTAATGGCCGTCATCACTCCCGTCGAGATAAAATTGGAAAGGAATCGGGTTGCGGCCGCCAACAACATCACGCTGCAGATCATCACGCCCATGACAAAAACAGGGACATAATAAAGAACTAAAGTACGATCTTCCAAGATAACTAATAAAGCCAACAAAAAAAGCATCCCCCACAACAATAACGTACTGACCACCGCAAGCGCTCGCTTGACATTCAGGTTCATCGTGATTGCCTCCTTATAATTTACCGCTCACGGCTCGGACAAACGCTCGCCGCGCTTGTAAGCGCCGGGAGCAACGCCAATCTCCCGGCGAAAGATGCGGGCAAAATAGTTGCTGTCCGAGAATCCGACTGCCAGAGCGATCTCCGCCACACTGAGTTCGCCCTTTTCCAGGAGAGTTTTGGCCAGTTTGAGCCGATAGCGGATCAAATAAGTAGTAGGCGCCATGCCGGTTTCCCGGCGGAAGCAGCGATTGAGGTGACGTTCGCCGACCCCGGCATAGGCCGCCAGCTCTTCGCGGGTAAGCGGCTCTTCGTAATGCTCGTGGATGTAAGCCATCACTCTACGGGCGATCTGTTGAGCTTCACCGCCGGCTCCCCAGCCACGTTCCAACGCCTCGCCGACCTGAACCAGAGTCTCTTCGATGCTGAAGAGGCCTTTCTGCAAGACCGCCGTGACTCCCTGATTGAGGCGCACCATATCGCTTTCAGTTAAGGTCTTAGCCGTCAAGACAATCACGGGGATATCGCGCAGCGTCGAGCTGCTGTGCATGGCTTCCAGGACGCCGAAACCGTCGACCTCGGGCATGACCAGATCGAGCAGGATTAAATCGGGGCGAGCGCGCTGCATAATTTCCAAAGCCTCGCGACCGTTGGCGGCCTGCAAGACCCGGCAGCGCGGCAGCTGGGATTGCACCATGCGGGCATGGACATCGCGGATGCCGGACTCATCGTCCACGACGAGAACGACCTTATAACCGGCTTCGTTCTCCTCCCAGGTCAATCCCTGACGGTGCAAAACATCGACAAGCGTGGCTGTGTCCAGAGGTTTGGTCAGATAATCCAGAGCAAGCGCCGCGCCCCGTTCCTGATTTTCGGAAAGCGAGAGGAAAAGCACGGGGATATCGGCGGTAACGGGATCATTTTTCAGAGCGGTCATAGCAGCCCAGCCATATTGCAAGGCCAGCCGGGCATCGAGAATCACAACGCCGGGAAGCTGCGCCGCAATCCGGGCGACCCAGACGTTATCGGGATCGAGTTCCAGGGCCTCCGCGGTGAAACCCGACTGACGCAAAGGCAGAAGCAACTCCCGCCCCTCACCGCCGGGCCCGGCCAAAACCAGAACCATGCGTCCGCGTCCCACGACTCCGGGTTCCGGATTGCCCCAGCCGGACAAAACAGGAAGGGTGAAGTAAAACATCGAGCCGCCCGCCTCAGCCCCGGATGATTCCACGCCGATCCGCCCTTCATGCAACTCAACCAGCTGGCAACAGAGCGCCAATCCAATGCCGAGACCGCCGTAACCTTTGGAAGCCGACCATTCCGACTGACGGAACTCGTCGAAAATTCGCTTCTGTTCCTCCGGTGGAACTCCGATGCCGGTATCGTAGATCCGAATCGTCACTTCGTCGTCGCTGACCTCGGCTGCCAAACGCACCGAGCCGCGCGGCGTGAACTTAACGGCGTTGTTCACGAGATTGAGCGCGACCTGCTGTAAACGAATCCGGTCCCCCATCACCCAGGGCAGGGAAGGCGGCAAATCAACGTGCCAGTCCAATCCCTTTTCCCGGGCCAGTTGCTCGCCGACCATGGCCACCGATTCCAGTACATCGCCTAAATGGACCGGTTTCCTGACCAATCGCAACTGGCCGACCTGACTGAGCGTGAGATCCAACACATCGCGGATCAGACCGTCGAGCTGTTGGGCGCTGACATGGATACGGGCGAGATCCTGACGGTAAGGCGCGGGGAGAGAGAGCTTGCCCAGCGTCTCTTCCTGGAGCAACATTTCACTCAAGCCGACGAGCAGACTGAGCGGCGTGCGCAATTCATGGCTGACCATCGAAAGAAAACGGCCTTTCAAGCGGTCGGCTTCCCGGGCCTCCTCCTGCGCTTCGAGAGCTTCCTGATAAAGGCGGATATTCTTGACCCATAAAAGAGCGCCCTTCAATGCGCTGCTGATCTGCACCGCCAACAGATCGTAAACGCCGCCTTCCGGCGCGCCGACATCGAAGATCACAAAGCCGAGTTTCTCATCGCGGAAGTGCAACGACTCGATCACGCGATAACAGGGGCCGGGGGCGGCAAGAAGGATGTCGGGGATCAACTCGGAAGGGACAAATGGGAGGCCTTCCGCGGGCAAAGGAATCAGTCCCCCGGTATTATAAGCAAGGTACAGGTGAGCGCCGGCAGCAGGATTCTGAGGATCATCGTAAAGCGAGAGATAACAGCCGGGAATTCCGAGCGCCGGCAGCTCGGCAATCAATACATTGAGCAATTCCTGGATTCCCGTAACAGTAACGAGCGTGCGATCCAGGCGGTGCAGGCGTTCCGTGCGCTGATCGGAGAGCCAGGTTTGATAGGCCTGGGCACGGCGGGCAAAAGCGCTGATTGCCAGACGGGCCTGGGCGATCCGGTTTTCCATACGGATGAGCTGCGGAGAGTTGGGCGCAAGGTAGGGGACCAGACAACGGCGTAATTCAGAGACGACATCCTGCCATGCCAGCAGGCTGCCCTCTTGAGATTCGGTCTCGCGCAGGATCTGATCCATAACAGCGAGGAAATTTCCGCCGCCCGCGGGATCGTCCAGGTCACGCACCAAGGCCTGGAAGAGGCGGCCCAGCGGCTCATCGCTGATCTCCATGGCTTCCAATCCGGCCTGGAAACGGGCAAAGACTTCAGCCTGCGGCACCGCCGAAAAGCCAGGTTCCAACGCTGATCCCACCAATGCCGGCGGAATAGCCGCCCGTTCGACGATAGGATCGACGCAGCCGCAGGACTGGCGGACGATCAACCGGGTAGGAAGGCGGACAACCGGCGGGGGCGGCGTGCCGTCCAGCCAATCAAGCAAGAGATCCACCGCAGTATGGCCGAGACGATACATACGGATGGGGGCCGTCGTCAAAGGAGGGGAGACAATACGGCTGAGGGGCGAGTCGTTAAAACCGACAGCGGCGACACGATTGGGGACAGAGATGCCGCGCTCCTGCAAGGCCTGGATCGCGCCGGTAACGAGATCGTCGCCGGCGCCGGCAAGTCCGTCAAACTGCACCCGGCGGCGGTCGAGAAATTCACGGATCGCTTCGCCGCCCCATTCAGGGTCCCAATCCGAAGGCTCAGAGACCAGCGCCGGATCATAATCAAGGCCATGCGCTGCGAGGACATCGCGGTAGGCGCGATAACGCTCTTCGGCCCCGAAATGGCCGGCAATCCCGCGGATAAAGGCAATCCGTCGGCAGCCGTGAACCTCGATCAAATGAGTCACACCGTCGTAAACGCCCTGGTAACTGTCGAGGATCACGCTGGGAAGGCCCGGCATCACCATGCCGATGCCGACAATCGGCAAGGGAGCATAGCGACGGCAGAATTCAAGCATGCCTTCGGGGCCGACATTGTTGCCTACCGAAGAGGTCCAGATGACCAATCCATCAAGACGGGAGGCAATGGCCAGGTCATAGACGGCATTGGCCTGAGCATTGAACTGCCGGGCATCACGAAAGCGAAGACCCACAAAGCTGTAAAGGCCGGCATTGCGCTTTTGAGCGGCGCGGGTTACCCCACGCCACAGGTCATAGGTAGCAATACTGGGGACGAACAAACCGATGGTGGGTGAGTGTTTTGACATGCAGCGCTCATGGGTCCTTGAATTTGATCTGGAGACAGCCCCCATGATAGCGCAAAAATGAAATCAGGAAAGAATTTTGGCAGTACCGCAAAAGCAACTCCGCTTCGACCTGGGCGGTAGGCATTTTAACATCCCACAAAAAGCCTTTGTTTGGTAAAAAGCGCCGCGCTGGATGGGGGGAGAGAGTTTTTTGTTTATGTTTTCGCGGGCTTCAGAAAGCCCGCGAAAACATAAATTTTTCTCTCTGCATCCCCGGCGCTTTTGTGGTGCGATCTTAGTAAATTATGCGGTACTATGTTTTTTGTTTCCATGATTTACTACTTCAGAAAGCGTTCGAAAACACGGAAACCGGATTGACCGTCAGATTACTGGATGTGCCGCATCCGCCGTAGACCATGGTATTGCCGCAATTGGGTTCATAGATGAAGTGAATGTCCGGTTCCAGGAAATCCTTCATTCCTAAAAACTCATGTTTGAGCTGCACCCAGCATTCCGCGCCAGAGAGAAAGCCTTTTCCATTCAGCGCTATCAATTCTTCCTGTCCGGCATGAATTTCATGGCTCCAACGGGTATATTGGATGATGCCGTTTATCTTCCAGACAACCCGGAATTGGAAAATGACAGTGCTTTGATTGATGATCTCAATGTTATCGGCCTGTTCCATGGGATTCTCCTCTAAGAATATAAAAGATTTCTATCTGTACAGAGGGCATTTTTACGTCCCGCAAATGGTTCTTTCCCGGTCGAATACGACGCGCAGGAGGGAGGGGGAGAGAGAATTTTTTATTCATGTTTTCGGCGGCTTCAGAAAGCCGCCGAAAACATGGGCTTTTCTTTCTCTTATTTTCCAGGCTTATTCCACAGGCAAAAGATTCGACCTGTGCGGTTGGTATTGATGATGTCCCGCAAATGGTTCTCTTTCGGCCGGATACGACGCGCGAGAGGGGGCGAGAGAATTTTTTTGTTCGCGTTGTCGCGCGCCTTGAAAGGCGCGCGACAACCGAGGCTTTTTTCTCCCACGTTTTCCGGACTTACTGTTCAGGTGAAATGTTTTTGCCTGTGAAGCTGACCGCATTGTAGAGGAGAGGTGTTAAAGAAGTGTTAAACAAGAGGCCCTTCGAGGTCCATTAGAGAAAATTCATTCGTAAGCCAGCACCTCGCGAACTGGACGCTGCGAAATAGTCCAGGCCGGGTAGAAACTGGCAAGAGCACCGAAACCCATAGCCAGAACCAACCAGATTCCCATCCCCCCAACCGAAACAGCAAAGCGAAGCGGCGCCTCAAAAAAGATCATCCCGAAATTGTAACTGAGATAGATGCTGATCGGATAGGAAAGCACCAGCGCCAGAATCCAGCTGCTCAGTCCGATCAAAGCACCCTCGGCCACCAGAATTCGAACCACATCATGGGTAGAGGCTCCGATCGCGCGCAACACGCCGATCTCCCGGCGGCGCTCTAAAACATTGATACTCATCGTGGACATCAGGCCCAATCCCCCGACAACGACGACCAGAAAAGACATGACCACCAGCAACGAAGCAATAATTAGAAGGTGATTCTCAATGGATTCCCGCAGATCGGCCAGTTGAACGAGCGTCCCCACATCAAAGCCGCCTTTCGCCAGGCGGGACTCCACCGCTTGAGCCAGAAGCGCCACCGATTGCGGATCTCGCTCCGCGGCGACCACTACGGCATTGCGCGCCAGACCATCCCCCTGCATGACGGCAGACAGGGACTCGCCGTTGACATAGGCGGTCGGCAAAGCCATCATCTCCTGTGCGATTCCAACCACCTGCCAGGTCGATTCCTGTCCCTCGATACGCAGACGAATGAAATCGCCCACCTCCACACCGGGCTCACGGCTCCACAACATCTGATTGATCACCACAGCCTTTTCCTCGCCGGGAGCCAACCAACGACCGGAGACCAGCGGGAGAGCCGCAAAGAGGCGGGTCGACGAAGGTGGTGCCACGATATTGAAGGTATTGCCGGTTGTTTTGTCTTCATAGACCAGAGCCGCGCGAGCGCCGCCCCAGCTTTCCACCTGAGTCACCCCAGGCAAAGCAGCCAGAGCCGACTGAACTTCCATCGCCGAATAATTGCGGTTGAACTGAATCTGCAAATCATAACGGGTAACATCGAATTTGGAGATCACCGTGTTATCCATCGAAGCGCCCACATTCATCGCCACAATAAAGACCGCCCCGCCGGTCGCCAGCGTCCCCAGGGTAAGCAACAGACGAGCCCGTTGCCGAAAGGTATTCCGCAACGAAAGCAGAAAGGGCCGGGAAAATCCCTGCGCCCGACTCAACCATTCATCAAAAGGAGAACGCCCGAAGGCGTTGGAATTCACGCCATAATCGCTCAAGGCCTCGCGCACGGTAATTCGACTGCCGCGCAGAATGGGATAAAGCGCCACCCCTAACGGCATCAACAATCCGACCGCGGCCTGTAAAGCATAAACCTCGAATGGAACGGCATCATCAAAGATCACAAAGTTCAGCATCGTCCCGGAAAAAGCCGCGTAAGCCCGCCCACCGACGAGCGCCATCGGCATTCCAATCAGCAAAGCCACCAATCCCAATCCCAAAACCATGCCCAGATAAAGGCCGGCGATTTGAGTCGTCTCAGCTCCCACGGCCTTCATCACGCCAATCTCCCGAATCTGTTGAGCCAGCAGCGCGGAAATCATATTGGCCACCAATACCCCGCTGAGAATCAAGGCCATCAAACCAAATGCTTCCAGCAAGAAAAGCAGCGTCGCCATTTGAGTAAAATGAGGATGCTGTCCAGGTTTGGGAATCTCGATCCGCACCACTGACAGGCCATTTTGCTCCAGCCGGCTTTTCAACTCCAGCGTCGTCGCACGGATCGCCGCCTGATCCAGCGGATTTTCAGCCACCAGGATCTTTAATTCATTCAATTCTGGCTTCCCGCCCAGATCGGTCAAGGTATCGACAGTGATAAAACCGTAGGCCATCCCTTCCATCCAGGCAGGGGCCAAGCCCGGAGCATGGACCGTACCGCCCAATTTGAGGGCCCGGGTTTCTCCGCCCGGAATGCGAATCTCCAAAGTATCGCCAACCTCAGCCCCGGCGAGAGAGAGGGCCACCCTTTCCAGCAGGATCTCATCGCGAGCCGGAGGCCAGGTGCCTTTTTCCGGCGTGAAGGTATCCAACCGCAGATCGTTGAAATCCCGCACGACAAAGAGCATGATCGGACGCCATTCATCCGGCCGGATTTGAATCCGCCCCATCAAAGTAAGACGCGCCTCCGCCTCGGCAATCGAAGGCAAAGCGCGCACAGCCTGTACGGCAGCATCGTCCAATGAAGCCACTGTAATTGTCGCTGAAGCCGGTGTCGTGCGGAAATAATTCTTGCCCATTTCGCGCTGCAAGATAGCGTTGGCATCGACCACCATCCCGATGCCGAAAACCCCGATCGTCATCGCCAGAATAACCAGCGCTGTCCGGGCCTTGTTCAACCACAAATCGCGCAGAGCCTTCCACCAACGTGGACTGTGCATACGATCCTCCTGTTAAGCCGTCGGGCCGTCGTGAACAATCGCCCCATCGGCGAGCATGATCGTGCGATCTACCCGACGGGCAATATCGCGTTCGTGCGTTACGATGAGTACCGTCTTGCCGGCGGCCGCCCAGGAGGCGAAGAGCCGGAAGATGTCTTCGGTGGTAGTCGAATCCAGATTGCCGGTCGGTTCATCGGCTACCAGAATGGGGGGATCGTTGGCCAGAGCACGGGCAATCGCAGCCCGCTGCTGTTGCCCTCCGGAAAGCGCCGAGGGGAGTTTATCCGCCTGTTCTGCCACCCCGACCTGTTCCAGAAGCTGCAGGGCGCGCTCGCGGCGCTGACGCGGAGTCCAGAGATTGCGCAGATCCATCGGCAGGAGCACATTTTCCACAATGGTCAGCGTCGGAAGCAGCTGAAAGAACTGAAAAACGACTCCGATCGTCCGTCCACGCCAGGAAGCCATCTGACCTTCTTTAAAACCATGGATCGCAGCGCCGTCGATGTAGATTTCACCTTCGGTAGGGCGATCAATGCCGGTAAGCATGTTGAGCAGGGTCGATTTACCGCTGCCGGAACGGCCGACCACGGCGATATATTCCCCGGCAGAGACCTGAAGGTCGACCTGCTTAAGCGCTGTGAAGGAACCGGAAGCAGTGGCATAGGTTTTAACGACCTGCCGCAATTCAATTAAAGGCCCGTTCGTGAGGCGGGCCGATTCGGGTCGAGCATTGGATGAATGTGTCATGGCTGTCGACTCCTTTTACCAGCTACCGTGCAGGCTATTCATATCCATTCCGCCGAGAGCAGAGCCGGCGAGATGGCAGGAGAGAGCACCCACCAGAATCACAACAACAACGATCAAGATGACGACATATTGCTTTTTCATGGAAATGATTCCTTTCGTAGAAAAATTTTCTAGCCACGTTTTTAACACCCCGCGTACGATTCTTTTTCAGCAAAAACCGCCGCGCGGTAAAGAAAGAGAGAGTATTGATTTGTATTTTCGGCGGCCTCAGAAGGCCGCCGAAAATACAGGATTAAAGAAGCCCATTTTTTGCGCGCCTCGGAAGGCACGCAAAAAATGAAAAAAGAAAAAACTCTCTCGGCCCTTCCCAAAGGTGTATCCACTTACTAATGCCAAGTATGCCCTGAAACTAAGGGCCTGTCGTCTAACGATCGTTAGATTAAAGGGGTTGATTCTGAGGAACTACAGGAGGTTTAATTCGCGGGCGCGGTTGAGCGCTTCGGTGCGGTTACGAACAGAGAGTTTGGAATAAATATGATGGGTATGGGTCTTGATCGTCCCTTCGGTCACGATCAATTTACGGGCAATTTCAGGATTGGAGAGGCCTTCCGCCATGAGACGAAGCACTTCAAGCTCCCGTTCACTCAAAGCATCCAGGTCACGGAGGGTGTGAATAACTCCCCCCTTTTCCACAGGCTTATCCACACCCACAACGATGAGCTCGATTTCGGCCTCAAAAGCGGCTAAAATCCGTTGAAAATAGGGGTCTTCGAAATGATTTTTCAGCAAAGCGCGGAATAACAACAGCATAGAAGGCCCGGCGTCGAGAAAAATACGACAATAGTTCTCTTCTCGAGCCAGGTTCAAAGCACATTCGAGAGCCTCCAATGCAGGCGCGATTCGCCCTCGCCCCTGTTCAGCCAGAGCCGTCAATAAATTGATTTCAATCAACGTCTCCCCGCACTGTTGCAGGTCCGGATGATCCTGCAAATCTACCAGCCAGGAAATCGCCGCATCCCACTGTTGGCGGGCCAGATAAACCCGGGCAATCATCAAATCACTGGCCGTGTAAAGTGCAAGAGAAAGTTCCCGGTGAATAGGGGAAGGGTAGCGAGCCACATATTCCTGAGCCCAACGGCCGGCTGATTCCAGATCACCCTGAGCCAGTTGCAACCAGACATGGGCTACCGTCAAAGATTCCCCATTATCGGGTTCAATGACCGCCAAAGAGAAAAAACGCTCCGCATCCGCCAAAACAGCCGCCGCCCCCACGAGATCACCGCGGGCCTGATAAATTTTGGCCAGACTGAGATACCCCCCCAACGTATGACGCTGTGAAATGATCTCCTCAGGAGCGCGATAAAGCTCCAGCCCATGGGTAAGACAACGATAAGCACCGTCCAAATCGTTCCACTGACGCAATACTTCGCCCAATGTCAGGTAGATCACCCCCATAGCCGAAATTGATTCAGCCTGAGGGACAAAAGTTACGGCCTGATCACGGCGAGAAGCCGCCCGGCGCAACGCTCCGCGTTTTAAATCCACCTGGCTGAGAAGTCCCAAAGAAAAAAGGACCGCGACATGCTGATCCGTGGAAAGCATCAACCGCATTGATTCCTGAAGAGCCTGTTCGGCGGCGCTCAATTCACCCCGGGCGTAATAACTGCCCCCCAACAGCATAAAGATCAATCCCCGCGAGGGAAAATCCGTCGGGCGGATGCGTGACAAAGCCTGATGGCACCATTCAATCGTCTCAGCCACATCGTGACGGGCCGCCGCCAGATGCGCGCGGGTCAGCGCCACCTGCCCCAGGACATCATCCCAACCGGCCGCGGGGGCAGGAGTTTGTTGAACCTCATCTTCAATGGCCCGTAAATGACCTTCCGCAATGGACATCTCTCCGCCGGCAGAAAGAGCGACTGCCTTGATGACCCGCAGCGCTGGATGGAGCGCTACCCAGGCATCCGGAAATGCCGAAGCCCACTGTCGCACCCAACGAAAACGTCCCTGCTGCCAGAGGAAATCGCCGGCATTCTGTTCGATCAATAAAGTCGCGGCCGCGTAGTCCTCGCCGGCGAGAGCATGGTCGATCGCTTCGGCGATCCAACCATTGGCGGCAAACCAGGCCCCGGCCCGGAGATGCAAATCGGCCCGTTGGGTTGCATCCATCCGATGCACAAGCCGCTCACGGAGCAGTTCGGCAAAGAGCGTGTGATAACGATACCAATGGCGGGCATCGTCGAGAGGAATGATAAAAAGATTGACAGCCTCCAGGTATTCCAGAATCTCCTGACTGGAAGGGAGAATGCTGTCGAACAAGGAAGTACAGAGAGAGGCACAAAATCGTTCCAAAATAGAGGTGCGCAAAAGGAAATCCTGGACTTCCGGGGACTGACGCTGCAATGCCTCTTCGAGCAAATAGTCCATGATATAACGATGGCTGCCGGTGAAATTACGGATGAAGGCGGCCATATCGGATTGCCCCTGTAAGGAAAGGACCGCCAGCTGCAATCCAGCGGCCCAACCTTCAGTGCGAACCGCGAGGGCCTGCGCATCAGCCGCAGGAAAATCATATCCCACTGCTCGATTTAGAAAGGAGGCTGCTTCTTCGGCTGTGAAACAGAGATCCGCCTGACGAATTTCGTTGAGCTGCCCCCGAGCCCGCAGCCGGGCAACCGGCAAAGGGGGATCACTGCGCGTGGCCAGCACCAGTTGGCCGGAAGGGGGAAGATGATCGAGCAAGAAATGGACCGCCTCGTGAACGGCCCCGGCCTGGATCAAATGGTAATCATCGAGGACGAAAACCCAGGGCTGATCCACCGCTCCCAGAGCGTTGGCCAGAATCGTTAAAGCGGGTTCGATTGAAACAGAACGAGAAGATTGCAGCAACGCCACAGCTTCATCTGCAGCCGGGGGAACGATCGAGTGTAATGCAGTCGCCACATAAGTTAAGAAACGGGGAGCATCGTTATCGCCATCATCCAAAGCCAGCCAGACAGCAGGAACGGCACACTCCCGAATCCAGCCGGCGAGCAAGAGCGTCTTGCCGTAGCCGGCGGGCGCCGCAACCAAAGTAAGACGTTTATGCTGCCGGCGGCCCTCTTCGAGCCGATCAAGCAAACGCGGGCGTACCAACCAGGTCAAAGGCAGGGAAGGGATGTGTAATTTAGCCGCCAGCAGCGAGATCACGTCAAATCCACACTTTTAAAATTCAGTTTCGTTAAATTTCCAGACACTGACTGCCGTAAAAATCACAATGCAGACCCCGATCACAACCAACGGCACCAACGAGGACGGAGTCTCGCCCAACAAAAACGAACCAATCACAGCCATACTGGAATTATCGCCCGGAGGAGCGATCAGCCCCCAGGGGAGAACGTTCGCCAGGAAAGGCAATCCGCCGACAAGCATTTGCTGTAAGAAATTAAAGGCCAGCGGAATGCCGATCACACCACCACGACCATTAAAGAGTGTTCCTAACATCACCGTCAAGGTAATGAAAAAGATCTGGATCAGACTGAGCACGCCCACCGTCGCCAGAAAACCAAAAGGAGAAAGCAAAGAACCGGCGAACAACGAAAACTGGGCATACGCGACCAGTCCCGGAATCAAAACCATCGTCACACTCACGCCGACGGCGGCCGGCAGCAATTTGGAAAGAATAAAACCAATCCGGGAAACCGGCTTGGAAAGCAGCCAGGCCGCTGTCCCGGATTCCTTCTCCCCGACAATTGAATCCTGCATCAAAATCACCACCGCAATAGGAGGAAAAAGGCCGGCAAAAATACCATAAAGATTCAGCACATCCTGAATCTCCGGAGGTGTTTTGCTGCCCCATAAAATCCCAGCCACGACCATATTGATAATCGCCGTCCACATCAACGCCATCGTCCACCAGAGGCGGGTTCCCCACCAGCGATAGAATTCCATACCGGATAAATTGGACAGCCCGCTGCGCCACCCACGTTCGTTCACCAGTTCAAAAGCGCTATTTCCGGCCATCTTTCCCTCCTTCGACGATATCCAGAAAAATTTCTTCCAGTTCGTAAGTCTTGCGCTGGAAAGCTGTCACAATAAGCGCGGGATCGGTCAACAGCAGCCGCAAAAGTTGAGTTTCAGCCGCCGCAGCATCCGTCACCGTGACGCTGAAGGTCACGCCGTCGGGGGCCGGAGTGGTGCGCAACCCGGCTACCCAGGGAAGAGCGGTAATCCGCTCCCGGGCCTGATCGGTATTTCCACGAAGCGAGATCAAATAGATGATTCCCTGCGTCCCGGCCAGCAAATCCTCAATAGGACCGGCGGCCACCAGACGTCCATGGTTGAGAATCGCCACACTGTCGCTGACTTTCTGCACATCGTCGAGAATGTGAGTGGAATAAAAAATCGTCGTATGCTTACGCAAACGATCCATTACTTCCAATACATCATGGCGGCCCACCGGATCGAGAGCGGCGGCCGGCTCATCCAGAATCAAGAGATCGGGATAGTTAATCTGCGCCTGGGCGATCCCCAGTCGCTGACGCTCGCCGCCGGAAAACCCCTTGATCGGACGATCCGCTTTGTCGGACAAACTGACAAGTTCAAGCATTTCATTGGCCCGATCTTCGATTGCCCGGGCCGGACCGGTGAAGAAAAAGCGCGCGGTAAAACGCAAAATATCGCGGGCGGTCATATCCTCATAATAATGAGGCTCCTGAGGAAGATAGCCGATTTTAGCCCGGATATCGAGGCTCTCACGGACGATATCTCGCCCAAAAACCGTGGCGCTGCCGCTGGTAAGATGGGTTAAGCCCAGAAGCAATTTGATAGTGGTCGTTTTGCCGGCTCCGTTAGGACCCAGAAAACCAAAAATGGAATGCTCGTAGACTGTGAGATCCAGATCCTTGAGAGCCTCTACGCCTTTGTAGACTTTGCTCAAGCCGCGGGTTTGAATCACCGGAACCGTAGTGGCCAGATTGGTCGTCATGGTTTCTCCTGAATTACAAGTATGAGACAAGTAGAAAACTACCGGCATCGGAAGGCGATTGACTGCCGGCAATGGCCATACTGACAATTACGACAACGATGGTAACGATGACCAACAAAGTAATACAACCATCCACTGGAGAGCTGCCGGGTTGCGCCGAAATCGCATCCGCTTTCGCTCTGGTTTTGGCAACTTCTTCGTTTTTCTTATCCCGACCGCCCTTCTTAGGAGATTCCGGTGGTGGTACAGGAACAGGCGGAGCAGGGGGCTTGCCAAATAATCCCCGACGTTTGGGAGCCGGTTGAGGAGCAGAATCAGATTCAGCCGGCTCAGAGGCCGGTTTCCTACGACTTAAAAAATGCCAGCGCCGAGGGATGACCAGTTCCATAGGCCCTCCGAAAAATGAAACGTAAAACGTAAAACGTAAAACGTAAAACGTAAAACGTAAAAGCAGTTTAACATTGCCCCGGAAAAATCACAAATCGATCAATAACAATTTCGCGCGCCCCAATGGGACGCGCGAAATGATCAAAGCATGAAAGAAACAACCGTTTATCGAACAAAAGCCGGCGGCTCCTGATAGTAACGCTCCTTATAATCTTCCAACGTCATGGGCGGGAAGATCTCCAGAAAATGCACCTTCTCTTTATCGGCAGAGAAGGCCACCCCCTGTTCAGGATAGACATACTGCCGGCTCAATTTCCCAGAGCGAGACCGCAATGTAATACCGACGCCCAGCCGCTGCTCCAACATTTGCGAAGTCAATGCTTGCAAAGCCGGGCCGCTGATATAAAGAAGCACCAGATGCCCCTCTTGGAAATAAAAACGCCCCGGATGAAGATCCGGCTTGTATAACTTGCTCAATCCGGTCAGCTGAGAATAGCCGGCGTCGTTATCGATCTGGGATTCAGCAAGGCCCAAGCGCTCCAGCACCTGAGCCAGAGTTAAACCACGATCGTTCAACCAGCTTTCGAAATCGGCCATCGCGCTCATCGCCTCTTTTTCTTCTTTCCACCCGCAGAAGTCGATGTCTTATTCCAGCTATCCACGATGCCTTTCAGGAACTTATGGCGTTCGGGAGCTTTCTTCTTCAATGTCTCGGGGTCCTCGAAGTAGAACATCGCCGTCTCGGCCAGATCTTCACCGGCATTGGTCTTGCCATATTCCGTAATCGGTTTCTCAGCCCCGGTCTTGCCGCTGGGAGTGTCTTCATCTTCCCAATAGGTCATTTTCTTGACGAAATTGTCGATGTTATCTTTCTGCAATAAAGCATGGGACAGTTCATGTTCAATCGTGCCGCGGAAGCCCTGGCGCAGCTCATCCTTCGTTGGATTGTCCTTGTCCTTCGCGAAGTCGGTGATCTCATTGCCGACATCGAACATACTGATGTTCTTGGATGCGCTGAAGCTCTCTCCGGCCGTGCTGTTATCAAGCACGCCATCCTCGCTATCCACATCGATCCCCTGCTTGATACGGCTGAACGTAGTGATCGGTTGAGCGCCCAGCTTCTTCTCCTTGCGTTTCTTGCCCAACAGCGGAGCATAGTTTGCCAGGGCGGCTTTCAAATCACGGAGTTCTTCGATCTTCCACTCCTTGATCTTCAGCCCCTTTTTCACTTTGGCTGGAGCATCGGAATAGGCCTTCTTAATAGCTGTGATCCCGGCTTTGGAATCCAGCTTGATACCATACTCATCCTTGATCGTTTTAATGATCCCTTCCGCTTCGGTCACCAGAGACTTGGATTGTTCTGCAGTGGCACTGTCATCAACGAAAAGTTTCTCGCCGCTGGTAAGACTGACCACCTTACGTTGAATGGCTGGAACGGCAGCACGCTGCACCGGAGCGGCATTGGCAGAAGCCGGAGCCGACATGACCTGGGCGGCCACACGATCGGCTTCCTGTTCGTAAGGATCGCCCACGGTGCTGACCTGCAATTTAGGCTGAATCATGCGGGAAACAGCCTGATTGCCGGAGAGCTGCTGGATGGCCTGGACCTCAGCAGGTCGAGCCATTGCAGGATTGATAACGGCACGCTGCACAGCTCCGGGAAGAAGCTCTTGCGGCGCGGCGAGACTTTGACCAGGGGATGCAGGCTGCGCCTGACGCAGCACTGGAGCATTTAGTTTTTCAGATTCGGTTTTACTACTCATCGGGACCTCCCGTTCAAGGCGACGCTACTACAATGGCGGGTAAAAGCATTCCTTAGAGGATAAGGAATACCCTGATTATACCCTGTTTTTAAGGTTTTCTATTACTTTTTTACAACTTTATTTTAGCGTCCCGTAGATGGCACTTTCCCCATAAGGTACGACGCGCGGGAGGGGAGAGAAAGTTTTTTGTGGATGTTTTCGTGCGCATCGGAATGCGCGCGAAAACATGCTTTTTCTTTTGTTTGTTTTCCGGTTTAACCACACAGGTCAGGTGGTCATAGCTTCCGCGCCTCTTGACCAGAAGACGATGTGAGACATAATTAACGCGAACTGTTAAATCAATGCCGGATATCAGGACAACAAAAATCTTGCCGCAAACAAAGGAGCCGCTGTGACTGAAACAGAAACCCCTGCTGCGCCGGAAGCTCAGAGTCGTACCGTCATCGACCAAAACCAACGGCTTTCTCGATCCCTGCTATGGCAGTTACAACGCAAGTTCTTCGATGAACTGGGCATCGATGCCTGGAGCTATGGAATTGTCCCTCATTACATCACCAGCAATCCCTATATCGCTAAAGTATACGCCCGCATGATCTTCGCTTGGCTGCGCGACATTGTAGCCCAGGCCCAAAACGGTCAGGCCGATTCCCTCGATCCTTCCCAGCCTATTTACATTATCGAGCTGGGAGCAGGGTCCGGCCGTCTGGCCTATCACTTTCTGAAAAAGCTCGATTCCTATTTCGAGCAATCCGTGCTCCGCAACCTGAAAATCACCTACGTATTGACCGATTTCAGCCAAAGCACAGTCGACTTCTGGTTGTCCCAGGCTCAATTGCAACCCTATGTTGAAACCGGCCAGCTGGATTTCGCCCGCTTTGACGGGGAACACGATCAGTCGCTTCAATTGATCAAAAGCGGCGTAACACTCTCTGCCCAAACATTGAAAAACCCGCTCGCCATTATCGCCAACTACTTCTTCGACGGCCTGATCCAGGACGCCTTCCACATTGAAAAAGGAAAGCTCCACGAAAGCCTGACCACCCTGACGGTTCCGGCAGAAAATCCCGATCTGAACGATCCGGAATTGCTCAAGCAGGTCGAAATCAGCTACGACCATCGCCCTGTCGAAGGGGACTATTATGAAGATCCCCTTTTCAACACCATCCTGCACAGTTATCAACAGACCCTGGAACAGACCAATTTCCTCTTCCCTATCGGCCCCATAAACTGCCTGCATACCCTGATCGAAATTGCCAATGGGCGGATCTTCCTGATTTCCGGAGACAAAGGCTACCATCATGAAACGGATCTGCTCTATCGCGGAGAACCCGACATAGCCACGCATGGCAGCATTTCCATGATGGTGAACTATCACGCCATGGGGAGATATATCGAAGCGCGGGGCGGACAGTTCATGAGCACCCTGCATCGGCCCAACAGCCTGGATATCTGCGCTTTTATCCTGGATCAAACCGATCGAACCTACCAGGAAACGCGCCAGGCCTACCGGCTGGAAGTCGAGCAGGGAAGTCCCGATGATTTCTATACCATCAAGAAAAGTATCGAAAAAACCTATCCCTTCTGGGACCTCCCCAATCTGCTCTCCCTTATCCGGCTCAGTGGGTGGGACAGCACGATCTTGATGGAAAGTTTCTCCGTCCTGATGGAACATCTGGAAAAAGCCTCCGAGGAAATGCGCGAGGAATTCTACTGGGTCGCCCGTCAGATCTGGGAAACCTACTATTTTATCGGCGAGGAACAGGATGTCCCCTTCGCCATCGGAATGTTGCTCTACAAAATCGGACGCTACGCCGATGCCGCAGAATTCTTTGAACATTCATTGCAGATGCACGGTCCCGATGTCTCGACCCATTACAATCTGGGAATGTGCTACAACGAACTGCACCAGCTGGATCGCGCGCTGGAACACACCAACTGGGCCCATGAAATCGATCCCAACTTCGGCCCGGCGCGCGCCCTGCGCATCAGACTGATGACGGAACGGAACCGGCGCGGATGGTAGGTGAGCGGAAAAAAAGCTGGCCTATCGGCGTCTTGCCTGGAATGTTGCTGGCCCTGCAACCCTTGTTGCGGGGCCAGTTCCCACAAGCCGACGCCACTTTACACCTTTATTGGCTGGCCCAATTACAACGGGCAATCCAACACGGGATAATTTTCCCGCGGTGGCTGGCCGATCTGGGCCTCGGCTATGGTTACCCCCTGTTTAATTATTACGCACCGCTGGGCGATTATCTCGCCCTGCCGGCTCTGGGGCTGGGCGCCAATGTACAGACGGCCCTCTCCCTCAGCTTTGCCCTGGCCCTGTTGACGGTGACTCTGGGCATTTACGGCTGGACGCGCGAACTCTTCGGCAAAACGGCCGCGATAGGCGCGGCCGTCTGCGTCGGCTATGCCCCCTATATCCTCTATGACATTTACCATCGCGGCGCGCTGGCTGAATCGTGGGGTCTGGCCATGCTAAGTATGGTCGCCTGGGGAATGACCCGCCTGATGCGCGTTCACGATCGGCGCTCCTGGGCCCTCGCCGTGATCAGTTTCGCCGGCCTGATGCTGAGCCACAATCTGACGGCGATGATCGGCGCCGGACTGGTGCTCGGATATACCCTGATCCTGGGGCTGAGCACCGGCAATCGCGCCGGTTTGATCCGTGCCGCAGCCGCCTTTGCCTCAGGCCTGGGACTTTCCGCCTTCTTCTGGCTACCGGCCTTCATGGAACGAGAACTGGTCCAGTACCAGCTCTTCAATCAGGCCCGTTTTGATTACCATAACTTTTTCATCACCCTCTCCTCCCTGTTGACCGGGCCCACGCCGATCGATTCGGCCCAGGTCCAACCCGATGTGCCGATTGGATTGGGCTGGCTGCTGCCGCTGCTCGCCCTGACCAGCTGGATTCCGGGAAAGCTGTGGAACGAGCGCTCCGCACAAATCCAACGACTGGCCCTGACGATCGCCGGTGCCGGGCTGGCTTTGATGGCCTTAAATATCAGCCTGCCGATATGGGAGACGATCGGCCCGCTGCGTCTGTTACAATATCCCTGGCGTTTCCTGGGACCGGCCAGTCTGGTGCTGGCCGTACTGGCCGGCGCCGGCATAAGCCAGTTACCTCTACCGCAAAAGATTCGGCTGCCCTTATTACTCCTGTTGACCGGCGGATTTGCCCTGACCTGGCTCTTCCTGCCGCCGGTTCAACCGCAGCCCCCGCTCAATCCGCCCGACATCATCCGATTTGAAATCCGCACCGGCGGCATCGGCGCAACTGCCGCGGGCGATTTTCTGCCCCGCTGGGTAGAAAAGCTTCCTCCCGACACCAGCCTGCTGCCAGAATACGACGCGGCAGCTCCGGACTACCTGATTTCCCGGTTAGATCCGGAAAGCGTGCCGGCTGAAGCGAAAATCATCGCCAACCAATCCGGCTTCACCGACCTTGCCCTGGAAATCGACAGTCCGCAACCTTTCACCGCCCGTTTCCGCTGGTACTATCTCCCCAACTGGCAGGCCTGGATCGACGGTGTTCCCCAGTCGATGCAACCCGATTCGCCGAACGGATTGCTGACCCTGGCCGTGCCGGCCGGCCGCCATCAGATCAAAGTCGCTTTGGGCCTGTCACCGCTTCAACAAGGCGCCACCTGGCTTTCCGGCGGCGTACTGATCCTCTGCATCATCCTGCTGGTATGGCCCCGCAAAACCCTACCCGAAGCGCGCCCCTCACAACCGGAAGAAGCGCCGGCATGGACCTCATTGGGACTGTGCGCCCTGGTCGGACTGGGGCTACTGGGAATCAAAGCGTTCTATCTCGATTCCCATTCCAATCTGCTCCATCCGCTGCGCTACAACGGCCAACAAATTCAGGGAGCGCAGCCGCAGAATTTAAGATTCGGCACCGAGATCGAGCTGATGGGCGATGAAACCCCGGCCCTTACCTTGAAAGCCGATGATCGGATTCCCGTCACACTCTACTGGCGAGCCCTGGGGCCGATCAATGCCAACTACAGCGTGGCACTCCATCTGATCGACGGGGCCGGACATCTCTACGGCCAGGAGGACCATCAACATCCCGATGGCTATCCCACCCGGGAACTGCTTCCCGATCGCTACATCCGCGATGCTTACGCATTGCAACCCTGGAGCGGCGCCCCGCCCGGGCAATATACCCTGACCGTCAGCCTTTACAACGGCGAAACCGGCGAAATCCAATCCATCTGGGACCGGGAATCCCGCTGGTTGGGCGCCAGCGTTCCCCTGGCCACCGTCACCATCACGCGCCCCCAACACCTGATCACGACGAGGAAAATCTCACTTACCCGGTCGTTATATGCCGGCATGGGAGACTATCTACAACTGATTGGAACAGGGGAATTGCCGGCCGGCCCCCACGTCGGTGATGTTATCCCGCTGATCCTTTACTGGCAGTCCGGAAGCGCGCCTCAAAAAGATTACCTCGCCCGATTGCAGCTGCTCTCCCCCGATGGAAAAGTCGCCATGGAATCCACCGCTGCCCCGGGTGGAGAAAATTATCCCACCTCGAACTGGTCGGCCGGCACCCTGATCCGCGAAGCACGCGATTTCCGCATCCCGGCTCTCCGCCCCGACGGCACCCCCCTGGAGAGCGGAACGTATACCCTCACGGCCGTCCTGCTCGATTCCGGCAGAGCGCCGGTAAAAATTGGAACGCTGAGCATCCAGGCGCCGGAGCGAACCTTCGATCTGCCCGCCGTTTCCCATCCGCTGGATTACCGGCTGGGGAATCTGGCGATCCTGAAAGGTTACCATGTGGAACCGCTCAATCCGGCGGCCGGAAATCCGATCACTCTAACGCTTTACTGGCAGACCGTCGCGGAATCGGAGACGCGCTATACCGTATTTGTCCATCTGCTGGATGAAAAGGGGGCTTTGCAGGCGCAACAGGACCGCACGCCCCAGGATGGCCAACGGCCGACCACCAGCTGGGCCCCCGGGGAAATCATTGCGGATACCTATCAACTGGCATTGCCCGAGGGCAGCTATCAGATCTGTCTGGGAATGTACGATCCCCGGAACAATCAGCGTCTGCGGTGGCAGAAGCCGACCGGCGAAGATGCGGGAGATTACCTTTGTCTGCCCCAACCATAAAATTTTATTTATTTTTCGCGCGCCGCAGGTAGGAGCACGGTTAACTTTGAATGAATTTTTCTCAAAAAAAAGCTTGCCAAAAATGTTTTTTCTTTCCCCCTCATATCCCCCCTGCCCCCCTTCTCTCCCGCAAGCGGGAGAGAAGGGGGGTATAAATTGCATTTTGTGGCCCGCCGCGGCCGCGGCGGGCCACAAAATGCTTAGTTTTCCCCCCTTTCCCTCGGGGGAAAGGGGGGCAGGGGGGATAGGGGGAGTTAAAAGGCTCCTTTTAGCAATTTTATTGGGCGACCACGGTTCCCTGGGAACCTCCTCACCGTTTGCAGGACACGAAAAAACACCTTTTTATCTGGGGCTGCTGGTATTGCTGGTCGGAATAGCGATCTCGCCGGGCCGCTTCCATTCCATCGATGAAACCGCCATGTACACCTCGGCGCTGAATCTCATCACATCGGGCTCGCCGCAGACCAATCAGCTCGGTCACAACCTCTGGACTCCCCTGGCCGGCGAATCGGTGTCGGCCCTGGCCGCCGATGGGACCGTCTACACCAAGAAAAGCCCCTTGATCGTCCTGTTACTGATCCCGCTGGTGGCGCTGGGCCGGGCCATTCCGGCCGTCGGCACGGTCCGAGCCGCACTCTGGCTGGGCCCCCTGGTGACCGCCGCCACGGCCATGTTGCTTTATGCGCTGGCGCGCCGGCTGGGCTATCGCCGCCGGACAGCGTTTGTGACCGGGCTGATCTTTAGTTTTGCCACCCAGGCTTTGCCCTATATGCAAACGGCTTACGGCGAGCCGGTCGCGGCGCTGGGATTGCTGCTGGCAATGTACGGGCTTTCTATTGAGAGGAATTTGCGCGCCTCAGAAGGCGCGCAAATTCCTCAATTCTTCTTTTGGTCAAATGCCGCGCTGATCTCGGGGCTGGGAATCGCGCTGGCAATCGGTGCCAATATCATTTACGCTCTGTTGCTGCCGGTTTTCGCTGGAGCCTGGCTGCTGAAAGGCTGGAAAAAACTCTCCTGGCAGGAACAGGGGCTACAGCTGGCAGCCCTGGGATGCTTCCCGGCACTCATGGGAGCGGGATTATTGGGATACAATGCCGTGCGGTTCGGCTCAATCTGGGAAACCGGCTATCACTTTGCCGGAGGGGCCGAAGGATTCACCACCCCGTTGCTCTGGGGCATCGCCGGTTTGACCCTCAGCCCGGCGCGGGGCTTCTTCTGGTACAATCCGCCCGCCCTGCTGGCTCTACCCGGCTGGTTCCTCCTGCGGCGCCGCGAACACAGTCTGAGCATGGTTTTGCTGCTGGTGAACGGAATCTGCGTGACGGCCTTCGGCGGCTGGTGGGAATGGTGGGGCGGGTGGACCTGGGGTCCGCGCTTTCTGCTGCCGTTGATCCCGTATGCGATGATCGCAGCACTGCCAGTGATCGAAAGGCTATGGCCCGAGGGACAGCCCTTTGGGCGGCCACACAGGGCCACCCCTACGGTAATCATCCTGGTTTTGACCGGACTGGCCGTCCAGATCGCGGGGGCGGGCGTGGATTTCACCCGCTACGAAAACGAACTGACCGCCTGCTGCACCGCCCCGGCCGATCAGACCCTGCGCTATCACCACAAAGCTGCACTGGTCTACGATATGACGAGATCGCCCATTTTGGCCCATTGGAAAATGCTGCTGGCCGGACAGAATCAATGGGCCCCCGATGCCCGACCGACTCCCCGCCTGAACCAGATCCCGGCAGTTATTGAATCACGCCGGCAGGCCGGAGATGCCGTTGTCTATCTGGCACCCGAGCTTGAAAATGAGCTGCTGGACCGCCCCACCTGGCCGCCGGTTTACGGCCTGCCCATTCAAGTATCGCAGGACGATCCACGCGCCCGAGTGATCTGGGATCAGCTCCGGCAAAAGGCCCGCCGGCTCTGGGTCATCACCTGGTATGCGCCGGGAGATACCAATAACTGGTATGAAATGGAGCTGCATCGCGATTGGGCCCAAATCAGCGATGAATCGTTGGATGGAATGCGACTGCTGCTCTTTGCCCGGCCTCCGGAAATGCCCGAATGGCGGGAAAGCGGGGCGCAATTCGGGCCGCTGCGGCTGCTGAACTACCGGCAACAGATCAGCGACGGAACGCTTTTTGTGGAGGTCCGCTGGCAGGCCGACAGTATCCCCCCGGAAGATTACACTGCGTTTATCCATCTATTGAAAACGGAGGGACCGTTGCTGGCGCAGCAGGACCGGGCGCCCTGGGGCGGGTACCGGTCCACCGGACAGTGGCAGCCGGGCGAACCGGTAGAAGAACGTTATGCTTTCCCCATCGGAAATCAGCCGGCCGCCGGGGTCAAAACGGCGGTGGGATGGTACAGCTGGCCCTCTCTGGAGCGGTTGCCGGTGAGCAATGCGGGAACGGCGGCAGTCCAGGACAACAGCCTGATCCTGCCGTAACCGGTCTTGAAAATAGGCCGGCCTTGTAACATCCCGCAAATGATGCCTTCCCCATAAGAACCGTCGCGCAGGATGGGGAGAGAAAGTTTTTATTTATGTTTTCGGCGGCTTCGGAAAGCCGCCGAAAACATAGGCCTTTTCCAGAGCCGCAAAAATCATCAAGTTTGAGGTAGAAACAGGCGTAAATACCGGGTGAACAGCGCAATGAGAGTCAAGACAACGGGCCGCCTTTCGGGTATGCTTAGAACCGTTCCACACTATAATTTAAGGAGCTAACCAATGAGCGACCAAACTGCAACCAATCCGTCCTATAGCATTACCCCGATCGGCCGTGTGCGCGTCAAGGGCCACGAATTCTTTTTGGAAATCGATCCGGCCTACCGCGCAGCGCTGCAAGGGCTGCAGGGCTTCGGCTATATCCAGGTAGTCTGGTGGTTTCATCTGCTGGACACCCCGGCCCATCGAAAAACGGTCGTGGCGGGCCAGCCCTACAAAAATGCTCCGGACAACCTGGGAATCTTTGCCACCCGCTCTCCCATCCGGCCCAATCCAATTGCCCTCACGCCGGTGGGAGTGATCTCGCTGGATATCGAACAGGGGCTCATTCAGACCCCTTACATCGATGCCGAAGACGGCACGCCGATCCTGGACATCAAGCCCTATCAGCCCTGCACGGACCGGGTACGCGATGTGCAAACGCCGGAATGGTGCGCTTCCTGGCCTCAATGGTATGAAGATTCGGGAGACTTCGACTGGAGCGCAGTGTTTAACTTCTAGGGGAGTAGACAGCCACAAGTAGACAGTAGACAGCCCATGTCGCCAGGACGGTTCTGGAAAAAGCCTATGATTTAGGCGGCTTTCTGAAGTGGTAAACCACGAAAACATAAACAAAAAAACTCTCTCCCCCGTTCCAGCGCGGCGCACCTTACAGGGGAAGTGCCATTTGCGGGACGCTATAAGGCCAGGGCGGCACCCCGAAGGATGAAAATTCAACGGAAGTAGACAGCCCATGTCGCCAGGACAGTTCTGGAAAAAGCCTATGTTTTCGGCGGCTTTCTGAAGCCGCCGAAAACATAAACAAAAAAACTCTCTCCCCCCGATCCAGCGCGGCGCACCTTACAAGGGAAGTGCCATTTGCGAGACGTTGCAAGGCCGGGCTATTTTCAAAACGGACAGGAACAAAAAATGGAAACCCAAACGCTTATCGCCATAGATGGAAAACAAATTGCCTATGATATCTCAGGCCAGGGCCCCGCGTTGATGCTGCTGCACGGAGCAGGTAAAGAGCGTATGGATTGGCACAGGCTGGGATATGTGGAACGATTGCAACCGGATTTCACAGTGATTACCGTGGACATCCGCGGCACGGGCGAAAGCGAAAAAGGATTCGAGATCGAAGATTACGCCATCGAGAAAATCTGCGATGATCTGCTGCGGGTGGCCGATGCCTGCCGGGTAGACAAATTCGCCCTGTGGGGATTCAGCTTTGGAGGAAATATCGCCCGCTACCTGGGAGCAGAGTCGGACCGCATCACCGCCCTGGCGATGATCGGGATCCCCTTCGGGCCGGCGACCAGTGAAGCCTTCGACGGCTATATCGCCGCGTACGAAAAGAAATGGGGCGAACAGCTGGCCCGCTATCAGGCCGGAACGCTCAGCGAAAAAGAACGCAAGGCTCTGCTGAAAAACAAATCGGTGATCTGGCTGCCCTGTTTCAAAGCGATGCGCCGCTGGCCGGAGGTGGAACCGGAAACCATGAGATGCCCAACTTTAATGGCCACCGGAACGCGAAATGAGTTCGATTGTAAATGGATTGCAACCCATCGCGAACAACTGGAAAAACTGGGGATTCAGGTGGAATATTTTGAGGGGTTGACGCATATGGAAGAATTTACCGAAACCGAGCGGGTATTCCCGCAGATCAGTGGATTCTTCAAAAGGGTTATTGGATAGAAGACCCTGCCGGGACCTCATCTGAAAGCTGAGACGCGGAGAGGGATAAACTATTTTCGACCTGTGCGGCTGTTCATTAGCATGGATTAAAAACGGTTTTTGTGCCCCGCAACAGATGCTTTCCTGGTAAAAAACGACGCGCTGTGCGAAGCAGGAAGAGAGTTTTTTGTTTATGTTTTTGCGCGCATTCTGATGCGCGCAAAAACATGGGCTTTTTTCTCTGTGGTGAATCTTTCCCGGCCTATTCCGGCACGGGCAACCGAAGCCGGAAAACGCTCCCTTCGCCGGGCTGACTCTCGACGGAAACCGTGCCGCCCATCGCTTCGGTCAACTCCTTGACCAGGGAAAGCCCCAGACCGGCTCGCTGGTAAGTCGCCGGCTGCGTTCCGGCCTGATAATATTTCTCCCAGATGTAAGGCAGCGCCTCCGGCGAAATGCCCTCGCCGGTATCCTCGACTTCGATAGAAACCCATACCTTGCCGGGTTGAATTTCTACCGCGACCACCCCGCCCGGGGAGGTGTGCCGCACCGCATTCTGCACCAGATTGACCAGCACCTGCTCCAGACGTAAAGGATCGGCCCAGGCCTGGATTTCTTCAACAGAGCCGGAAAACATTACCTGCACCTTCTTGCTGCTCCAGGCCAGTTCCCGGAAAGTTTCCACTACCCGCCGGGCCAGAGCGACGACCTCAACTGACTGCAATTCGACCCGTAAATGGCCGGCTTCGGCCTGGGAAGTCGTCAACAGATCGTTCAACAAGGACTTTAACCGCGAGGCCTCGTACTGGATGGTATCCAGATCCCGGGATACCTCTTCAGGCGAGCGCTCCTGCCAGTTACGACGCAACGAATCGCTGTAACCGAGGATAATCGCTGTCGGATTGCGCAATTCGTGCGAGATGCCGGCCACCAGGTCACGTCGGGCCTGCAAAAGCTGCTCCACCTTCGCCTTCTCAACCTGCAAATCCAGCACCGAAGCTTCCAGATCGGCCGCCATGGCGTTGAAATTGGCCTGCAATTGGGCCACTTCGTCTTCCCCTTTGACGTCGAGCCGCGTGGACAGATTGCCCGCCCGCAAAGCTTGCGTCCCCATCGCCAGAGATTCCAGACGGGCCGTCACGCGCCGTGCGGCCAGAAAAGAAAAAAAGAGCGTTCCCGGCAAAAAGATGATAACGCCCAAAACAAGCAATAAAAAAGCCAGCGTAAGGATCAGGCTGATCCAAAAGACGGTCTGAGCAAAAAACGATTCCGCCGGAATAGCCCAAATGTCGTTATGAAAGAGCTGAGTGAGGTAAAGCGTAAAGCCGATCAAAACAATCAATCCCAGCCCTCCGACCACGCTGAGAATCACATGGGTCAGGCCCCAGACATAATGCCGGCGGCGCAATTGATTCCATTGCCGGCCGCCCCAGAGCAGCCACCGCATTCCCAGATACTCGAAACCAGAAAGCAGCAGAAAAACCCGGGTGGCTGTCGTTCCGGCATAGCTGTAACGAATGGCATCCCATTGACCAGAGCCGGCAAAAAGCCCTAAAACAATCCCCGTAATTCCCAGCGCCAGCAAAAGGGCCATTCCGCACTCTTTGATCACCGTCAACCAGGAACGCTGAGAGAAAAAACGAACGCGAAGGGCGGTCACAAAAGCGCAAATCAAAGGCAAAAGAACGAGGTAAAGGCTGCGGGCAAAGTGCGTGGAATCGAGCAACACAGGAAAGAGGGGAATCAACAAAACGGCACCGAGCAGCCAGCCTTCCAGAACGCCTCGCCAGGGAGCTGCGGTTATAAAAAGCCCTTTTAATTTCATCTCATAACCGGGCCATGCGGTAACCGATGCCGCGCACCGTCTCCAGGCAATCGCCCAGCCGCCCCAATTTACGCCGCAGGCGCAGCACGGTATTATCCACCGCTCGATCGCCTTCGATGTAGGCCGATTTCCAAATCGCCTCGACCAGGTACATCCGATTAAAAGTACGGCCGGGATGGGAAATCAGCAAAGAGAGCAGCTCAAATTCCATCGCCGTGAGCTCCACCGGCTCGCCGTCGAGCAGACACGAATAGGCCAGAGGATCCAGAATCAGGCCCTCGTATTGAATGACCTTTTCTTCCTGAACCTGATCGGCCGCCAGCATCTCGCGGATGCGTTCTTCCCGACGCAAAAGAGCCCGTACCCGGGCCACCAGTTCGGAGAGATTGAAGGGCTTGACCAGATAGTCGTCGGCGCCCACCTCCAACCCGACAACGCGATCAGTAGGATCGCCGCGCGCCGTCAACATGAGCACCGGAACCGGGGATTTGGCCCGGATGCGCCGCAGCAAATCCAGACCGTTCAATTCGGGAAGCATCCAATCCAGGACGACAAGATCGGGGGAACGTAACTGAAAAAGGCGCCAGCCCTGATGGCCGTCGGGGGCATGCCAGACCTGATAACCGGCAGATTCCAATTCGCGCTGAACGACTTCGGCGAGTTTAAATTCATCTTCGACCAATAAAATTGTAGACATCGTTATCCTTGCGACACAACTGCGACAGAGCAGCTACGAACCGGCTACGCGAGCCTCATAAAATAAACTCAATTCAACAGGGTCATTATACCCAAGATCACAAGAGAGGCTAAGCATATGGAACTGACGATCAACCATGTCAGCAAACAATACGGACGGGATAAGTGGGGCGTACGGGATTTCACTCTCACCCTACAGGCAGGCATGTGGGGACTGTTGGGACCGAACGGGGCCGGGAAATCCTCCCTGATGCGCATACTGGCCACCATTACCCACCCGACGGAAGGGCAGGTACTCTGGAACGGCACCGATATCGCCCGCCGGCCCGATCCATTGCGCAGCGTCCTCGGCTATCTGCCCCAGGACTTCGGCGTCTATCCCAATCTGAATGCCGTGGAGTTCCTGCGCTACCTCGCCGCGATGAAAGGATTGGATCGCCCAACAACCGATCGCCGCATCGATGAACTGCTCCAGGTGGTCAATCTGACCGAAGTAAGCCGACGCGCGCTCGGCAGCTATTCCGGCGGGATGAAACAGCGGATCGGCATTGCGCAGGCGCTGTTGAACGATCCGCAACTGCTGATCGTGGATGAACCGACCGTCGGATTGGACCCGGAAGAGCGGGTACGCTTCCGCAACCTGCTGGCCGATCTCTCCGGCGACCGGATTGTGATCCTTTCGACGCACATCGTCTCGGATGTCGAGGTGGCGGCGACGGGGATCGTCCTGATGAATCAGGGACGGCTGTTGCGACAGGCCACGCCGGAAATGTTGCTACAAACGGTCGAAGGCAAAGTCTGGGAATGGATGGTGCCGTCGGCCGAGTGGGTCGCCCTGCGGCAAAAGCATCTGGTGAGCAATATGACCCGCCGGGCCAACGGAACCCGACTGCGGGTAGTCCAGGAACGGGCGCCAGCCAAAGAAGCCTGGATGGTGGCACCTAATCTGGAAGATGCTTACCTGTGGGCCGTCGCCGGGGAGACCGCACGATGAAAAAAGTGGAAATCCTGGGAGCTATCGTCAAAGCAGACTTTCTGGAACGCACCCGGCAGTCCGGCTTTCTGATCACGCTCTGTCTGGCCGTCTACCTGGGTTACGGCGTCAACAGCGGCCAGATCCTGATCAGCCTGCAAAATTATCGGGGAATCTACAATTCGGCCTGGGTGGGCAGCCTGATGGCACTGAGCTGCTCCTTCTTCCTGGGGTTGCTGGGATTTTTCCTGGTAAAAAACAGCCTGACGCGCGATGAAAAAACCGGGGTAGGACAGATCTTCGCCACCACCTCGCTCTCACGGCTGGATTACCTGCTGGCTAAATGGGTCAGCAATCTCTGCGTCCTGGGGACCCTGGTGGCGATCCTGGGACTGGCCGGGATCTTAATGCAACTACTGCACGGCGAAGATCCTCAGGTCCGCCTGGGGGCCATGCTCGCGCCGTTGCTGTTCATCGCCATGCCGATGATGGCATTGGTAGCCGCCCTGGCCCTCTTCTTCGAGACCGTCAGCTGGCTGAAAGGGGACTTCGGGAATCTGCTCTACTTCTTCGTCTTTACTTTTCTGTTGATCGCCGGCCTGATGTCGGGTCAGCCCTGGCTGGATGTGATCGGGCTCTCGCTGGTCGGCACCAGCATGAAAGCGTCCATGCTGGCCGCTCATCCCACTTATGACGGCAGCTTCGTCCTGGCGATGATCGGCAACCGGGTGCTCGGGACCTTTGTCTGGCCGGGAATGGAATGGACGGCCGGCCTGATTGCCCAACGGCTGTTGTGGGTAGGGCTCTCCCTGGGCATGGTCCTTTCAGGATTATGCTTTTTCAAGCGGTTTGATTCCAATCCGAACGTCGGAAAGCCCAAAAGAGCAGCCGTTGCGGGCGCTGATGGAGATCAGTTGGAGAAAATCTCCGATCCGGCAGAACCCCGGCCGGAAATCCGGTTGACGCGGTTGACTTCCGGACGCCGCTTTCACTTCAACCTGGGGCGATTGCTGGAACTGGAAGGCCGACTGCTGGTCAACGGCGTGGCCTGGTACTGGTGGGCCGGGGCAGCGCTGTTGTGGATCGGCTGCGTGATAGCGCCCACGCCCAATCTACGCCAGATGGGATGGATGCTGATGGGCATCTGGCCGGTGCTGATCTGGTCAAAACTGGGGGAGCGGGATGCCCGGCACCACACGGGACAATTGATCCAAC
The DNA here is from genome assembly GCA_964501335.1 of uncultured Anaerolineales bacterium. Lineage (GTDB taxonomy): Bacteria > Chloroflexota > Anaerolineae > B4-G1 > SLSP01 > CAZCTC01. Next base: position 85,322 of record CAZCTC010000012.1, on the reverse strand, counting down.
CGACAGCCCACGCCGCGATCCGGCAATTGAGTTCATCATGGCTGGCGGGAGTAGGGTTTACCGCGCTGGGAATGAGCGGAGCGCTGCTGGGACGGGCAATCCATGGAGAAACTCTCGAACTGCCGGCGTGGCTGCTGGCCGTGCTCTTCATCCCGACGCTGGCGTTGATGTTGGGGATCTGGAACCGCAGCAGCAAAGCTTTTGAAGTGATTTATCCTGTGCTGTGGTACCTGGGGCCTTTTAATCCGCAGAATCAGCTGGCCGTGCTGGATTATCTGGGGGTACATGCAGCAGCGCCGGTGCTGACAAGGCCGCTGTTGTTTGCACTGGGAGTAGGGGGGATGTTGTTGCTGGCCGCGCTGGGCCGCCACCGGCAAACTGAATGAGTCTATTTGATTTTGCGCCCCGCAACAGCGCTTTCCTGGTAAAAAGCGACGCGCTGGATGGGAAGAGAGATTATTCTTTATTCATATTTTCGGCGGCTTCAGAAAGCCGCCGAAAATATGGACTTTTTTCGAATTAACCGCACAGGTCGCTTTTTTTCGGACCAACCGCCCCGATAGAAATTTATTGGCCCAACATTTCGCGGGCGGCGCGGCGGCCCAGCTCTACGGCATAGTTGGTGCCGCGATCCCAGGGATAGACCTGGCTCATATTGGCCATCATCAAACCCGAGATAGGAGTTTGCAGCGGCGGGATATTCTGCGAATGGTTGAGCATCGGCACCGGCTGGGCATAAGATTCCGTAAATTTCCAGGATTTCCGAATCCAACTGCGATCAAAAGCCGGATTCAACCGCTTAAGCCCGGGGATATACTCTTCCAGAAGCGCCTGGGCATCCATGTCGAAGTAACAATGATCGGTCTGCAAGTAATCACCGCAGTAAACGATCGTATCGCCGCCGTAATGTTCCTTAGAAACGTAATTGGTGTGCTCCACAAAAGCCAGGAAGGGAAAACCCTCGCGCTTGGGAATATTGATCCAATATTGCCCCGGCACCACCGATTGTTTCAGAGCCAGAACCATCACCACGGCCCCCATCGACTTGAGTTTTTGCAAGCCGGCCGCATAATCAGAAGGAAGTTCCGGCGTCATGGAATGCAACATCGACGGCGACGTAGTCGACAAAACCTTATCGTGCAGGACATTGCCGCTTTTCAGCTCGAGCTGTATTTTGTCGCCGGCTTTACGAATACTGCGAACATGGGTATTGAGGTGGATCACTCCGCCCTGCGCTTTGACGCGGGCCGCCAAAGCATCCAGGAAAGACTGGAAACCGCCTTCGAAGTAGCCCAAGCGCGTAGTCCGTTTGGAAAGGCGGGCCCAGAACCAGGCCATATTGACCTGCTTATAGTATTCACCGAACTTGCCTTCCAGCAGAGGCTGCCAGAGGATCTCGTAAGCCCGGGGGCCCAGCGCTTTCGAGAGCCACTCATGGGCCGTCGTTTTCTCAAACGGCTTCCAGAAGGGATTGTAACGAACATAGGCCGCCGCCATTCCAAAGCGCAAACGGTCAAAGAAAGGCAACGGCTTGAACATCAGCACCCGCAACGGGCTGTCGAGCGGATAAATACCGCCCTGGTAATAAATCGAAGTGTTCGGGCGGGGGAAGAAGGCTTTATCCGAAAGGCCCAGTTCTTTGAGCAGTTGCAACACATCCCGATCAGTGGCGAACCAGTGATGATAAAAGTGTTCCAAAGGCCATTCCCAGGCATCGTCCTTAAAACCCGCGGTCAATCCACCGATATAAGGGCGAGCTTCGTAAAGGGTGACGGAATGCCCCTGCCGTGTAAGATCGTAAGCGGCCGTAAGGCCGGTCAAGCCAGCGCCGACGATTGCGATGTTCAAGTTACCCTCCTTCAGGGATCAGGTTATACCCCGCAAATGCTTTTCTCAATTAAAAAGAGAGGTGGAAGATATATTCAACCTATGCGGCAAGCAATTTCAGCACCCCGCAAAGGGCATTTTCCAGATAAAAAGCGACGCGCTGGATGGGAAGAGAGATTATTCTTTATTCATTTTTTCGGCGGCTTCAGAAAGCCGCCGAAAAAATGGGCTTTTCTTTCCTTTATTTCTCAGTCCAACCGCGCGGATCGGAAATCCTTGTTTTAAGCCGGTTCGCCGATAAGAGACCAGGGACCGGTCCAGGTAATACGAACCCGGGCCAGACGCCCCAACCAATCATCGCCGGAAGCCTCGAAAAAGACCAGTCGATCCGTCCGGGAACGTCCAAACCAGCGATTCTTCTTACGCCCTTCCACCAACACTTCGACCACCTGCCCGGCATAGGCCTGATTGAGTTCAGTGACAATCGTCGTCTGCAATTTATCCAGCGTACGCCGGCGTTCCTCTTTCTCTTCCAGGGAGAGCAGATCCTGCATGGTACGCGTCGCCACGGTCAACGGGCGGGGGGAATAACGGGCAATGTGCGCCTTATCCAGACGCAACTCAGCCAGCAAGTCGTAGGTCTCTTGAAAATGGGCTTCGGTCTCGCCCGGGAACCCGACAATGATATCGGTGGCGATGGAAACACCAGGAATATAATGCCGAATGCGCCCGATCAACCGGCGATAGTCGTCGGCCGTATAACCACGCCGCATCCACCGCAAGACCTCATCGGCGCCGGCCTGAATCGGAACTTCCATATGTTCGCAGACTTTAGGCAAAGTCCCCACCGCTTCAAGCAGTTCATCGCGCATCCAGTTAGGATGGCTGGTCAGGAAACGCAATCGAACCAGCCCCGGCAATTCATGCAAGCGCCGCATCAAAGTCACCAGAGGCATTTCCGCACCCTGCCCCAGCTCAGGAAGGTCATAGCCGTAACGGTCGACGATCTGTCCCAACAAAGTGATTTCCCGAATTCCCTGAGAAACCATCTGTTCAGCATCTTCGAGGATGGCCGACATCGGGCGGCTGCGTTCCGGGCCCCGGCGGTAAGGGATCACACAATAGGTGCAGGCATGGGAACAGCCTAAAACGATGGGCAGGTAACCATTAACGGCGGTGCCCCGTTCGGAATGGGGCACCAGCGCTCCGGCAGGCCCCAGATCGGTGCGGCGGGATTCGGCATCGGCGATGAGTGTCTGCGCTTCGTCCAGCCGCCCCTTTTCGGCCAGGAAAGCCCACAAGGCTGAGGGATCAGAAGGCGGGAGAAAACAATCGATCCAGGAATAGCGTTCTTGCAGCTGTTCCAGATCGCGTTCGCGGACAAAACAGCCCATGAGGGCCATAATTTTATGGGGATCGCGCTGTTTTAATGGGCGCAATTGATATAACCGGCCGGTGACTTTGTCTTCGGCCTGCTGGCGCACCACACAGGTATTGAGGACAATCACATCGGCTTCATCCGGGGAATCCGAAGGAAGGTAACCCAACCGTTCCAGGCCGGCCGCCACTCGTTGTGAATCGGCTGTGTTCATCTGGCAGCCGATGGTCCAGAGATGATAACGCATCGTTTTTACACCTTTCTAATTAGCCAGAAGCCGAGGTGAATTATATCACAAGCTTGACACTTCGTGGGGCTAACTCTATACTTTTTCGGCCCCTCGATCCATCCCGCACCGGGCTTTTTCCCGGCAGGAGGTCATGCCGGGGGCGGCCCCCCGAAGGATGAAAAAGAGCAGAGATTTCACCACAGAGTCACAGAGAGCACGGAGAAGAAGGGAAGAGATTTATTTTAAATTCTTCTCTGTGTCCTCTGTGCCTCAGTGGTGAATCTTTTCTGGGTCTATTTTCAGGACAGGATACCACACGCGAAATCACAATATCAGGAGATCCAAGATGGCAAAAAATAACCCGGGAAAACTGCAATTCCAGATTCCGCCGGCGGCAGGATTGACGATCGGAGTGCTGGCGGTTTCCACCGCCTCCACCTTTATCCGGCTGGCGCAGCAAGGGGGCGTCTCTTCGCTGGGAGTGGCAGCCTGGCGCCTGACCCTGGCCTCACTGATTCTGGCGCCCATCGCCCTGCTGCGCTGCCGGACAGAATGGCAACAGCTCTCCCGGCGAGAATTTTTGCTCATGCTGGCCACCGGCGCCATGCTGGCCGTCCACTTCGCCGCCTGGATCAGCTCGCTGGCCATGACTTCGGTCGTAGCTTCCGTCGCCCTGGTAACCACCAGTCCGCTCTTCGTCGGCGTGCTCTCCCATTTCCTGCTCCAGGAAAAGCTGACCCGCACCATGCTGATCGGGCTGGCGCTGGCCACAGCCGGCTCGCTGGTCATTGCCCTGGGAGATTGGCAAAATGCCGCCGGGCATCAGATCATCGGGGATGGGTTGGCCTTGATTGGCGCGCTGGCCGCAGCGGGTTATTTCCTGTTGGGACGGCGGCTGCGGGGGCATCTCTCGCTGCTGGGCTACGTTTTTCCGGTCTATGCCACGGCCGCTGTAATCTTGATGGGAATCGCCGGAATCAGTGGAACGCCGCTGAGCGGTTATGCTCCGACTTCATGGATCTGGCTGTTGCTGCTGGCTCTGGGTCCGCAGATTATCGGACATTCGGCGTTAAACTGGGGGTTACGCTATCTGCCGGCTACCTATGTAGCCGTGGTCACCCTGGGGGAGCCGATCGGATCGGCCATCCTGGCCTGGGTCATTTTGCAGGAACTGCCTTCGCTGCCGGCGCTGATCGGGGGAGGGCTGATCCTGTTGGGAATCGGCGTCGCCGGCATCACAAAGAAGTAGAACTATTTAATTTTTCGGCGGCCCCGGAGGGCCGCCGAAAAATTAAATTTTATGCTCAACCGTTTAGCCGGGGATTTACATCCACTCCGGCTTTTCTTTTTTCTCGGCGGGTTCTTTACGTCCGTATGTCAAAGACATTTCCAACAGCTTTTCGCTCAGTTCGGGCGTAAGATCCTCGTTCTTGAAACGCCAGCTCCAGTTGCCACCCAGACGTCCCGGGGTGTTCATACGGGCTTCACACCCAAGGCCGAAAATATCCTGTAAAGGGGCAATGGCAATATCGGCAATCGAGTTGTAAGCCATCCGAATCAAAGCCCAGTTAACCGGCTCTTCGGTCGGCCCCACATACCGGACACAATTCAGGCGCTCTTCGGCCTCGCGGCTTTCAAACCACCCCATCGTCGTATCGTTATCGTGGGTGCCGGTATAGACCACAGCATTAGGGGTGGTGTAATTGTGCGGCAAATACTCATTGGTGGCATCGGTCGAGAAGGCAAATTGCAGGATCTTCATGCCGGGAAACTCAAAGCGATCGCGAAGTTCATATACCGGTTTGGTAATAAAGCCCAAATCCTCGGCAATGATCGGCAGCTGACCCAGGGCCTTGGCCACCGCCTTGAAAAGCGAAGCCCCGGGGCCGGGCGCCCAGCGACCATGCACCGCCGTCGGTTCGCCGGCCGGAATTTCCCAATACGACTCAAAGCCACGGAAATGGTCCATCCGCACCATATCCACCATCCGCAGCACCTGCTGAATGCGAGAAATCCACCAGGAATACCCGGTCGCCGCATTGACATCCCAACGGTAAAGAGGATTCCCCCACAGCTGGCCGGTCGCGCTGAAATAATCTGGGGGCACGCCTGCGACCACCGTGGAAAGCCGGTTTTCATCAAGATAGAAGAGTTCCGGATTGGCCCAGACATCGGCGCTGTCATAAGCGACAAAAATCGGGATATCACCGATAATCTTGATGCCCTTATCGTTGGCATATTTTTTCAGTTCAGCCCACTGGCGGAAGAACTGATACTGGAAATAACGATAAGCAAAAACCGCTTCATCCAGACGTTCCCGCCAGGAAGCCAGAGCTTCAGGATTCCGCGATGCCAGTTCCCACTCCCAGGTATTCCACACTGCCCCGCCGTGAGCATCCTTCAAAGCCATGAACAATGCATAATCGTCCAACCAATCGGCATTCTCGGCACAAAAAGCGTCAAAGGATTCATGACGTGCGGCATCCCCACGCTTCCGAAAAGTCCGGGCCGCCCGATGCAAAACAGCCATTTTATAAGTAATCACGGGGCCGAAGTCGACATGATCCTCAGGAAAAACGGCCGCCTGTTCCAGATCTTTGGCCGCTACATCGCCTTCAGCAACCATCCAGGCCAGGTTCAACAACAACGGATTGCCGGCAAAAGCCGAGAAGGATGCATAAGGAGAATCACCATAACCGGTAGGTCCCAAAGGCAGAATCTGCCAGAGTGTCTGGCCGCTTTCAGCCAGGAATTCAACAAAACGATATGCACTTTCACCCAAGTCACCGATGCCGTAAGGGCTGGGCAACGATGTAGGATGTAACAGAACACCAGCGGCGCGTGGGAAACGCATAGAGTACTACCTCCTCCCCAGATTTCACCGCGAGTATACCTTAAAGTCAGGGGAAGACAAACGGAAGCTCTTTCAGGATAAAAATTCGCCCGCCTGAGAAGGCGGGCGAATTTTTACTCATCCGTGCAGTTGTTTTTATTGATGTTTTCGCCGGCTTCAGAAAGCCGGCGAAAACATCGGCTTTGATCCCGGAAATTTAGTGGTGCGAAACGATAGGAGAAGCTTTCCGAAGCAAAAAACTTCGATTGAAGGCCCGAATGCCCGGATCGGCGGACAACAACAAGATCAATCCCATGATGACGGAAGAGCTTACACACCAGGCACAAACGGCGTGGATGACGAACAGCTCCAGGCAAGAAAGGTAAATAGAAAAAGAGGCGCCAAACAAAGCCATGCCCAGAGTCGCCACCGGCGCCATCCGCCCAAACCAATCCTGCCGCGTATTACCAATCCACCAGGAAACCAGCAATCCCAGATAACCCATCAGCCCCAAAACAGCCACGGGTAAAATGCCAAAGAGCCGGGCGTAAGAACTGGATTGCACCTCTTCGCAATTACCGACGGGACCGCAAACAGGTTTTGCCCCCTGTAATTCCACAAAAGAGAGATAGCCGGCTACCAACAACCCCAGGATCAATAACATCACCATCGCTTTCGATTTCCAGGGGGACGCAAGAGCCGGCTCCATCCCCCGCAGGGCATTGACAAAAACCATCAGAGTATACCCCAGAGCGATCACCAGCAATCCCAACGAAACATAGACCAGCTCAAATCCTTGAGAAAGGGGAGCGGCGGTGGGAATTGCGGCCGGAGTGGGGGTCACACAGGATTCTTCATCGAGGCGGCAGACGCCGGTAGTCGGGGCGGACGCAAGGTTCAAACCGACCTGACGGGCACTGTCCGGAAAATCTACCCCGCCGGCCGCGAGATACGTTTCAATCAAGCCGGGAAATTCTGTGGGAATTTCCTCGGCACCGAGCAAAGCATAATCGCCAATGAAGAGCAACGGCACCCCGGCATTATCTTTGCTGATTCCAAAAGAAGCCGCCATAATGTAAAAAGTGGCTATATCCGCGTCGGTTTTGAGTTCGACAAAACGAATATCGAGTTTGTCTCCATAGCGGGCCTGCAAAGGAGGTAAAGTCTGGGACATCACCTGATGACAATTCTCACAATTCTCCCGCCAGTAGAAAATGACATGGACGACTGGGCCCTGCGGAACTGGAAAAGCATTGCCGGTAAAGGCCGGGGACGATAACGTCGGGGTGACTACCGCTCCGGTTGAAACCCGGGCCGCAACCACCGGATCAGCATCCCCCGCCATCCCTCCCAATATGACGAATAAAGCCAGCAGCAAAGCCGGCAACAAAAAACGAAGTCGCCGTCCCCGAAACTTCGACATGGGTATTACTCCTGTTTTTTAACGCAGGTTGCTATTTTGCGTTAGTGGGTCTATGAACATGGGGGCATTATACCAAAAAGCAATGATTACTTAACTCCCCAAAAACCTTTTTTCGGCAGCCTTCTAAAAACGCCCTGTACAGTCCCCCCAAAGCGAGGAGAAAACTCATGTTTTCGGCGGCTTTCTGAAGCCGGGTAGGTCCCCCAGGAACCGCGGTCACCAAATAAAATTGCCAAAAGGCACCTTGTAACCTCCCGCAAGGGGCATTTTCTCCGCGAAAAGCGACGCGCGGGGCGAAGCAGGGAGAGAGTTTTTTGTTTATTTTTTCGCGCGCCGCAAACGGCGCGCGAAAAAACGGGCTTTTTTTCCAGACTAACGCACAGGTCGGTTTTTTTGTGGGTGTTTTTTTCGGAATTTAAAAAATATCATTATCCGGCCAGAGACACCGCGATCATCAACCCCAAATGATCAGAAAAGCGAATGTTGTCCTGGTTGGGCGGCGTCTCCAGGATCTTGGTCAAAAGCAAGCCGGGTTTCAGGGCTTCGTTGGCCCAACCATAATCAATCCGGATCGAAGGCTGATGGGATTCAAAAGTATAGCCCGCAGCATGAGCATGAAGCGTGGCCCAGACATCGCACCACCCCTTTTCACAAAAACCGGCTAAAGATTCGGCATCCGGCGGGCTGTTCAAATCACCGACCAATAGAGCGGGTCCGTCAACCAAGGCAATAAAAGGGAGAGTTTCCGTAACATTATCCATCGTTTGCCCGGAGACCCAGGAAAAATGGGCATTAAAAAGAGTAAAGGGGCCCGAAGGGAGATCAAACGAGGCTTTCAATACCACTCGGGCCGCAGGGTCTTCCGTATTGGGCCGGCGAGAAAGACGTAGAGTCTCTTTGTCGGCAAAGGGGATACGCGAAAGAATGGCGGACCCATCGAAGACCCCATCCGCTCGAATCATCGCCGGTTCAAAGAAAACATAAGGATATCCGGGCTCAGGCCCGGCCAGTTGGGCGGCCTGATCGAGGCCGCCCGGAACGGGATTTCGACGTACAGCCTGAAAAGCAACGATATCGGGGTTAACCTGTTGAAGCACTTTGCGAATCAATTTCTGGCGCAATGGCCAGAGCCCATGTTTAGGTTCATCGTAATTCAGGTTGAGGGTCATGATTTTAAGCATAAACGCCTCCATTTACCAGATAAAACAAAAGATTATCTAGTATAAAGGCGAAATAAAAAATATGGAAGAACGGTTTTCCCTTTTTCACCACCCCCATCCCCCTGTCTCAAGAGACAAGGCTTGCTTTTTAGCCGTGGCCTACGATAATCGCACGGTTAGCGTAAGTTTTGTGCAAATAGTGGCCGAAATGAAAAAAACGGTCCAAAAATGAAACTTTTTCAAAAAGCCATTTTCGATCGTTTGTGACCTTAATTTTGCTTGAAAGTTACTCTTTTCTCGTGATTTCGAGCCCTTCTGCGAATAAATTGATTTTTTAAACCACTCAAACAAGATTTCAGGCTCGATAGAATTAACGGAGCTTAACAAAAGCTCATCTACCAAACCAATTTCGGGGTGCTTAATTGAAAATCACTATTGTAACTATGACTGAAATGTGAAACATGAGTTCGGTTATTCTGATGCGCCACTGTTATTCCGTAATTTGACGGAAAAAACTTGTATTTTTACCCCGATTTGAGCACTTGGGGCTCTATTTGCACAAACGATGCGTTAGGGTCTGTAAATTTATAAGTTCCCGAATTTTTCCGGGTAAACGCGGTAAAAATCGGGAGGTTATTCTTGTACGACCCCTTAGCAGCAAAAGAGTTAAACCAATCCACTTAAAGGGAAAAATGTGAAAAAGACTCAACGGCTTATCCTGGTTGCATTGATTATCATTCTGGGCCTCCTGGGAGATATTGCCACCAAAAAAGTTGCCCAACAATCCCTCCGGGATGTTCCCCCCATCTCCTGGCTTAACGATACCGTGCGCATTGAATACCACGAAAATCTCGGGGCCTTTCTGGGTCTGGGCGCGGACCAATCCCGCGAAATCCGGTTTCTTTTCCTCGTCGTTTTCGTCGGCCTGGTGCTGGCGGCGACCATTTTCTTCGCCGTCAATAACCAGGAATTGAGCCGGGTCCCTCTGATCGGGCTCTCCCTGGTCACCGCGGGGGGCCTGGGAAATTTGATCGATCGCATTTTCAACAACGGCGCGGCGGTCGATTTCCTGCAGGTGGGAATCGGCCCGCTACGTACCGGCATCTTCAATGTGGCCGATCTGGAGATTATGGGCGGAATCGCCATGTTCATACTCTTTAATCTTACGCAGAAAGGTGATAAATCATGAAATACAGCCGGCTTTGCTCCTGGGGCGGACTGATCGGCATGGCCATCTTGTTGAGTCAATGTGCGACGCCAACCACCTCTCCGACGGCTACCATTCCCCCCACAGTCGAACCCACGCCTAAATCCACGGAACCGGCCCCAACCCCCGCACCGACAATGACGGAATCGCCCCCCGCCCCGAAACCCTTCCGGGTTATCGGTTATTTCTATTCCTGGGGCGATGCAAGCGATGTAGATCACGTCGCCTGGGAATGTCTGACCCACGTCAATTATGCCTTCATGCTGGCGGCCGAAGACGGATCGATCAGCAACTCCGAACCGGAAAGGCTCAAGCAGCTGGTCACCGTGGCCCATGAACACAATGTCCAGGTATTGGTCTCCATTGGCGGGTGGGGGCAGGACCGACCGTTCGCCGAATTTGCCGCCTCGCCGGAACGGCGGACCCGGTTCATCACCCAGGTCTTGCAGGCCGTGGAAGATTACGATTTGGATGGGGTCGATATCGACTGGGAATATCCCTCCGCGGAAAGCCGCTCCGTTCAGGATTTTGTCGATCTGATGAGTGAACTGCGCACCGAACTGGCCCCCAAGGGCAAGTTATTGACGGCGGCCGTATCCGCCAATCATGTGAACGGCGATGGGATTTCGGAGAAGGTCTTCCCCCTGGTAGATTTTCTCAACATCATGGCCTATGACGGTCCGGATCAAAACCACGCCTCCATGCCCTTTACCCAGGCCGCCCTGGATTACTGGACCGCCCGCGGACTGCCGCAGGAAAAGATGGTGCTGGGAGTTCCCTTCTACGGACGCTCACCTGAAGTCAGCTACCGCAAACTGGTTGAGCTGGATCCACAGGCCGCACAGAGCGATGAATGGGAATATCAAGGCAGCCGGGTTTATTACAATGGGATCCCAACGATTCAGGAAAAAACCAGGATGGCCCGCCGACAGGCCTCGGGGATTATGATTTGGGCTTTGCAGCACGATACGGAGGACGACACCTCGCTGCTGAAAGCGATAGCCGAAGCCGCCCGGCAACCCTGATTTTTTATTTAATTCAAGTTGCCACCTCGATAAATCCAGCCTATTATTCAAGATCTGCTGCATGCCATCCAGAAGTAGACAGTAGACAGCAAAAACCTTCGCTTTACCAGCTCAAATGAACTGGAAATCCGCTGTCTACTGTCTACTGTCTACTAATCCTTAGTGTTATAATGATGAGCGGACTATAAAAAGGGAGGATCTTTTCAGTGAACTTATTGATAACCGGCGCTAAAGAACTGCAAATACCCCTTCGCCCGGAGCACCTGGAGGCCTTTCGCATCTACCAACAGGAGCTGGTCACCTGGAACGATTACTTCAACCTGACCGCCATCATCGAAGACGAAGCAGTTCAAGTCCGCCATTTTCTGGATTCAATCTCCTGTCTGCGCGCCCTGGAAAACGGCGACCGATTGAGCGGCCAAAGCGTCATCGATGTCGGAACCGGAGCCGGATTCCCCGGACTTCCACTTAAAATCCTCTGTCCAGGAATGCGGCTGACACTCCTGGAAGCCACAGAGAAAAAAGTTCGCTTTCTGGAACACATCATCGCCCTGCTGAAACTGGACCGCGTCACGGTGATTCATGGCCGGGCAGAAGAACTGGGACAAGATCCCACCCATCGGGAGCATTACGATTGGGTTTTCGCCCGCGCTGTGGCCGATATGCAAATCCTGGCGGAATATCTCCTGCCGCTGGCCAAAGTGGGGGGCCGGGTACTGGCGCAAAAAGGTGAGGATGCTGTAGCCGAAGTCCATGGGGCGGACTGGGCGATCACCACGTTGGGGGGACAGGTGCGGCGGCTGGTGCCGGTGGAATTACATGGGCTGGCGGAAACCCGCTATCTGGTACTGCTGGATAAAGTTGCCGCCACGCCGACACAATATCCCCGCCGGGCGGGCATGCCTTCCAAGCGGCCGCTGCGACAACATTAAATTAAAATATCGCGCGCTTCCCAAGGAAGCGCGCGATATTTTTTCACCTGGGGGGGTGTTTGTCGATCCGGATTACGACCAATTCCTTGCGTCCCGCAAACAGCTTTTTTCGGTAAAAAGCGACGCGCTGTACGAAGCAGGGGGAAAATGTTTTTTGTTATGTTTTCGCGGGCTTCAGAAAGCCCGCGAAAACATAGGCTTTTTTTCACGTTTTCTGGGCTAACCGCACAGGTCGATTTTTTTTCTATTGCTTTGGTCCCACGATGCCGCCCTGGACTTCCAGAGCCAGGGCCTGCTGCCGAAACTCCGCCGGGAACATTTCCGCATCGGTCGTCGCCAGGATCGTCTGTTCCACTCCGCTGATCTGTTTCAGCAGATAACCCCGCCGGGCTAAATCCAGTTCGGCCAGTACTTCATCCAGCAACAAGACCGGAGCCTCGCCGGTGACCTCTTGCAGCCAGCGCAATTCGGCCAATCGCAAAGCCAGGACGGCCGTACGTTGTTGCCCCCGCGAGCCGAAAATCCCCAGGTCCACCCCTTCCGACGTAAAACGCAATTCATCGCGATGGGGCCCCAACAGGGTAGTCCCCTGGCGGATTTCCTGGCTGCGCTGCCGTTGAAGCGTCTTCAAATAGGCCGCCTGCAATTCTTTCACATCGGGAAACGACTCCGGCGCCAACTCCGGCATTAACCCCAGCTGGACATTCATAGCCGGCGGGCGCAAAAGGTCGAAATTAGGCTGATATTGCAGCTGCAACCAGGCCGCCCCGCCGGTCAATTCCCGATGGAGTCGGTCGGCATAGTGAGTCAAGGCATGGATCAACCGCTGACGATAGAATGAAACGCCCACACCATACTGCGAGAGTTGAAATTCCAGAGGATCGAGCTGCGAAGGGTCGCCGCCGTCTTCCCGTAAATGCTTGAGCAAAGCATTGCGGCGCAGCAACGCTTCCTGATAGGTGCCCAATTGTTGAATGTAATCGGGATATACCTGAGAAAGAAGATCGTCCAGATAACGACGCCGGCCGGCGGGAGGGCCGCCGACCAATCCGACATCCTCAGGCAGGAAAAGCACGACATTCAAATGGCCGGCCAGATCGGCCCGGCGCACGGCCCGCCGATCCACCCGCAAGCGTTTGTCCAGGCGGGTATGCCCGCCGGCCATCGAAGAACGCTCCATAGCGATCTCCAGTTGTTCCACACGGTTCTTTTTCACCACTTCGGCCTGGATATGCGCAAAAGGCATCCCGGCCTCGATGGCGCCCCAATGGATCAAATGCTGTTCGGTGGCCGTGAGCGGAGAACGCCCCAGGGCCAGACAGGCAATCGCTTCCAACAGGCTGGTTTTGCCCTGAGCGTTGGCGCCGAGCAACAGGATCGGCGCAGCCGGCAGGTCAAGTTCGAGTCGGGAGTAGAGTCGGAAATTGCGCAGGCTGAGTGTTCGTACGTGCATAGCGGACCTATTTTAGCATGGGCCGGGCCGGCGGGCAAGGCGGTCGTACAGGCTACGCTTCAACTTCACCCTGATGCAAAGCGCCGATCTGATCGAGGGACATTCCATCCACGATGGGATGGTCGAGCTGTTCCAAAAAGCGCTTCTGATCGCCGGAGAAATCGATCATATGGCCCGATTTGGAAGCCTTGGTGTGCAGATAAAAATCGTTATAGGGATTCGGCGGAATGATCAACGGAATGCGTTCCGTAATGGTAACGCCGTATTGCGTGAGATCGTTGATTTTTCGCGGATTGTTGGTCAACAGCCGGATGGATTTCACCTTGAGCGAATAGAGCATGTGGGCCGCCACGCTGTAGTCGCGCTCATCGTCGCGGAATCCCAGAGCCAGATTGGCTTCGACGGTATCATAACCGCGATCCTGTAACTCATAGGCCCGGATTTTGTTGATCAGGCCGATGCCCCGACCTTCCTGGCGCATGTAAAGCAAAATTCCGTTTTCCATGGAACCGATGGTACGCAAAGCAGTCTCCAATTGATCCCGGCAGTCGCAGCGCAAAGAGCCGATGGCGTCGCCGGTAAGACATTCGGAATGCAGCCGCACGGGGACATTTTCAGCTTCGAGGATATCGCCATGGACAAAGGCGGCATGTTCTTTGTTGTCGCGGTTGTTCCAAAAAGCGACCACCTGGAAAGTCCCGAAACGCGAAGGGAGTTCGGCAATCGAGGCAATTTGAACGCAGATGTGATTCTTCCCATAACCTTCACAGACATGATGGCGGTTCTCATCGAGCAATTGTTGAATCTGTTCAGGGGTGAACGGCATTGTAAGGCTCCTTGATTGATTTTATGTGGGCTACGCCATAAACGACCGACGAGCTGCAATTCTACAATAAAGGTAAGAAAAAGCTATTTTACGGCAGCTATCTCCTATAATCCCGCAAGAGGTGCTTTCCCGGTAAAAAGCGCCGCGCGGGATGGAGAGAGAGTTTTTTGTTTGTGTTTTTCGATTTATGCGATCGTCCAGTAGTTTGCTTGAGAGCCGGCTTTTTTCGATCTGTGCGGTCGTCCAGTAGTTTGCCTGTGAGCCGGCTTTTTTCGATCTGTGCGGTCGTCCAGTAGTTTGCCTGTGAGCCGGCTTTTTGCGTCCCGCAGGGGGCATTTTCTTTGTAAAAACCGACGCGCGGGATGGAGGGAAAAAGTCTTTTGTTTATTTTTTCGCGCGCCGCAGACGGCGCGCGAAAAAATGGGCTTTTTCTTCCCCTCTTTTCCAGGTGATTGCGGTTGCAAATGGCTTAAATTGCCTGATATGCCCCTGCCCCCTTCTCTCCCGCAAGCGGGAGAGAAGGGGTGGAATAAACTGCATTTTGTGGCCCGCCCTGTTAGGGCAGGCCATAAAATGCTTAATCATTGAAAACAAAAAAAGCCCCTATTTTGGGCGGCTTCAGAAAGCCGCCCAAAATATGAATAAAAAAATTATCTATCCCCCTGCTTCGCACAGCGCGTCGCTTTTTACAGGGCGGAATCCGTTTGCGGGAGGCCAGAAATGCTTACTGTACAGATGCCAAGGGCTTAAGTTGCCCGATAATGCAACACGACGCCGCCGTCCAGGGATTCCACCTGGGTGAGCTGTAAAGCCAGGGCTTCTTCCCGCAGGAAACCTGGGCCGGAAGCAAAAGTAGGGGCGGTTGCCCCGCCGAAAATAAGAGGGGCAATGTAAACGCTGAGTTCATCGATCAAATGCAGCCGCAACAGTTCTTCATTCAGGGTACCGCCGCCTTCGACCATCAAACGGTCCACACCGGCCTGCTTCAAATAATGCAGGGCTGCCGGCAGATCCACTCGATTTTCCCCCAGCACCACGACTTCGACGCCGAGAGCGCGCAACCCGGCAATCTGCTCGGGAGAACTCTGCTCCGTGGTGATAATAAAAATCCGGGCCGGTCCCGCCGAAAGGAAGTGACTCTCGGGACGCAAATCCGCCCGGGTCACAATGCCGACTTTGGCCGGATTTTCCGGTCGGCCCCGACGCTGCCGCTCGGCCCGCAATTCCGCCGATTTGACGGTCAATTTGGGGTCGTCGCCCAACAGGGTGCGGCCGCCGACCATGACGGCATCACTGGATGCCCGCAGTTGATCGACCCGCACGCGATCCTGGGGAGAGGAGATGGCAGCTCCCCCCCGGGCAATGGTATCCGTTTTGCCGTCCAGGGACATGGCCACGTTTAAAAAGACGAAAGGACGATCGGAAACGGGGCGAGTCCCCATTCTCGCCCCGTTTCCTGACCCCAACACTGACCTGTCGTCGGTCATCCCAGAATCGCCACGACCTGATGCCGCAGACCATCCCCAAAGGCCGGGATCAGATTGCCCCTATGTGGCGTTCCATCAATAATCAATTCAGCTACGCCCCGTCCCACATGGGCCGGATTGCGGACTGCAATCTCGTAATCGGCTCCCCGGAAGCGGCGCACCGCCTTGAAGCCGTCCCACTCTGCCGGAATGCAGGGATCGATGCGCAGCCCGGCATAATCCGGCCGGATGCCCAGCAGATATTGCGTCCCGGCCTGATAGGTCCAGGAGGCCGTCCCCGACAGCCAGCTGTTGCGACCCAGCCCAAACTGCGGGTGCTCGTCGCCCAGAATGTTCTGCGGATAGACGTAAGGTTCGCATTCAAACTCGTCAATCCGATCGTTCTTCGCGGCAGGGTTGATCTGGCGATAGTACTCAAAGGCCCGCTCCGCATGCCCCATCAACGCTTCCGCAATGATCATCCAGGGATTGGCATGCAGGAAGATGCCGCCGTTTTCCTTAGCGCCCGGAGGGTAGGTAGTAATGCCGCCCTTCGTCGGGTCGAATCCGTCAAAGCCGGGACCGCTCAACTTGATCCCGCTGCTGGTATTCAACTTCTTATAGACCGATTCCAGCGCGGCCACGGCCCGCTCCGGCGTGGCAAATCCCGAAATGATCGGCCAGGACTGCCCGTTGACATAGATCTGCCCGTGAGAATTCTGGTGCGACCCCAGCGGCGTGCCGTCGAAATCAAAATAACGGACATACCACTCGCCGTCCCAGGCTACCGCATTGACCACATCCCGCATGACGGCGTAATCTTTTTCATAGAGGGCCGCCAGATCGGCCTGCCCCAAATGGCGCTGCAAATCGATCATTTCCAACAAGGCCTTGCCGTAAAGATTGGCCGAGAAAAGCGATTCAGCCCCTTTACGCAGATTGACCGTATCGTTCCAATCGGCAAAGCCCAGCAGCGGCAATCCATGCGCGCCTTTATCCTGCGCCGTAAAAGCCAGGGCCCGCTGCAAATGATCCAAAACGCTCCCCGATTCGAGGGCCAGACCGGCACGATCTTTGTCGTAATACGGAATTTGCTGTTCCAGGAAAGCAAAATCGCCGGTCTCCTTAAGGTAAGCCGCCACTGCCAGCACAATCCAGAGATGGTCATCGCTGTAATAGTGGGGGGCCTCTTCGACTTCCCGGGAATCACCTTCGGTCGCCACCATCGTCAACGGGTTGAGCTGATGTTTGGCCGAACCGTTGCGCATCTGCACGTGCAAAAGCTTCTCCAGCAAAGCCCGGGCCATCGCCGGCGCCACGACCAAAGCTCCCATGGCATCCTGAGCACTGTCCCGGAAACCGATGCCGCGCGCTCCAAATCCCAGCTGATAGAGCGAAAGATAACGCGACCAGTTCAACGTGATAAAACACTGCCGCGGATTATGGACATTCAACATCCGATCCATGTCGGATTCGGGCGTGGACACCTGAAATCCGGTGAGCCGCCGTTCCCAGGCGACTGCCAGCGAAGAGAGCGCCACATCGACCGTAGCCGGATCGCGAAATTTCTGGATTCCGGGCAGAGCCGTCTCCAGGCTAGATTCCTGCCCCAGTTGAGTAATCAAGCGCACGGTGGCTCCGGGCGCGATTTCACCCAACGGAATCAACAGCGCCCCGATATTGTCGCCGCGATGAGCCTCATAGTTGCTCAACTCGGCAGAATCCAGGCTCAGCGGATGCATCCAGGTCCCATATTCATGATCGCCCAGGAACCGTGCCCGGTCGGATTCAAAGGAGCTGATCGGCAGATTGGCCGTGAAAAAATTGACCGCCCGCTCCCGGTTCATAAAGGCATATTGCTGCAACGTCTTCAGGCCGTCCGCTTCACAATAAATCCGGCTCTGCATCGTCTGCGGCACCCAGTCGGCATTGGTCAATTGCTTGAGAGCGTCGAAATGGGTATATTCGACCACCGGCACGGCATCCAGTTTCACGGGGGTGGGGCGCAGGTTGGTAATACGAAAGTCGCGCACTTCACGCGCTTCACCTTCCGGAACGAAAATCGTCACTTCAGCACGGATGCCGTAGAATTCCGATACGATCCGGGTGTAACCCAACCCGACATGGCATTCATAAAGGTCATAGCGATCGAGCGTCGGAACAAAGAAGGGAGAAAAAACGCGGTAGCCCTCGGGCTCATGCAGACGCAGATAACAACTCTCCCCTTTAAACTCCGAAGCCGGCAATTGCGGAATGTACTTAAGAATCCGATTCAATGCCGGATCGCCCTTGCAAAGCAATGCCCCCCCGGTATGATCCACAAAGCCGCCAAAAGCCAGCGTCCCAATATAATTGATCCATTTCACCGGCGTTTTAGGATTGGTGATCACATATTCACGCCGCGCATCGTCAAAATGGCCGTATTGCATGCGTCCTCCTTGTCCATGGTTTCGCTCGCCGCCCCAAGGGGCGGCGAGCGAAAAAACAGAATCTTACCCTAAAGTCACAAGCACTTTTACTTCGCGGCGGCCGTCGGTCGGAACCGGGATCAAGTTTCCAGAAACCGGCTGACCGTCCACCGTCAAAGCCACGGTATTGCCCTCACGCTTCCGTTCGACCTCGATCGCATAGGTCACCCCGCGGAAAATCCGGGTCAGCGAGAACTTCTGCCAGCTGGAAGGGGCGACCGGAGCGATTTCCAGCCCATCATAAGCCGGACGAATGCCCAAAATAAACTGGGTAATGGCGGCATAATTCCAGGCCGCCGTGCCGCTCAACCAGGAGTTCTTGGCTTCACCATGAGTGGGAGCGTCGCAACCGGCAATCATCTGAGCATAAACATAGGGTTCACAGCGATGGATCTCGCTGATTTCTTCGCGGGCCGAAGGGTTGATGCGCAGATAGTAATCATGGGCCCGGTCACCATGGCCGACTTTAGCTTCTGCGATCATAATCCAGGGATTGGTATGACAGAAAATGCCCGCATTTTCCTTGTACCCCGGGGGATAGGAAGAGATTTCGCCTAACTGAATGTAATATTGGGTATAGGCCGGCTGTTGCAGCACAATACCGTGAGGCGTGGCCAGATGTTCGGCCACCGATTCCAGAGCGCGCTCGGGAAAGCCCTTGTCGGAACCGATCCCGGCCATGCTGCACATCCCCTGCGGTTCAATAAAAATCTGCCCTTCTTTGCACTCGTGAGAACCGATCTTCGCCCCAAAGTGATCGTAAGCGCGCATATACCAGGCGCCGTCCCATCCATGCTCCATCACGACCGCTTCCATACAGGCCGCCGCGTCGAGATATTTCTGCGCCGTTGCACGTTCACCCCGGCGGGCCGCAATATCGGCAAATTCCCGGGCCGCCAGCACAAAAAGCCCGCCGATGAAGACCGATTCGGCCGTGCGGCCGTCGCGACTGGTCGTCGTCTGGAAAGATTCGCCCGGCTCTTCCGAGAAGGTGTTCAGATTCAGACAATCATTCCAGTCCGCCCGGCCGATCAAAGGCAAGCCATGGGGGCCCAGACGATCCAACGTATATTGCACACTGCGCAGCAGATGATCGTAAAGCGGCATCTCGCTGCCCGCCTTGTTATCATAAGGCGTCGGCTCGTCAAGGATCGCCCAATCACCACTCTCTTTGATATAGGCATTCACGCCCAGCACCAGCCAGAGCGGGTCGTCGTTAAAGCCGCCGCCGACCGAATCGTTGCCCCGGCGGGTGAGAGGCTGGTATTGATGATAAGCGCCCCCGGTCGGCAGTTGTGTCGCGGCCAGATCCAGAATCCGCTGCCGGGCCCGTTCCGGAATCATATGCACAAAGCCCAGCAGATCCTGGTTGGAATCCCGGAAGCCCATCCCGCGGCCGATCCCCGATTCAAAATAGGAAGCCGAACGGGACATATTGAAGGTGATCATACACTGGTAGGCATTCCAGATATTGACCATGCGGTTGGTGTGAATATCGGGCGTATTGACCTGAAAAATATTCAACAGCCCATCCCAATAGGTTTTCAGAGCCGCAAAGGCCTCGGCAACGACATCGGCCTTCAAATAGCGCTCAATGATGGGGCGGACCAGCTGTTTGTTGATCGTCTGAGAATCAGGCGGATCGAACTTGGCCGTGCGCGGATTTTCCTGATAGCCCAGCAGGAAACGCACGGTGCGATGTTCACCCGGCGCCAGCGTGATCTTCACATGATGGGAACCCACCACGCCCCAGCCATGGGCTATCGAGTTAGTCGCCTCGCCCTTTTCCACCACTTCGGGCTCTTCCCAGCCGCGGTAATTGCCAAAGAAAGCCTCGCGCTGGGTATCGAAGCCGGTCAGCGGCTCGGAACAGGCAAAATAGGCAAAATGATCGCGGCGTTCGCGATATTCCGTCTTGTGATAGATCACATTGTCGAGCACTTCCACTTCGCCGATGCTGAAGTTACGCTGGAAGTTGGTGCTGTCGTCCTGCGCATCCCAGAGACAGAACTCCACCGCGGAGAAGATCGAAATATCGGCGGCTTCGGCGCGCTCATTGGTCAATTCCAGTTCCCAAATTTCCAACGATTCGCCCAAGGGAACAAAATAACGGGTCTGAGCGGTAATGCCCTCGAAAGTCGAACCGATCGTCGTGTACCCCATGCCGTGACGGCAGGTGTAATTCTCCAGCGGTTTCCGGGTAGGCTGCCAGGAAGGCGACCAGAAATGTCCGTTGGCATTATCGCGCAGATAAATATAACGACCACCACCGTCAAAAGGCACGTTGTTATAGCGATAGCGAAGGAGCCGCCGTAGCCGGGCATCCCGGTAGAAAGAATACCCGCCGGCCGTATTGGAAATCAGGCCAAAATAGGCCTCAGACCCCAAATAGTTGATCCAGGGCAGGGGGGTATCGGGACGGGTAATCACGTATTCACGCCGAGCATCATCGAAATATCCGTAACGCATTGAAAATCTCCCTCATAAATAAGAGCTGGTGTTCTCGTGCCGGGAACCCCAGGACTGAGGGCCGGCCGCCAAACGTGGAAAGTTGATAAAAATTTTACAATAAAAAACAACCGACAACCAATTTAAAAAGGCAAACTTGAAGGACGTGTCCCTTCAAGTCGGCCGGCTCAACGTTTCAAATCGGAACCACACGAGGCCCGGATTACCAGTTCCGTGGGCAAAATGACCCGCCGGCCGCCTTCACTGGGATGCATGATCAAATCAATCAACATCTCCGCCGCCATCGCCCCCATCTTCTGAATGGGTTGCCGGATCGTTGTGAGAGCCGGCGTCGTCCGTGCGGCAAACGGCATATCGTCAAACCCGACCACCGCAATATCTTCCGGCACGCGCAGCCCGGCATCCTGAACCGCCCGCAACGCCCCCACGGCCATCGAATCACTGGCCACAAAGACCGCCTGAGGATGGACCTCCAACAATCGCTGCATGGCCCGATACCCACCCATTTCAGAAAAATCGCTCTCGACGATCAAATCTTCATCAATAGCCAGGTTCCGGGAACGTAACGCCGCGCGATAGCCTTCAAGACGATCCAACCCGGAGACGGCATTGTAGGGACCGGTAATCGTGGCAATCCGACGATAGCCAGCCCGGAAGAGATGGCCGACCATCTCTTCAGCTCCCCGACAGTTATCCACATCGACATAGTTGACCCGGCTGTTGGTGGGATGGCGTCCTACCAGGACAAAGGGGATCGAACTTTCCACCAGCGCTTCTACAACCGGATCATCCACCGCCATCGATGAAACCACAACCCCATCGATGAAGCCATTGTAAAGAACCTGCCGAATCGTCCGGCGTTCATATTCAGCATCCGCCAGCCACAACATCACCGAATAATCCTGAGCCAGACAGGCTGAAGAGACCCCCTGGATCAAAATGGGGAAGTAGGGGTCCGTGAACAAGGAAGAAACCGTGGTAGGAATAACCAGACCGAGAATCCGACTATGCCCGGCCGCCAGACTGCGCGCCGCGGCATTCGGTTGATAATTCATCCGGCGCACGACTTCCATCACTTTGGCATAGGTATCCGGACTTACATGAGGATCCTGATTGATCACGCGAGAAACCGTAGAACGGGAAGTTCCACTTAACCGGGCAATTTCTTCTAGAGTCACCATAGAGTTCTCCTTACATGCTGAGAGCGCTCCCACATCATCATCACAACCTAATAAAACTTTCCTGTGGGACGGTTCCACTATCGGGAAAAGGCCCTTACAACCGGTTGCAGAACCGTACAATTCCACTGAAAGGCAAAAAAGGAAGAGGGGTCTTTGTTTTTATTCTGGGAGCGCTCCCAAGAATTATTTTAAACGACAATGATTTGGCTGTCAAGACCCAATTTATCCTGAACGGCATACAACTCCGACGCTAACTCCGAAAATATGGAAAAGAGAAAACGCCGTCACCCCATTTTCACCGCAAAGGCGCCGGCGGCGCAGGCAAAAAGCCCGAGCTTCGCGCATTTCAAAAGGCCAGCGAACATAGAGACAAAAACGTTTCCCAGCCAGCGCGGCCCGGTATACCCCCCCAAAGTCAGTTACGGGAGACAAGAAACAAATCCCAGCGAGAAAAAATCAACCCGGAAGTACCGTCTTTGAAAAAAGCCACGTAAATAAGGCCCGTTTGGCACTACTAAAGCACTCAGGGGCATGACCTGGAAAACCCTTTTAACATAACGTTTTATCGGAGATGGTTATTCTTAAGAAGAGAAATATCTCTATCAATATAAAAGTGTAAGTATATGTTAGTCGTAGTCATAGGGGGTGTTAGTTGTGGGGAAAACCTGTTTTCTCCCCCAGATATACGGGATTGAGACTGGGGGGACCCCCAAATCTTCGGCATGGGAAGGCTCCCAATCTGGGGATAAACCTGGGGATAAAGTGGATAACTTTTTCTGCCGCCGGGTTTGCAGGGGGCGTTGGGCGGGGATCTGCCCCGGCTTTGCCGGCAGGGGCTTGGGATAACTTGGGTTTTTTTTCAAGAGTTTTCCCCAAAATCACGAACTTTTCCACTGAAAACCCCTAGTTTTCCACAGCTTCCCCCGGTTTTCCCAGATCTTCTTGGGGGGGTTGACAAATTTAATCCCGCATATGGGGGAGGGTCAAGGCCCTCCCCCTTTTTATGGGATTTCGGGGGGTGTGGAAAACTTTTGGGATTTTGGGGAGAAGTGTGGAAAGGCTATAAAGGCCTCTCAGCAAATAGCCAGCTCCCGGCCTAGAATGCGTTCTCGCAGTCGGGGGATGTTGTTTAGTGCTTGATCGAGGACGCCGGCTACGGCTGTTTCCAGCTTCGCGGAGAGCGTTCCCTCTTTAGTATAGATTTGTGCGGTGGCCACCAGGGGTTGATCCAGCGGCTGGCCGATTTGGGAGAGTAGATAGACTGTGGCGGAGCGGACTTCGGGCACTTCTTCCACAATCAGGCGGGCGGCTTCAAAGGCCAGCAGGTTATAGAGTTTTCCGACGTGGGAGATGGGGTTTTTACCGGCGGCAGCTTCCAGGCTGGTGGCTCGGAAAGGCGTGATCAAGCCATTGACCCGATTGCCCCGGCCCACCTCGCCGTCGTCGCCCTGTTCGGCCGAGGTTCCCGTGAGTGTCAGGTAGACCGCGCCGGCTTCCACGGCATCGGCGGTATTGACCTGCACCTGGATTTTACGGCGGCTCAGGGAACGGGCATATTCTTGCAGCGCCTGTTGGGCACTGGCTTTCAGCTCCGTATACTCCGCCGGATCATGCACCCGCCGGGCGATGAAAGGCAGGGCGATGGTCAGCGTGATCTGATCGTTGTGACGGGCCCCCATGACCTTGATATCTTCCCCGATGGGGAGTTGATCGATCAGGGTATGGTTAAGGTATTGCGCCGTTTCAAAGACGGTCGATTCGACATCCGAGCGTGGCCAATGGCTGACGCCGAAACTGGTGTCATTGGCGACCAGATGGTTGACCGTATATTGCAGCTCTTCAGCTCCGCGTCCGGCAAAGGAGTCAATGACTACATGCTTTACCGGGTCCAGATAGCGCATGGTTTCCCGCAGGTGGGCGCGGGCGGCTTCGATGGCCAGGGCGTCGAGTGGGATTTTGCGGCCCTGGAAAGCCGGCAGGCCACGGCCGGCAATCTGGATGCGGATGGGGCGGATCATTTCTCCGCCGCCATAATGGACATCGGCTTCGCCGGCTACCAGCTGCACTTTGTCGAAATTGTGATGGAGCACCTGGCCCAGGTTTTCCAGGCACCAGCGGGAGTATTCAACCGAGATCCGTTCGGCCATTCCATCGCAGAGACTGTCGGGATGGCCGATGCCCTTGCGTTCGACGATTTCCACGGGGAGATCGTCCACATACTGGCCCGTCGCCTGGCTCACTACAATGTTGCGTACGACTGACATATGAATCTCCTTACCTACCAGTGTATGTTTGCCCGGTAGCTGCCCTTTCCAGAATCAAAAAGACCCCTCTTCTGGAAAGAAGAGGGGTCTTGTATTGCAACACTAGCCTCATCTTCCAGAACATGATGTTCTGCCGGAATTAGCACCTGGAACAACGAATCGTTCTGGTTGCCGAGGCTTCGCAGGGCCGGTCCCTCCGCCTCTCTGGATGAGTGCCCACCGGGGCAATTCTAATTGAATCTTATCACGCCCGGAGCGCCTGTCAAGCATTGCCGCCTCAAGGGAGTATGCTATAATTTAAAGGGGTGTATCGGCTTACAGGGCCTTCGGCAATTGCACCTCGTCCTTACATGGCCGGGTTTTATAAATAAAATTTTCTGAAACCCGGATTTCCTGCAAGTAGTTTTCAAGGGAGGTCCAGGACGATGCCGGATCGAGAGATCATCGAACTGCGCCACAGGATTCTGGGGATTCTCATCCGGGGTGCTCGGGAACGAGCCCGCCGTTCTCGTTCGGAGTGCGCTGAAATTCTGGGGATTTCGACGCCCCGCCTGACGGCCTATGAAGAGGGTCGAAAGGCAATTTCCTTGCCCGAACTGGAACTTTTGGCCCGTTATTTGGAAGCGCCTCTGCGGGATTTCAGGAAGAGCGACAACCCCAGTTTTAAACGGGTTGAAGATACCCTTCCCGATCCGGGGATCTTTCTGCCTTTGCGCCATCGCATGGTGGGAGCTCGGCTTAAGCAGGCGCGGGTGGAAGCCGGTTGGGGCCTGCAAGATCTGGCGGAAGTGCTGGGCTGTTCGTCAGGGGTGATTTCCGGGTATGAATTTGGGGAACGGCCAATTCCCCTGGCCGAGTTGGAAGTGGCGGCCCGGGCTTTGGGGATTCCCATGGATTACTTTTTAGACCGGCATAGCGATGTGGGCGAGTGGCATGCCTTGCAGGAGGAATTCCAGCGCTTTGTCGAACTGCCGGTTGAAATGCGTGAATTTTTGCTGCGTCCCATTAATCGCAGCTATATTGAACTCGCAATGAAGCTGGCACAGATGCCGGCGGGGGCCCTGCGGCAAATTGCGGAAGGCTTGCTGGAAATTACGTATTAAGCAAACAATTCAGGGGGTAAGATGTCTACTCCGACCGCGGATGATTTGCAAAAGGAAGGGATGCGCCTCTATAATGAGGGGCTGTACGATGAGGCTGTCCGGCGGTTTAATGAAGCCCTGGAACATTTTGCGGAAGAAGGGCGTGAGGCGGAATCGGCCGAAATGTTGAATAATATTGGAATTATCCGACGGAAGCAAAGCCGTTGGCAGGAAGCGTTGAATGCGATTGAGGAGGCTCATCGGGTCTTTGTGCGTTTGCAGGACAAGGAACGCGAGGCGCGCGCGCTGGGCAATCTGGGAGGCATCTATGCTTCCATGAATCGCCGCCCCGAAGGAATCGAAGCCTGGCGACGGGCCTCGATTCTGTTTGCTGAGCTGGGCGATCGTCAAAACCAGGGGGATACGTTGATGGCCTTGGGCGTGGCCCTTTTTAAGAATGGGCAACGTCAGGAAGGACTGGGAACTTATCAGGCCGGGTTGCAATTGCTTTCCCACCCCACGCTCGGGCAGCAGATCACGCGTTATTTGCTGATGTTACAGTCCCGCTTTTTGGGATAAACTTCAGTCGGTTTCGACGGAGGCCGTTTCACGGCCTTCGTTGCCTGTCTCGAAAATGTTTCACGTGAAACATTTCAGGTGGTTTTTCAGGCTTAGATGGGGAGGGTTCCCTTCCCTTTAGTTGAGGAGAGAGCACGATGAAAGTACTTTTAAAACAGGATGTACCCGGGCTGGGTAAAGCCAATGAGATCAAAGAAGCTTCAGATGGTTATTGCCGTAACTATCTTTTTCCCAAAAATCTGGCGGTACCCGCAACGGACGCAATTGTCAAATCGACGCAACAGCTACGCCTCTCCAAGGCGGAACAGGAGCAGCGAGTCAAGGAGCGTTCGCAGCGCATCGCAGAAAAACTGAAGCAGGAATCTCTGCATTTCAAAGCCAAGGCCGGGGATCGTGGTCGCCTTTATGGTTCTATTACCAGCGGCGATATTGCCGAAGCGTTGGGGCGGTTGTTGGGCGGCCCCTTCGATAAGCGGCATATTGTGATGCCTCACCCCCTCCGTGAACTGGGCACCCACTCGATCGAATTAAAGCTGGATGGCGGGGTGCGTGCGCAGGCCCGGGTCATAGTGGAAGCGGAGGAATAATGGCTGAAGGATTAGGACTGTGGTTACGACGCGCCCGAGAATCTCGTAAGCTGAGCCTGGAAGAGGTCGAGAAGACCTTGCGTATCCGGCGACGTTACCTGCAGGCGCTGGAGATGGGCGATTACGCGGCTTTACCCGGTGAGATTCAGGCCCGGGGGTTTTTACGAAACTACGCCCGTTTTTTGAACCTTTCCATCGAAGAGACGCTGGCCCGGTACGATTCGGAGATGCAGGGGCGGCCGGTCCAGCCCCGGATTCGGGCGGTTCCGGCCGAGATGAAG
The DNA here is from genome assembly GCA_964501335.1 of uncultured Anaerolineales bacterium. Taxonomy (GTDB): domain Bacteria; phylum Chloroflexota; class Anaerolineae; order B4-G1; family SLSP01; genus CAZCTC01. Next base: position 58,652 of record CAZCTC010000012.1, on the reverse strand, counting down.
GCGCCGCCGATCGATCGCCCTACCAAGTTCCAGCCACCGGATGCCGATGAAGATGAACAATTGTCGTTCCTGGCGACAGTGCCTCAGCAGGTAATCATGGGGTTGTTGGGAACGATGGGGTTGGCTTTTTTGGTACTGCTGGTTTCGGGAGGGATCCTTCTCTCTACTGAATATCTTCCCAAGGTAACCCAGTCCACTCCGCAGCAGAATACGCCGGTGACGATGGTGGCGGCGGCCATGCCGACCGCCGCGATTGCCGGTCCGGAATTCCGACCGGCGACGGACGGCACGGTGACAGTGCGGGTGAATGCGGAAGAACATGCCTGGATTCGATTGACCGCCGATGCCTATGTGGTTTTTGAAGGCGTTGCGACGCCGGGGCAGACGCTGGAAACTCCGGCGGCGGCCGAGCAGGTGACCTTGATGACGGGGAATGGCGGCGCCTTCCACCTTTATGTGAACGGCGAGGATTGGGGACTGTTGGGAAGCCAGGGCCAGGCCGTGCGGCGGGCCTGGGGCCCCACCGGGGAAGAATCTGTGGAGGCTCCCTGATGCCGCGTCCCCGTTCTTTCCCGCGCGGGGATTCCGCGCCATTGCGTTTCTTTATCCTGTCTTTAGGTTGTGCCAAGAATACGGTAGATGCCCAGGGCATGGCCTCGTTGTTGATAAGAGCGGGCATGCATGCGGTGGACGAGCCCGAACGGGCTCAAATTTTGATCGTTAATACCTGCGGTTTTATTGCTTCGGCTCGCGCCGAATCGTTGGAGACTTTACAACAGCTGGCGGCCGGGCGCCGGTCGCGGCAGGTTTTGATTGCGGCGGGGTGCTGGGCGCAACGTGAAGCCGCCCGCCTTCTGGAATATGTTCCCGGGGTGGATGCGGTGTTGGGAACGCGAAACTGGAATGAAATCGTACCGCTGGCCCGGAAGTTGTTGGAGCGGCATGAGCGGCAACCGTTGTCCTGGATTGAAGAACAGACGCTTTGTCTTCCGGAAACTGTGGGGGCCCCTGGCTATGCGGTGCAGGGGCCCAGCGCTTATCTGAAGATCTCCGATGGTTGCAGCCGGCGTTGTGCTTTCTGTGCCATTCCCGGGATCAAGGGCCCTGCCCGCAGCCGTTCGCTGGAGGCGATTCTGGCCGATGCCCGGGAATTGCAAGCCATGGGAGTTCAGGAAATCAATCTGATTGCCCAGGACAGCACGAATTATGGGGCCGATTTGGGGATCAAAGAGGGGCTGGCCGGGTTGTTGGAAGAACTGACGGCGGCTGTGCCGGAAATCCCCTGGATTCGAGTGCTTTATGCTTTCCCTGGTTATCTTACCCCCCGTTTGATGGAAGTCATGGCTGCCCATCCTCAAATTTTGCCTTATATCGATATCCCCCTTCAGCATGCCGATCCCGGAATGTTACGACGGATGTTACGCCCCCCCGATATGGACGAAGTGCGCACCACGATTGTTCGTTTGCGGAAAATGTTGCCGCGGGTGGCGATTCGGACGACATTCATCACGGGATTCCCGGGAGAGACCGAAGCTGAATTTCAGACTTTGTTGGACTTTGTGAAGGAGATGCGTTTCGACCGCGTGGGGGTCTTCACCTACTCGGCCGAAGAGGGGACCCCTGCGGCGGAATTGCCGGATGATGTGCCGGATGAGGTCAAGGAAGCGCGTCGGGAGGCCCTGATGCTGGCCCAACAGAATATCTCTTTACAGACCAATCAGGATTGGGTAGGGCGTAAAATGGATGTGCTGTTGGAGGGGCAGGGGGACGGAATGACGGTGGGGCGGAGTTATCGTGATGCTCCCGAGATCGATGGCCTGGTATTGATTCCGGGGGACCATCCCCTCGGGCGAATTGTTTCCGTGGAGATTACGGAAGCGTTGGTTTATGATTTAATGGGCCGGATCAGCGTTTAAAGCGCGCCCGGCCCTGAGTGTTAGCGTATCATGATGCCGTCGGGATCCAACCAATTCCCGGCGGCATCAATGCTTTGATTAAGGAGCAGCGAGGGCCCCCCTTCGGTGCGCCAGCGAATCAGCGTTTCATGGACGACCGCCTGGATGGCCTCCCATTGAGCCCGCCGGCTTTCCGCGTTTTCTGCGGCCTGCTGGCCCAGCAGCAAAGTGCTGAAGATGACCGCGTTTTCCATGGGATAGACGGCTGTGGCGGTCAATCCGGGCGTACGACTGGTGGCCTGTAAAACACTCCGCAGGGTTTCTTCCCAATCTTTGCGGAATTCGGCAGCCTTGTTCCAGGGGACGGCGGCCATTTGTATGTGGGCCAGGATGTTGCGTTCCCAGAGCAGCGGCAGCAGGGGGCGGATCTGTTGGGCGGGATCTTCGTGTAAAATAGCTGCCCGATCCAGGATTTCAATGCGGCCGCCGGCTTCCTTCATCAAAGCTTCGATGCGATGGCGCCGGGCGGTTAACATTTCTCCGACACCTTCCAGTCCGACTACCAGCTGGGTTTCGGATACGGGAGGTTCTCCCAGGACGGAAAGCCGTAGCGATTGGAGCCGGGTGACTCTGTTTTGGGCGGCAAAAAGGGCCAGTTCTTTGGCTCCGATGATGCGGATCCAGGAAGGCATGAGCTTTCGTTCTCGTAAAAGTCGCCGGGAGGCTTCCAGGGCTTGTTCCCAGGAGCTGAATCCTATCGTAAAGGCCAGCCGTTCGAGCGGGCGGGCGTGCAGGCGCAGCGTGGCTTCTGTAATGATACCCCAGCTGCCATGGGCTCCCAACATCAGGCCGCGCCAATCGGGTTCACCAAGGAGAGGTTTTTTCAACGCGATGGGGCCGGCCGGCGTGATGGCTCGCAACATAACCACGTTGTCACGCAGCGTTCCATATTCCAGCGCTTTCAAACCGGGACTGCCCTTTGCGATGCTGCCGCCTACGGTGGCCTCAGGATGCGGGAATAGCTGACCGGTAGTAAGATCATCGCCTTCGAGAATACTTTCCAGTTTAATCCAGGGAATTCCCGATTGGACCCGGACATATTGATTGAACCGATCTATTTCCAACAGTCGATGAAGGCGTTCCAGATTGACCACGACAAAGGGGCGAGACAGGTTGCTCTTATAGCCTAAGGGATCGGTCCCGCCGCCCCAGGGGACCAGTTGTAATTCCCGTTCGCCGGCCCATACCATCAAAGCGGCGATCTCATGTTCGTTTTCCGGATAAACAACGGCCTGCGGCAGATGCGAGGGAGTAAATTGCGAGAGAAAGCCGGTATAGGTGCTGGTGGCTGTGTGATTACGCAGGGTATCGACATCGACTGCGCAGCTGTTTTCTCCCAACAACTCCTGCAACGAATACAACATCGGGGCTTCCAGGATTTCCGGTTCTGGTAAGGATTCTTGCCGGGCCGGGGGAGGTGTTTCCGACAGTTTTAAGCTTCGGCTGATCAGGCGCCAAAAATTTCGAAAGAATTCAGATTCGGCCGAAAGAGGCGGATTCAACGTCATGGATTATCCTTTCCAAAGCGGTTCGACCAGGGTCAGGAATTCGCTGAGTACCATGGCTGTGGCCCCCCAGATGAAAAAGTTGGGGAATTGATAAACCGGGACGAGATACGTTTCGCCTTGATGGGTGAGTTTGTGATATTTGCGCGTTTCAGGTTCCAGCAATTGGTTCAGTGTGACATGGTAAACTTCGGCGACTTCGGCCGGGTAGGGATGGAGTTGGGGAAGATTATCTATCCAGCCGACGAAGGGATTCAGACAGTAATTTGTAGGGGGAATGTACAGGGGCGTTAACGTGCCCAGGATCTGAATGGCCAGCGTGGAGATTCCCAGTTCTTCTCGGGCTTCGCGTAAGGCGGTTTCTTGCAGGTCTCGATCCTCGGGGTCTCGCCCTCCGCCCGGCAGACTGATTTCTCCTGGATGATGGCGCAAGGTGTGGGGACGCAAAGTAAACAGCAGGCTGATTCCCAGAAGCGGATCGGGGTACAGGAGAATCAAAACGGCTGCCTGGCGCAATTCAATACCAGCTTTAGGGATGAATTTCCGATGGCGAGGAGCCATATGGCGTTGGGCTTTTAAACCGGGTAGGGGGCCCGCCAATGCTGCTCGCAAAGAATTCACAAAGCTGGCAGGATCATTCCATGCAAAGGAGGTTGCTGGCATGAGAGCATTATACGGCCTTTTGAAAATGGGCGCAATGGGAGATTTGTCAGAGGTAATGTAAAACAAATGGAACCCATCAAAAAAGCAATCATTGTCATCCAGAAAAGGTTTTTTAAATCGGGGGAAGATTGGGGACTCCTGTGGCGCTGGAGTCGCCGGGGCGTGGGGTGGTTGGGATTGTTGTTGGTGGCGGCGCTGTGGGTTCAGCCGCCCGGGATTCTGGTTGTGCCGGAAGCTCCGCATACGGTGGAGACGGTCAATCCCAAAGTGGGGGTCCATACCCGGTTAGAGGGAGAGGTCGAGGAGTGGAAGATGCAGCGAACCCTCTCCATGGTACGGGAAATGGGGGCCCCCTGGATTGTAGAGTATTTTCCCTGGGCTTACAATGAGCCCCAACCGGGGCAATATGATTGGACCCATAGCGATAAGGTTATTGCCCATGCCCGCAATCAAGGTCTGACGGTCATTGCGCGTTTAGGGATGGTCCCCGCCTGGGCCCGTCCCGATCCTGCCGTTCAGGAAACTACATTTACCTATCTTGATCCGGAGCATTATGATGATTTTGCCCGTTTTGTGGCGGCTTTTGTGGAACATTATCGGGGCGATATTGCGCATATTATTATCTGGAACGAGCCCAATTTGAGTTATGAATGGGGGGGGCAAAAGGTCGATCCGGCGGCTTATACCGAGTTGTTAAAGGCCGCCTATTCGGCTGCGCATGCGGCCAATCCGGATATCATCGTGCTGGGGGGGGCGCTGGCGCCCACGCTCGAACCGCCCGAAAGTGCCGCTGGATTGAACGATCTATTGTATTTAGAACAAATGTACGATTGCGGAGCTGCAAATTATTTTGACGCCCTGGCCGCCCATGCTTACGGATTAAGCTTCGCCCCGGATACCGATCCGGCCCCGGAATTGTTGAATTTTCGACGGGTCGAATTATTGCGGGCTTTGATGGATCGTTATGGAGATAGCGAAAAACCTATTTATGTGACGGAGGGGGGATGGAACGATCATCCTCGCTGGGCCTGGGCGGTGCGGCCTGCTTTACGGGCGCGTTACACTTTAGAAGCTTATGAATGGGTTAAAACGCAATGGCCCTGGTGTCCGATGGTAGCTTTTTGGTTGTTTCGTACCCCGGCGCCGTTGCGAAATTATCAGGATTATTTTGCTTTTGTGATGCCGGATTTTCGTCCTCGACCTATTTACGGTGTGGTGCAATCGTATACCCAGGGCCAGACGACGATTCCTTGAACTTAGCGCGGGATGAAGAAATGAAAAGAAACAACAACTGGGGATGTCGATGGAATCACAATGGCCGGGCACGGGGGGCTTATTTGCAATCCGGTCTATGTCTCGTCTTGTGTCTGTTTTTGTTGCTGGGATGCCAATCTTTTTCCATTACCGAGTCGCCGCTGCCTACCGTTTCCCCGACTCTTACTTCGGATCTAAGCGTTGAAGAATCCCCCTCCCCTACCCCTACCCGGGCCCCGGGCCTGATTACATTAACCATCTGGGCTCCTGATTTTTTGACCCCCGTTTCTGCTGAGTCGGATGTGACCGTATTGGGGGCTCAGCTGGTTCTTTTTATGCGGGCTCACCCTGATATTCAGGTGCAGATGTTGATGAAGAAGGCCGAGGGGCCGGGGGGAATTTATAATTTACTCAGTACGGCTACCGCGGCTGCTCCTGCAGTGCTGCCGGATCTGGTCATTCTCAATGAAAGCGATTTGGGGGCTGCCATTCACAATGGATTGGTCCAACCAATTCCTCGAAATGCGGTGGCTGAGGCAGAACTCTTTCCTTTTGCCTGGGACAGCATCGCTGTTGAAGATCAGGTTTACGGTGTGCCCTATCTGGCTCAGGCGCAACAGACAGTTTATCGGGAAGGTATTTCGAGTGTTTCCCCACTTTCCTGGACGGTCGTTTTGACGGGCGGTTATTCTGTTTTATTTCCAGCGGTTCCGGAAGGGGGACTGGCCGATGATGCTTTGCTGGCCAGTTATTGGGGCTCGGAGGGGGCGGTTATGGATGAGACCGGGGCCCCCACTCTGGACCGGGGACGATTGGAAGAATTGTATCGCTACTTCTATACCTTGCGGGAAGGCCGCTTGCTCAATCCTGACATTGTGATGCAGATTCCAGATGCCGAGACCTCGTGGAAATTGTATCAACAGGGGCGAGGAAATCTGGCTTTTGTGCCCGCGGGGGTTTACTGGCAGGACCCTCTGCGAAACAGCCGTTCCGGATGGACCCCCACCCGTACCGGGCAACCGATTGCTTTGGCCCGGTGTTGGTCCCTGGCTTTGGTTTCTCATGATCCCGTGCGGCAAACGGCTGCCCTGGAACTGGCGCAATGGCTGGCTGATGCTGAACGTTCGGCCGAACTTTCTTCAGCTGTGGGGCTGTTGCCGGTGCGTCCACAGTCACTGGTGTTTCAGTCGATCTCGCTGGATGGCCAACAATTTTTGACGACCCTTTTGGAAAGAGCGCGTCTGCCGTTGCCGGCCACCGTAGATCAGCCGGTGCGGCGGGCTTTGCAGGCGGGTTTGGATGCGTTGTTGAAGGATCGTGAGACAACTCCAGAAGATGCGGCTACCATTGCTTTAACGGTATTACGGCATTAGGAATAAAGGAGGTTTTTTCGTCTTCCCCTTGCTTTTTCGCTTGAGTGATGTATGATAACTCGTCGGTTTCTGCTATCTCATCTGCTGAGGCGGCAAGAAAGTTTATGATTGCATTGCAACATTATCTGGTTACAGGGGGCGCCGGCTTTATTGGTTCGCATCTGGTGGATGCCCTTTTAGAAAACGGTCATTCTGTGACCGTTTTAGATGATTTCTCCACTGGAAAATTGCGAAATATCGAACATCGCCTTGAACATCCTCGTTTTCGCCTGGTACGTGGTTCTATTTTAGATGCTCCGTTGGTGGAGCGCTTGATTTCCCAGGTTGATGCGGTGTTCCATCTGGCTGCAGTTGTGGGCGTAAAGTATGTATTGGAAGACCCTTTGCGGGGGATGCAGGTTAATATTCGCGGGACGGAAACGATCTTAGAAGCGGCTTCACAGCATAAACGTAGGGTGGTTCTTGCTTCCAGTTCGGAAACCTATGGCCGTTCAACTCAGGTTCCTTTCGGCGAAGAAGATGAGACCCGGTTGGGATCTACTTCAATTCCTCGATGGTCTTATGCCCTGGCGAAACTTTTGGATGAACAGCTGGCTCTGGCTTATTTCCGTCAGAAACAGCTTCCTACCTCGGCCGTTCGTTATTTCAATTCTTATGGTCCCCGTTTGGATCCCCGTGGATATGGCAGTGTGGTCGCCCGTTTTATCACCCAGGCCTTGACCGGTCAACCCTTGACGGTTTATGGGGACGGTCTGCAAACCCGGTCGTTCACTTTTGTGGAAGACACGGTGCGTGGGACGATGGCTGCCATGATGACGCCTGAAGCTGCGGGCATGGTTTTTAATATTGGCAACAATCAGGAAATTACCATGTTGCAGCTGGCGCAGCTGATTCGGGATTTGACCGGGTCAACTCAGGAGATCCAATTGGTTCCTTATGTTCAGGTGTACGGCAAGGATTTTGATGAGACGCGACGGCGTCTGCCCGACCCCACCCGGGCTCGAGATGTGTTGGGTTTTCAGGCTCAAACTCCTCTAGAAGAGGGGATTCGGCGCACAATTCATTGGTTTGAGGAGCATCGCGATGAACTCGTCCAGGCTTAGTCAGTTCTGTGATCGGGCACTGGAAGCCGGTTGGCTGTTGGGTGTGACGATCACTCCCGTTTTTTTTGACGTCTACTCCAGCCGCGTTTTCGAACCCGATAAATTGACCACGTTGCGAGCGTTGGCCACGATTATGGCGGCGCTGTGGTTGACGCGGATGTTGGATGGATGGCTGCGCCATGAGGAGCGAGAGTCTTTCACCTGGCGTACTCCCATGGTTTTGCCGGCTCTGGTTTTGATGGGCGTCTATCTAATTTCCTCGATCTTCTCGCTGGTTCCCGCTACCAGTATTCTTGGTTCTTATCAACGACTTCAAGGCGCTTATTCCCTTTTTGGTTATCTGGTGATTTTCTTTGCCATTTTGCATGGGTTAAGAAGCCGGGAACAATTGAGCCGGTTGTTGACCGTCTTGATCCTTAACAGTCTGCCGATTTCATTGTACGGTATCGTGCAGCATCAAGGGGCCGACCCCCTCCCCTGGGCCGGCGATGTCCAGACGCGTGTGGCGTCTAATATGGGCAATGCTATTTTCGTGGCCGCTTATTTGATCATGATCGTGCCGTTGACGGTGGCCCGAATTGTGGAGAGTTTCCGCGATATTCTGGGCCGTGCCGAATCTCGCTTTGGCGATGTGTTACGCGCCGCCGGCTATATCTTCATTTTGGCCGTTCAGATGCTTACCATCTGGTATTCTCAAAGCCGCGGTCCCTGGCTGGGAATTGTGGCGGCTGGATTCCTTTTCCCGTATCTGGCGCTCATTATGTTGCAGCGGCAGGCCCTGGCCGAAGGAACTGCCGGGAATCTGACGAGTGATTTGTTGCGGGGCGTTGGTTTTGGGTTGGCGGCGCTGGTGGGCGCCGGGTTGCTGGCCGGTGCCGGGATTCTGATTTTCTCCCGTGATACAGGCGTCATCGTTGGTGGATTGTTGGCGGTGTTGGCTTTTGGTGCCGCCTGGTTGTACTTTGTCGTTGAGCACAAAGGTTGGCGGTGGTTGTGGATCAGCTGGGGGACGGTTGGTTTAACGATTGCCGCTTTCTTGTTGGTCATGAACATCCCGGGGCCGATTCAGGATCGGGTCAAACAAATTCCCTCTATCAGCCGTCTGGCCACGATTACCGAACTGGATACCGGTACCGGTAAAGTTCGTACCCTGATCTGGCAGGGGACCATGGAGCTCATTACTCCGCATGAACCCCTGAAATACCCGGACGGCCGTGTCGATGCTTATAACAGCATTCGCCTGTTGATCGGTTATGGCCCCGAATCGATGTATGTTTCCTACAATAACTTCTATCCACCGGAACTGGGCCATTACGAATCTCGTACCGCTTCGCCCGACCGTTCTCACAATGAAACGCTGGATTCCGTGGCCGTGACCGGGGTGCTGGGGTTGCTGGCTTATCTCTTTACTTTCGGCAGCGTTTTCTATTGGGGGTTCCGCTGGTTGGGGCTGTTGCAGAACCGGCGCCAGTTCTTCATCTATGTAGGATTGGATGTTTTCTTTGCCGCGCTTTTGACCTTTATCGGTTGGAAGCTGGAAGGTCTTTATCTGATCGGCGTCGGTATTCCGCTGGGGATTATGATCGGGACCGTGGTCTATCTGACGCTGGCCGGGTTCCGTCGGGCTATGTTGGATGTGCAGGTTGCCGCGCCGGGCGAGTTCGTATCGCATCCGCATATGCTTTTAATTGTGGCTATTCTGGCGGCAGTCCTGGGCCATCTGGTTGAAATCAACTTCGGGATCGCCATTGCTTCGACCCGGACCACCTTCTGGGCTTTTGCAGGCTTAATGGTGGTTTTGGGATTGCGTTGGGTCGCCGGTGAGGGGGAACCTGAAACAGCTCCCGTAGTGCGCCCGGTTGTCACCGAAGAGGCTCCGGTCGGTGAGATGAATCGGCGACGGCGACGGCGTGAAGGCGTCGAGAGCCCGGTTCGCCAGCCGCAACGTCCCGTTTCTGTGTATGCCTGGCTGGCACCGGTGGCGGTGGTGAGTCTGGTGGCCACGTTCCTGTTGAACACGCTGGCCTTTGACTTTGTGAATAATCCGCAACAGTTGGCCGATGCCGGCATGGTGTTGTGGAATTCACTTTCGGTGCGGATCGCTAACGGGGCCCCCCTTATTTCTTATGGTTCGCTGTTGATCTTTACCTTTACCTGGTTGCTTTTTGGAGTGATCGGGTTGAGTGAAATGGAACGGGAAGGTCTGTTTGATGAGGCCCGCGGCAAGCGCTGGGTTCTTTCCATCGCGATCTATACCGTAATCACGCTGGTGGGCTGGATGCTCTTCTCCATGATGCTGGCGCAGTTCCAGGTGGATTTGCGTACCAGTTCCAATCAGCAACCCACGACCCAGGAAGATGTCTATAAATTGTTGCTGGGGATTGCTGAACGGCTCAGCAATGTCCTGGGATATTATTACAATCTCATTTTCCTGACGGTGATTGCCGTTGCGGCCATTCTGGTCTGGGCCGATAAGGAACGGGCTGAAGATTGGGGCCATCTCGGGGCTATGGTAGCGATCGTCCCGTTGTTGGTGGTGGCGGGGTTGGCGGTTCGTTACGGCTGCTACGATTTGATCCGGGCCGATATCATTTTCAAACAGGGTGAGGCTTATGCCAATACCTCTGAGGCCACTCAGAAAATGGCCGCGATCCGCCACTATGAGAAAGCTATCGAATATGCTTCAAAGGAAGATTACTACTTCCTTTTCCGGGGCAAGGCCTATCTGGAAATGGCGCAACTTCTTACTGATCAGGCTGCGCGCGATGAGATTCTGGTGAAGACGGAAGCGGTTTTGTTGGAAGCCCGCGTGCTCAATCCTTTGAACACTGATCACAGTGCCAATCTGGGACGGTTCTATCGTTCCTGGGCTGCCCAGACTATGGATGCATCGCTTCGTCAGGAACGGTTGTTGAAGTCGGAAGAAAATTACAAACTGGCTTTGATGTTAAGCCCGCACAATGCGATTTTGTGGAATGAGTTGTCCATTCTCTACGCCTTCGATCTGAAGGATATGGTCAAGTATGAGGAAACCATTGCCCAATCTGAGGCTCTGGATTCCGAATTTGATCAGACCTGGATGTTAATGGGCGATATCAAATCCTCTTCGGGGGATCTCGATGGGGCCATTACGGCTTACTCCAGGGCTTTGGAAATTTCTGGCGGGTCATGTACGGTTCGTCGGGTGCTGGGGACGTTGCAGGCCCAGCAGGCGCAGGCCAAGGGGGCTGAGTTGCAAGCGCTGCAAATGCAGGCCCTGACCGAAACGGTACCTTTGACGTTGACCGATCTGATCAGTGTCACGCAAATTGAGATGCTTACGCGCTGGCAGGGGTCTGTGACGACTATGTACACGGCTACGCAAGAGTGTGCCGGATCATCTGAGGAATGGGAAGTCTATCGGGTGCTGGCGATCGGTCTGGCCAATAGCGGTCAGATTCCTGAAGCCCTTCAGGCGGCAACCCGGGCTATTTCGCTGGCTCCGGAAGATCAGAAACCTGCGATCCAGGAATTCCTGGACCAGTTGAATGCGCAGATCCAGCCTGAAATCATCACGCCGAGCGACGCGACGCCGGTTCCTGCCACGCAACCTTAAGGAGTGTAGAATCCATGCTGTCCACCGAAACCTATCTGGTGGTTTTTGTAGGGGTGCTTTTTCTGGCCTTGGTCGGAACGCCGTTGGCGCGTCGCCTGGGGCTGCGGATCGCGGTCGATCAGCCCGATCCTTCGCGTAAAGTTCATACAACCCCTACTCCTCGCCTGGGCGGTGTGGCTATCTTCTTAAGTACCCTGTTGGTCACGTTGCTGTTGGGCAATCAGTATAATCTGAGCCAGCTGGCCGGGATTTTGATCGGGGCGGCCCTGGTCTCTATGTTGGGTTTCTGGGATGATCGGTTTACACTCAGTCCGGCGGTCAAGCTGGTAGGCCAGTTTATCGCGACCGGCTTGCTGATCATTACCGGGGTCCATATCACCAGTCTGCAGCCGATCTGGTTGAACTATCCGGCCACCTTTTTCTGGGTGATCGGGATTACCAATGCCATGAATCTGTTGGATAACATGGATGGGCTTTCGGCAGGTGTGGCCGCCATTGCGGCGGCCCACTTTGCCCTGCTGTGCGCTTTTAGCGATCAGTATCTGGTCGGTGGGCTGGCCGTCGCAGTTATGGCGGCCTGCATCGGCTTCCTGATCTACAACTGGAATCCGGCGACGATCTTTATGGGGGATTCGGGCAGCCTTTTCCTGGGCTTTACCCTGGCGGCCATTGGGATCAAGCTGCGCTTTCCAGAAAATGTTCCGTTTGTGACCTGGATGATTCCGATTGTCGTGTTGGGAGTGCCGATTTTCGATACCACGCTGGTTACCCTTTCCCGGCTGAAGCGGGGGCTGAATCCCTTGACGACACCGGGGACGGATCATACTTCGCATCGGTTGACCTATGCCGGGTTGAACCGGCGGGAAGCTGTTTTGGTGCTCTATGTGGTGGCTTTTGTGCTGGGATTGGTCGCTATTTTTGTGATGCGATCCGAGCAGTGGATCGGCTATCTGGTAGGGGCATTGATTTTGCTCTCCGGCGTTGTGGCTCTCTGGCGATTGGAGCGTCCCCCCTTCTGGCCGCCGCCTGAAAAATAACCTGGTTGTTGAACAATTTTCGCGCGTTCTATCAGAACGCGCGAAAATTGTATTTATCAGGGGAGGTTATCATGGTGAGATCTTCTCGTTTGAGTCTGTTTTGCGATCGGGTGCTGGAAGCCGGCTGGTTGCTGGCTTTGATCATTGCTCCGGTTTTTTTCAATGTCTATTCCAGCCGTGTTTTTGAGCCGGATCGTACGGCTTTGATTCGGGCCCTGGCTACTTTCATGGCGGCCTTCGGCGTGGTCCGCTGGCTGGACGGTCGGTTGCGCGGGGAGGTGCGTGAGACAGCCGGCTGGCGCGCTCCTCTGGTCCTGCCGGCGGCAGGCTTGATGGCGGCTTATCTCCTTTCCTCGTTGTTTTCCCTGGTTCCTTCGATCAGCTTGTGGGGCTCCTATCAACGTTTTCAGGGGGTCTATTCTCTTTTTGGTTATCTGGTTATTTTCCTGGCGATTCTGCGGGGCTTGCGGACGCGCAGCCAGTTAAACCGGCTCTTGACGGTGGTGATCCTTTCCAGCCTGCCGGTCTCGCTTTACGGCCTGGTGCAGCATTATGGCGCAGATCCCCTCCCCTGGGCCGGCGACGTGCAAACCCGCGTCTCTTCTACTTTGGGAAATTCTACCTTTGCCGCCGCCTATTTGATAATGGTTGTCCCGTTGACTGCTCTGCGAGTGCTGGAAAATGTGGTGGAGATTTTTCAGTCGAGGCGTCGGTGGATGGGAAATTTGTTGGGCGGCGTGGGGTATCTTTTTATCCTGGGCGCCGGGTTGCTGGCGCTCTGGTATACTCAGAGCCGCGGTCCCTGGCTGGGCTTGCTCGGTGCGGCCTTTTTCCTGCCCTATTTGATTTTAGTGGCTGTGCAACGGCAGCACAGCTCTGCCCTGGTGAAAAAGTTGTGGCTGGGTTGGCTGGGGGTGGGCCTGGTGGCGGGGCTGGCGGCTCTGGCGGTCAATTTGCCGGGGCCCTGGCACGATCAACTGGTTGAAAGCTCCCCCACGCTGCGGCTGGATCTTATCCGCGAGCTGGAAAGCCCTTCGGGCCGGGTGCGGGCATTGATCTGGCAGGGGACGACGGATCTAATCTTCTCGTCCGACCCGGTGAAATACCCTGACGGCCACAGCGATCCTTACAGCAGTATCCGCTGGCTGGTGGGGTATGGACCGGAATCTCTTTATGCCACTTTCCCGCGTTTTTATCCCCCTGAATTGGGGCATTATGAATCCCGCACGGCCTCCCCGGATCGTACTCACAATGAGACTCTGGATGCCTGGGCGATGACCGGTTTGCCTGGACTGGCGGCTTATTTGATCGTTTACGGCAGCCTTTTCTTTTGGGGACTGCGCTGGTTGGGACTCGCGCCGACGCGACGACATGGGGTAATTTTTTGGGGATGGGCGCTCTTTTTTATGGCTGTGTTGACCGCGGCCGGTTGGGTGTGGCGGGGCCCGGTGTTATTGGGCTTGAGTTTGCCGCTGGGGTTGATTGTCGGTTTGCTGGCCTATCTGACCTGGGCCGGCTTTGAGGGGCTGCGGGCCGGAGATTCGACGTCTGCTCCCGCAGCGGTCCATCCGCAATGGCTGCTGATTGCGGCGATTCTGGCGGTGGCTCTGGCCCATCTGATCGAGATCAATGTGGGGATTGCTGTTTCTACCACACAGACGCTCTTTTGGGCGCTGGCCGGCCTGCTGGTGGCCGTGGGAATTTCCCCGATTTCTAATGAAGGGACGGTGGATGAGCCGGCCGTTGAAGAATTTTCCGAGGTCGACGTTGCTGAGGAGCCGGTAGTCGATCTGGTGGAGCCCGCTTCTTTTGACGAGGCTGCACCTGTGGAAAGCGAATCTCCCGCTGTGGAAATTCCGCCGGCCCCCCGCCCTGTTTTTAAAGGCTGGGGCGCGGTCGTCTCATTGAGTCTGGCGGGGATGTTTTTGCTGGGAACGCTGGCTTATGATTTTATCCACAATCCACAGCAGTTGGGGAATCCTGTGGATATCTTAATCCAGGTGTTTACCGTGCGGTACGCAAATATTCAAGTGATGACTTCCTATACCGTCCTGGCGATTTTCGGTTTGACCTGGTTGCTTTTCAGTGCGGTGGGATTGGGCGAGCTGGCCCGGGAAGGCTGGTTCGATCAGGATCCGGGAAGGCGCTGGGGGCTTTCTACGGCGACTTTTGTCGGGATACCCTTGTCGGGGTGGCTGGCTTTCTCCCTGGCGTTGGCGGGGCTTTTGGCGGCATTGAAAAATGCCGCCAATGTTCAGCCGGACTCTCAGGAAGCTGTTTACGTAACTCTGGTAAATATTACCGGGATGTTGAGCGGGGCGTTAACTCTCTATTACGGCTGGATTTTGCTCTCACTGGCCGGGCTGCTTCTGTTTTTACGGGGACAGAAGAGCCGGGGCTCTCTTTCCTGGGGCCATCCGTGGGGCTGGCTCGCGCTGCTCGGCCTGACGATTGGCGCCGGGATGGTCGTTTATATGACGGATTACAATCCTATCCGTGCCGACATCATTTTCAAGCAGGGTGAAGCTTATGCCGTTATCACGGATCTGTTTCAAAAAGAGGTGGCGATTCGCCATTATGAAAAAGCACTGGAATATGCTCCTCGGGAGGATTATTACTTTTTGTTTCAGGGAAAGGCCAGTCTGGAAAGGGGGCAGCTGCTTCGGAATTCCAGAGAGCGGGAATCTCAGCTGGAGAAGACCGAAGCGATTTTGCTGGCGGCCCGGGAGATCAATCCCTTGAATCCGGATCACAGCGCCAATTTGGGGCGGTTTTATCGTTCCTGGGGGGCGTCGGTTTCCGATTCCGACCAACGCCGGGATTATCTAAAGACGGCTGAAGAAAATTACCGGATTGCTTTGATGCTCTCTCCCCATAATCCCATACTTTGGAATGAGCTGGCGATCCTTTACATTTTCGATTTGCGCAATGAGCGAGGCTATCAAAAAGCGATTGATAGCTCTGTGAAAATCGACCCGGAATTTGATCAAACGTGGATGTTGATGGGCGATGTGAAGGCTTCCAGTGGCGATTCGGAAGGGGCGATTGAGGCTTATTCTAAAGCTTTGGAAATATCGGACGGTTCCTGCACTGTGCGCCGGGTAATGGGGACTTTTGCAGGCGCAGCAGGCTCAGGATAAGCAGGCCGAAGGCCTTTCAGAAGCGGAGGTCAAATCGCACTGGCAGACTGCGGCCGACACGCTCAAGATCGCGGGGCGGGAGTGCGCGGGATCTTCAGAGGAATGGGAAGTCTATCGGGTATTGGCGATTTGTTATGCCCAATTGGGGGAGCGGGATAAGGCTATCGATGCGGGCAACCATGCTTTTGCTTTGGCGCCGGCCGACCAACGGGCTGCGATTCGAGAATTTCTGGATCAAATCCGGGAAGAATGAAGGTCTTCGGCCAGTAAAAGTCGACCGTTGCAAAAATGACGTTTATCCTGTTAACCTTGTTGCCTGACGATTTGCTGCTATAATTTCCGTTAAATTTCCCCCCTGGGGGGCTTGCAGTGAAGGAAGGAGTTGACGCATGAAAAAAATGAGTAGCAGGCTCGCGATCCTTGGGTTGATCGCGGGTTTATCTTTAAGTGCTTGTGGCGTACAACCGGCCATTGTGCCGACCGCGACGCCCGAACCGACCGCCACCCCGGTTCCGGCCGTGGTAACGGATGTGCCGGCGGGTGCCGAACCGACAACCCCGCTGGTCATTTCTACTCCGACCGCTGCCGGCACTTGCAAATCGAGTGTTGTGGATATGACTCCGGTGACCGATGAAGATTGGTCCCGTGGAGCAAGCGCTGCGGATGCTAAAGTGACGATTGTGGAATATTCCGATTTTCAGTGCCCGGGCTGTAGCGGTATTGAACCGACGGTCGATGAGCTGTTGAGCAAACATCCTGAAGTTCGCCTGGTCTATCGCAATTTCCCGCTGACCAGCATTCACGATAAGGCCTTCCTGGCGGCTGAGGCTGCGGAAGCCGCGGGTGCCCAGGGCAAGTACTGGGAAATGCACGACAAACTGTTCGATTCCCAGGCGGAATGGAGCGCTTTGTCGCAGGACGATTTCCGCAAGAAGTTGGATGAATATGCGGCCGAACTCGAACTCGATGCGGCTAAATTCACGGAGGCGCTGGACCAACATACCTACAAAGCCAAGGTGCAGGCTCAGTACGACGAAGCCTCCGAAAAATTGCAATTGCCGGGCACGCCGAGTTTCATCTATGACGGAACGGTCTATCAGATGGATCTGTCGGCCCAGGGGTTGGAAGATTTCATCACGATGTCGGCCAAGATCAAGGCGCTGCGCCATGATGAAATTCCGGCCATGACGGTGGATACCAAGAAGGAATATCTGGTCACCCTGCATACCTCGAAGGGGGATATCGTGATCAAGCTGTTCCCGGAATCGGCCCCTACCCATGTCAACAATTTCCTGGCCCTGGCCCGGGAAAAGTGGTATGACGGTTCCGAGTTCTTCTTCGTTTCGCCCGGCTATGTGGCTGTCAGCGGCGATCCGACCAATACCGGCTATGCCGATCCCGGCTATTACTGCACGGGCGAGAGTCAGGGCATTTTTGATCGCTCCGGCCTGGTGGGGATCACCCCTGGGGCGCAGTTCTTCATTACTCTGGGAACGCAGGCTTCAGACCTCAGCGGGCAGTTGCCGTTGATCGGCCAGGTTGTGGAAGGTCTGGATGTGGCCAAAGCTTTGACCGTTCGTTCGCCCAGCGATCCTGCCGCGCCGGCCGGCGATGTGATTGAAAGCATCGATATTACTGAGAAGTAAATTCTGTTTTTAATACAAAAGGGGATAGAGCTTGCCTCTATCCCCTTTTTTTCAAGTTGAAAGAAAATAAAATGCAAAACGGTAAAAAGTTGTGGTGGTGGGGCGTTGTGGCCTTGGGTGGATTGTCTCTGTTAAGTGGTCTGTTGTGTTTTCCTCTGGCGGTTTTAGTGATGAGCACGCCTGATATTGAGGCTACTCGAACCGCTATTTTAGTGTTTGGGTTGGGCTGGATCGGGATTGTGTTGGGGATTTTATTGATCTGGCATGGGGTGCAGGGGGGATTGGGAAAGCGTTCTTCCCTTTTTTATTTCCCGTTGGGCGCCGCCATCTGTGTGTTGGTGGGTATTTTTTCTCTGATTGGGACCCAGGTGATCTCTTCTTCTTCGATGTGGGAACTTCCTTTCCTGGCTTTGAGTTATACCGGAGCGATTGCCACGCCCATTTTTTTCTTTTACTTCCTGGCTACCTGGGCCGGGGGTAAAGAAAATGTCCCTACCCTGCGGCAGGTCTTGCTGGCTTTGTTGGGGGGGGCCGGCAGTACTCTACCGGCGATCGTGATCGAAGTGCTGGGCTGTTTATACAATTTATTGGTCGTCTATGTGCTCTGTCTTTTGATTCCGGAGTGGAAATCCTCGCTTATTTCAGTTATCAAACAGGTGATGCAGCTTGCCAATTCCTCGACGATGGATCAGACTGTACTGATTGAGCAATTGGGACAATGGATGACTTCCCCACCGATTTTCATTTTAATTGTGTTGACGATTTCAGTGTTGACCCCCTTGGTGGAAGAACTGGGCAAAGGTCTGGTCGTGGGAGTGCTGGGGCATTTTAAAAAAGTCAGTCCTCAACAGGCCTTTTTATGGGGTGCGGCTGCCGGGTTTGGTTTTGCCCTGGTTGAGGGTATCGGCAATGGTTTGAATAGCACGAATTCTGATGTGAGTTCTTTTTTGGTCGGGGCCGGTAGTCGCGTTTTTGCTTCGGTGATGCATGCCTGTACTACAGGCATGATCGGTGTGGGGTGGGCCTATTTCTGGCGCGGCCGGCGTCTGGCCCTGCCTCTGGCCTATGGCGGGGCGGTTGTTTTTCATGGCTTGTGGAATTTCTGCGTGGTGTTGATTGTGACTGGCAGTGTCAGCCTGGTAGGTGATCAGTCTGCTTTTATGGTGGTTATTGCTTTGGTCGGGGTCTTGTTATTGATGGCGCTGGCCGGCACTGCTTTGTTGGGGATCGTGGGCCTGCCTCTTTTCCTGCGGTCTATTCCCCAACCGGCTTTTGTGCCAGCAGGGCCTCTTTTCGAGCCGGTTACCGTTATGTTGCCGGAAAACACTGAGGCTTCATTGCCGGCAGCGCCGGAAAAAGGAGATTTTGCTGATTTTGTTTCCGAACCTGACGTTGATCCTTTCTCCCAACCTGTGGGTCAATCGGAGGATTGATTTTGCGGGGGAATGGGAGCCGGAAGACCGGATATCGTTATCGCAAAGCAAATTCTTATTTTTCGCGCGCCATTTTGGCGCGCGAAAAATAAATAAAAATCAGGAGGGTTTATGTCTACCACACCCCCTTCCCCGGAACGTCTGGATATTCAGCTTTTTGTATGGATCATCGCTGTTGTGGCGATCGGTATTGTCGCCTGCATTGGGGGCAGCGTCGGCTTTGTTTTTGTCACAGGGGGCGATGAAGCCACAGTGGTGCAAAGCCTGGTCTTGCTCTGTGCTGCGATTGTATGGGTGCCGGGTTTACTTTTGCTTTGGGGGCTGACACAAGGGCTCAGCAATTGGCAAGCCACGGCTACCGTGGCTGTGGTTTTGGTTGCGGCGGTGGGATACAGCCTGATCGAAGCGTTAGTTCGGGGATTTTTGGGGGATGTCGGCTGGTCGGTGATGGTAATCAAAGGCGGTCTGTTGCTGCTTTATGCCGTGGGGGCGGTTGTTTGGGTCCCCCGTTGGGCCCGGACTCCGCTTCTTGCCTGGCGTAACTGGTGGGGAGCGACCGGGTTGGGCCTGGCTTTGTTGCTCAGTCTGGTGGTGACGATTCCCTGGCCTATGACCGGCGCGTTAGGCGACCGGATGGCCAGTCTGGAAATTGTCTGCCGGGTAGGATTGCAGGCCGTTGCCCAGGCGATTTTGTTTTGGGGCGTTATTTATCAGGTCTTGCGCGATCGTTTACCCCATGAATGGCAGGCCGGTGGACTGACCGGATTGGTCTATGGGTTGGCGATTTGGTGTACATTCCTGCCGGCCGGCAACGGCAATGCCTTGGGTCTGGTTTTTATTTCATTCCCTTTGATCGTGGCCTTGAGCGAGCTACGCGTGCGCAGTGAGAAGTTGCCGGCCGTAACGGTGCTGTTGTTTGTCTATCTGGCCGTGCCTCAGCTTTTTATGGATCCCCGGGATGCAGTGGCGATGGGAATCCCTCACACACAGCATATTCTGGCTTACGGCATGGCGATGGGACTGGCGTTGGTGGCCGGGGTGGTGTTGGGGAGCCTGCGCTGGCTGGCGGGGAAGATGGGAGATGGGGTGAGTTTCTCTCCGCAAATCAAACCGGCGGTGGTTCTGGTCGGGGTGCTGTTTTTCGGAATAATTTGGACGGCGATTTACGTTCAGGGCGGCGCTACCGGTTTCTACGATGACGGCTTTTTGATCATCCTGGAAGAGCAGGCCGACCTTTCTGCGGCCCAGAAGATCCCCGATCGGCTGGCGCGGCGGCAGGCCGTCTATGAGGCTTTGAAGGCGACGGCGGAGCGGACTCAGGCCCCCTTACGGGCAGAGTTGGAAGCGGCCGGGCTTCCTTATCGGCCTTATTATTTGATCAATATGATCCGCGTCGAGGGCCACAGCTGGATGATGGGGCGTTTTGAGAAGCTGCCCGGCGTGGCTCAGGTGATTCGGAATCCCAATGTGCGAATTTACCCTCATCAATCCGGGGGATCGGAGATTATGGCGACTTCGGCGACCCTCCCGGAACTGGCCGCAAATTTGACGGCGATCCATGCCGATGATGCCTGGGAATCCGGCTCTACCGGAGCAGGAATTGTCATTGGGGGGCAGGATACGGGCTATGATTGGACTCATCCTGCTTTGATCACCCATTATCGCGGGTGGGACGGCCAGATGGCGGATCATAATTACAACTGGCATGATTCCTGGAATGAGCGGCCGGTTCCCTTCGATGCCGACGGTCATGGCACGCATACCATGGGGATCATGTTGGGTGATGACGGCCGTCATCGTCTGGGGGTGGCTCCGGATGCGCAATGGATTGGGTGTCGCAATATGCGGCGGGGGTTCGGCAATCCCGGCGCTTATGTGGAATGTATGGAATTTTTTCTGGCCCCCTATCCACTCGGCGGCGATCCTTTTACTCAGGGCGATCCTTCCCGGGCTCCGGATGTGATCAATAATTCCTGGGGCTGTCCGGAGATGGAGGGCTGTTTTCCGG
Source organism: uncultured Anaerolineales bacterium (assembly GCA_964501335.1). Classification (GTDB taxonomy): domain Bacteria; phylum Chloroflexota; class Anaerolineae; order B4-G1; family SLSP01; genus CAZCTC01. The sequence continues at coordinate 37,940 of CAZCTC010000012.1, read as the reverse complement.
ATACTTTGCGACCGGGTGTGGAAGCGCTGCGAGCTGCCGGTCTGATGATGGTGGTGAGCGCCGGCAATGAGGGCCCTGAATGCAGTACAGCCATAACCCCGCCGGCTAATTACGATGCGGTTTTTTCGGTGGGAGCCGCCGACGATATGATGGAGATTGCCGATTTCAGCAGCCGGGGGCCGGTCGGTATTCTGGTCAAGCCGGATGTGTCGGCACCCGGGGTGCACATTTTATCTGCCATTCCAGGCGGGGACTATGGGTATGCCGATGGGACTTCAATGGCCGGGCCGCATGTGGCCGGATTGGTCGCATTGCTCTGGTCCGCCGATCCGAAACTGGCCGGCGACATCGATGGGACGGAGGCTTTGATTTGCCGCACGGCGGTGCGGCGGCCGGTGGAGGTTTCCTGTCAGGCGGAAAATTCCTATAGCACGGATGAATGTGCCTGCGGCAATCTCTTTGCCGTTCCCAACAATGTTTACGGTTGCGGCTTTATCGATGCCGGTTCTGCAGTGAATGAGGCGTTGCAGGCGCCCTGAATCATGCCCTTAGAAGACGTTTTACAAATTTTGCGTTCCAATCCGCGCTGGGGCCGGAATATCACGGCCTGGGAGACCCTCCCGATGACTTCCGCCCGCTTCAGTTCCTGGCCGGGCGGGCTTGATCCCCGGTTGGTGGCGGCGGGGCAGAGTCTGGGGATCGATCCTCTGTATCTGCATCAGGCCGAAGCCGTGAGCGCCACTTTCAAGGCTGAAGCGGTGGTGCTTTCAACCGGCACGGCTTCGGGAAAGACGTTGGGGTACATTTTGCCGGTGCTGGATGCTTTGCTGCGCGATCCTTCGGCAACGGCGCTTCTTATCTACCCTACCAAGGCTCTGGCCAACGATCAGATTGCCGGGCTGGAACGTTGGATCGCCGCTTTACAGGTGCCTTTGCCGCTGCGTTCTTACGACGGCGATACCCCTCAGAGCCGCCGCGCCGCTATCCGGCGGGAGGCCCGCATTTTGGTGACCAATCCCGATATGCTGCATCTGGGAATTTTGCCGCATCATACCCAATGGAGCCGTTTTTTTACCGGGCTGCGTTTTGTAGTGTTGGATGAAATGCACATTTTCCGTGGGGTTTTCGGCAGCCATGTGGCGAATGTGCTGCGGCGCTTGCGGCGGGTGGCCCATTTTTATGGAGCGGCCCCGCGATTGGTCGGCACTTCGGCTACCATTGCCAATCCGGCCGAGTTGACAGAGGCTTTGTGGCAGAGCACGGCGACGAGTGTGGAAGACGACGGGGCTCCCTACGGAGAACGTCACATTGTATTTTATAATCCCCCCCTCCTCAATCCGGCGTTGGGATTGCGGGCGCATGCCGGGGCTGAAGCTGCGGCGTTGGCGAATACACTGTTACATGCCGATGTGGCGACCATTCTTTTCGGCCGTTCCCGATTGGGGGTAGAACTTTTGCTGAGGGATTTGCAACAGCGGGCGGTGGCATCGGGCATCGATCCCGGGGTGATCCGGGGGTATCGTGGGGGCTATCTGCCCGGCGAGCGGCGGGAGATCGAGGCCGGATTGCGCAAGGGAAAGATCCGGGCGGTGGTGGCGACCAATGCTCTGGAGTTGGGGATCGATATCGGCAGTCTGGAGGCTTCTATTCTGGTAGGTTATCCGGGATCGATTGCCGCGGCCCGGCAGCAGATGGGGCGGGCGGGCCGGCGGGCGGGCAGCTCGCTGGCGGTCATGATTGCCACTCCCCAGCCCTTGGATCAATATCTGGTGGGACATCCGGAGTACTTTTTCGGGCGCTCGCCGGAGGCGGCCCGGGTTAATCCCGATGCCGTAGAACTTTCGGCGGCGCATCTGGCCTGCGCGGCTTTCGAGTTGCCGTGGGAAACTACGGAGCCCTGGGGGCGAGAGTCCCCCCTTCCTCTGCTGGAAGGATTACGGGAGACGGGGGTGTTGCATCAGAGCAACGATCGTTTCACCTGGGTGGGAGAAGGCTATCCGGCGCAGATGGTTTCGTTACGCTCGGCCTCTCCGGAAAATGTGATCGTCCAGTCCGAAGAAATTCCGGGAGAAGCCGTCAACGTCATTGCGACAGTGGATCGTTTTGGAGCGGCCCAACTGGTCTATGAGGGAGCCATCTATTTTCACGATGGGGCCTCCTATCAGGTTAAGTCGCTCGATTGGGTACGTGGGGAGGCGTTGGTGAAGCCGGTGGAGACCGATTATTATACCGTGGCCTCGGCAACCTCCGAGGTAGAACGGCTGGAAGTGCGTCGGACTCAGATCGTCCGCCGCCCAGGGACTCAGCCTGCTGAGCCGGGCGGATTGACCCTGGCCGATGAAGAGGTGCGGGTGCATACCCGGCCGACCGCTTATCGGCGTGTGGCGATGAATACTTATGAAACGTTGGGTTGGGGTGAGATCCATTTACCGGAACAGTGTATGGAGACCGATGCCTTTCGGTTGACTTTGGGAGAGCCGTTGATCGAAGCACTGGCTGACGAGGGAATCCCTTTGGGCCGGCTGGATTACGGGCCGGAATGGCCGGCAGCCCGGGAAGCGGCGTTGGTGCGAGACAACCATCACTGTCGGCTGTGCGGTCTGGGGGCCCTACCCGATCGGCCTTTAGAAGTGCATCATTTGACGCCGCTGCGCAGCTTTTTGGCTCAGTATCCGCGCGGGGCAGCCTTGCGGCTGGCCCATGATTTGCAGAATTTGATGACCCTCTGCCCGACCTGTCATCGCCGGGTGGAACAGGCCCGCGGAGCCCGGACGGCTTTAGGCGGGCTGGCCTATCTGTTGCAAAATCTGGCCCCCGTCTTTTTGATGTGCGATCCAGGCGATCTGGGGGTCGTTGTGGAACCCTGCGAGAAGACTTCAGGCTTGCCGGGGCTGGTTCTGTACGATATCGTGCCGGGCGGTGCCGGACTTGCGCCTCAACTGGTGGATCTGTGGCCGAAGCTGGTCGAAGCGGCGCTGGAACGGTTGCGGGATTGTCCCTGCTATGACGGATGTCCATCCTGTGTGGGGCCGGTGGGCGATCAGGAGGCCGGGGTCCGCGAGGCCACCCGGCACCTGCTGGACTTGATCCATTAAGGGTTTTCAGCCGTATTGCATAATTCGCTCGGATTTTACCGCAAAAGTGCCGAGAAAAAAGCCGGTGTTTTTGCGCGCATTCTGATGCGCGCAAAAACACAAATAAAAAAACTCTCTCCCCATCCAGCATGTTGCTTTTTGCCGGGAAAGCACCGGTGGCGGTACGCAAAAACACAAATAAAAAACTCTCTCTCCGTCCCGCGCGTCGTTTTTCACCGGGAAAGCACCGGTTGCGGGACGCGAAAACTGTTTTTAGTCCATGCTAATGAATAATCGCACAGGTGAAAAAACGACCTGTGCGGTTAGCCCCGAAAGGCAGGAGAAAAAAGCCGGTGTTTTTGCGCGCATTCTGATGCGCGCAAAAACACAAATAAAAAAACTCTCTCCCTGCTTCGCACCGCGCGTCGTTTTTCACCGGGAAAGCACCGGTGGCGGGACGCGAAAACTGTTTTTAATTCTTGTTAATGAACAATCCTGTAGGGCGGCTTTTTGTGGCTTTAAGGCGAAAGTAGTATAATTTATAAGGTTGTTTTTCATTTCATGAGGGGAAAGTTGGAACGATGCCGATCCTGGAAGCCGATACGATAGAATTCATCAGCCGCAATTCCGACCAGACCCACCGTTTAGGGGCGCGCTTAGGCGCCATGTTGGAAGGCGGCGATCTGATTACCCTGGAAGGGGATCTCGGGAGCGGCAAGACCGTCTTTGCGCAGGGAATCGGGGAGGGCTGGGGATCGACCAGTTCCCTGATCAGTCCGACCTTCGTGTTGATCCGTCAACATGAACGCCGGGCCGATCGGATGAAGCTTTATCATGTCGATCTTTATCGCCTGCATTCCGAGGCCGAAGCGTTTGGTTTTGGATTGGAAGATCTGGTCGGCATTCCCGAGGCCGTTTGCATTGTGGAATGGGCCGATCGCGCTCCGGCTCTTTTTCCTGCGGAGCGTCTGGTCGTGGGGCTGCGCTGGTTGGACGATTACCGGCGTTCGCTTACCTTTCGGGCTTTGGGGGCTCGCCATAGCGCCTTGCTGGAGCGTTTCCGGAAGGTGCTGGTTGGGCATTGACAAAGTCCTGTTAATTTTGCTAAAATTAGGAAGTAGCTAATGTTGTTGGCGATTGATACTGCAACCATACGCGCCAGCGTCGCCCTTCATGACGGCCTCACCTTACGGAGTGAGTGCAGCTGGGAGGCGGCCAATATGCATACAGTGACGTTGATGCCGCACATCGCGGGAATGCTGGGGGAGGTCGGTTTGCACCCCAAAGATTTACAAGCCATTGCCGTTTGCATTGGTCCCGGTTCTTTTACCGGCGTCAGAATCGGTGTGGCTGCCGCCAAAGGTCTGGCGGCGGCCTGTAATCTCCCATTACTCGGTATCCAGACTCTGGATATTTTGGCGGCTGCTCAACCCTCAGATTCAAGACCTCTGTATGCGATTTTTATGGCCGGGCGGGGCCGCATTGGTTATGCCCGTTATCGTTGGGGGGAATCGGGATGGGAAGCAGAAAGTGATGTGGAAATTGTGAGCTGGAATGAACTGGCTGAAAAGATCGTTCCTCCTGCCCTGGTGGTGGGAGAGTTGGATGCTGTAGGCCGCACAGCTTTACGGCCTTTAGGGGAAAACCTCTTTTTCCCCTCCCCAGCCTGTCATCTTCGGCGGGCCGGCTTTTTAGCAGATCTCGCCTGGCAACGCTGGCGTGCCGGTGCTCAAAGCGATCCTGCCGCGCTGGTTCCTTTATATGCCCGATGAAAATTATCGACGTTGAAGGCTTTCCTTATCGCATCCGTCCTATGGAAGGGGGGGATGTTCCGGCCATTATGGTTTTGGATCAGGAAGCTTTTACAGATCCCTGGCCGGAATCGGCTTATACTTACGAGTTGTATTTCAATCCCAGTGCTCATTATCTGGTTTTAGAGCAAATCGATCTTTCTTCCACCGTTACACGTTGGCGCTGGCCCTGGCAATCAGCCTCGGGGACTTCGATCCTTGGGTTTATTGGCGTGCGGATCCAGGGGGACGAGGCGCATATCAGCGTTCTGGCTGTGCGTGGGGGGTGGCGTGGTCGGGGTTTAGGCGAATTGTTGATCCTGACCGGGTTGGATCTGGCCATTGAATATGGGGCTAATGAGATGACCCTGGAAGTTCGGGTTTCCAATGTGGTGGCACAAAACCTTTATTCTAAATATGATTTTAAAGTGATATCCCGCCTGACCGGTTATTACCAGGACGGCGAGGATGCTTATTTAATGCGGGTATGGCCATTGGATGAACCTTACCATCAGATTTTGCAAGTACGCCGGCAGATGTTGCTGGCGAAAATGCAGGCAATTCTCAAGGACTCGGGCCGGGTATAAACCGGCGGTTCACAGCTATAGGAGGTGGAATGGATTTGGATCGCCAGAAACAAATGGACGCTTTATATGAGGAGATCAGTCGTTGCACGCGCTGTCCACTCCATACGGGGCGTACCCGGGCCGTGCCTGGGGATGGTCCTTTGGATGCGGAAATCATGTTGATTGGGGAAGCTCCCGGTTTTCATGAAGACCAACAAGGGATTCCATTTGTCGGCAATGCCGGGAAATTCCTCAATGAGTTGTTAGAACAGGCCGGTATTTCTCGGGATCGGATTTATATCACCAACGTGATCAAATCCCGTCCCCCGGGAAACCGCGATCCTTTACCGGAAGAAGTTGAGGCCTGTCAAGGCTATTTGGACCGGCAGATCGCTCTGATCCGCCCCAAAATTATCGTTACTCTGGGCCGTTTCTCAATGGCCCGGGCTTTTCCTAATGATAAGATTTCGGCAGTCCATGGTCAGTCGCGCAAGGTTGGCGATTACATCTACTTCCCCATGTATCACCCGGCGGCGGCCTTGCATCAGGCCAGCCTGCGAAGCACGGTTGAAGAAGATTTTGTTCGCCTGCGCGAACTTCTCGACGGTCAGGTACAACCTCAGGATTACACTCCGCCACCTGCCGTTGAACAACTGTCGTTGTTTTAACTCTTTCTGAGGCGATTGTGGTGAAATCGTTTTGGGAAGAGGCGTGTGGTTTGAGTATTTTTGAGGAGGGTATATGTTGAGGATGTTGTCTCCTGATGAGGTGGCTCGTTTGCTACAGCGGCTACCGGATTGGGAATTGCAGGATGTGGGAATTCGAAAAACTTTTCGGTTTGAGGATCTCTGCCAGGCCCTGTTGTTCTTAAATGCGGTGCGCTATCTAGCCGAAATGAACCACCATCGGCCGGATGTGGAGCTCAATGAAAACGATTCATCGGTGTGTCTACGTCTTCACTCCCGGATTGCAGGCGGTTTAACGCAGCAAGATCTTGCCATGGCGCTTCACATTGAGGCTTTGATGGATTAGCTCGCCCGCGATATGCCTTAAATCAAGTCCCCGGTCATTGACCGGGGACTTTTGGTTAGGGTAGTTTTCGATCGGTGCGCTTGTTTATTGATGTGGATTAAAAACAATTCTTGCGTCCCGCACTAGATGCTTTTTCGCTAAAAAACGACGCGCTGGATGGGGGGAGGAAAATTTTTATTTATGTTTTCGCGCGCATCCGAATGCGCGCGAAAACATGGACTTTTTCTCTGCGTCCCCGGCGTCTTTGCCGTGAAATCTGAACAACGGTTTTTTTTACAGCTTTTTTGAGCTAACCACGCAGGTCGTCAGCTGCTCTTGGTGGGGAGATAGGGCGCCAGTTTGTGCGCCAGATTTTGGAGCGGCAGCGTTTCCAACCAGATGCGCCCGGGGCCTTTGAGGGAGGCCAGGAACATCCCTTCACCGGAGAAGAGCATATTCTTAATGCCCTTGACGGAGGTGATTTCATAAGTGACCGAGGGTTCGAAGACCGCCAGATGGCCGGGATCGACCTTCATAACTTCGTTGGGCTGCAAGGTATATTCGCGGACTTCGCCGGGGATTTCCAGGAAGACCACCCCGGGGCCGGTTACTTTTTGTAGAATAAAACCTTCACCGCCGAAGAATCCTGCTCCCAGGTTCTTTCTTAAATGGGTTTCCAGTTTAACGCTGGGTTCGGCGCACATAAAGGCGTCTTTCTGGCAGATCAGGCTCTGGCCGGCTTCCAGTTTGATGTCGACGATTTTACCGGGAATTTCCAACGTGAAGACGACCAATCCTTCGGGGCTCTGGCAGGTATAGGTGGTCATAAAGAGCGATTCGCCGGCGAGGGCGCGTCCCAGGCCGCCCATAATGCCGCCCGGGGAATTCGTCTTCATTTCGATTTCCCCCTTCATCCAGGCCATCCCCCCGGCTTCGGTGTAGATGGATTCACCTTTAGTCAAGAACACATCGACTGTTTGCATCACCGTACCATGAATTTCGTACCGCATGCGTGCCTCCCTGTCCTTTTTCAAGCTGGGAGAGATTGTAGCATGGGTTTAATTGCAGGCAAATATGGAGGATTGACAGTTGTACAATTCGGAGGGGCTGAGTATGATTAAGCCATTCTGGATCTCCACTCCATTTCATCAGGCCTGAAAAATTATCCCGGGGCAAACAGAACTCGGGTAAAAAATCATTGCTAAGGAGCAGCCATGACGAATCCATTGGAGTATTTCTTTTCCCCTCAGGGTGTAGCCGTAGTTGGCGCCAGTTCTGATCCCACTAAATTGAGTTACGGTGTGGTCCGTAATCTCAAGGAACATGGTTACCAGGGGCCGATCTATCCGATCAATCCGAAGGGTGGAAGTTTGCTGGGCCTTACGGTTTATCCCAATCTGGCCGAGGTCCCCGACCCGCTTGAGCTGGCGGTCATTATGGTGGCCGCTCCCCAGGTTCCGGAAACGTTGGAGGCCTGCGGCAAGCGCGGTGTGAAGGCTGTGATTGTGATTTCCGGCGGCTTCAAGGAGGCCGGGCCTGAAGGGGCTGAGCTGGAGCGTTCGTTAAAGCAGCAGGCGGCGCAGTACGGCATGCGGCTGATCGGTCCCAACTGCGTCGGCGTGATGGATACGCATACTCCGTTGGACACCACTTTTATTACGGCGATGCCGGAACCGGGAGCGATTGGATTTGCTTCGCATTCCGGAGCGGTTTGCGGCGCGACGATCGATTATGTTCTGGATATCGGCATCGGCTTCAGTCGGGTGGCCAGTCTGGGCAATCAGGTCGATGTGGATATTGCGGACGGCATTGCGATGATGGATGCCGATCCTCATACCAAAGTGATCAGCCTCTATGCGGAGGGGATTCCGGACGGCCGGCGTTTTGTGGCGGCGGCTGCGGAGGTCTTCCGACGCAAGCCGATTGTGATCTTGAAAGCCGGGCGTACTTCGGCCGGCACCCGGGCGGTGGCTTCGCATACGGGGGCCCTGGCCGGCGCCGGGCGGGCCTATGCGGCGGCCTGCCATCGCGCCGGGGTGATGATGGTCACGTCGTTGCAGGAACAGAACGATGTGGCGGTGGCCCTGGCCATGCAGCCGTTACCGCAGGGCCGGCGGGTGGCTTTGTTGACCAATGCGGGCGGCCCGGCGGCGCTGGCGGCGGATACGCTGGATGAACTTGGACTGACGATGGCCGATCTTACTCCGGAGACTCAGGCGCGGCTGCGGGAGATCACGCCGCGCGGGGCGTTGGTAGGGAATCCGGTGGATATGCTGGGTGGACCTCAGGCCGGGATGTATGCCGAGGCGCTGCGGGTGTTGCTGGCCGATCCGGGCGTGGATATGGTGATGCCGATCTTCGTGCCTCAGGCGATCACGCCGGTGGATGAGGTGGCCCGGGCCATTGTGGAAGGGGCGCAGGGGAATTCCAAACCGGTGGCGGTCTGCATTGCCGGCGGGGTGACGATTCCCAATGCAGTCAAGCTTTTGCATGCCGGCAACGTGCCGCACTATGTCGATCCCAGCCGGGCGGCCCGGGCGTTGGCGGGATTGTGGGAGTATGCCCGTCTGCGGGAGCGGCCCGATTTGACGCCGGAGCCGGTGGTAGATGCGGACCGCGAGGCGGTGCGGGATATTTTAAAGACGGCCTGGGCGGTGCAGCAGGCTACCGGAGAACGTTTTGTGAGTGCCCAAATGGCGGCTCAGGTGGCGGCGGCCTATGGCATTCGAATTCCGTTTTCGGGACTGGCATCCACTTCGGCGGAGGCAACGGCTCTGGCTGAGAAGGCCGGCTATCCGGTGGCGTTGAAGCTGGTGGCGCCGGGGGTGGTCCATAAAGCCGATGTCGGCGGTGTGGTGCTTAACCTCCACAATACGGAAAGCGTCCATCAGACGGCCGAGCGGATGTTGGCGGCCGGGCCGGGCGCGCAGGTGTTGGTGCAGCAGATGGCGCCGCGGGGCCAGGAGGTGATACTGGGAGCGCAGCGCGATGCCCAGTTCGGTCCGTTGCTGATGTTTGGAATGGGCGGCATTTATGTGGAAGTGATGCGCGATGTGGCCTTCCGTCTGGCGCCGCTGTCGGCGATGGATGCCGGGGAGATGATCTCCGAGACGGCCGTCGGCAAGATCCTCAAGGGTGTGCGGGGGCAGACTCCGGGCGATCGTGCAGCCGTGGTGGAGACATTGCGCCGGGTGGGGCAACTGGTCGAGGATTTCCCGGCGATTGCCGAGCTGGACATCAATCCTTTGATTGTGGGTCCTGAAGGCCAGGGCGCCTGGGCGGTGGATGTGCGGATGGCGTTGGATCGAGAGCCGGTTTGAATTAAATTTCAGGTATAAGGATCAATATTCGCGTCGCCCCGACCGGGGCGACGCGAATATTATTCCTTGACAATTGTCTTTTTCGTTTTATTCTACCTCTGGAATATTACAGAGACAGAGGTGATATGTGACGAATGCTGAATTGGCGATCCTCAGTCTGGTAGCGGAACAACCCCGGCATGGCTATGAAATCGAGCAAATTATCGAAGAGCGGGGAATGCGTGATTGGACGGAATTGGGATTTTCCTCGATTTATTATCTCTTGAAAAAGCTGGAACAGCAGGGGTTGATTGAGAGCGCTCTGGAAGTAGCCGCGCGAGGGCCGGCACGGAAGGTTTACCATATTACGTCGGAGGGTCAGGCGGCCTTTCAAACGGCGGCCCTGGCGGTATTGAGCGAGCCGCAACAGGTTTGTTCTCCTTTTATCCTGGGGCTTTCCAATTTGATGGCTCTGCCGCCGGCTCAAATTTTAGCGGCGCTGGAGCATTATCAGCAGGCGCTGAATGAACGGTTGGCTCATGTCCGGCAGCGCAAAATCCAGGCCGGGATGTTGCCGCCTTTGGTGATGCCGGTTTTCGATTACAGTTTGGCGATGATCGAGTCTGAGTTGCAGTGGATCGGCGCCTTTATCGAGCAGTTTAAGGCTTCTACTCAGAGCGGATCTCAAAAGGAATAAGGAGTTCTCTTGGAAAAGCAAAACGGCGTGGGATTCAGCAAATGGTGGGTTTTTCTATCGATCGGTGTGGGGTCGTTTATGGCGGCTCTGGATGGGAGTGTCGTCAATGTGGCGCTGCCGGTGATCAAGAATATTTTCGGCAATACGGCTGGCGATATCCAGTGGGTGGCCTCGATTTATCTGTTGGTGGTCAGCGGGACTTTGCTGACTTTCGGTCGATTGGGGGATTTGCGCAGCCATAAATGGATCTATCTGAGCGGTTTTGTGATTTTTGTGCTCAGTTCGGCGGTGTGCGGGGCGGCGCCGGATTTGGGATGGCTGGTGGGAGCCCGGGCGGTGCAGGCAATCGGCGCAGCCATGCTCTTTGCCAACGGGCCGGCGATTTTGACCCGGACTTTCCCGGCTTCTGAGCGCGGGCGGGCCCTGGGGTTGCAGGCGATGATGACCTATCTGGGGCTGGTGGTGGGGCCTTCGTTAGGAGGCTGGCTGATCACTCAGTTTTTCTGGCGGGCGGTCTTCTATATTAATGTTCCGGTTGGGGCGCTGGCCCTGGCTCTGGGCGCTTATTTTATTGTTGCCGATCCACCGGCCGAGCGCCCTACGCGTTTTGATTTCAGCGGTGCCTTTTTGTTTATGGCGGGGTTGGGAGCTTTGGTGTTTGGATTGAATAAAGGGGGAGAGGTCGGGTGGAATTCTCCGCTCATCTGGGTTCTGTTGGGCGGCGCGTTGATTCTGTTGATCGTTTTTGTGCGGTGGGAGCGGATATTCCCGGATCCAATGCTGGACCTGAACCTTTTTAAGGCCCGGATTTTTTCCGCAGCGGCGTTGAGTGCGGTGTTGAACTATATTTGCCTCTATGCGGTGATTTTCCTGCTGCCGTTCTATTTGATCCAGGGCCGGGGGCTGCGCCCGGATCAGGCCGGATTGATTTTGACGGCGCAGCCGCTGATCATGGTGATTGCGGCCCCTTTGAGCGGCAATCTTTCGGATCGATTGGGGTCTCGCCTGCTGAGCACCGCGGGGATGTTGGTGCTGGCTGGAGGGTTGTTCGGGCTCTCTTCCTTGAATGCCGAAACGCCGTTTGGGCTGGTTTCCGTAATTCTGGCGGTGATCGGGTTAGGAGTAGGGCTTTTTTCTTCGCCGAACAACAGCGCGCTGATGGGAGCGGCGCCTCGCCCTCAACAGGGGGTGGCCGGCGGAGTGCTGGCGACGGCCCGAAATGTGGGTATGTCGTTGGGCGTGGCCCTGGCCGGGGCGATTTTCAATACGGTGTATAACAGCATGGCTGCCGGCGGTGTGCCTAATGCCGCCTTTTATCAGGGGATTCAGATCAGCATGATGGTGGCGGCGGGGGTGGCGTTATTGGGAGCGTTGACTTCTTCGGTGCGGGGATCGGGTACGGCGGTTCCCTCTCACTGAAGATGTGGGGCCTGGGCGGTTAGCACTTTAGCGTCCCGCAAAAGGCTTTTGCCCGGCTCGAAACGACGCGCTGTGTGAAGCAGGCAAAGAGAATTATTTTTGTTTATATTTTCGGCGGCTTCAGAAAGCCGCCGAAAATATGGGCTTTTCTTATACACAATCGCGCCGTCCCTTACCGGGACGGCGCGATTGTGTATTTGGGGCCAGAATGATTTTCTAAAGGGCCGGCGTTTCTGCCGGGGCCGGCGGTTGCGGATTGAGCGGTGCCGGCGGCGTGGGTGGCAGGTTGAGCGATAGCCCCTCACCGACCATCAATTCCCGATAGGCCAGGGTCCAGACATTGTAGTGGAAGGTTTCGAAAATCCCCCGGGCTACGATGATAGGAATAGCGATCGCCAGGAGTGCGATGATGGCTCCCACGATCAGGGCCAAGATCCAGGGGGTCCGGCCTGCCATAAAGAGACTGGCAATCAATCCGACCAGAGCCGCCGGAATCCCTCCAACTATTAAAGCGGCGAAGATCAGAACGCCGGCAGCCAGCAGGACGCCGATGCCCCAGAGCAACCAGATACCGAAGAGTATCAACCAGAGTTTGGCGATATCGTTCGACCGATTGCGCATTCGTTGCCAGGCCCGGTTTAGAGATTCAAGGGCTCCCAGGTTTTCCATGGTGCCGGCCCGGTAAGCCAGTTGCTGAAGGACGGAAAGGATGATGCCGGCGGCAATGGCGATCAGAATGGCCAGGAAGAGCAGCAGCAGCCCCAGAATAACGCCCAGCACCGATGCGAGGCGTTGTTGGGTCAGCAGCAGCAGGAACGGACTGCCGGCGATCGCAAAGAGCAGCAGGAAGCCGAAAAAGGTGGGGAAGAAGATCGCCAGATCGATGCCAAAGAGGCGTCCGGCATAGTGTGACCAGCCGAGCCGAAAGCCTTCCCCTACTTTCAACTTTTTGCCGTCGGTTTCATAAAGGTCGGTCATGCGGATCAGGGCCACGGAAGAGACGTAACGCAGGACGGTAAGCGTGATTCCCAGCAAGACGATGAGCACGGCCCCGGCAATCAACCACGGGATAAGGCTTTCATCGAATTGAAAGTTGGGCTGCGGAAAATCCGGCAGTTCGGGCAGTTCCGGCAGCTCGGGGGCCTGGGGGGGCGCCGGGGGGGTGGGTACCGTCGGGTCGCCGGGATTGAAGATGCCGCGCGCACCGCTATTTCCGCCCCCTCCCCCACTGCTTGGCCCTCCCACGGTCAGGGCAACGATAATCCCAAAGATCCAGAGGGCCCGGTAAACCCGGGTGATATCAAAAGCGCGTTTCAAGATTTTTAGCTGATCCATTTTTCTCCTTTTCTATTAGCTCATATGAGCTACTGCTGGCGTCATTTCAGATTCTTTCGGCTCCTGGCGCATCCATTCCACGGCCAGCCAGGCGGCAAAAAGTAAAGCGCAATTGAGCGTCAATCCAATTTCCAGAGTCACCGGGCCGCTCCAGCTCAGAATCCACCCACCCACGGCGGCCAGGATATCGACCCAGGTGGCAGTCGCGGCGATTTCCGGGAAGGGGCTGAGCGCCGGCAGCCAGCCGAGAATTTCGGGCGGGAGCAGTTGCGCTGCTATCGTGATCTGTAAACCGATCAATAGCAGCAGTCCGGCCTGCATCACTATCCAGAAAGAGATAATTGCGAACGGTGCTCCCTGCCAGATCAGCTGCAACTGGTGGTTCCAGGCCGGGGGCGGGGGAGCGATCAGTTGCTGCTGGACCCGGGCAGTGAAGCGCGCCGGCGACAGGCGCCGCGGTGCCGGTGGATAGGTTTGCAGCAGAGCTGAAAGCTGTTTCATGTGAGCCAGCTCTTCCCGGCATTCGGCACATTGAGCCAGGTGCGCCGTCAGGGCTTCCTGCCGGACCGGGTCCAGGGCTCCATCATAGTAAAGGTGCAATTGGGCGCGGAAAGGATCTTTGGCCATTATTCCTCCTTCATCCAGGGCGCCAGTTGTTGACGTAAATGGTTACGGGCGTAGTTTAAGCGAGACATTACCGTGCCGACCGGGATTTCCAACGCTTCGGCAATTTCCTTGTAGGCGAGACCTTCATATTCTCTTAAAATCAGGACCGCCCGGCTGGCCGCCGGCAGGGCCAGGACGGCGGAGCGGACCTGGAAATCTATTTCTTGTTGGGCCGCGCGATGCTCGGGACCGGCCTCAGCTGAAGGCAGTTCGAGATCGGCGATATCGGTCGTCTCTCGTTCCCGGCGCAACGTATCCAGGGCTACGTTGATGGCGATGCGATAGAGCCAGTTGCGGAAGGAGGTTTGTGGACGATAGCGGGCGAGATTTTGCCAGGCCCGGATGAAAGCCTCCTGCGCGGCGTCTTCGGCCAGCGTTCCGTCTCCGCAGAACCGATAGACGACGTTAATGACCCGTTCCTGGTACGCATCGACCAGGACGCCGAAGGCGTAACTATCGCCTTGCCGGGAGAGTTCGATCAGTTTATCTTCCTGTTCCATAGGTTTTTTGCCAGCTGGTTACCTTTCTACTTAGAGAACGAAATTCGCCGGGGATTTATTCGGATTATAGGGGGAAAGTAGACAGTAGAAAGTAGAAAGTAGACAGTAGACAGGAAGAGCGGGGGGAAAAAGCTCATATTTTCGGGGGCTTTCCGAAGCCGGCAGGTCCCCAGGGAACCGTGGACGAAATTTTCTCGCAAAAAAGCGTGCCAAAAATGTTTTTTCTCCCCCTCATATCCCCCCTTTCCCTCGGGGGAAAGGGGGGCAGGGGGTGCGAAGCAGGGGGAGATTAAAAGGCGCCTTTTGGCAATTTCATTTGGCGACCACGGTTCCCTGGGGACCTACCCCGAAGCCGCCGAAAATATGAATAAAAAATAGCTCTCTCCTCCTGCTTCGCACAGCGCGTCGCTTTTTAGCCGGAAAGCATCTATTGCGGGATGTATAAAACAGCTGTTGAGTGGACCCATGAACAACTGCACCGCCAGCAAATTCCTTTTTTATACCCTGAGGCTGATTGACAGAAACGGGGACCGGCGTATAATGAAGTAGAACAAATGTTCTGTTCTTATTCAGGAGGTGCCTATGCCCCGAAAGTTACGCCCATATCTGGAATACCAGGCCAATCAGGTGGAGACTGTTCTGGCGGCTCATCGTGCTCCCGGCCGAATTACGGGTGGGACGGTGGGGCCCCGGCAGATCCGTTTTTTTCTCGAACCGGCGCCGCAGGTCCGGTTATCCAACATTCGGGCCCTGGCCGATGACCTGGCTGTAGCGATGAAGGTCCCTTCCCTGCGGGTCGCCCGGGCTGAGGAAGGGATTGTGCTGGAATTTCCCAATCCCCATCCAACCCCCGTTTCGCTGCTGGATTTGCTGGCTGAAGTGCAGCCGCTCCCGCCGGCGACGCTGGTGATGGGATTGACGGAGGCCGGATTGCCGTTGCTGGCCCGGCTTTCTTCTCCGGATGTAGCGCATATCCTGGTGGCCGGTACGACCGGCTCAGGCAAGTCGGCCTTGATGCGGACCATGGCGGCTTCGTTGGTGCTTTCGCATTCTGAAGAAGAGTTGCGGCTGGTCTGTCTCGATCCTAAAGGACGGACTTTTCAGCCGTTGGCGGGCGCCCCTCATTTTTTACGGCCGCCGGTGCGAGACATGGGCGAGGCGCTGGAGGTGTTGCGTTCCCTGGTGAAGGGCATGGAGATCCGGGATCGCCGGGGCGAAACGCCGGGCCCGGGGGTGCCGCATGTGGTGCTCTTGATCGATGAGCTGGCCGATTGGGTGATGCTGGATTCAGAAAAGGAACTTCCCTTTTATTTAACGCGGCTGTTACAGCGGGGACGCGAGGCCGGCATTCATGTGATCGCGGCGACGCAGCGGCCTTCGGCGGCGGTGTTGGGGGCGTTAATGCGGGCTAATTTTCCGCTGCGGTTGGTCGGCAAGGTGGTCTCGCCGGAAGATGCGCGAATTGCCAGCGGCCGGGGCGGGACGGGGGCGCAGTTGTTAGGGGGGCAGGGGGAGTTTCTGGCTGTGGCCGGCGGGGCTGAGCCGATCCGTTTCCAGGCGGCCTTTGCGGCCGAGCCGGAATTGCGGCAGGCGCTGGGATTTGAGGTGCCGTCGACGGCTTCCCCGTTGCGTTTGCCATGGCCCTTTAAAAAGTGAGGTGTGCAATGGCTGGAAAAGAAAAGCTGGAGCCTATCAGTGCGAAAATCGGCAGATTCTTTTTACTGATCGGTGCGATTACGGCTTTGAGTGCCGGGGTTGTGATTGTTCAACGTTTAAGTCAGGATGCTCTGGCCTTGTTGGTCGGGTTGGGGTGCGGGATTTCGGCGATGGCGCCGCTGGCCGCCCTGTTGTTGTTTGTGTGGCGGCGGCAGGAGGAGCGCATTGAGGCTCAGCGTACGTTGCATGTCGAGTCGCAGGCCGCGACTCCACTCCAGCCGCCGATTATAGTGATGTCGCCGCCGATGCTCCCCGGCGGCTATCAAAATTCCTGGGAGACTTCTTCACGGAAGGAAGCCGCGGCTCAATGGGAGTCGGCGGCACCCCGGGAACGGCGGTTTAAAATGATGGGAGGTGAGGAGTTATAGGGCTGACCGCCGTGAGATCGTTAGAAATGGCACAAAATGCGCGCCTCTGGAATGGGCGCGCATTTTGTGTTGGAAAGGGGTGGGCTTAAGGAGTGACGGCAGTCAGAGTTTGGGTCCAGGCCTTAAAGGTGTCGAGCGGCAGCGTGCTGTTGATCCAGAACATCTGGTTATCGGGGGTAACCGCAATGGCGCTGCTGTAGTGTTTACGGAAGTGATCGTCGAGATTGTAATTATAGCGGCTGATAATATCGAAAAGGTTGTCGAAGTAATAAAATTTTAAGCCCTGGGGGGTGGTGTAAGTGTCCACGGCTTTCGGAAGGAGTCTCGGGAAAACGGAGTCGTATGTGTTTTCGATAATAAAGTAATCGTTGTCGCTGGAGTGGTAGCTGGCGAGGTAACCGGAAAGATTTTGGCTGGAAGTAAATTTGTAAATTTCGAGGGTGTAACCGGCCGGGGTTTGGGGCAGCAGATAAGTTTTTCCGAGATACCGGGCCAGTTCTTCTTCTGTAATTAAGGAATCCGGACTGAATGTCGGGTAAAAGTCTTCCGAAGAATCGATAAAGGTGAAACCTTCCAGGTCGTTCAAATCCCAGGCGACGGGTGCGTTCTCCGGTAAGATCTCGTAGATTGTTTCCTGGCTTGAAAAGAGCCTTTTTGTCCGGCCGTTTTCCTGTAGTTCTATCCGGCAGCCGGCCTGACGATAGGTTTTCGTATCGATGTATAAGGTTATCGTGTGGAGGGTGGGAGAAATCAATCCCAAAGGATCGCCGTCATTTGAGTAGTATTCATTTAATTCCACCCGATAGACCTTCCGATCGCCGGCCCAGGTTTCGATGCCGACCAGGCGGCTGTCAGGATCTCGATATAGTTGTTCAAGAAAAGATATCCTTTGGTTGTACATCACTTGGGGCGGGAAGACCAAATGGTGTAATTGAGGATGGAGAGCCCGGTAGATGGTAGGGGATTTCGTATTCCCCAACCAGTATTCATATTTTCCGTCATAGTCGAAGATTTCCTGGATGCGATTGGTGGTGGCATCCCAGGTGAGGTCGCGTAGCTGCTCAGTTTGACGATTGAGATAGCGTTCACGGATTTCATGGGTGGGGAGGGAATCGGGCGGCAGGAAGTAGTCGTTATAGGTTTCGGCACGAACATGTTCGATGCCGGTGGTCGGTGGATCAGCCTCTGTGGCCGCCAGGGCTAATTGCAGGATTTCGTGGGCTGAAAGAGCGTGGGGAGTCTGGGCCAGCAGATCGCTGGACAGGACTAACAGCGTAATGACCGTCAGGCCGGCGAGGATAGTTTTTTTGATCATAAGAATACCTCATATTATTTAATTCAGGGTTTATCGAGGATAGTGATGTCGGATAGATCGCTGAGGTCCCAGACGATGGGTTGGGTGATGGGCAGAACCGACAGAAGTTTGATTTCGATCGGGCGGGTTTGATGGTTTTTCTCTCCAGAGACGATAAGTCCGGCTCTAATGTAAGTTTGAGTATCTACATACAAGGTGATCTTGCGTTTGGTGACGGCTGGAAACCCCATATCTCCAACCGTTAAGTTTTTTTCTGATTCCAGATGATAAACTTTTCGACCATCGGGCCAGTTTTCTTCTCCTATCAATTGAAGATGGTCATCGGATTCCATTTCGACAATCCAGGAATACCGGTCTATTTCACCCTCGAACGGCTGGTAAGTGGGAGTGAAGACTCGATAAATGACAGCAGCCGGGAGGTCCTTTTCAGATAAGGCATAGAGGTATATTCCGTCGTAGGCGTAGATAGTGGTCCATTGTTTTGTTTTGTTGGTCCATTCTACAAGCCGGAAGCGATGTGTTTGTGAGTCGAAATAGGATTCGGAATGACGACTTTCCTTTGGATGGTACCAACTCAGGTTGTAATACTGATACAGGACAATGTGTTGCTGTTGTTGAGTTTGGGGTGGATTTAAATCGACTTTTACAGCCCGGTCGAGGATGTCCAGGGCGGGATTTTTTGGGACTGGCCGCTCCAGCCTGGAGATATTTATTACTATGAGCAACAAGGGGATAACGATTAAGGGAACAAGCGGAAATTTTTTGCACATCTTCACGCCTCCTAAAAAAACAGGTTTTAGATAATTTTACTACATAGTTTTAAACGATTGTGGAGATGATTTTGTTCACGAAGGGCGGCTTTTTAGGGAAAAATTTGACCGATGTGGCTGGAGTATGGGTAGATTCAATTGTATTCTGTTGAATACAGGCAAGGTGAAATGCTGGGGGGAACGATTGGGGACATTCAGGTGATGGTTTTATAACCGGCCGTTGACCCTGCGAAGTGTGGGTGGTCAGTTCGAAAGACAGGGGAAAGAAAAGTCTATATTTTCGGCGGCTTTCTGAAGCCGCCGAAAATATGAATAAGAAATAACTCTCTCTCCCCCCATCCAGCGCGTCGCTTTTTACCAGGAAAGCACCGGTTGCGGGGCGCAAAAATGCTAACCGCACAGGTCGTCAGGTTTACAATTCCGGAAAGAGATCGAGCAGGTTGTCGTATTTTTGATGGGCGGCCAGGACCTTTTTGACCGTCTGAAGGCGTTTTTTCAAATCGCCGCCCAGTCGGAAAAAGGGCAGTTTGCGCAGCAGCAAATGGTTGATCAGCTGTTTTTGGAAGGCCTGGCGGTGCGTCGGGCTGGAATGACAACCGGTTTGCAGGCAGGGAATATCGGCATCGCAGAGAAAGACCAGATCGTAACGTGAGGCTGCCTGCTCGGCCAGTTCGGCCAGTTGCGGCGCGGCCATGCCGTGGTATTCCAGGGAGAACATGTAGGTGATGAGGGCGTTGTTATCGGTGAAGAGGTAGCGGTTGGCCTGACAGAGCAGCGCTTCTTCGCGGCGGATATGGCCCTGGGCAATTTCGACCAGCTGGCCCGGCGAGAGGGGCGGATTTTCGTGGCTCTGTTCCCAATATTCCCGACCATATTCCGGCATCCAGACGGTGTTGTATTCCTGTGCCAGGCAGGAGGCCAGGGTGCTTTTGCCGGTGGCGGCGGCGCCGAGAAAAACGATGTTGGTGATCAAATCTCGATAGACGCGAGGGTGTAGATAGTCCCGGTAGGTAAAGGGATCATTACGGATGGCGGCGCTGGAAATCGCGGCCACCCGGCGGGCCGGGTCTACGATGCGTTTTTCTACTCCGGTAATCCATTCCGTCATCTCGTTGGAGTAAAAGTGGGTGATTTCCCGGGCTTTGATCATTTCCATACATTGCGGTGAGAGTGCGGGAACGGGAGAGCTGTCCAGGGGCGTTTCCCAGATTTCGAGCAGGTGGACTTCGGGATACAGGTCTTGAATCCAGCCGGCCCGGACCATCAGTGGTATGCGGGTAATCTGGGGGACATCGTAGAGAAGGATGAAGACCTCATCCATTTCTGCCAGAGCTGTTTCAATGAGGAATTGGTGGCCGCGATGTAAAGGAGCGAATTTTCCCGACAGCAAGCCACGTTTTTTTGGCATTTGCAGGCTCCTCAACGTGAATTTTCGGGCCCGATAGATGGAAAAGCGGGGAATTTTGCAATACTTTGCTTTTCTTTCATTTGTGCTATTGTATGACGGAATTTTTGACCGTCAAGTTTGGTTAGAAATTATTGGGAAATGTGCTAAGATACCAATTCTCAGATCTCTTGTCGCTTGGGAGGTAAGGTTGCGGAGGAGGACTGTATGAAAATCAAAGTCGTGGACTGGGTATGGGAAGATCCCGAGGCCCAGGCTTCGTTTGTTGAATGGGTGGGATTCCCGGATTTGTTGGAAAGCCGTGGGGAGGTTGATTGCCTGGAACAACTGCTGGGATTACATCCGCCCCGGCGCATTTTAGATGTAGGGTGTGGCGCCGGTCGCCATGCGATTGAGCTGGCCCGGCGGGGCTATGAAGTGGTAGGAATCGATGTGGCTCAGGGCTATCTGGAACGGGCTCGTCTTGAGGGGCAGCGGCAGGGGATGGCGGTAGAATTCCGTTTGCAGCGCGGGTCGGAATTGACCGAACTGGAGACTTTTGATCTGGCGCTGGCGTACAATCATACGTTGGGATTTATGACGGAAGAAGAGCTGGGAGAACATTTTCGCCGGATTGCGCGGGCTTTAAAACCGGAGGGTTGTTTTCTGCTGGTGATCGCCGGCCCGCGGTTGACGCCGGGGATGAGCCAGGAACGCATCCGGAACTGGACCGAGCGCAACGGCAAGTATATCCTGACCGAAAAATGGATCGGAGACGGCTATCGGACCGAGCGCAGCATTGTGATCGATCCGGTGCAGGATGAGATGATTGAGTATCGGGAACGGCAGCGGGCTTTCTCGTTAGAGGAAGTGCGTGCGCGTCTGGAGCGTGCCGGTTTTCGAGCGGTGGCCTGTTTACAGGATTTTACCGGCAGGTCGGCAACGCCGGAATCCTTCGGTATTTTTATTGGTTATAAGGGAAACAGCGACAAAATTTTCCCACCCGCATTGTAAGGAGCTTTTCTATGATTACCTGTCCCTGGTGTGGTACGCAGTACGATCGGTTCCAACCGAATTGCAAGAACTGTGGGGGACCTTTGCCTTTGCCGGATTCTGCTCCCGCCCATGTTCCTTCTGTGGCACCGATGCCTGCTCATTCTGCGATGGCGATGCCTCCGCTTCCGGCTTCCACGCCTCGTCCAGTACCGGAATCTTATCTCTGGAAGTCGATGTGGAGCGATGGGGCGGCGGTTTCCGGGTTTGTGTTGACCTTGCTGGGGGTAATTTTCGCATCGGTCGGGTTTATGCTGACAGCTTTGGTTGTTACGGCCTTTGTGGGAATCCCGTTCTGCGGGGCGGCGGCAATTATGGCCGGCGCCGGCGTTCCGATTTTGATCATGCAGTATAACGCGGCCCGGCAACGGCTGATGATCCAGCAGGTGGGGCCGGCTGTTTTGGGCCGGATTACCGATGTGCGGCCCAATTATAAGGTGCGGGTGAACGGCAGCTATCCCTGGCAAATTTCGTATCAGTATGATGTGACCGGGCAGTCTTATCAGGGAAAGGTGAGCTTTTTGAATCAGCTCGCGCCTCATCATCGGGCCGGTAACGAGGTCTATGTCCTTTATGATGCCCAAAATCCGCAGTTGAGCACGCTCGACGGAATCTATTGAGAGCGATAACGCCTATGATCGCGGAGTGTTCCGGAGACTGTGCAAGGTTAGCCGTTTTTGAAACCTTTCTGGCTTTTGGGCTTTACCTGGGGACCATTTTTGGTCTGCCGCGTTATTTTGTAGGTGGGGATGAAGGATTCTCCAGAGATTCCTGGCGTCAGGCTTTTCCTGCCCGGCGTTGGTTACCTGTATGGCATGAGTTGTTGTCGATACCGGTTTTTCTCCTTTCGCCGTTGGCGGCAATGCTAGTCGGTAGTGTTTGGGATGCCCGGCCTCCTCATCAATTTGGCGTGGCAACACTGCTCTGGATTACTGTTTTGAACAGCTGGAATGGTTTGTTTGAAGTGATCACGGGCGTTTCGCCTCTGTATGGGGTGATCTTGCGGCGTAGTCACTCACAGCATTTTATCGTCCATCCGGCGGTGCGGCGTTTAGGGCTGGCCCGTCTGGTGTTGAGCGTTTTCTTTGTACTGCTAAGTTGGGGGGTGTCACAATGGCGTTGATGAGCGATTTTCAATTTCAGAAAACCAAGGATTTTATCTTTCGGAACGGCCGTTTGTTGGAACGTAAGCTCTTCGAGTATTTCTTCGAAGACGGCTCTCGGTTGGCCAGTCTGCGGGCATTGCAGGCCTATCAAAATCCCGACGGCGGTTTCGGCAATGGATTGGAGCCGGATTTGCTCTGTCCCGACAGCACGATGATCGGGGCCGAAACGGCGCTGGTGACCATGGATATGCTGGATAGCTATGATCGGGAGATCTGCGATGAGTTGTTGCGCTGGATTGCCGCGCAGCAGAACGAACGGGGGACCATCTTCCATCCGCCGCCCGGCATGTTCAATTATCCTTATCAGCCCTGGTGGCAGAATCCCGATGAGGCCCGGATTCTGGTGCTGGCGGGTTTTCTGAAAAAATGGGGCGTGGAAGCCGATGATTTTTATCAGAAGGTGCGCCGTTATTACGAGCAGAGTTCTTTCCCCAAAGAATTGGGTTTCTACGATTACTCGTTTTATCTCTATCTGCGATATTGCGGCTTTACCGCAGAAGATCGGGAGCGGCTGACCTGGATTCGGGGGCAGTTGCCGATTTTGTTTGATAAGACGCGAGACCATTTTCCGCTGTTGAGTCGGTATTGGTTTTGCATTGCGGATGAGGTTGCATCGGGGGGGTTGGCGCAGACGGTGCATGATTTCATGGGGGCGATTCAAGCCGATGGGGGATTGTTGACTCCCTATCCGGAGCTGCCCTGGTGGCGGCCGATTTTTACGTTGGATGGGCTGATCTTATTGAAGAAAAAGGGGATGTTGTAATCTATGTCTTCGTTATCGTTTCGATCTATTTTATGGCGCACCGTGATGGTCCATTCTGTCACTTATTTTCTAAGTGGAATTATATTTTCTCTGGTTTTTAACTATGCCGCGCGGATGCAGCGGCCGGATATCGCGCCGATCATTCGTAGCCAGAGTGATCTGATTTTTCAAGCGGGTGTTCTGTTTCAACCGATTCGGGCGGCCCTCCTGGCCGTGGTCTTTTACCTGTTGAGAGATTCTCTGTTTGGGAAAAAGAGGGATTGGTTGATCATGTGGGTTTTGCTGGTTGTTTTGGGAATCTTAACGCCGTTTGGGGCCAGTTGGGGATCGATCGAAGGGATGATTTTCTTCAATTTCCCTCTTTGGGATCATATTGTGGGCTGGCCGGAGGTCTTTGCTCAGACCTTGTTGTTGTCGGTGATTCTTACCTATTGGGTGGATCATCCGAAGGATAAACGGGTCCTGACCGGGATGAGTATAGGGTTTGGGCTGACGATGTTGTTGCCGATATTGAACCTGGTTTTTACACTGTTGGGAAAACGGTAGCCGGAAAACAAGGGGAAAGAAAAAACATTTTTCGGCGGCTTTCTGAAGCCGCCGAAAAATGAATAAAAAGTGGCTCTTTCCTTATCCAGCGCGGCGATTCGATCCGGACAAAAGCCTTTTGCGGGACGTTAAAAATACTAACTGCGCCGGCTGTAAGTTATCCGCTTTCAAGCGGGTTTCTTGAATTCAGACCGCAGCCGCTGCCAGTTGAGCGCCGAGGTGGAAAGCAGGGTATCGGCGCGGAAGAAACGGGCCGCTACCAGCACCACACCATAGGTCGTCAGGGCCAGCACCAGTAATCCCACCATGGGCTGCCAGATCGGTACGCCGCCCGCTGCGATTCGGGTCATCATGGAAGTCGGGGCGGTGAACGGGAAGAGGCTCAGGAAGGTCGAGAGCGGCCCGTGGGGCGCCTGGACAAAGCTGGTGTTGAGCCAGAGCGGAATCATCAGCGGCAGCAGCACGAAGAAGACAAACTGACCGCCCTCACGGGCCGAAGGGGCGAGGGCGCCGATCGCGCCGAGCAGTGAGGCGTACAGCAGATAGCCCAGCAGGAAATAGAAAAATCCCCAGATCAGAAAGGCCGGCGGCAGGGTAAAGGCCGCAGCCGCGCCAAAGATCAGCGCCCGCTGATCCAGCAGTACCAGTCCCCCACCCAACCAGATCGCAATCTGTACCATGGCCACGGTCCCCAGACCGAGGATCTTTCCCAGCATCAAATCGCGGGGGCGCAGGCTGAGCAACAGCACTTCGGCTGTGCGGTTTTCTTTCTCCTGGGAAACGCTTTGCAGCATGAAAGTGCTGCTCATGGTGAGCACAAAGAAGAAGATAAAGAGCGTTGCAAAGGGCACGATGAAGGTCAGGATGTTCTGGCTGTCCATGCCTGCTTTGCCTTCGGGGGAGAGAGATTCTGAACGGGTTCGGGCTATAGGATCGATCAGGGCCTGGGCCCGGTTGACATCGCCGATCAGGCTGTAATAGAGATAATCCTGGAAGGAATTGCTCTGTTCCAGTTCATCGATGAGGCTGAAGCGCGGGCTGACCTTTTCAATCTCGCCGCTTTCCATCAGATTTTCCGGGATGAGATAGTATTCGCGGATTTCTCCGGCTTCCAGGGCCAGGCGGGCGGCAGCTTCATCCGGGTAGCTGCGTAGATAGGCCTCATCCGGCAGGGCCCCCTGTCGACTTATCCAGCCGGCCGGATCGACATAGCCGGAAAATTCCGCGGCCTCGCCCGGCAAGGGGTCGGAATTGTTTATCTCGTTGCTGATCATCTGTTGGGACATCACCTGGCTGCCGATGTTCAATGCAAAGATGATTAACGGGAAAATAAAGGTGGTAACCCAGAACGAAGGCTTTCCCAACGTGTTCCGGATTTCTTGTTGAATAACCAGCCATGTGTTACGCATCGTTTCTTCCCTCTATTCGTTGGTGCCCTGGAGGATGCTTAGAATCCCCTTCAGCGTGATCGGTTGGCCGTAGCGCAACATCCCGATGCGGAAGATCCGTGCCGCGACCCAGATGCTGCCGCCTGCCGTCAGTACCAGGATGAGCCAGCTGGCGATCCATTGCCAGGCCGGGACGATGGTGAGCCCCCAGCGGAAGGTAAGCGTTAAGAAAGAGGTGGTGGGGAAGAGCGACAGTGCGACCAGGATTGGACTGTCCGGATTGATAAAGAGCAACGAGACGAAAAAGAAGGGGAAGACAAAGAAAAGGTTTAAGATTCCTTCGACCTGTTGGGCCTGACGTAATTCCGGCACTGCGGCCCCGATGGCCGTCATCATTCCGGCGATCAGCGCATAGGCCGGAATGAAGTAGAGGGCGACGATGCCCAGCAGTTCCCAGGGGACGACGATTTGTTGCAGCGGTGTGAAGTAAGGCGCGGCAATGGCCAGGCCGATTCCCAGGGCGGCGATCCAGATCAGCAGTTGGGTCAGTGAAACTCCGATCAGGCCCAGGGCTTTGCCGCCGACCAGCTGTTCGGCCTTCATCGAGGTGGAGAGTACTTCGATCATCCGGTTTTCTTTTTCGTCGCTGATGGCCTGAAGCATATAACTGCCGCCGCTCATCGTGGCGAAGAAGAAAAAGAAGGCGGCGACAAAGGGCATGACGAAATTGGGCCAGGCGCGGGGATCGAATTCGCGTTTGCCGTCCGATGAACGGAATTTGACGGTGAAGCCTTCCAGCAGGCGTTGCTGGACGGCGGAATCCAATCCGGCCGCCTGGTTGACCTGGAGCAGGGTTTGAAAATCATCCTGTTGTATTTCTGAAGGTTCTTCGTTCCAGTAATAAAGCTGCAAGGTGCGGTTGGCCGGATAGTCGATCGGCAGCACGTAATAGCCGCTGATTTTGCCCTGTTCCAGATCGGCGCGGGCGGCGGCTTCATCGTTGTAGGGATGCGCCTCGATCCAGTGTTGTGGCCGGGCGGGATCGGCCACGCGCGATTCGCGAATCACGCCGGCAGGATCCACATAGGCCAGCGGCAGGGTGCTGCCGGAAAGTACGGAGATGACGCTGATGGCGATGATGATCGTCATTAAAACCGGGACGCCCAGAGTGCTGAAGATAAAGGATTTCTTGGCGACCCGTTTGCCATATTCATAACGGGCGACCTGCCAGAGTTTACCCATGGGCGGACTCCTCTGCTACCGGTTGCCCCTGCACTACAGAGACAAAGATGTCGTCGAGCGAAGGCTCGGCGATTTCAAAGCGCTCCAGCCGCAGGTCGGGGCGCGCCGCCAGGCTGCGGAAGATCTCTTGCGGGCTGACGCCGGGAGCGAGGGTCATCTGCCAGCCGCCGTTGTCGGCGCGCACTTCCAATACGCCCGGCAGTCCCTCGAAATTCCCCTGCCCGACGACTTTGACGGCGTTGCCGGCGAACTCGCGCTTGATCTGTTCGACCGAACCGTAGAGCATCACTTCTCCGTGGTTGATCAGTACGATGCGGTTGCAGAGTTCTTCGACCTGATGCATCTGATGGGTGGACATAATAATGGTTTTGCCGGCCTGCCGTTGTTCTTCGAGGATGTCTTTGACCAGCCGGGTGTTGACCGGGTCCAGCCCGGAGAAGGGTTCATCGACCACGATCAGGTCCGGCTCATGGATCAGGGTGGCAATGACCTGGGCCTTTTGTTGCATCCCTTTGCTCAGTTCCTGGATCTTTTTCTGGCGATGGTCGTAAAGGTCCAGGCGTTTCAGCCAGATTTGCAGCCGTTGGCGGGCGGTGTTTTTGTCAAGTCCTTTCAGGGTGGCCAGAAAGTGAAGGGTGGGTTCCAGTTTCAGATCGCGGTAGAGGCCGCGTTCTTCCGGCATGTAGCCGATGCGGTCTTTTTTCGTTTCATCCAGGGCTCCGCCGAAGATGGCGATTTCTCCCCGGTCGGGGCGGAATATATCGAGCATCATGCGGATGGTGGTGGTCTTGCCGGCGCCGTTGGGGCCGAGAAGACCGAAGATCTCTCCGGGGTGCACATCAAAGGAGACGTCCTTAACTGCCTGGACGGCCCCGAATGATTTGCTCACGTGGCTGATGGAAACGGTGGTCATGTTTAGTCCTTTCTAAGAATCAGACTGGATCGAATTCCAGGCCCTATCATTATAGCGAGGAATCAGAAGGCGGTTTATGGCTTCCAGGAGGGTTTTCACCCATTCTTAAGGCGGGTTTGACCTGTCTTTACCGTAATAACTCGCGCGTGTTTTCCCACATCAGATAGCCGCCGGCGGCCAGTATTCCGATCACCAGCAGTTGCCCAAAGAAATCATAAATCAAAATGACGGCGGCCAGAATCGCCAGGATCATCGTAATATTGTCCACAAACTGTGTCAAACGTTGACGGGCTCCGGCTTCTACCAGCAACACCACTGCGGTCAACAGCACCAGCCCCAGGAAGATGTAATGAGGGGCGAAAAAGATCAACAGTACAAAGCTCACCATGATCACATTGGTGCTGACGGCTGCCCAGAGTTCGGCAAAGCGGCTCAACCGGAGGTCCGTTTCTGAGATGGGCAGTCGTTCCCGGTGGAGATGGGCGCGGGGCGGTTCGGCATAGCCGGTATTGAGCCGTTCGGCATAGCGTTTAAGGGCCTGTTGGCGGATCTCATTGGCGGCCAGCTCGGCCAGCTGGCGGTCCAGGGCAACGGCGGCTGCGTTGAGTTGGAGACGACAGTTGTTTTCCTGGCTGGCCAATCCGGTGATGCCCTGAAGGGCGGCCAGCTCTACTCCCAGACTGGTGACGCGGGCGCTTTGATCGGCTATTTCGGCGTTCAATTCGGCCTGCCGTTCGGCCAGCTGGAGCTGGCGTTCGACGATGCGTTGTGCCGTCAGACAGGGGGGCGGGACTTTATCCAACCCTACCCAGCCCAGGGGATCATACCAGGATTGGCGGATTGTGCCGTCGCGGTTATAGCGCGGCCCCGAGGGGGCATTTTCGCCGGAGGCGGGATCGTTGGCATAGAGTCCCCAGAGTCCGCGGTAATTTTCCACCCATTCCGGCACCGGATTGAGCAGGTCCGGTTCATCCCAGGGGATTTCCTGTTGGGGGCCGATGGAGAGCCCGTCTCCGCGGGCATAATCGATAAAGGGGATGTGCATGACATCCAGCGGGGGGTGTTTCCCGTTGGCCAGGATGGGATGGTCGTCCTGCCATTGCAGCAGTCGGCGGCTGTCGGGAGGCAGCCGTTCGAAAAGCCGGACGACCGGAGCCAGAAAAGGCAAATCCACTTCGGTAAGATATTCTCCGGGAGAAAAGTAACCGGCGTGGGAGCCGGCGGCTGTATAGAGGATGGGATGTTCGCCGATTTTGTTCAGCTCAAGATCGTCCCAGCGGCGGCGCAGATCGTCGCCGCAGGCTTCATGGGTAGAACTGGCAACCCAGACCGGGGCGATGACGCCGGGGGTGGGTTCTTCCAGGTAAATGGTGATTGTTTCCCAGTCGGCTTCGTGATCATTGACTCCCGAGAAGCCGGATCGCCAGTTATTGAAGGCATAGAAAAACCAGTATTGCAGAACAATCCAATGGTTTTGTCTGACCACGCGGGCGTAATAGTGGCGGGTAGGCCACTGGGTTTGAATTCGTTGATAAGCCATTACGGCGGCGGCCGAGGTATCGCCCGGCACCCGGCCCCGGGCCAACAGCGAGAGGCTGAATAACCCGTCTACAAAACGGGAGACATACCCTACCCGGGCCAGCCGGCCGGCGCTTTCGCGGAAACGCCGCAGATTTTTATAGCCGTCGATTTCCTGTTGGACGGTATAGGCGGCCAGTTCGGCAATGTTCAGCGGCTCGATGAATTTGAGAAAACAGAAGGCTTCTTCGTTTTCCAGTGGTAAAGCTCCCAGTATTTCGGGGGAAATGGTGCGCTCCGGAAGCAAACAGCGCGGGGGTTTGCCGGGATAGGTGACCCAGAGGCTGGCTTCCTGGAGATAGGGGATGATATTCATGGGATAGAATTCTTCCCCTTGCGTATAGCGGAGTATCGGTTCAAAGCGACGGAGGAGGTTCAGATCTTCGGTACTCATTTTTGTGCCTTGTCGTGGGGCGTGGGTACGGGGCGGAAAAGGGCCTGAATTTCGGTATAGTGCAGGTAGATGACCATGAAGATCCCGATCAGCATCACTTCATAGACATAGAATGGGCGCTCGCGAAAATAGAGGATCAGGGCAAAGGCCAGATTGATTCCCTGGGTAGCGACGGCCATGGTCCATGCGCGCTGACTCAGGCGCAAAATGCCGATGGATGAAATCAGCGCCAGAATTGCAATGCTGAGAAAGCCGGCTCCGGTGACAATATCGTGGATTTTTATTTCCTGGGCCGTGGCGATTTTCAACGAGGCATAGGCCAATCCGGTCAGCCCCAGAGCCTGCCCCATCAACAGAATGCCCAACAGGTTGACGGATCTGGGGCGAAGTGGCGAGATGGTGGAGGAAAGGCTTTTAGGTGGATTTGTGAGCGACATGCGCTTGACCTCCTGGCGATGGCATAGAACAGCTTCAGTATACCCAAAGCCGGAGGCAAGTCAAAAGGGGGCTTATGAACAATTCAAGCTGTGCGGTTGGCCCCAAAGACAGGGGAAAGAAAAAACATTTTGTCGGCGGCTTTCTGAAGCCGCCGACAAAATGAATAAAAATAAGTTCTCTCCGCCTGCTTCGCACAGCGCCTCGCTTCGAGCCGAACCAAAGCCCTTTGCGGGATGGAAAAAGTCTGCTGTTAGCCGAACCCACGAACCACCGCACAGGTGAAAAACTCTAGTCGGGCGATTTGGCTGGAAAACGGGGAAAAAAGCCTGTGTTTTCGCGCGCATTCTCATGCGCGCGAAAACACAAACAAAAACAAACTCTCTTCTTCAATCCAGCGCGTCGTTTCGAGCCGAACCAAAGCCCTTTGCGGGATGGAAAAGCCGGCAGATGGCCGAACCTGTGAATTACTGTCCGGGCAAAAAATGTTATCGGGACGATTAGCCTGGAAAAGCGAGAAAAGGGCTATGTTTGGGCGCGCATTCTTATGCGCGCCCAAACATAAATAAAAAATATCTTCCCCCGATCCGGCGCGTCGTTTCGAGCCGAACCAAAGCCCTTTGCGGGATGTTAAAACCGATCGAAATTTGTTATTGAAGCGGCACGTAAACCTGGAACTCCGATTCCGGATTTTGCGGCTGAAAGGTTTCAGGATAGAGCTCGAATTCTGGCTGGGCCGCGTGCTGGTGCCCCGATTTGGGCAGCCATTCCTGATAGATATAATTGTAGACTTTTTCAATAGTCGGCAGCGTGCAGGGGAAGATCGCATACTTTCCGGCCGGAATAGTCAGACTTACCATTCCTTCGGGCAGAGCTGCCGAATTGCTGACTTCCAGCCCGGCGAGATAATCCCAGGCCTTCGTGCTTTCATCATAGTTGGCCATTACCCCGTAGGTCACGTTTTCATTGACGATGGATTTGATCTCTCCATGGCGTCCCCAAAACTCGGTCCACAGTGCGGAAATATCCGCTTTTTCTTCCATCCCTTTGTTATGTGCCATCATGCCTGCGACGGTAAAAGCCGGTTTATTGACGAAAGTCGGTTCCATTGTTCTTTCCTCCAGGTGATTTATTTTGCCCTGCGGCATCATTATGATAATGGAGGTATATGACAAAATCCGACATATTTAAAGAGAACTGCCGTTCTATAACTGGGAGAGTTTTTATTTATGTTTTCGGCGGCTTCAGAAAGTCGCCGAAAACATGAGCTTTTCTTTCCCTTGTTTTCCGGGCACCCACACAGGTTGTATTTTTTCGCGCGCCTTCTGAGGCGCGCGAAAAAATGTACAAAAAAGCCCCTTTTTGCCCCGCTCTGCGGGGCAAAAAGGGGCAAGGAGATGAGATAGAATTCCGCGATTTAGTAGTAGGTGATATCCCAGTGGTAGCTGTCTTCGTTGTAATAGACATTACCGCTGGCGTCCTGGTACTTGCTGCCGCCGATGGAGGTGTAGTTGTTGATGATGTAATTCAGGCAGGAGCCGCCCGCACTCTTGCTGATATCGACCTTGTAGCCGTTCCAGTGGCTGTAGGTTCCGCTGGCGTGACCGGTTTCCGTCCCGCCGGTGACGACAACGGTGCAGCCCGAAGCCCGCTTGAAATTGATGATTCCGGTAATGGTGGATTGGCGGATCTGATCCAGCGAAGTGCAGCTGCTGTTGTTGCGATCGGAGCAGCCCCCGCTGGAACTCACCGTAATTCCCGCCGCATTGAGCTGGCTGAGCGCCTGGGCATGCGTGAGCCGGGTGGTACCGCCGCTGACCGTGCCGCCGACCAGCGCGCACCAGGTATCCAGACCGACGACGCCGTCAGCCGTCAGGCCGCGCGATTGCTGGAAGCTGATCACCGCGTTTTTGGTTCCATTGCCGAAAACACCGTCGACGGTAACACTGTATCCATAGCGATTGGCCAGTTGATCCTGGACGGCTTTTACGGCGTTGGCATTGGTGCTGCCGTATTGAATCGTCATGACCAGCTTTTCCCAGGTGTTAGTGCCGACAACGCCGTCGTTGCTGAGTCCCTGAGAGCTTTGGAAGCTCTTGACGGCGGTCGTGGTGCCGGGGCCAAATGCGCCATCGACGGAGACCGTGTAACCGCGGGCTTTCAGCAGGTATTGGATGGTCACGACGTTTCGGCCGGAGCTGCCGGAGCTTTCGACCGGCCAGCTGCGAGCTGCAGCGACCATTAACGGGGTGGCCAGGAGAATGGCGACCAATACCAATGCGACGGACGCTTTCACGACAGAACGAATTTTCATGTGTTGCTCCTTACCGTGGGATTTTGGGGGCTGCCCCCATTCAATTATATATGTTTTCGCGCGCTTCAGAAAGCGCGCGAAAACATGGCTTTTCAATTTGCGTGGTTGTTCATTCGAGTGGATTAAAAACAGTTTTTGCGCCCCGCAAAAGGCTTTTGTTTGACTTGAAACGTCGCGCTGGATGGGGAGAGATTATTTTTAGTCATATTTTCGGCGGCTTCCGAAAGCCGCCGAAAATATGGGCTTTTATATTTGGGAGATTAACTATCCGGATCGCTTTTCTTTTTTATCCCGCCATGATTGCTACGATGAAAAAGATTACGGTGTAAAACGGTGCATTGAAGGTCAGGTGGGAGAGCTGGCCGGTGATGCCCGGCAGCTGTCCGTTGATTTCCATCCAGGCCAGCAGCCAGACGATCCCGGAGGCCAGTCCCGCCATGCTCAATCCGGCTTTCCAGCCCAGGGCCAGACCGGCCAATACGATGGGAATCACGTAGGCGGCTGCGCCCGGCTCGCCCAGGCTATATCCCCAGGCGTCTGCACTGACTAACAACATCAGCAATCCGACCAGAATCCAGGCGGCGGCCTGACTATGTCCACGGCGGGCCAGAAAAGCGATTCCGGCCAGGATTAATCCCAGTACCGCCGCAGCTACGACCGTTTCCCATTGCAGATCGCCCGTCGTCAGCCAGACCAGAACCAGGCCCAGGCAGGCCAATCCAAAGCTCCAACAGCTTTTTTCTACCAGCCGGGCGCGATCGCGTTTTAACGCTGTTTTCAGATCTTCCGCCATGAAAAAGTTCCTTTGTTGATTTTTGCCCGGCGTGACTGTTTGTCGGCCGGACTTCCGATCGGTTTCTTGCGTCCCGCAAACGGTTTTTTCGCAATACCGCATAATTCACTCAGATTTAACCGCAAAGGCGCCGAGGGCGCAGAGAAAAAAGCTCGTGTTTTTGCGCGCCTTCTTATGCGCGCAAAAACATAGCCTTTCTCTTTTGTGTTTTCCGGGCTGACCGTATCAGTAATTTCGGATTACGACGGGCAGATAGACTTCGTAGTAGGCATTGCACCAATAGCCGGAACAGAGGCTCAAACTGCCGGTGCCGACCTGCCCGGCAATGGGCTGCCCGATGGAGCCGTTCAGGGTGTAATTTCCTGCCTGGACTTCCTGTCCCCCTCCACTGAAGACGTAACGGCTGATATAAGTGCCGCCCCCGCCTCCGGCCAGAACTGTTCCGGCCAGGCCAAAGAGCACCACGGCCGCCAGTCCCAGCAGGATGATTCGTCCGATGCGACGTTGATTTTGCGCTTTCATCATTGCCTCCTTGAGTGATTCAGGAATTTTGTGGCTATTTCCGATTGTGCCAGCGTTCGGCCTGTTGTTGAGCCCAGGCCGTCTGTTGGGGCAGATTTAAGGCCTGATAGACTTTAACCAGCTCTTGATAGGCATCGCCATAGGTGGCGTCGAGATCGACGGCGCATTCCAGGGCTTCGCGGGCCGGATTCCAACGCTTCTGAGCGGCCAGAAATTTGCCCAGCCGCAGATGAAAGTCGGCCACATTGGGAGCCAGGGAAATCGCCTCGCGGTAGAGCTTTTCAGCCTCCGCATTTTCGCCCAGGGTTGTGTAGATGCCTGCGCCGGCGGCGATGAACCAGGGATCGGCGCCTCTCCATCGTCGGGTTGCCTGCCATTCGGCGACGGCGGCCTGCGGCATTCCATTCCAGGCCAGGGATTGGGCATAATTCAAGCGATATTCCGGTTCCTGCGGCCAGAGAGCGACGACCCGTTGCATTTTGTCCACGGGAGGCGGGCGGCTTTCCTGCGCCTGCCGGAAAATCATATCGGCCCATAAGGGACGCAGGCAGCTTTGCGCGGTCAAGGCAAGTACCACTACGGCCGGTGCTGCCGTCTGCCAGAGCGGTGGTCCCGGCTCCAGCTTTTTCTTTGCAACGAATCCCTGTTCCAGCGCCATACTCCATCCTAAAAGCAGCCAGAGGAGGAGCTGTCCGGAGGTGGTTTCAAAGCCGAACAGGAGATCGACGCCATGGCCGACCAGGGCTGCGCCCAACATAGCCCAGATAATTGCGGTTTCGGAATCGAAGGCCTTGCGGAGCCCCTGTTGAATGCGGCGGGCAGTCGTTCCGATCAGCGCGATCCAGACGGTCAATCCGGCAATGCCGGTGCTCAGCAGCAGATCCAGAACGGCGTTGTGAACTCGATCGACCGCAACCTCCCGCCCCTGATAATAGATCAGTGCCGGCGGAAAATTCCGGGCGAAGATCTGCCGCAGCGTTTCCGGCCCATAGCCGATCCAGGGGCGTTCTCCGATGAGCGGCAGCGCTGCCTTCCACATGGTAAGTCGGGCTGCTGTGGAATTGTTAACCGCTGGATTGAGAAATGCCAATCGTTCCAGGCCCGGCAGGGAGGCGATGGGACTTCCGGGCCAGTTGACGGCAATCAGCGCCAGTGTCACGAGCAGCGCGATGATCCCCACCGTTTTTAACAGCTTGTGATCCTGGCGGGCCTGGGCCCACAGGGCCACAAAGGTCAGACCGGCGGCAAGGCTTCCCAGCCAGGCGGCCCGGGCCCCGGTCAGGAGCAGGGTGACGATTTGCACTGCCAGCAATCCAATCAAGGGGGCCGGGCGACGAGAGATTGCCAGCCGGCCGGCCGTCAACGGCAGTATCAGCACGAGATAAGAGCCCAAAAAGTTGGAACGCCCCAGCGTTCCCAGGACCGAGATTGTTGAATCGTGTTGCCAGATGCGCGGATCATAGCCGGCTATCTGAATCAGTCCATAAACCATGATGGGCAGGCTGCTCCAGATCAAGGTGTTCCAGAGCCGATCCACTTCAGCCCGGGTGCTCAGACCCGCGGCGACGGCGAAGAAGAAGATTATGCCGGCCAGTTGAGTCAACAGCCCTTGCTGGCGCTGGTAGGCGCCCCACAGGCTCATCTGGGGGGCAACCGAAGTGATGGTGGCCATGATCAAGACGACGATCCAGATCGAGGGGGCTTTCCACCCGGTTGGTTTTCGCCAGTAAGCCGGTGCTACTGACAGAGCTGCCGGAAGCATGGCCAGGGCCAGCGCTTGTAACAAGCGGGCTTTGGGCAGCTCGAAGGCGTTGTATCCCCAGGGATTCAAGAGCAGCGGCACCCCCGCGCCCGCCAGCAACCAGAGAACTTCAGGGAGTTTGATTTTCAAAGCTTTTGGCGTCCCAAAATAAAAAATTATCTACCTGTGCGGTTCGCCCGAAAGACAAAGGTAAGAAAAGCCCATTTTGTCGGCGGCTTTCTGAAGCCGCCGACAAAATGAATAAAAATAACTTCTCTCTGTCTGCCTCGCACAGCGCGTCGCTTTATGCTGAACAAAAGCCATTTGCGGGACGCTAAAAACAGGCCTCATCGGTAGAAAATTACCTGATTTCTTCGATATCGATTCCCCGGGTCTGGGCGCGGTTGGTGCGCCATTCGTCCAGCGATGCAGAGAGCGGCTGTGCCGGCATATCAGGTCGGGGAATCAGATGCAGCGATTCCGTAGGGCAGGCCAGGGTGCAGACGCCGCAACCGATGCAGCGATCGGCATCGATCCGCACCGGTTGTGCTTCGCTCAAGGCCTCTGCCGGGCAGCGAGGTACACAGACGCCACAGCCGATGCACTGTTCGGCATCGACCTCACAGACGTAGGGTGAGCGGGCGATGACATTGGCGACGCGGGCTTTGGCAATGCCGCGCAGAATGCCGCAGCCGCAGGTGCAGCAGTTGCAGATGTAGAGGAGTCCGTCCCGGCTGTTGCTTACCGAATGGACCAGTCCGGCTTCGGCCGCCCGTTGCAAAGTGGCCAGGGCCTCTTCCCGGGTTACGGCTTTGACCGTAGGGGAATAATCAAAGGCGCCGGGGATCGGACTGAGGAACATGCAGACATCGATCGGATGCTCGCAGGCATGGCCGATCAGGGCCTGTTGTTTGCGGCAGACGCAATCGGAAACGCCCCAGGCCTGGGCCTGCGTGACGATATCGTGGGCATTTTCATAGGGGAGAATTTCCATATCGGAGCGGATACTCTCTTTGATCGGTACGACACGATGGAAGGAGGGTTGCAGTTGGGCAACCTGATGGAAGGCTTTCTGGTAGTAGGCCTCAAAGAGTTCTGCCAGTTCCTTGTCGATAACGTTGCCTTGCAGTTCGTAGATACCGACGACAAAGGGCAGGAGGTGGTAGCCTATACCGGAGGGAGTCCGTGCGAAGGCGATCAATCCCCGCCGCACCAGAGATTTGAGCTTCTGGTTCAATTCGCGGGGATCGCCGCTCAGGCGGGCCGCGAGTTGCGTCGGAGTCTCGGGGGTCAGCCGGAGTTGCGAGACGAGATCCGCCTCTTCGGGGGTAAAGAGATGTTCCAGGAGGCGCAGTTCCAGTCCTTTCTCGGTGGCGGGGAATCCTTCCGGCAGTGCATCCAATCTGGCGGCCAGCCGCCGGTAGGGATTTTCTTCCATGACAGGCTCCTTGGATTTTTGTGTTTTACCGATTAACTTACAGCCAAACGGACGATTGTCAAGGAAGAAATATGAAACGTGATGATCTATTGGTTGGGGGAATTCACGGCCGGCATCGAAGTGAGGGGGAGGGCTCAGAATGCGTCGCCTGTGCGGCTCTGGAAAAGGCCATGTTTGGGTGTTTAGCCCCCTCCCATACCCTCCCCCATGCCGTTGCACAGGTTCAGCGCGTTTTCAGGAGATTTTTTGTAAAGATGTGCCGTCGGCATCGAAGTGAGGGGGAGGGCTCAGAGAACGTCGCCCGGGTGGCTCTGGAAAAGGGACATGTTTTCGGCGGCTTTCTGAAGCCGCCGAAAACATAAACAAAAAATTCTTTCCCCCTGCTTCGCACCGCGCGGCGTAGCTTACGGGAGAGGTGCCTTGTGCGGGTGAGGAGGATTTCTCAAAGAGGTGCAACGCACTCTGATCTTGCAAGGACAGGCGACTTGCTCCAACGTTGAGCCGTTTGAATCGTCGGTTTCAGGGATAGAAAGTGCGTCGCACCTTTGGGGTGCTATTTTCAGGACGGCTATTTCAGCGGTTCATCCGGAGAAGGATGGGGCAGTCCCGGTAGATGGGCATTGGGATCGATAAGGATGTCCCAGGCCCGGCTCAGCCGGTAACAGACTTCTTGTAATTTTAACATCCATAGAGGCGGCAAGGGGCGATCTCTCAGTTCACGCAGGGCTTCGATGGAATTGAGGGCCGTTTGGCGGCCGCATTGGATGGTTGCGGCAATATGGTCAGTATCGAAGAGGTGCATATTGGGGATGCAGATTTCCAGCAGTAGATCGGGAGGCCACGCGGCCAGCCGGGCCTTAACCGTCGCTCCGACGGCAATGCCGGTGGCCTGTTCTCCAATCAGGAAGGGATGAAGCCATTCACGGGGCCGATGGAGGAAGGAGAAGATGGATGTCGGGCGTTTGGGCGGTGTCGGGATCAAATTGACGGCAGGAAATTCCAGTTTGGTCGGTGTGTCGATGGCCAGGACCCGATCGGCACCCATGGTACGGACCACATCGACCGGGAGATTGTTGAGCGGGCCTCCATCGACCAGCCAGCGCCCCTGATGGTAAATCGGTGAGAAAGCGAAGGGCAGGGCTGCGGTGGAAAGCAACGCGGGCAGCAAGGGCCCTTCATTCAAGACGACCATTTCGGAAGATTCCAGATCACAGGCCACCACGGCCAGCGGAATGTTGAGATCGGCGAAGGTCAAATCTTCCCGTCCCAGCAAAGAGATCAATAATAGTTTGACTTTTTCATGGCTTAAGAATCCCCGGTGTTGCAGGTCAGGGGCGATGAGGTTGAGGAATTTGATTTCACAGACCCGGCGGACCAGGGTTTCCATGGGGATTCCGGCGGCATAGAGTGCGGCGACGATCCCGCCCATGCTGGTCCCCGCTATATAATCCACGGGGATCTTTTCTTCTTCCAGTGCCTGCAAGATTCCCAGATGTCCCAGTCCCCGGAAGCCGCCGCCGCTTAAAGCCAGTCCAATACGCGGTCGCCTCATGGTAACCTCCCTGTATAAGCAAACCTTTTTCCATTATAGGGGGAACCGTTTGACGCCCGGGTATAAACAAATCGAGGGGGACCTATATCTTTTAGGGTTCTTTTGCAATTCAGCGCTTTTTTGAGAAAATTCAGGGGAAGTAGACAGCAGCAAGTAGGCAGTAGACAGCTTGTGTTGCTCTGGAAAAAGGCC
>CAZCTC010000011.1:11658-158117 GCA_964501335.1 uncultured Anaerolineales bacterium | reverse complement strand
ATACGTCAAAGTATACTCGGGCGCGCTATTTTTTCACTCCGACAGGCTGCTAGGGTATCGACCATAATAAGGCCCGCTCCAAACGATTCGGGAAATAGGCCGACCGATAAAGATACCAGTTCAACACCAACTGACAGGAAAGGGGCCCCCCCGGCATCGTCGCCACACAGGCCGGCACCCGCGCCGAAGGCTCTTCCAACGCCACAAAGGACCGCGAGAGAAGGGTTCCGACACCCTCCAAAGGCTGTACTCCCTCAGGAGCCACCACCATTCCGGTAGCTTCCTGGGAGGGCCAGCTTTCTACCACCCGCACCTCCGGCCAGTTACGCAACGACCATCGCACCACACTCGTCCAATCCAACTGTCCGGCCACCACATAGACGGGCCGATCCGCCTCCCGCAAACTCTCATACCAGACCAGCCGGCGCATCGTCTCATTGAGATTGGATAAATCAAATGAAGTCTGCTTACGTCCCGAGAGCAAATCCGCTGAATTATGGGCATCGGTAAAGAGAGACCGCACCCCAAATCCCAGCTGGATGATCAACAGAAACGTCACTGTACTGAGCAAAACACCGGTCGTCACTTCCGGCATCTTCCACAACCGCCCCATGATCAACCAAAGGAAGAACTGGAACAGCAATAAGACGGCCAGCAAGATAAAATCCAGGCCATGTTCCGTCGGCCCAAAAGCGCCGTGATGCGCCAGCGTCTGAAAGAAAATAAACCACAAGACCAGCGATCCGCCGGCATAGATCAACCGCTCCCCCCACCATTCAGACACAAAATTGATTTCGAAATCCTGAATGGCGGTGCCGACCAACAAAACCAGCGGCAGTAACATCGCCGTCGCACTGACCGCCGTCGCGCCGGCCCGCAGCGTCAATATCAACCCGGCAAAGAGCGACCACAGCCCCAGCACCACCGGCAAAGGACGATTGGCCTGCACGCCCTTGACCCCGCCCACTAAGGCCGCAAACAACAGAGCCGGTTCATACATCATCACCAAAAAGGGCGCCGGCGTATCCCGCATGGCGCTGTACCACCCCATCCACCAGGCGCCCAATCCGCTCAGCAACCCACCACTGCCGCTCCAGTTGCTGCCCAGGCCAAACGCGATCAGCCATGCCGCCAGGAGTCCCAACAACAGACCCTTTCGGGGCAGATTCCAGGTCAACAGATCGCCTTCCCAGGCCCAGCGATAAGCCACCCAGGCCAGCAACCCGGGAATCAAAGCATCGAAAAAGGTCGGGCCACCGTTCAACCCCAGAAAAAGGCCCAGCCCGGCCAGCAAATCCAGCAACCAGGGCTCTTCCGCTTCATGAGCGAAAAAGGCCGTCAGACAATATCCCGCCCCCAGCGCCCCCAGCATCGCCGGATCGAGCGTCCGGGACCCGGTCCAGGCCAACGGCGAAAGCGCCAGAAAAGCCGCCGCTACAAGCGCCCCAATCTCTCCCAACCACCGCCGCCAGAACCAGGGCAGAGCCACAAAAGCGATCCCCGCCAGCGCCGGCAGGAACCGGGCCACCCCATCGCCAGGCCCAAAAAGGAAGAAAAAGAGCGCACTGCCCCCTGTCAACAATGGACTGGCCATCGTTCCCGGCCAGCCCAGCCCCCTCGCCAGATCCAGAGCCGGCACAGCGAGCAGCGTTTCATCGGGCATCAAAGGCGAGGCATTCAAGGCGCTCAATCGCACCAACGCCGCTACCACCAACACCCCAGCCCACCCCCATCGGATTGTTCGCGACATGAAAGGTTGCCTCCGCTTACGGTTCGACCCGATAGATCGTCACTAATGAATTCTGATAAACGATCGGGTACATTTGATTTAGAACAGATAACATGGCCGGGGTATAGCGCTCTGTTTCCAGGGGACCTACATAAATGTAAGCGACCCCATACCGCGCCAGGATCGACTTCGTGGTAGCCACATCCGCCGAAGTGAAGAAGAGATTCAAATCAGCTTCCCGGCGAGATTGCTCCTCATAATTGCCGCGCCATTGATTCTCATGGCCGCTCCACCCCAAGACGGTAGGAAGCCCGGTAAAAGCCGAAACCCGCCCCTCATAAATATAGGACCGGTGTTGATCGCCGGGCGCTTCCAGAATCACCGGATTGCCGGAGACATTGGCATTCAACCACTCAATCGCCGCCAGATCCTCAGGATCGGTCAAGGCCAGACCGGCCGAACCATCCAGCGTCCAGGGCCGCCCATGCTCCTCAGCCCGCTTATTCGCCGCCAGCGGCAAATAGACCAGCCCGGCCGCAATACAGACCCAGGCCGCAGCCCGCCACCAGACCTTCGAGGAAATCCGCGACTGCCCCAGCCACCAGGCGCTGGCCAGACTCAACAAAACCCAGGCCTGGAAATAGAACTTGAAAACGGTGTTCATCCGGATCAGGAAAAGATCCTTCAAAAAGACCAGCTCGGGAGCCAGCACCAGCAACAGACCGACCAGCGCCAGCAGCAGGGCAAATCCTTCACCGCTCTCCAACGGCGCCTCATTCTGCCGACGGCCGTCCTGATGCTCCAGCACCAGAAAGATCGCCAGGGCTCCCGTCGCCAGCACCCAGGCCACCCAGATCCAGGCCGTAAGAGGGTCGAGCAAACGCGCCATCAAAGCATCCCGAAAAGCCCCGGTCCCCAGATTGAGCCCATCCATCGGCATTTGCTGCAACAGAGCCATCACCAAAGGATAGCCGATCAGCAAACCGGCCAGTGAGCCCACCACAAAAATCCCCAACAACAATCCCAGTCCCCAGCCGACCGCTTTCAACCCGGAAATGCGATATCGCATCCCCACAGCCACGATCAACGCAACGATAGGAACCAGGAAAGGCAAAAACACCACCACAAACTGCTGCGGCGCAGTCGCATTAAAGAAATTGGGCAAAATCCCGCCGGCCTGAGAGCGCAGTCCCACCCAGAAAGGCAAATAGAGCAACACACTCAACACGCCCAGCCCGGCCGCATCCGGCATCACCCGCAAAATGCGGGCCCACAGCCCGGGTCGATTGACTTCGGAGCCGCCCATCACCCAGGCGATAACCAACAGAGCCCAGTAGATCGGAAAATCCCAGGTATTCAGAAAGCCCAAAGCACCCAACAACAGCCCGCTCCCGATCAGTAAAGCTCCCACCTGCCACTCGCGATCCAAAACGGCCCGCCGGAAAAGCTCACCGAACCCCCACCGTTGAGCCGGATCGACCGGGCGGCGATAAAAATTCAACGCCAGAGCCACCACCACCAGCACAAAAGGCAATCCCAGCACATGCGGATGCAAATCGCCCAAAACAAAACTGAACGCCGGGAACTCATCGATCACTTCCTGATCGCCGCCCCCCGGCACATAGTCATGGATCACGCGCGAAGCCTGCCACCACCAGAAATAACGGGTCGGAATCCAGGAGAAAGGCGGCTGCGGCGCCGTGTTGATGCTGCGGATATCCAGCCAGCGCCAGAAGGTCTCCGGAAAGAGCCCGCGGGCATGCAGGACTTCCAACAGCCCCTCACCGTTGCCGGTGATCAACAACAAAAGCGGGCCGCCCAGGGCCCGCACCGGATCGCGTCCATCCAACAAATCATAAACGACGCCGTAAGCTCCCACGCCGGCCAGAGCAAACCATCCCGCGCTGGCCAGATTAAAAGCAACCGCGGCCGGCACCGAAGAAAGCCGGGTCACGATCCCCAACAGGACATAGCCCAGGTAATAATAAGAGATCGAATATCCCGAAAGCCAGGGATCGTGAGGGGGCATAAAAGGAGAACGCAGCACCGAATTGAGGAAAGCGATTTCCATCCACTTCTCACCGCCGGCCGTCTCAATCTGCGGCTGCTGCGCCCGGATCACAGCCCAAAGCAGCAGCAGGCCCAGAAAGAGCAGCTCCGCGGTCACGGCAAACTGCCAGCGATCCTGCCACCAATCCTTCCATTCCTGCCATCGGCCGCGCACCAAAGCCAGTCCCACCCCGGCCACAATAATGGCACAGAGCAGAACCGCGCCGACCTCATTGGCCCAAAAATGGAGCAGACTTCCCCACCAGAACAGCACCCCGGTCAACAATAACCCCAGGGCTTTGGCGACGGCATACCCCCGGGAAGGCAAATTGCGCAATCCCACAAAAGCCAGCGACAATCCAGCCAACGCGAACAATTGCAATGTGAAATACCAGATCAGTAATTCGCTCATAACACCTGTCCCCAGACTCCCGACCCGCAATCCGGCCCTGAAAAAATCCGTGCAGGCGGAGAAATGTAGAATTACGGTTCAACCGTTAAATAGGGGGCAATCTGCGCCAACGTCGCCGGACCGATGCCGGGAACTTCCAGCAGTTCTTCAAGACGACGAAAAGGACCATGGGCCTGCCGATAGGCCACAATCCGCTCTGCAGTAGCCGGCCCGATCCGAGGCAACCGTTCCAAATCTACAGCCGAAGCTGTATTCAAATTCAACGTCGCCGAAATCGGCCCCACAGTAGCCGTGCTTTCGGCTGCCGCCCGCCGCCGTGGGACATTCACCTGTTGATGATTAGAGAGCGGCGCCGCCAGATTGACCCGATCCAGATCCGCGTCGGGAGCGGGCCCCCCGGCTGCCGCAATTGCCGCCTCGACCAGACTGCCGGCCGGCACCGTGACCACCCCGGAGACGATCACTGCCCCGCTGACGTAAACCTGCCAGCTCCCCGGCGTCGGCGTGACCGATCCCGTCATCACATGACCGCAGGCCCATCCCACCGGCGTCGGCAGCAACTCCGCTTCAACCGCCGGCATCCCCCGCGCGGCCCAGAATCCCAGCGCCCCACCGACCGCCAGACTGACCAGCGCAATCACCATCACATAACCCCGCAGCCGCCGGCGAATCCGCAGCTCCAACGCCGCGCCCGCCGGGGACTCTGCCGCCGTCAGCCTTCCGGTGGACAAGGCGGCACATCCGACATATCGATGTCGAATGCCTCCCCAGCCTCCGTTTCAGCAATGACAATTTCATCCGGCTGGCGCTCCAGCAGACGACGCGGCGCCTTGCGGCGCAACTGCTCGTACAGCTTTCGCAAATCCGGAGCCGTAATTTGAGCCCCGGCTTCAAAATAACGGCGGGCCGCCTCTCCAATGGCCCAGGTCCCCGCCGCCGCAAACGCTCCCGAAGCCACCCACCCCGGTCCGGGGATAAATTTAGCCAGCTGACCGCCCAGATAACGGATCGCCAGACCGCCCGCAATCGCACTGATCAACTCGCGGGCCCGGGCCACCGTCAACGGCTGGCCGTAAGCCGCCGCAATCCGCATCACCATCCGGGTCTGCGAAGCCAGCAGCACCGGCACATCCAGTCCGGGAATCGGCTCCATCGCCATCAACGCATTGGTCCAGGCCGTCCGTCGGATCACCCGCTGCACCAGATTGGCCCGAATCGCCGGCAGGGAACGGGCCATCGCCACGGCCAGATTCGGCTGCGCCTTGAGCAGGGTCGGAATCAACAGATCCGTAATCCCCTGGCCGGTTTTGGCCGAAACCGGCAGCGGCCGCAGTCCCAGCAACGACTCGGCATTCTCCAACACCCAGGGCAGATCTTTTTTGATCAGATCGACCTTATTGATCGCCACCACGACCGGCTTCCCCACCTTCTGCAAACCAAGGAAAAGATCGTGATCGCTTTGCCGTACCCCCGCCGCCGCATCCAGCAACAACAAAATCAGATCGGCCTGGGATAACGCATCCGAAGCCACCGCCGCCCGATCCACCCCCCAGACTTCACCGAAACCGGGGGTATCGACCAGCATAAAAGGACCGAGGGCCTGCTCCACAATTCCCTGCGTCGTGCCGGGAACGGCACTCACGGCCGAGAGGTTTTGTCCATGGAGGCGATTGAAGAGGGTAGATTTACCGCTGTTGACCGGGCCCACAATGACCAGCCGGGCCCGCATTTCCGCATCGATCTCGCTGGACAGGGTTTTCCAGTCCAGAGTCCGAAGTACGAATTGCAAATCCTGCATATAAGTGGGCAATAAAAGGCTCATACCTTGAAGTTTAACATGAAAGCGAAGGAAGGCAAACATAAAAGTAGACAGTAGAAAGTAGACAGTAGACAGCAAACAGCTAAAATATAGCGCATACCATCACCCCATCACAGGAGCAACACCATGATCTGGCTTATCAACGGCATCCCGGGAGCAGGAAAGACCACCACCGCCCACGCCCTCGCCCAAAAATTCCCCCGTTCCGTCCACATCGAAGGCGACAAACTCCAGGATCTCATCGTCGCCGGCAAAGTCAATCCCGGCACTGAACCCTACGACGAAGAAACCCGTCAGATCACCCTCTGCGTCAAAAACCAATGCCTGCTGGGCCGCTCCTTCGCCGAAGCCGGCTTTGAAGTCTTCATCGACTACGTCATCACCGACCCCGGCCGGATCGCCGAATACAAAAGCCACCTGGGAACCGCTCAGGTCAACCTGATCACCCTCTTCCCCGGCATCGCCGAAGCCCTCCGCCGGGACGCCCAAAGAGAAAAACATGTCGCCGCCCACTGGACCCATCTCGAAGAATTCATGAAAAAAGAACTGGCCGGCCAGGGACTCTGGATCGACAACAGCAACCGGAGCGTCGATCAAGTCGTCGCCTTGATCCTGCAA
Organism: uncultured Anaerolineales bacterium; assembly: GCA_964501335.1. Lineage (GTDB taxonomy): Bacteria > Chloroflexota > Anaerolineae > B4-G1 > SLSP01 > CAZCTC01. The sequence goes on along the minus strand of CAZCTC010000011.1, from coordinate 151,490 downwards.
GCGCAGGAAGAGGCCAGGGTATAGCCATCAAAATGAATGATCGGGGAGAAAATAATCCGGTAATATCTCTGTTTCCCGAGCGTAGCGAAAAGCCCATTTCGCCCGGGGATCAATCCCCGGGCGTAGGGTAATTTGCCCCTTCGCCAAAGATTTCCCCATTAATGTAAATTTCTACTTCGTTAAATATCCAACAATTTCCACGTTCAATCTATCCGGTAAAAATGAATAAACAGTACCCGCTTCAATATCCAACACTCCCATACGTTCTTTCGCAAGCGGCATATCGTTTAAAAATAAAATCGATCTCCCATCATGGCTCCATGTCCAATACTGATAACCATTCTCTATCGAAAACCGACTGATCACTTTCCCCGCTACCAAATCCCAAACTAAAATTTCCCCCGATAAAGTGTCCCGGTTTTTCCTATGACTAATTGCCAAAAAACTACCCGTCGGAGAAACTTTGATTCTAGACAAATAACCTTCAACCTCAATGGGAATTCGTTCCACCCTCCCCATTTTCCAATTCAACGAATAAAGCGCCGCACCCCCTGCGCTCCTCATCGTAAAATCGTGATCCTGCCCGATAAAAAGCAAAGTCTCAGCCTCATTTCCCCACCACAAATCCCCGCCTCCTATCCATAAACCTTCTAATTTCCGATCCTCACAGACTCCCGAATTAAGACGGCAAACTCTAACGTACCCTCCACCAAAATCTTTGGGATTCAAAAAAGGCCAGGCAACCGCATCGCTGCTCAAATTCCAGGCGGCGGGCCCAAAAGATTGAAGTGAATCCTCAAATTTCTTAATTGCCCCGGTAACCGCATCGATAATCAAAACCTCACTTTGAAAATCCGATTTATACATAATCGCAACATAACGACCATCAGGAGACAAAACGGGAATCTCTCCAATCGAATTCTGATAAAAGTTGACAGGAGTTCCTACATAAGAATGAGCCGGTATCCGGAACAGAATTTCAGATCGAAGAGTTTCCAGATCCAGCGTGACCACCCGAAACACACCATAACAGCGGGTTGCAATACGATAACAATCCGTCTCCGTCCACAAGAGCCGATTTCCTGCCGTCGCTAATTGCAATTCCCCAATGAAAGGCTCAACAGGCAAATAATCCGGGTTAAGGAAATTCCCAAAATTAAAATATTTCCTGGAAACATATTGCAACACGGCCCGCTCTTCAAACGGGAAGAGGTTTCGCACGATTCGATCCGGCCCTTTAGCAAGCTCGTAAATCAAAACTGCCGGGGCCCCACTGCTCGAAACCTGCCAGATTTGCGGTCCGGATTCGGGATAGGCCACCACATATATAAAAGAATCTTCCTCTGCCTCCCCAAAAACCGGCCCCAAAAAAGCAACCAGCGACAAAATCAGACAAAAAAACAGGGTAATTTTTTTCATTCCGACCTCCTATCCAGATCGTTGTATCACTCCCGCCAACCGCCGAATCCCCACCTCAATCCGCTCGACAGGCTGCACCGCAAAATTGAGCCGCATACAGCGTGCCCCCTCCGCCGGTTCGAGCGTAAACCAGCTCCCCGGCGCATAAGAGACCCCCTTCTGCAAAGCCGGCGGCAACAGCTCCGTCGTGGAAATCCCCTCCGGCAACGCCATCCAGATAAACAACCCCCCATCGGGCGGATAAACCTGCACCTCACCCGGCATCCAGCGCCGAATCGCCGCCAGCATCGCATCCCGCCGCTGCCGATACAACCGCCCCGACCGCCGCAAGTGACTCTGATAGCGCCCCACATTGACATACAGATTCAACGTCCGCTGGATCAGGCTCGACGTGGTCAGGTCGTGAGCCCGCTTGAAATTCACCAGCGCCTCAAAGACCGGACCGTCGGCCACCAGATAACCGATCCGCAATCCCGGCATCAACATCTTCGAGAAAGTCCCCACGTAAATCACATTCCCCACCGCATCGAGCCCTTTCAACGCCGGCTGAGCCCGTCCATCGTAACGCAAATCTCCCACAAAGTCATCTTCCAGAATGGGAATATTGTAACGTTCCGCCAGCGCGACCAGCTGCCGGCGCCGCGCCCCACTCATACAGGCGCCGGTCGGATTCTGGAAGTTGGGAATCGTATAGATCAGCCGGGGCTGATGCTGCCGCAACAACGGCTCCACCAGCTCTACCTGCATGCCGTCCTTATCCATCGGTACGCCCACCACCCGGAACCCCAACGAGCGAAAGAGTTCCAGGGCGAAATTGTAAGTCGGATTTTCCACCAGAATCACATCGCCCGGCCTGAGCAAAAGCTGACAGACCAGCGAAAGCGCCTGCTGCGACCCCGATGTGATCAAAACCTGCGCCGGCCCGGCCTGGATTCCCTGACTGGCCAGCACATGCGTGACCGTCTCTCGCAGCGGCAGATACCCGCCGTCAAATTCATCGTAAGCCAGCGCCTCCATCCCATCCTCATGAAGGACGCTTTGCAGCGCCCTGGAAAAATCCTTCACCGGAAAATGCTGCGGATCGCCCACCCCCGTAAAGGCAATCAAATCAGCCGGCACCCCATGGACGGGCGCCTGCGCCAGAAATCGCGGAGCCGGCATCTCTTCCTTCAATGCCTGCTGCCACCCCGGCCAGGCAACCTCAGCCGCCGCCGAATGCCGCGGCGGCCCCATCGCCGGCATGACATAAGCCCCGCTGCCCTCCCGATTGTAGATCAGGCCGTCGCTCTCCAGATCCAGATAGGCATTCTGCACCGTAATCCGGCTGACGCCCAGGATCTCGGCCAGCCCCCGCGTCGACGGCAAACGGGTTTCCGCTTCCAGATTGCCGGAAAGGATGTTCTCCCGCAGATAATTCTCGATCTGTTGATAAAGAGGCACCCGGCTCTGCGGGTCCAACGGAATACGCATCTCGCATCTCCTGATTAAGAAGTTATTTTTCGCGCGCCCCTCCGGGGCGCGCGAAAAATAAAAAATCCTCTAACTGGCCCTACTGAAATTACCCCCAATTGGATATACTAATATATCCACTTATGCCGTAATATCAAAACGACACCCAAACACAAAAGGAATCGAAAATGAAAACAGCTTCCCGTCAATTAGGTCGTTCAGCTATTCAGGTCAGCCCCATGGGATTCGGCTGCTGGGCCATTGGAGGAAAATTCTGGGGCGGCGATACCCCTCTCGGCTGGGGCGATGTGGATGACGAAGAATCGATCCGGGCCCTGCATGCCGCCTACGACCTGGGAATCACCTTCTTCGACACCGCCAGCGTCTACGGTGCCGGCCACAGCGAATATATACTCGGCAAAGCTTTCGCCGGCAAACGGGATCAAGTCGTCATCGCCACCAAATTCGGCCCGGTCTTCGATGAAGAAAGCCGGCAGGCCACCGGCGGCGACGCCTCCCCCGCAGGCATCCGCCGCTCCTGCGAGGACTCCCTGCGCCGGCTGAACACCGACTACATCGACCTCTTCCAGTTCCATTTCAACGATCACCCCGTCGAACAGGCCGGAGAGGTCCGCGACACCCTGGAAGACCTGGTCGCTGCGGGAAAAATCCGCGCTTTCGGCTGGAGCACCGACTTCCCCGACCGCGCCGAATTTTTCGCCGGGGCTCCCCATTGCGCCGCCATCCAGTTTCAGTGCAACGTCCTGGACGACAATCCGGCCAACGTTCAGATCTGCGAGAAACACAACCTGGCCGCTATCAACCGCGGCCCGCTGGCCATGGGGCTCTTAAGCGGCAAATACAACGCCTCCAGCAAACTGGGCATTGACGATGTCCGCGGCACCAAAAACCTCGAATGGATGATCTATTTCAAAGACGGCGCTCCGCACCCTGTCTGGCTGGCCAAAATGGAAGCCGTGCGCGAAATCCTCACCAGCAACGGCCGCACCCTCGCGCAGGGCGCTCTCGCCTGGCTCTGGGCCCGCAGTGAAAAAATGCTCCCCATCCCCGGCATCCGCTCCGTCCAACAGGCCCGGGAAAACGCCGGCGCCCTGGACTTCGGCCCCCTCACACCTGCGCAAATGGCCGAGATCGAACGAATATTGGGACGGTCGCAAGCTGCCTGACCAAAAAAACTGATCTGTACGGCCGGCCAGGAAAACAAAAAAATCCCGATTCCACCACAAAGGCACCAGGGAACACAGAAAAGAAGCCCATTTTTTCGGCGGCTTGAGAAAGCCACCGAAAAAATAAATCAAAAATTCTCTCTCCCTGCTTCGCACCGCGCGGCGCATCGTACAGAAAAAGTACCGGTTGCGGGACGAAAAAAGGCCTGAGCCGCATAGAATAAAAAGCCGTCACCCTGCGGTTAGCCCGGAAAACATGGAAGAAAAAAAACCATATTGTGGGCGGCTTCAGAAAGCCGCCCACAATATAAATAAAAAATTCTCTCTCCCGATCCTGCGCGGCGCATCGTACAGAAAAAGTACCCATTGCGGGACGAAAAAAGGCCTGAGCAACACAAAACAAAAAAGATCGTCACCGTGCAATTAGCCCGGAAAATGCAAAAGAAAAAAGCCCGTGTTTTGGCGCGCTTTCTGAAGCGCGCCAAAACACAAACAAAAAATTCTCTCCCTCGCGTAGCATCCTGCGCGGCGCATCGTACCGAAAAAGTACCGGTTGCGGGACGCCACAAGCGCCTCACACAAATAAATACACAAGGAACTAAACATGAAACGCACACTCGGCCATTGCAATATCGAAGTCTCCGCCATGGGCATGGGCTGCTGGGCCATCGGCGGCCCCTGGACCCTGAACGGCACCCCCGCCGGCATGAGCACCGTCGACGACGCCGAATCCCTCCGCGCCCTGCACCGCGCCATCGACCTGGGCGTCAACTTCTTCGACACCGCCGCCAACTACGGCGCCGGCCACAGCGAACAGCTTCTGGCCCAGGCCGTCAAAGGCCACCGCGATCAGATCGTCATCGCCACCAAATTCGGCTACACCGTCGATGAAAACAAAAAGGAAGTCTGGGCCTACAACAGAGAAGACGAAGCCGACAGCAATATCGCCCCCCACCTGCGTGACGACATCGTCGCCAGCCTCCGCCGCCTGGAAACTGATTACATCGATGTCTACCTGATCCACGTCTGGGGCCTCACCTTCGAACATGCCCTCGAAGCCCGCGACATACTCGACCAACTGGTCGCCGAAGGCAAAATCCGCACCTACGGCTGGAGCACCGACCGGCTCGACGCCATCCGCGCCTTCGCCGCCACGCCCAATTGCAGCGTCATCCAGCAACAGCTGAGCGTCCTCGACGGCAACATGGAACTGCTGGCCTTCTGTGAAAAGCAGAACCTGGGCAGCATGAACCGCGGCCCGCTGGGAATGGGGCTCCTGACCGGCAAATTCGCCCCCGATACCAGCTTCAAAACCGACGACGTCCGCCATCATGCCAGCTGGCATCCCGGCTTCCAAAATGGCAAACCCACCCAGGCCTGGCTCGACAACCTCGCCGCCATCCGCGACGTACTCACCAGCAACGGCCGCACCCTCGCGCAAGGCGCCCTTGCCTGGATCTGGGCCCGCAGCCCCATGACCGTCCCCATCCCCGGCTTCAAAACCGTCGCCCAGGTCGAAGAGAACGCCGGCGCCATGGATTTCGGCCCCCTCACCTCCGCCCAGATGGCCGAAATCGATCGAATATTGGGGAGATAAAAGGAAAAAACCTCATAATTTCGCGCGCATTCGGAGGCGCGCGAAATTATGAACGAAAAATTCCCTTCCCTCGATCCAGCCAGAAGGCGCCTGCAATGCGGCGGAGCAAAAAAAGGGGGAAGGGGGAATTTGCACGCCTCGGAAGGCGTGCAAATTCCCCTTAACAACCAATTCCCCCCTTTTCCCCATCTGCGTCTTTGGGGGAAAGGGGGGCAGGGGGGATAGAGGGCCGGCGTAGCCTATTTTCAAGACAGTTAACCCAAAAAAACGCAAAAATCGCGCGCCCCTCAAAGAGGAGCGCGCGATTTTTTATTCAAAAAAAGGAATTACCCTTCCTGGCGACCTTCGACCGCAGCCAGCAAAATCCCCGAAGCAATCAACAACCGGCGATCAACCGCGGGCTGGGGCTCGGGAATATAGAAGTTGTACTTCAACACAATGGGATCAATGGACTGCTCGATCCGGGCCACTTCGGTACCGTTGTTATCGAGCACCACGTACTTCTGCGGAATCAGGTTGATGATGCGGCTCAGGGTCGCCCAAAGCGCGCTGGCTTCAGCCAGCTTACCGACAACCTGGCTGTTGCCGTCCATAATCTGCCATTCGTCCTTGAAAAGCGACTTGAGCCCCTTGCGGCGCAGCGACCCGACCACCTCTCCGGTGGTGGAATCCTGAACCACGTAGGTCGCGCTGAAATCGATCGCGCTCTGCGCCTTGATAGAAATCAGCTCGGTGGTCTTCTTCTCATCGGAATAGATCCGCAGATCTTCCTTCAGCTTAAAGGCCTTCTGTTCGGCGAAGAAAAGGACGTTGTTGTTGGTGTCGTAGATATGGAACGCTCCCCCAAGCAGTTTCATGACCTTGCGCCGGAACAAATACTGAGTCTGTTGGAATGCGGGATGTAACGAAGCCATCGGGTTCCTCCTGAAAAGATTTAGAAAATTCCTTGGTTGGAGGCCAGATTATACAAGAAAAGGGCAAATCGTCAAATAAAAGAGCCTGAACTCAAAATGCGACGCGCCGGCAAAGCCGGCGCGTCGCATTTTGATCCAAACAAATCTTATCCCTTACGCAGAGGCAACATCACAAAGAAGGTGCTTCCCGGACAGGCCTCTTCATCATAGCCGGCGCTTTCCACCCACACCCGCCCGCCGTGCGCTTCCACAATCCCTTTGGCGATGGCCAGCCCCAACCCGGGCCCCCCGCCCTTGAACTTGGTGCGCCCGGTCGAATGCAATGCTACCTCGCCGGTCTGATAGAACTTGGTGAAAATCAAATCGTGGAACTGCGGATCGATCCCGATCCCGGTATCCTGTACCTGGATCTCCACCCCGCCTTCCGGCAAATCGGTCCGGTTGCGCGGCAACACCCGCCCACATAAAGTAATCCGCCCACCGTCCGGTGTGTACTTGATCGCATTGACAATCAAATTGGTAAAAACCTTTCGCAGCGCCGCCGTATCCGCCTCAATATCCGGCAAATTCTGCAACGCATCGATCTCCAGTTGTATCTGCCGCTCCGAAAGATCGCGCTTGAAAGTCCCGGCCACCGATTCCATCAACTTATGCAACGACAGCGGCTCACGATGCAACTCCAGGGCCCCGCTGTCGATCTTCGCCACATCCAGCATGCTGTCGATGATCTCATGCAAGCGGCTGGTCCCCAACATAATCCCTTCCATCATTTGATACAAGGTAGGATTTCCCACAATCGCCGGATCGCGCAGCAGGATCTGGCTGTACCCCCGCAGCAACGTCAACGGCGTACGCAGCTCATGCGAAGCAATATTGATAAAATCGGACTTGGTGCGATCCAGCCGGCCCAACTGTTCGTAGGCCCGGGTGACATTGGCATACAACCGCGCATTTTCCAGCACAATGGCCGCCTGACCGGCAAAGGCAGTGGCCAATGCCGCATCGTCCGAGGTATAAGGATTGGGAGCCTCTCGCGTCAGCGAGAACATCCCGATCACCTGCCCGGAACGGATCAAGGGAGCCCCCAGCCAGGAACGCGCCTGCGGCAACCCCGCTACATGCTGCCAGTCGGGTCGTTCCAGCACATCCGGAATGGTCAACGGCTGCTGCATCCGGCACACCTGATCGTAAACATCGTCGGCCTTGATCGAGACCCGGATCTGCGAGGGCTGCGCCGCCAACGGGAACCCCCGCGCGGCCGCAATCTCCAGCGCATCCTCATTGCGCAACATCACCGAGGCCCGGTCATAAGGCACAATCGAAGAAAGGTGCTCCAGGATCAAATCCAGCACCTCTTGCAAATCCAGTGTCTGCGAAAGCGCCTGCCCGACCTCATACAACGTCTCCGCCAGCCGGCGCCGGGACTGCTCTTTCTCATACAACAGGGCATTCTGAATGGCGATGGAAACCTGATCCGATAACCCCTGGAAAACCGTCAGATCGTCTTGATTGAACGCCTGCGTCCGTTCGCTTTGGATATCCAATGCGCCCAGCAATGTGGTCCCCACCTGCAACGGGATCACCAACTCAGCCCGCGTCAGCGGCACGGTCTCCGATTTCATATACCGCCCATCGCCCACCACATCGTTGACCCGCACCACCTCACGCCGGGAGACCGCCCAACCGATCAGGCCGTCTTTCCCCACCCGCAGCCGGAACCCCTCATCGAACAATTTACGGCCCATCTCACCCGTCCCGGCCCGCAACACCACATTCTGCTGACTTTCATCCAGCAGGAAAATTCCCACAAAATAGTAACCGTACTTCTCTTTGATCAATTCGGTCACCTGATTCAACAGCACATCCAGCTCCAGAATCGAGGTGATCCGCTGACTCACACCGATCGACGTTTCCAGCTGCAACCGCAGCCCCTCCAACCGCCGCACCGACCGTAACCGCGCATCCTGAATAAAAACCGCCAGCGCCACCGTCAGGACCAGGGCAATCGCAAAATGATCCCAGCTGAAAACGTGAGGTGCCTGCTGCTCTACCCACAGCCAGCCGACCAGAGAGACCACCGCCACCCCCAAAAACCAGGGCAGAGAGAGAAACATAAATCCGGCGCCGATCAACAATAAAATTACGTTGGTAGTCTGGAGAACATCGTTGGTCAGGCTGAGATGCAAAAGGGAATTAAAGAGGATCACCATCGCCATCGCCGCACCCAAAGGATGGGCCCAATGAACCGGCAACGGCCGCCGCCAGAGGATCAAAAACAGCAGGAAGAAAAGTACGGCCGTCCCCGCCGAAAACCCGGTCACCCAGGGACGAGCCACAACATCCGACATCGACAAATGGTTAAAGGTCATCCCCACAAAGACAACCGCTATCCATCCCGACATAGGACGCCAGCTGTCCATGACAATTTTGTCCAAGGCAGCACGGAGCCTTTCTTCATAGCTTTGCAGACGGCCTCGATTGTCCATGCTTTAATTCCCTGTATTTTTCAATTTGACCGATTGGAAAGAATAGAACGCCGTCTCTCCAACATCCGCTTGATATGCCCGGCTTCCAACACCCGTCCCACCACCGCCGGCAAGACCACGGCCGGCCCCCAACTCAAAAAAAGCCCCAGAAACTGCTGATTCAACTGCTCATCCGACACATTGACCCAGCTCTGCGTCCGCCAAAAGATAACGCCCACAGCCACCGCATAGACCAGAGCCCCCACCCGGGCCAGATTCAACCCAAATGCACGCCCCATCCAACGCCGGATATGCCGTTTCCGATACTCCTCCGAGCCCGCCAGATAATCCGCCATGCTCTGATAGGTACGCGCCGGGCCATGCCCCTTGCCAAACAGCGCCAACCGGGCCAGATGCTCGCGATAAGCACCGTCGACGGCCATCTCCAACGCCTGACAATAAAACCCGGGCGTTTCGATGTTCTCACCCGAAGGCCAGTCGCTTTCCAGCGCCGCACCGTCTTCAAAAAGCGTAATAAAGGTCGCCAGGGCTTGCGGCCGCCGCCCCACCACCTCGACATACGTCGTCCCCGCCGCATCGACCATAATCCAGGCCGTACCCGGCTTTGACGAAAAGGGCAACCGGACCTGCGTCTCGCCCAACCGCCGAAAGCCCTGCGCCGTCAACGTCTTCACCGTCGGCTGGACCCATTCAAAAGGCGTAGTCTCTTTCTCGCTGATATCGACCGGCTTACGTTTCGGCATCTCCCGGTAATTTAAAAGGAACAAGACTCCCGTCAGACCGGGAGCCAGAATCATCAACACCATAATCGCCGTGACCAGCGGGCCCATCACTAATCCTCATCCATGTCCATATTGACCCGCCGCGGTCGCCCGGCGCTCTCCTGGGGTCCCACCACCCCACGCTCCTCCATCTGCTCCATCAACACCGCCGCCCGGTTGTAACTGATCCGCAGCCGCCGCTGCAACTCGGAAGTCGAGATCGCCCCCTTCTTCCGCGCCAGCGCGATCGCCTGCTCCAGCAGATCGGCATCCTCTTCTTCCGCCGCACTGACCGGTTCCAGCGCCCGGGCCTCGATCATCGCATCCCAGGGAGCCGGCTCCCATTTGGCATCGGGCTGCGACTTCCAGAAATTCACAATAGCTTCCAGCTCTTCATCCGAAAGATAACAGGCCTGCACCCGACGCGGCGCACCGGCATCCGGCGGCAGGAAGAGCATATCGCCCTTCCCCAACAACGACTCCGCGCCCGGCGTATCCATAATCACCCGGGAATCGATGCTGCTCACCGTCGCAAAACTGATGCGGGCCGGAAAATTCGCCTTGATCAACCCCGTCACCACATCGGTGCTGGGCCGCTGCGTCGCCACCACCAGATGGATTCCCGTCGCCCGCGCCATCTGCGCAATCCGGCAGATCGTCCGTTCAGTCTCTTCCGGCGCCGAGAGCATCAAATCGGCCAGTTCATCGATCAGCACCACCATCCGCGGCAGCGTCGGCATCCCCTTGCGGGCCGCCTTGCTGTTGAAATCATCCAGATTGCGCGCCGGAACTTCGGCGAACAACTTATACCGGTTGTCCATCTCATAAGCCACCCAGCGCAGCACCCGAATCACCCGCTCCAGATCCGTCTCGGCCTTGCCGAAAAGGTGAGGTAAACCATTGAAATGGCTCAACTCCACCCGCTTGGGATCGATCGCCACCAGTCGCAGCTCTTCCGGCTTGTTCCGCATCACCAGACTCGCCGCCAGCGCTTTGACAAAGACCGATTTACCGCTGCCCGTGGTTCCCGCGACCAGCAAATGGGGCATCGACCCCAGATCGGCCAGCACCGGCCCTCCGGAAACATCCATCCCCACCGCGAAACAAAGCGGCTTACGGTTGCGGCGATATTCCGGGCTTTCCAGAATCGCCCGCATCGCCACCAATCCGATCTCCGCATTCGGCACTTCGATTCCCACCACCGCCCGGCCGGGAACGGGCGCCTCCACACGCAATGTGCGCGATGCCAGCGCCAGCGCCAGATCGTCGGAAAGCGCCGCAATCTGACTCACCCGCACCTTGCGCTGTTCCTCGCCCTCATTGCCGTTGCGGCTGATATAGCCCGGCGTCACACCGAACTGCGTCACCGTCGGCCCGGGACGCACCTCCGTCACCTGCGCCGGAATGCCGAACTGACTCAAGGTCTCTTCGATAATCCGGCTCTTGCGCCGGATCTCCTCCGGATCCATCCCGACTTTCTTCGGAGCCTGAAGCAAAGCAAAGGGCGGCAGCCCTTCCGGCTGTTCCAGCTCCGGGGCCACCGAAGCCGCCACAGGCGGCGCCGCAACTTTCTCCTTGCTGCGTGGAGCCGGGGCCGGCCGTTTCGGAGCCGGCGGCGTCTCAGCCTGTGGAGTCACCTGCGGCAAAGGCTTTCCCGACAACGCCGCATCGCGCTGCGCAAACCACTCCCGCCAGACCGCCGCCAGACGTAAGGCCACGCCTTGCACATCGGCATAGGTCACATCAAACGCCAACCCGATCCCAAATAAGGCCAGGCCGCCCATCATCAAACCGGTGATGAACGGACCTAAATAATGAGAGAAGAAAACACTTAAAGCCCAACCGACCAGACCGCCGCCGCGGCCTGATTGCACCACCGCCCAACCGCCGTTCCGCATCAACGTATGCGTAATGGCCAGAAGTCCGGCCAGCGTCAATTCCAGACCGACGATTGGACGCCAGCGCCAGGATGTAGGCCGATGCACCAGATGGCGCATCCAGAGCAATCCCAACGCCATGATAAATCCTGCGGCAGGGTAAGCTCCCCACCCAAACATAAAGACCAGAGAGCGGGCCCAGCTGTTGATCAGATCGCCGGAATTAAAGCCCGCGATCGTAAAGACCGTCAATAACCCCACGCCGATCACCCCGATCGCCATAAACTGCTGACCGACCGGGCCGGTCGCCGCCGCTACCACCCGGATCGAAGAACGCATCCAGGCTGGATCAGGAACCGGCACCGAAGAGCCCCTTCCGGTCGTCCGAGACCCGGACGAACGCTTCGAGGTACTCTCCCGCGGTTTAGACGTGGGATAAGCTTGCGAACTACGCCGAGGCATACGGCGCCCCTCGGTCGGGCAGCCCCAGGACAATCCGATGGTCGCCGGGCACAATTTCCATCACACGCACGGAAACCGGTTGCCCCACCCGATAGAGCCGTTGCAGCGAAGCAAAATCCGCCACCCCGGTCAGCTCAGAAATGTGCAACAGCCCCTCCAACCCTTCGACAAGTTCCACAAAGATGCCGAAGCGTTCTACGCTGGCCACCTTCCCCGTCACCTGATCCCCCACCTGAATCCGCTCTTCAACCGATTCCCAGGGGTTACGACAAAGTCGCTTCAGGCTCAGGCTGACCCGTTGATGCTCTTTGATAACATCCAACACCATCACATCCAGTTCCCGTCCCGGTTCCAGGAAATCGCAGGGATGGCGCACCCGGCCCCAGGAGATCTCCGAAATGTGGATCAAACCTTCCAGCGGACCGATATCGACAAAGGCCCCGAAAGGACAAACGCTCGTCACCCGTCCATGGCAAATAGCGCCCGGACGCAGCGTGTCGGGCCAGGGAGAAGCCTGAGGGGACTGCGTCTCCGAAGCCTGCCGCTCCGACAACAAGATGCGGTTGCGCGCCGGTTCGACCTCGATAATGCACAACTGCAACGGTTCGCTGAGATACTGCTGGAACCGCGCCTCCCGCGCCGTGGGATCGGCCGGGAATGGATAGGCCAGCAGGTGTGAAGCCGGAACAAAGCACTCAACATTGTTCCAATGGGCAATCAGCCCACCCCGGTTAAAGCCGTCAACTTCCAGGGACAAAATCGCATGCTCCTTCTGGAGCGTTCGGGCCTCTTCCCAGAGCGCCGGAGGAATTTCAGGCGCTTCCGTCCAGACCCAGGGCCCCGGCGCCTCGCCGCTGCAAACGGGCCCGCCCTCCAGGACAGCATCCCAGTAGGATTCGTCCAGAGGACCATACGGTGGTACATACTGACTATTCATCCATCTACTCCTCTCTCGACCGGGATCGGTCTAAATTTCCCGAGCCCTGGCTTCCATCTCGGCAATGATGCGCGCAAGACTCTCAATCGCAACTCGCTGTTTACGGTAGAAGTCAGATTCACTGAGAGCCAGGCGCATGGCAACTTCTCGCACCTTCTGCCCCCGGAGGAATTTCATTTCCAGGATATTGTACAACAGCCATTCGGGAGCTGTCAACTTTCGCTCTCCATCGGGACGAAGTTGCTCAATCCCTTGCAACAACACATCCTGTAACCCTCGAATTGGGTTGCCGTCGTGCTCTAAAGCGGCCTGTTGTACGACCTGAAGCTGCAACAACGGATTCTCCGTCAGCCGCGGTCCTCCCCAATAATGCGCCAGGGCATCATGAACCCATTGCGGGAAGTCAGGCGATTCCCCCTGTAAGAAACCGGCCAGGGCCGAACCCTGGTAACGCAACATACCACGCCGCCGTTGGATCTCCTGCAATTCGGGCAATAAGGGCGTAAAAGCCCCGAACACAGCCTGCTGCAAACGTTGATCTTCCAATGCCGCGCCGGCCTGCTGCAAAACCTGCGTCAACAACTCCAATTGATCGGCCGGCAAAGGCAACGTCACGCCCGGGGTCTGCACCCCCACCAGTCCCAGCAATGCCTGGCCCGATTTATCGTGGATCGGCGCGATCCAATAATCCTGCCACATAAAAAACTCGCCCTGCCGCCCCGTCAACTCCGCCTGATCCAGAGGCAATTTGGCAATCTCTTCCGTAGAAATGTGCAATCCACACCAGATCTCCCGACGCAGCGCCCCATTCTCCAGCACGGCAATAAATCCCCCCCGACTGTGCAACAATTCGCAGACCGCCGCCAGGATGTTTTCCAGAAACTGCCGCAAATCCGCCGCCGTCAACAGCCGCTGGCTCAACTCCTGGATCCGCGCCACTTCTTCACGGCCCTCCCGATAGAGCGCCAGATCCACAACCGGCTTGGAAAGTTCAATGATCAATTCAGCAGCAATAATGGTAACCGCCACAGCCGAAAGCGGAAGAGTATAGGATTCCAGCTGCCAGTAATTCCGGGCCAACAATGCCGCATTGAAAGCCACCAGAGCCAGCATGGCCGTCACCGGTCCCCGCAACAAAAAACGCACCATCCGATGCTTGATCACCCGGTCCGGGTTGAGCGTACCGATAAAAGCCACGCTATACGCCATCAAAACCAGCATAATGGCGATGCCCACGTTGCCCACAATCAACAGCCCCCACAACAGCGCCCCCGGCAATGCAGTCGGCCAGCCGATGATCAATAAATAAGGAAAGACCCCGGCCGCCGGAGCGATAAATCCAATGGAAAGGTAAGCCATCCGCCGCCGGGCGGCCGATGTGTAACAGCGGCTGCGAGCGCTCAAGGTCTGCCGCAATCCCCACAACGCGCTGCCGCCAAACAGGATTGCAAACGGATAAAAGAGCGGCCCCGGCAGCAAATGGGGTGCGCTGGCCGTAAAAGTCACCCCATTGACCAAAAAATCGGTATAGAGCGCCAGCATCACAATCACAAAACTAAAAAGCAGGCCTCCCCGACGCAACCAGGGCGGGAAATGGTTCTCCATCACCGAAAGCCGAATCGCCCGGGTAAACTCCAGATAAAGCGTAGGCGTAAAAGCAATCCCCACCCACTGCAACCGAAGTAAGAAGCCGACCACCCCTTTGAAATCATGCATGTCGGTCAGCAGCAAATCAAGCAGGTAAACCCCGGCCACGCAAAGCAACAGCCCACTGAAAGTCCGGGCCACCGCGCTTTCCCGGTTATAGCACCACAAATAAAGTAAAAGTGCAAAAGCGGTCGCCGCCACGCCGGCGCTCAGAACATCGTTCACCCCGATCAAAATCTGCTGCCAGTTCATAACAATGCGCCGGACTCAACTACGATAAGTTTTTCTTTTCCTGGTTTTCGCACTCAGCACACCGCTCACTGCAGACACAAACGCCTTCACCGTTTACCGGATCCGTTTGCGGAAAAAGAGCCCGACTTCAGGACCCCGCCAGTAAACATCCTGAAAGCCGCAGACCAGGAAGCCCCGCGCCTGAGCAAAAGCAATCGCCGGTTGAGCCTTAGGCTGACACTCCAGCACTACCTGCTCCACATCCTGACGCGCCAGCCAATCCAGACCATGCTGCAATAACTGACTGGCTACCCCATGCCGCCGCAATTCTGAGGTCACCGCCAGATCTGAAATCCGGGCCTGACGATGGTCCAGTTCCAGAATCACGCCCAGATACCCCGCCACCTTGCGCTGTTCCACCGCCACCCAAAAAGCGTGACAGCGCTGCCAGCCGTTCAATAAATCCTCCGGAGTACGCGTTGGGCTGATCCGCTGACGGCGCGGCAACCGCACCTCACGAAAACGCACGGCCCACTCGCCTTCTTTCCGCTCCTCTTCCATCTGCCAGGCCGCCTCGGTTTCAAACGAGGTATCCAGCTCCAGACAGTTCTTCCAATCATCTTCACGAGCTGAACGAATATGCACAACGCCTCCTTACCAGTTACGGCTGCGCGCCCAAATTAACCGGAATAACGCATAAAGTAGTATTGCCGTAAATATCCACCACCATCAGCCGAAAGCGATAGGGTCCGCCGCTGGGATAAATAGTCCGATCGCTGACATCCCAGGCGCCCAGAGTTCCATTATCGACGGCCGTATTGTACTGACCGATAAAGGTCGGATAGTCCGAACCAGGGAATTCTACTTCAAACTTGTAAAAGCTAAAAGCATTGACAGTGGCGGTGCCGCGGATCTCCACCACCCCATCCAGCACACTCCCGGCCACCGGCGCAATAACCTGCGCGCTGGGCGAAGGACAATCCGGTTGATAGGCTTCGGGAGCCGGCGGCGTCGGCGTCGGCGACGGCGTTGCCGTGGGAATATCCGTAGGAACTCCCTCGATCGGCATCGCCGTCGCCGTCCCGGTCGCTGTCGGAGTCAATTGAGCCGTAGGAACTACGGTGCTGGTCGGAGTCGCCGTCAACAACCCGATCTCAATCGCGGGTGTCTCCGGAGCCAGCAACGGAATCAAGGGAAAGATATACGAAGACGTGACGAAAATCACGCCGCCCAATCCCAAAAAGAGCATGCTCATAAACCAGGCCCGCGACGCCTTGCTCGCCGCTTCTTCGCGTGCCACAATGAATTGCGCAGTACGCCGCTGATTGCCCTCCGTCACGGCCATAAAAGCATAAACGGCCGAACCGATCAGGCAAACGATATAAAACCCGGGCGCCCACTGCGCCAGTACCGACAGAAAAACCGTCATAGAGCTCGCAACACCCCGCGAATTAAAGCTTCCAACCGGGGCGCCAGCAACTTGCCGGCTTCCAACACCTCTTCATGCGAAGGGCCCGGCCCGCCTTCTTCACCCGACAGGACATTGGTGATGCCCGAAAGCCCCAGCACGCGCATCTTATTGTGGCGCGCCACCAGCACTTCAGGCACCGTCGACATCCCCACACTGTCCGCCCCGATCAGCCGCAGAAAACGGATATCCGCCGGGCTTTCAAAATTCGGCCCGCCCAGACAGATATAAACGCCTTCATGCTGCGGCACCTGGGCTTCCAGAGCGACTTTACGCGCTAACGTCCGCAATTCACGGTCGTAGGCTTCATTCATGTCCGGGAACCGGGGCCCCAGCTCATCGAAATTGGGCCCGCGCAGAGGATTCTGCCCCGTCATCCCGATCATATTGATCTGATCGCGGATAATCATCACATCGCCGGCGTGATAGGACTGGTTCAATCCACCCGCCGCATTGGTGACGATGAGCGTCTTGACGCCCAACACCTGCATGACCCGAACCGGAAAGGTCACCTGATCCATCGAATAGCCTTCATAATAATGGCTGCGGCCCTGCATCACGATGACGGGATGGCCTTCCAGCCGTCCGATCACCAACCGGCCGACATGCCCTTCCACGGTGGAACAGGGGAAATTAGGAACCTGATTGTAAGGGATCGCCACCGCGCCTTCAATAGAATCGGCCACTGCGCTGAGTCCTGATCCCAAAATCAAGCCGATCGTCGGCCTCACATCCGTCCGTTGCTGGAGGGCAGCAGCAGCTTCTTTGACCATAGCGAGGGTATAGAACGATTCCATTGATTATTCTTGCTCCTTGGATGATGTTTCTTCTTCCTTACGACCGCCGGCCCGCGGATGAGCCCGGTCGTAAACAGTTCGTTTACGTCGGCTGGAAACTTCTGTGTAAATCTGCGTCGTTGTAATATTGGCATGCCCCAAAAACTGCTGCACCTCGCGCAATTCAGCGCCCCCTTCCAGCAAATGGGTGGCAAAACTGTGCCGCAGTTGATGAGGACTGATCCCTGTTTCAAAATCCGCCTCCTGAGCCCGTTGTTGTAAAATAAACCACAGGCCCTGGCGCGTCAACGGTTCCCCGCGATGATTTAAAAACAGGCTCGCTTGCGCCACATCCCGCAACAAAAAAGGGCGGCCCTCCGCTAAATAATGTCGAAGCACCTCTTGAGCCGCCGTATGCAGCGGAATCATCCGCTCCTTATTACCTTTCCCCCGACAACGCACCATCCCCCCCGCCAGATCCAGATCCTCCAGTTTCAAGCCCACCGCCTCGGTGGCGCGTAGCCCGGCCGCATACAACAGTTCCAACAGCGCCCGATCCCGCAGCCCCAACGGCGTGGCTTCAAACATCTCCGCCCGCAACAACTGCCCCATCTCTTCCTGGCTCAACGCCCGCGGCAGCCGTCGCCCCACCTTAAACTGACCCAGATGGTGAGCCAGTTCCGAGCTGATGATCCCCTCAGCAAATAAAAAATTGAGAAAAGAACGAACCGAGGCAACCTTACGGGCAATCGTAGTATCAGAATACCCTAACGCCTCGCTCTGGAGCAGATCCACAAACCCTTCCAAAAACTCCGGCTCCAACTCCTGCCAGGAAGTCAGCCGTTCAGTTGCCAGCAAAGCCGCAAACTGATCCAGATCATGCCGGTAAGCCGATAAAGTATTGGTCGAATAGCCCCGCTCATATTCCAGGTATCGATAAAACTGCTGTAACTCCCGCTGCATGGCGTCGACCTCCGGCACCGACAGAATTATAACATAATCAGGCAGAAACGTTGTTACCCCGGGCCTTCCATCAACCGCCGGGCAATACGTTCCGCCGCCAGGGGATCCGCCAGCGTTCGCGCCTGGTCCGCCATCGCCCGTCGCCGCTCCGGATCGTTGAGCAGCGCTTCCACTGCATCTGCCGTCAGCTCCAGCTGCGGCGCCCAGATCCCGGCCCCATGGCGCTGAACATAGTCGCCGTTGCCTTCTTCCTGCCCCAGAATAGCAGAATAGATCACCATCGGCAGCCCCGCCAGAAAAGCCTCCGTCAATGTATTCGGGCCCGCCTTGGTCACCAACAGATCGGCCGCCCGCATCCACAGCTCCATATTGGAAACAAAGCCTTCCACCCGCAACGGTACCGGCAAAGACAACGATTGCAGCTTCCGCGAAAGCCGCTCATTGCGCCCCACAATCGCCACCAACATGGCATGAGGATGGCGCGCCGCCACCGCCTTCACCACCGGGATCAACGGCCCCATCCCGTCGCCGCCGGCCGTCAACAACACCAAAGGCTGATCCAACGGCAATCCCAACCGCTGCCGGGCCTCCGCTTGCGAGATCTGGCCCACTTCCAAAAAAGCCCGCCGTACCGGCATCCCGGCCACCATCTCCATCCGTTCCGCCGGAAGGTTCAACCGCTTCCCCAGATCCTCAGCTTCCTGCGACGGCATAAAGTAACGGTCAAACCCCGGCACCATCCAGGCCACATGGATACTGACCAGATCCAGCACCACGGTAGTAAGTTCGGTCCCCGGCGCAAACTCTGAGATAGCCTGCGGTAAAACCGGATTGGGAATCCCATGAAAGGAAACCACGCTATCAGGAGCGTAAGAACTTAAAATACGTTTGAAAGACGATCGAACATACGGCCAGATCATCCCCGACAGCACCCGCACCAGAGCCGGCTGATTGGTCAAATGAAAAGCCACCCCCCAGGGCAGCCCTTTCAACCATCCCATCCCTGAATACCAGCGAGGAAAATTATAAAAGGGCCAACACTGCACTTCCTTGAACAGATCGATCATCTGAACGTCAGCATCCGACCCATAAAGTCGGGTTAATTCATCTTTAACCGCCTGGCTGGCGGCCCGGTGCCCTCCACCCGTATCCGAAAAAAACAAAAGAAAACGCTTCCCGCCCTTCCGCACTTGTTGCATCCGGCTCCTTCCAGATTTAGCCGGAATCAAGCTGCTGCTGGCCGCGCTCCAGGAAACTCTTTATCCGGGATTCAAAACGGCTGCGGGGCACCAGGACATATCGACCACAAGTGAGACATTCTGCGCCTATATCCGCGCCTACCCGCACCACTCGCCAGGTCGTCCCTCCACAAGGATGCGTCTTCCGCAGCACGACAACGTCTCCCACACGCAAATCCAGTGGTAATGCCATCTTACCCTCGCAACCACCAGGCCAGCCCTAACACGATTCCTTCCCCTAAGCAAACCAGCAGGCCAGACCCCAGGTCCATCCCATTCAACGGCCGAACCCGCAACTCAAAACCGGTCTCAGTTCTTACCCCTTGATAACGCGGCCGCAGGGCCCAGCCCGCCGCCGCTCCTGCCAATACCCCACCCAGATGTCCCCACAAACTGATTCCCGGGATCAATCCCAGGAGGACATTGATTACCACCATCGGCAATAAGCTATACAATTGCTGCCGGGCCTGCGTCAGGAAATCTCGATAAATCCAAAAATAAACCACCAAGGCACCGGCCAACCCTAACACCGCCCCCGAGGCTCCAATCGTCGCTGTATCGAGATCCGCCCCGGCCAACACCGCCACCCCGCCCCCGATCAACGCCAGAAAATAGACTCCCAAAAAGCGTTTGCCGCCGTACAGCTGTTCCAACAGCCGCCCCAACCCGTAAAGCGCATACATATTGAAGGCCAGATGGGTTAAGTTGGCATGCAGAAAACCCGACGTAAAAATCCGCCAAAACTGTCCCAACTGGAAAACATATACCGGTACCAGAGCCCCCACTCCCCAGAACAGGTTTTGCAGCTCCACTGAAAACAACGTCGGCAAGGCAATCAGCACATTGAGCCCAATCAGGATGTAAGTGATACGGGGTGAAAACACCGGGATAGCCAGCTGTGAGGGCACAACCGGCGCCGCCGACATTTCCGGCAGTTGATCCGATGCTTCAGGGCGCAGATGTTCTTCCAAAATTACCCCTTCAATCCTCTACAACCGGACCTGCCGCTGATGCACCCGGCAATGCTCCGCTTCAATGATGGCCAGGATCTGAGCCACCGCATTCTCCAGCTCGCCTTCCCGGTTCACCACCACATAATCGAAATCCTTCATACAGGCCATCTCCTGCCGCACCATCTCAAATCGGCGCTGCAACTCCTCCTCAGACTCCGTCGACCGCAAGCGCAGTCGATTGAACAGCTCTTCCTCAGAGCCGCCGGTCAGAAAAATCAACACGGCCTCCGGCGCCAGCGAACGGACGGTCGCCGCCCCCTGCACATCCAGCCGCATCACGACATCCTGACCGCTCTGCATCGCCGCCCGGACCTGCTCCTTGGGAATGCCCTTGTACTGGCCGTAGACCAGGGCATGTTCGATCAACTCGCCGTTCTGGATCAACCCCTCAAATTCGGAAAGACTGACGAAGAAGTAATCTACACCGTGGACTTCACCGGGGCGTGGGGCGCGAGTGGTAGCCGTCACCACAAAGTGAAAAGGACGACCGTGCTCCTTTAAAGCATGCAGAACACTGTCCTTGCCGACCCCCGAGGGCCCCGAAATGACCACCAACAGAGGAGTGGAAGCAAGATGATAGGATGATCCATCGACTGAGTTCATTAAGTTGTACCTCATCCCAATTAGAGTATAATCCGCGCATCCCTAACTATACCACATTTGCCGGAGGAGAGAAAAATGCCCGTCTACGAGTACCGCTGCCAACAGTGCCAACGCCGTTTCTCGGTTTGGTGGCGCTCCTTTGCCGCAGCGGGGGAAGGCCAGCCGGTCTGCACCCACTGCGGCAGTACGGAAGCCACCCGTCTGATCTCGCGGATTCGGGTCCTGCGGTCCGAGGATCAGTCCATGGAAGCAATGGCAGATCCCGCCCAATGGGGCGACATCGACGAAAACGATCCCAAAAGCCTGGGCAGGCTGATGCGCAAAATGAAGCAAGAGATAGGAAGCGAAGGGGAAGATGCCGGACCCGAATTCGATGAGGTGATCGACCGGCTGGAATCCGGACAGGATATTTCCGACATCGAGAAAGCCATGCCGGACCTCAATCCAGCCCCCGCCGCCGGAAACGACGCCGACGACAGCTTCTAATTTGTTATGTTTTCGCGGGCTTCAGAAAGCCCGCGAAAACATATGAACTATAAAAAACATGAGCGCGCCTCCAGTTGAGGCACGCTCATGTTTTTTACATCCCTCAAGTTTATCCAAAGCCGCCACGACCGCCGCCGCCGCCACCGCCGCCCCCACCGCCGCCACCGCTCCAACCGCCGCCGCTGTGACCGCTGCCGCTGCTCCCCGAACTGGAAGGCGCGCTGGTGAAAATGCTGGCCGTGGAATTTAAGGAATTCAACAACCCATCGGAAATGCTCTGCAACCCTCCGGCCATTCGATTGCTGGTCTGCTGAAGGTCGGGCATTCCGCCGGCCCCTGTGGGAGCATTCCCGGCCCCGCCCCAACCGCCCGACCCCATCCGTGGGCCGTAATAAGGCCGATACCAATGCGGAATGGGCGTCGAGTACCCCTCCGGCAACCGCGAGAACTTCTGCACCCAGGAACGCTCCACCCCTAAGGCAATGGCATAGGGCAGATAGGTCTCAAACTGATCCGTCGCCGTCTTGAGATCGGTATACTTCTCGATATTTTCCAGATAGCGTTGGAAAGCCTTCCACCGCGCCGCCAGTTCCGCCCCCACCCGCGTCCGCCGCGGCATCGCCTGTCCCCAGAAGATCACCGCAAAACCGGCAATCAACAATGAAATCCCCGGGCAGATTCCCAGACTGGTCCAATCTCCCAGGGCTCCCGGCAAAATGAAAATCGCAATCCCGCCCAAAACCAACCCCAACACCCCCCACCCGGCGTAAATTCCCCGGGTCGTCTCAGGATTGGAATTGAAATATTTCCGTTTTGTCAAAGCATTGTAGATTTCCGCCTGCAATTTGGGGATATGCACATAGAACTTCTCCCGCAGATCGTTAAGCGACCGGCTTGAGGAGCCCTCAAAAATCGCAGACAGGAGGTTGGATTCATAGGGCTCCAGATCGGGTGTCGCCGACTTCAACAAATGGAAAGTCACCTGCTGGTTGGTGATCCCAAACGGACCGGGCACCTGCTGTTCATCCATACTCAGATACCCCCGCCTCGCCAGATCGACCATGGTCGCAATGACATGTTTCAAATCCGCTCGCTCAGTCAACAGGGCCCCCACCACCGCCGGAGAATCTTTGGAAGGCGGCGTAGGAAGCATATCGGCCGGAATCACAACTTCCGGATCACGCCCGCTTGTATACCACAACAGAGCCATGCCGCCGATCCCCAAAGTCAAAATCAGAAAGCTGCAAAAACCAAGGGCCAGATTGTAATACGGCAGAGAATCCAGCTGTTTCTGCCAGGGCTGAACCGATCCGGCCACAACCCCGTGAGGAAATTGCACCCGCACTTCAAATTCCTTACCGGCAGCAATCGTATCCTTCGCCGTAAAGACCACGGTCCGGGTATTCAATCCGGTAATATCCGCATCGGTCGTATAGGATTCGGCATTCACGGCAGTCGCCTGGGAAGGCAAAGAGACCGTCACCGTAGACTCTTTGACCGGAAAAGCCCGGTCCGTGCCGTAGACAGCCTTCCAGTAAAGTTGATCCCCTTTGTCGTAATAGCGCAACCCGCCGTTCACATGATAACGCAACGTATAGGTATGGCTACCATCAGTAGGCTCGAAATACCAGTACACCTCCAGATTGTTATCGACTTCCCGCGCCACAAAGGTCCCGGCATCGTCGCCGTAACTTGTCCCCCGAAAAACCCGATTTTCCTCCGACACTTCAACGTGGGAAATCCCGGCTACCCGATCCAGAGGAATGGCCCGGAAAGCATAAGAAAATTTCCCGGAGGTGAAGTTGACGGTCTGGATTTCTTCCACATCAAAGCTGCCGTCGGCATTCACCTGAATGTTAACGTCGTAACGTTCCCAATAGAATTTCTTGCTCTGAGCGCCGACCCCGGTGGCGCTCAAGAGAATACCGGCTATCAAAAGCACCCCCAGCCCTATCGACCACCATTTACGATGCAGCATCGATATCCTCCTTAATAAAAGCTGTTTTTATCGGAACCCTCTGCGCCCACCGCCACCACTGCCGCCCCGCGAACCGCCGCCACTGAATCCGCTGCGGCGATGAGAAGAGCCGCTGCTCCTTCGAGAACCGCTCCCGGAAGAACGATACCCCGAAGAACGATACGAAGTCGATGCCGGCCGACTGGAAATCGTCTGGGCGGCCATATTCAACGCATTGCTCAAACTGTTCGACATACTTTGCAATCCACCCGCCATCCCATTGCTGGCCTGCTGCAATGACGGCATTGCCATCCCCCCACCGCCGCCCATTCCGCTGCCGGAAGACGAAGCCCCCATCCCCGAATGCTGCATCCCCGGCTGCCGATACCAGTGCGGAGCAGGAACAACAACGGAGGGCGGTAAAGCCGTAAACTTATCGATCCAGGCCTGTTGAAATCCAAAAGCAATGGAATAGGGCAGATACTTTTCAAACAGATCCGTAGCCGCTTGAAGATCCGAAAAGTTTTCGGCATTTTTCAAATAGTGCAGGAAAGAGCGCCACAAAGCCGCCGCCTCCACCCCTTCCCGGGTTCGATAAGAGGTCGCCATCACCCGTAACAGCGCAAAACCGGTAGCCGCCGCCAACGCCCAAAACGGACATAATAAAGTCAACATATTATACCGGAACGCCCATTGCGTGCTTAAACAGGAAAAAATAAAAGCCGCCACGGTCAAAACCCCGGGCAGGATCATGGCTTGCAACTGAGCCTTTCCCGGATTATCCACAGACAGATATTGCCGGCGGCTCATGGACAACAACAACCGCTCTCTAAACTCGTTCGTCCGCAAATAGAACCGCTCTTGCAAATTAATCAGCCGCTGTTCATCGCCGCCCAGAAAGAGAAAATTATAAAGCCAGGCCTCAAATTCTTCCAGCCCGGCCGACGATTTCCCTATATTCCGAAAAACCAGGGTGCCAAAACTGGAGCCGGGCCGCGGTCCCTCTTCCTCAAGCACCAGATACCCCCGGCGCGCCAGATCTACGACCGTGGCCATCATCAGGGTCAGCATATCGCTGATGTCGGAAACCAAAAATGCAGCCACAGCCGGCGGATCGTTCCGGGGCAGGTTTTTGATCATCTCGGCCGGCAGGGGCACCTCCGGAGCACGCCCTTTGTTATACCACAGAACCAGCTGCAAAACGCCCCCGATCAACAAGATCAGCAGAGCCCCGACAACCAACGCCCAAGACAGGGCGTCGTCCTGATTCAAATCCCCGATCACCTGCCAGGAAGTCGCCGCCCCCTTCACCTTGCCGTGAGGGAATTGCACCCGTACGATAAGCGGCACTCCGGCCGGAATCGTTCCTACCGCATTGAAAGTCACATCCCTCCCCACCTGCGCTCCCCAGGTCGCCCGCGCAGAGCCCTCCTCCGTGGCCAGTTCGGTGACATTGACCCCTTGCGGCAAACGCACGATCACGGTGGAGTAACGCACCGGGGCATCCCGTTCGTCAGAGACGGCTTCCCACCACAACTGATCTCCATCCTTATAATAACGCAGGCCGCCATGGACCAGATATTTCACCTGATAAGAATGAACGCCGGATGTAGGAGCGAAAAACCATTCGATCTCCAGTTCATTGCCCCCGTCGATCACATTAAAGGTCTTGGGCCGCCCGCTGGTCGACCGCCGATAGACTTCGCCGTCGCCCGTCACGCTGATATTGGTGATCTCATCGACCCGATCGGTAGGAATAACCGCAAATCCCGACCGAAAAGGCCCTTGAGTAAAATTGAGAACATTATTTTCAATAACCCAAAAAGTACCGTCAGGATTGATCGTGATGCCGACATCGTAATGCTCCCAATACATCGACTGCCCCTGCAAAGCAGAGACACTCTCGCCATTGGAGAACAATAACACCCACAATAAAATGACAACACTTATCCCCCTTAAGTACCGGCGCATCGTTCTCCTTAAAGATTGGTTTTTTCACTTCTGTCCTGAAAATAGGCTCCTATGGTAAGGGCCCGGCCTTGTAACGTCCCGCAAATAGTCCTTGCACGGTAAGATACGACGCGCCGGATAGGAAGAGAGAATTTGTTTGTTGATGATTTCGTGCGCATCAGAATGCGCACGAAATCATAGCCCTTTTCCAGAGCCGCCCCGGCGACACGGGCTGTCTACTGTCTACTTGCCGCTGTCTACTTCCGCTGAATTTTCATCTTTCGGGGTGCCGCCCCCGCCATGACCTTCTGTCCTGAAAATAGGGCTCTATGGCATGGTCCCCGCCTCATAGCGTCCCGCAAATGGCCCTTTCCCCGTAA
This sequence comes from uncultured Anaerolineales bacterium, assembly GCA_964501335.1. Classification (GTDB taxonomy): domain Bacteria; phylum Chloroflexota; class Anaerolineae; order B4-G1; family SLSP01; genus CAZCTC01. The sequence continues at coordinate 125,689 of CAZCTC010000011.1, read as the reverse complement.
AATACGCCGCGCTGGATGGGGAGAGAGTTCTTTTGTGTATATTTTTGTGCGCATCAGAAGGCGCACAAAAATATGGCTTTTCCAGAGCCGCACAGGCGACACGCTCTCTTCCCCTTTGTTGCCGCATTGCATTAGAGTGTTATGATTGCACCCATCGCACATCATCTAACCCGGGTCCCCCTTCTGCAAAACATCGACCCGAATTATTTTTCAGGCAAGGAGTTATAAACCATGATGGACACAGAAGTCGCCTCAGATGCGCTCCCGGCCCTGAAAGGGCGTTGGGCGCTCATCCTCGGAGCCTCCAGCGGCTTCGGAGCTGCCAGTGCCCGTGCCCTGGCCCGCGCCGGCATGAACATCGCCGGCGTCCACCTTGATACCCGTGCCACCCTCGAACGCGCCGAAGCCGTCATCGCCGATGTCCAGGCGGCCGGCAGTCAGGCCCTCTTCTTCAACACCAATGCGGCCGATGCCCGTAAACGCCCTCGCGTCATTGCAGCGCTCACCGAAACGCTTCACGACCAACCCCTCCACATGCTCATCCACAGCCTCGCCTTCGGCAGCCTGCGCCCACTCATCGCCCCCGCTCCCGAGAACGAACTGGCCGAAGATCAACTGGAAATGACCCTGAGGGTAATGGCCCACAGTCTCGTCTACTGGACCCAGGATCTGGTCCGGGCCGGCCTGCTGCAAAAAGGAAGCCGGATCTATGCCATGACCAGCATCGGCTCCCATCGCGTCATCCCCAACTACGGCGCCATCTCTGCGGCCAAGGCGGCCCTGGAAAGCCATGCCCGCCAGCTGGCACTGGAACTGGCCCCCCGTGGAATTGCGGTCAATTGCCTGATGCCGGGAATTACCGATACCCCCGCCCTTCATGCCATTCCCAATTACCAACGCATCATCGACGATGTGCTGGCGCACCATCCCGGCGACCGGCTGACGACGCCGGAAGATGTGGCTCAGATGTTGGTGGTGCTGGCCGATCCCCGCCTGACCTGGCTGTCGGGAGCGGTCATCCCGGTCGACGGCGGCGAATCAATCATCGGCGTGGGATAACCTTTCCGCGTCCCGCAACTGACAATCTCCCCGTAAGACCCGACGCGCTGTGCAAAGCAGGCAGAGAGAGTTTTTTGTTCGTGTTTTGGCGCGCATCAGAATGCGCGCCAAAACACAAGCTTTTTTTCACCCGCTTTTCCGGACTAACAGCACAGATCGTTTTTTGTTCATTTATTCGGCAGCTTCGGAAAGCCGCCCCCCAAAAATGGGCTCTAACTTTATAAATCCTTACGGGCGGTCTCCAAAGCCGCAGCGGTCCGCTGATATTCTTCCCGCAGACGGGCAATACGCTCGTTTACCCCGTCGCGCGCCCCTTCCCGGGTGCGAAATTCCAGCTCCCGCGCCAATCCCGCCAGCGCCAATGCCCCCATCGTCGCACTGGTCGACTTCAGGGTATGCGCAGCCCGTTCCAGATCCTCATAACGTTCCTCCGTCAGGGCCGACTCCAGATCGCCCAGCAGCCGCACCCCGCTGTCATAAAAGCTGTCGACCAGAATCTGCACTTTGGAAGCCCCGCGCTTGCCCAGGCCGTCCCGCAGCCGCCGCAACACATCCACATCCAGCACCGGAGATTCCAATTCAACGACTGCCGCCGGCGCTTCGACCACCACCGCCGGCTCGCCGGTCACGCTGCGTCGCAACGCCGCCGCCAGATCCGTGATCTGCACCGGCTTGCTGATATAATCATCCATCCCGGCCGCCAGACAGAGCTCCCGATCGCCCCGCATGGCATTCGCCGTCATCGCGATAATCCGCGGCTGCGGCCCCGCCGTATATTCCGTCCGAATGCGCTGACTCGCCTCCAACCCATCCATCTCCGGCATCTGCACATCCATCAAGATGACATCGTAAGGTTGAGCCCGCAGCGCCATCAGCGTCTCCAGACCGTTAACCGCCACATCCGCCTCATACCCCAACCGCTCCAGCAACAACAATGCCACCTTCTGATTAACCGGGTTGTCTTCCGCCAGCAAAATCCGCAGCGGCCATTGGCTCCCCATCGTGGCATCGAGATCCGGACTGACCATGGTCGCCGGCTTGACAGGAATCGGGGCTCCAGAGAAATGCTCCAGCAACAACTGATACAACTCCGCCGGCCGCACAGGACGGTTCAACGTGCCCACCGCCGCCTGCATCGAAGGCAGGGCTCGCGCCGCCCCCACCGGCATCAATAAAATCACCGACGTATTCTGTGCCAGCCCCGACTGCAACTCTGTCGCCAACATCAACCCGTCCATGCCGGGAAGATACATCTCACTCAACACCAGATCGCAGTCCCGGCCGTCCCGCACCCGGGCCAGCGCCTCCGCCCCCGACGCCGCCGTCGCCGTCTCGATCCCCCAGCTCTGTAACCACTCCACCAGCAGTCCGCGCAGGAAAGGATGGTCGTCGACCACCAGCACCCGTTTACCCTGCAACATCGGCTGATCGGATCGCAAATAGGCCGGCCGCTCGCCCGCCGTCGCCACCGCCTGCACGGTAAAATGGAACTTCGAACCGCGCCCCGGCTCGCTCTCTCCCCAGGCCGTCCCGCCCATCAACTCACTCAACCGCTTGCTGATCGCCAGCCCCAGCCCCGTCCCCCCATATTTGCGGGTCGTCGAAGCATCCACCTGACTGAATGAATGGAACAGCCGCTCCATATTGGTCGCCGAAATCCCAATTCCGGTGTCTTCGACAATAAAATGCAACTCATAAAAATCAGACCCACCGGCCAGCGCCGCCGTGACATGGACCAGTACATCGCCCCGCTCGGTAAACTTCACCGCATTGCTCAACAGATTCAACAGCACCTGCCGCAAACGAATCGAATCGCCGGACACCATCACCGGCACCGCCGGATCGATCCGACAGGCCAGATGCAGCCCCTTCTCCGCCGCCCGCGTCGTCACCATATCGAGCGCCGATTCGACACATTCACGCACGCTGAAAGGCTGATTCTCCAGCTCCAACCGCCCGGCCTCGATCTTCGAAAAATCCAGAATATCGTTGATAATGGTCAACAGCGTGTCGCTGCTGTTGCGGACCGTTTCCACCCAATCGCGCTGCTGTGATGAAAGCGAAGTCTCCAACAGCAACGTGGTCAACCCCACAATAGCATTCATCGGGGTGCGAATCTCATGGCTCATATTGGCCAGGAAATCGCTCTTGGCCCGATTGGCCGTCTCCGCCGCCGACTGGGCCTGCTGCGTCTCCGTATAAAGCCGGGCGTTTTCCAGGGCTACCGCCGCCTGCGAAGCCACCGCCTCCAGCAGCGCCTGATGGGATTCATCGTAAGCGTAGGGATCGGTATAATGCTGCACGGCAATCACCCCCAACACCTTCTCCCCGATCAACATCGGCACGCCCAACCACGAAGCCGATTTCCGTCCCACCATAATTTCGGCCAGCTCTTTGCCCATCGCCGAAGAGTCCCCATAGATCAACACCGACGTTCGAGTCCGGATAATATGGCCGGTCAGCCCCTCATCCGCCGAAATCCGGGTTTTGGGTAACATCTCTTCCGCATTATTGCTGAAAACAAACTCCACTTCATGCCGCAGCGGATCATAAAACGAAATCAACATATTCTCAGCATAAAGAATCCGCCGCGTCTGCTCGTAGATCAGCTCCAGCAGTTCTTCCACCTGCAACGTCGAAGAGAGCAGTTTGCCGATCTCCGAAAGCGTCGCCAGTTCTTTCAACCGGCGCTCCGTCTCCTCGATCAACCGCGCATTGGAGATCGCCCCGGCGATCTGCCCGGCAATCGTCTCCGCCAACGCCAGCTCTTCCGACGAAAACCGGCGCTGCGGCTCCGCCAGATCGATCCCGATGGTACCGATCACCTCCCCGCGGGCATAAAGCGGTACAATCATCGTGCAAGGTATATCTTCCAGGCACTGATCATCCTCCGGATCGTCCGACAGGGCATTGGGGACCTGCACCACCACCGATTGCCCGGTCTCCAACACATATTGCGAAGCCGGGCTCTGGGCGACCCGAATCACCGCACCCACGGTCGTCTGGTGATTGGGATCGGTTGCGTAATCAGCTACGATGCGCAACGCTTCATGGTTGCGATCCAACAGGGCGATCCCGCTGCTGCGCGCCTTAAAAATCTCCACCATCTCCCGCGCCGTCGCATCGAGAATCGCCCGCAATTCGGTCAGCGAAGTCATCGCCACCGTCACCCGGTTGAGCACGGCCAGCTCGGCATTCCGGCGCAGGATCTCCCGCTCCACCCGTTTGCGCTCGGTGATCTCGTGCAGCATCACCGCCCGGCCCAACGCCCGGCCGCGGCGATCCGTCAGCGAAGAGATATGCACCTCATAATATTCCAATCCGGTCGTCGCCTTGCGAGCGATCTCCGCCTGCCGGATGCCCCAATCACGACACAGCGCCAGCACCGCAGGCCAATCGCCCAACAGCGCCTCCGCCGGCTGCCCGACCACCGCCTCCGCCGTCTTGCCCAAAATCATCTGCGCCGCCGGGTTGACATCGGTCACGCGGTTCGCCGCATCCAGCAGCACAATCCCATCCGACAGCCCCTCGATCACCGTCGCATAAGCCACCGGCCCCATCTGAAAGAGGCGGAACCGGAAAAGGCCCCACGACATCACGATACCCGAAATGCCGAAGGCCAGTGCCGTCGGATCGTAATGATTGAAATCCACCAATCCGCTGACAAAAAAGACATTCAAGACCAGAGGAACGATCATCCCCACAATCAAAATCGCCGTCTGACGACGATAAATAGCCGGGCGGGAAAAGAGGGATTGCACCAGCATCACGCCGCTGATGCCCAGCAGCAAGTAGGAATAGACGGCATGGACATACCAATACATCGGCCCGTCGGCCTGACCGATGGTAGCCAGTCCGTTGACAATAGGATAGTACCGCTGCAAATCAATGCGCCAAAGCTGATGGCCCAGGCTGTTGGTCCAGACCGCCAGCACCGTACAAACAGGAATCACCGCCAGCACGGAAACATTGCGAAAGGTCAGCCAATGATTGCGGCCCGTATATTGCAAAACCAGCAGAAGCGTACCAAGAGGGGTGTAAATATAACCGAGGCTCGCGGCAAAATTGCTCCAGAAGAGTTTGTCGGTTGCAGCCGGACTGACCAGCTCCATAAAATAGCCCAGCGACCAGCAGAGCATTGAGAGCATCAACAGACTGAAGGGAAGCGCTCCTGCCACCAGCCGATGCTGCCAGGCATAAATCGCCAATCCCCCGGCCACCACACCGGAGACCACCAAAGGCAACAAATAATAAACCGTCATGAAGCCTTTCCCGCCCGGCCCAAAATTTCCGCAGAGTTATTGTACTACAAAACCGCGGGCTTCCTAACGAGAGGGGAGTTTTGCTACCTGTGCGGTTAGCCCGGAAACAAGAGAAAAACATTTTTCGGCGGCTTCAGAAAGCCGCCGAAAAATGAATAAAAACTCAATCATCTTCATAGTATTGATAAGCACTGTCCACCGGAATCCTTACGATCAAATCCCCGGTCTGCAAATTCCACACTTCCACCGCAAGCAAATCATTGACATACACCCGCCCCTGGTAGATCAGAAAAGTCGTCCAGATATTCTCGGGCCGTTTCCAGATCACCTCTCCCGAAACGACATCCACAGCCCATACCTCACGCGCAACCGCGGGCCCCTGTCCCTCGAAAAGGAAAATTTTATCTGGGTGAACGGCTTTTCCGGAAACAGCACTCTTCTCATCCACATGCCATGCCGAAGTCCCATCGTTGATTCGCAAAGCGGATACCCCGCCCCCTGTCGCCATGATCAAATAATCGCCTTCCCGCATCACGCCCCAGGCTCCAGAATCCACCGATGCCTTCCAATCGTTCTCCCAGGCCACCACATCTGGTTGATTTCTCCGCACGGCAAAATAACGGGCCTGTCCTTCCCTTCTTTCCAAAAGGATCAGCCATTGCTCATCGACCCACAATAACTCCTCCAGGATCCGGTCCGACCGGCCCAATAGCAAGTCAACCTCTCCGGTCTCCAAATCAACAGAAGCGAGCTGAGTTGAAATCTCATCAGAACTGTCACCAGCCGTTTGGACGCGGTACCACAAACGATCATTCTCAAAAATTGCACCGGGAATAAGCGGTAATTCATCCGGTTCGGTTTTCCATAACAGCCTGCCGGTCGTCAAATCATAGCTTTCAAGGCCGGCCATCTCGGATTTACCCCAATACCCTACGACGGCCCTCCCAGAAACGGCAAAAGTCTCATCAGAATTCCTTACGATCCCCTGAGTCCCCGTGACCTCCCAGGTAAAACTGGAAGTTTGAGGATTTACCAACCCTATAATCTCAGTGCCCCGAAAATTCTGCTCCAATTGAACGACAACTCCCGCCTCGGTGACGGCAGGACGGCCAAAAAGCCAGCCTTCCCGGCAAACAATCTGATCTAAAGAGTTGTCCAATGTGTTGAGTCGATAAAGGCGCTGACCCGCCCCAAAATAAAGAGCGTCTCCGTTCGGTACAAACTCAGATATGAAATGGCCGGTAGCGGGAGGCTCGTTCATGAGGACCTCAGCAAAAATCCCCACAAAAAGAAAGCCGCAGGCCCATCCGACAACGGCCAATCCAACAAGTAAAATACATCCCAATCCGTATCTCTTTTTCATCGTTCTCTCCTTTGCCGCAGCCCCTCATTTCCTTCCCATACATGAGTTTTTATATCTATACGGTAATTCAGTTGTTTCGTTAACAAACGACTTTTTGCATCCCGCAAATGATCCTTCCTCCGTAAGAAGCGACGCGCTGGATAGGAAAAGAGAATTTGTGGGGGGGGGAATTTGCACGCCTCAGAAGGCGTGCAAATTCCCCTCTTCCCCTTTTTTTGCCTCCGCCGCATTAGCAGGCGCCTTCTTGTCGAGCATTCTCAGCCCCAACGGGGCGACCTTAGGGTAGCCTGGGGTGAAGCCCCAGGGAACCCCGCCAGAAAACCATTTTCATCCTTCGCGGGGCCGCCCCCCGCATGACTTTCTGTCCTGAAAATAGGCCTTTATGGCATGGCCCCGGCCTTGTAACGTCCCGCAAATGGCCCTTTCCCCGTAAAACACGACGCGCTGGATCGGAAGAGAGAGTTTTTTTGTTTATGTTTTGGTGCGCCTCAGAAGGCGCACCAAAACATGGCCTTTTTCCAGAGCAACACAAGCTGTCTACTGCCTACTTGCTGCTGTCTACTTTCTTTGGCCTTTTCCAGAGCCGCCCCGGCGACATGGCACCATCTCACTCCCCCCTCCTTCCCCCATAAAGCAGGCGCCATTCGGAAACCAAATCTCCGTTCTATAGTGTTCGTTGGGGGAAGGAGGGGGTCAGGGGGAGGATGAGGGCCCACCCCCCACCCAACAAAACGCGCCGGCAACATCCGTAAATGTTGCCGGCGCATCCCCAATCTTCCAGTCTCGATCTGTGTGGTGGGTCTGTTAACGTCCCGCATAAAGCTTTTGTTCGGCTCAAACCGCCGCGCAGAGTAGGCAAAGAGAGTTTTTTATTCATTTTGTTGGCGGCTTCAGAAAGCCGCCAACAAAATGTTTCTTCTCTTATCTTCCAGTCTTCCAGTCTTCCAGTCTTCCAGTCTTACGCCTTCCGCACGGCCAGGACCAACACCTGACCCTCGACCTTGTCCTCCAGCTTCTGATCGCCCTCGGGAGCCTCGACCAACTCGACGACGTCGGCGAGAACCTCGCCCGAGATCAGGTCGCGGAACGATTGCAACGCCTCGGCCAGTGCCCCGTCCGCCTTGGCCTGCACGACGACGCGATCGGTCAACTCGTAACCGGCCTCCTTGCGCAGATCCTGCACCCGGCGGATCACTTCGCGGGCCAGCCCTTCGGCGATCAGCTCCGGCGTCATGGCGGTATCCAGCGCCACCACCAACCCGCCTTCGCCGGCCACCCCGTACCCCTCGCGGGCCTGACTCTGGATCAGCACATCTTCCGGCGCCAGCTCGGCGACCGTGCCGTCTTCCAGCGTGACCGAAAGCGTCTCGCCGGCATGAAGCCGGGCCGCCGCCGCACTCGCATCCACCTCGGCCAGCGCCTTGCGGACCAGGGGGAAGCGCGCTCCAAAGCGCGGCCCCAACGTCTTGTTGAGCGGCAATAGCTTGTAGGTCACCAGATCGCTCTCCCGTTCCACAAAGCCGACCTCTTTGACATTCAACTCGTCGGCCAGCAACTCCAGCAGCCGGCCCAGCGCCTCGCGCCGGCGCGCCTCCGCCGCAATCAGAGCCCGGCCCAACGGCTGCCGCACCTTGAGATTGCCCGTCGCCCGCACCGAATGGCCCAACGTCGCCGCCTGCCGCACCGCCGCCATCGTCTCGACCAGCTGAGCTTCGTCTTCCGTCAAAGCCGCCGCCTCGGGCCACAAACAGTGATGCACGCTCTCGGGAGCCTCCGGCGCCGCGCTCCGCACCAGATTTTGATACAGAGTCTCCGCCAGGAAGGGCGTCAACGGCGCCAACAGCTTGGCAAAGGTGACCAACACCGTGTAAAGCGTCTGATAGGCCGCCTCTTTGTCCGCATCGGCCGCCGCGCTCGCGCCCCGCCGGCCCCAGAAACGCCGGCGATTGCGGCGAACATACCAGTTGCTCAAATCGTCCAGGAAGGCCTCAGCCGGCGTGGAGATTTCCAGCGGGTAATAGGATTCCAGCCCACGGGTCAATGCCGCCACCGTCTCCTTGAGCCGGGCCACGATCCAGCGATCGATCTCCGTCGGCGCCGCCGCTTCCGTCCAGGGCGCATCCACCGGGAAAAGGCCCTCGTCCTTGCGCGAAGCATGGCGGAGCAAAGCCGCCGGCGGCTCCCAGCCGTCGATCCGCGCATAGTTAATAAAGAAGGCATAGACATTCCACAACGGGATGATAAAACGCCGCCGGGTCTCATCGGCCTTGCTATAACCGAACAGCATATTCTGATCCAACCGCTGGTTCAAATAGAGCCAGCGCATCGTATCGACGCCCATCTTCTCGGCCGCATCGTCGAACCAGATGGCATTGCCCCACGATTTGTGCATCGCCCGGCCGTCCTCAGCCAGCAGCGTGGCGTAACCGTGAACGATCTTCGTCGGCGCCCGCCGCTCGAAAACGGTGCTCATGGTAATCAGGCTGTAGAACCAGTTGCGGAACTGCCCGGGGAAGGATTCGCTGATCCACTCGGCCGGGAACCACTCTTCCCAGAAATTCCGGTTGGTGCGATATCCCAGCGTGGAATAGGCCACACTGCCCGCATCGAGCCAGGGATTGCCCACATCGGGAATCCGGCTCATCGTGCCGCCGCACTTCGGGCATTCCAGCTTGATTGCATCGACGTACGGCCGATGCGGCGTGTGCCCCTCGAAAACCTCCCAGCCGGCCACGGCCCGCTCTTTCAACTCTTCCTCATCGCCCAGCACCTCATAATGCCGGCAGTCGGGACAGACCCAGATCGGCAGCGCCAGTCCCCAATAGCGCTTCTTGGAGATCATCCAGTCGGACATATTGCGCAGCCAGTCCATCTCCCGCTCGTACCCGAAGTCGGGAATCCATTTGATCTGATCGACGACATCCATGATCTGATAGCGCAGGCTGCCTTCTTTTTCCTCGAAGGTGACCTCTTCGCGCGGCTTGTCGTAGAGCTTGCCCATGCTGATATACCACTCATCGACCAGTCGGAAGACCAGCGGAGTCGCGCAGCGCCAGCAGATGGGATAGCGGTGAGCGTAAGGATCGACCCGGTAAAGGCGTTCCTTCGTTTCCAGCGCCTTGAAAATGTCGGGCGCCACGCTGTGCACATCCCGCCCGGCCAGCCAGCCGAACGACGGCAGGAAAGCGCCCTCTTCCGTCAACGGCGCCAGCGCCGTCAGCCCGAACTCACGGCCCAGCTGGAAGTCTTCCGCACCACAGCCCGGCGCGATATGGACGATACCCGTCCCTTCCTCTTCGCCGACCGCCGTCCAGGGGATCACCCGGTGTTGATCCGGCACGCCGGCTTCGCGGACCGCAGGCAGATCGTCGAAGGGTCCGGCATAGGTCCACCCGACCATCTCCGCCCCCTTCAGGCGGCCCAGCACTTCATACTTGCCCTTGAGCACGCGCCCGGCCGTCCCTTCGGAAAGGTAATAGACCCAACCGTCCGCTCCGCGCACCTTGAGATAGGTCAACTCCGGCCCCACCGCAGCGCCGACATTGCTGCTCAAGGTCCAGGGCGTCGTCGTCCAGACCAGCAGCGCCTCGTGATCGCGTTCGCGCAACGGGAACCGCACCACGACCGAGTCGTGGGTCAATTCCTGATACCCCTCGGTGACGATTTCATGCTGGCTCAGCCCGGTAGCGCAGCGAGAGCACCACGGCATGACATCCTCACCGTGATAGAGCCAGCCCTTCTCCCAGACCTTCTTGAGGAAGCTCCAGATGGTGTAATTGTTCTCGGTCGAGAAGGTGAAATAGGAGCCGCCCAGCTCCGGCCGTCCCAGCCGGCCGACGACCTGCTCCACAGGCCCGGAAACAGGTCCGTGGGGCCCCTCCACCGTCACTTCCTGCTGCGCATCCTTCAGCAGCAGCTCGGCCAGCTCGCGCAGCATCTCCGGGGAGTTCCAATCCATCCAGTAGCCCAGACGGATCGACTGCTCGGTCTGGCGCGCCGCATAGGTCAAAACGCGGGCCTTGCAGTCCAGTACAAAGCGGTCCAGCCCGTAGGACTCAATATCGCGCTTGCTCTTAAAGCCCTTGGATTTCTCGACTTCCACCTCGACCCACAGGCCCTGGCAGTCGAAGCCGTTTTGATAGCGCAATTCATGGCCGCGCATGGCCCAGAAGCGCTGCCAGAGATCCTTGTAGGAGCGGCCCCAGGCATGATGAGCGCCCATCGGATTGTTGGCCGTGATCGGGCCGTCGATGAAAGACCAGTGCGGGCTGCCGGCGCGCAGCCGGCGCAGCTTCTGAAAAATCTCATTGGTTTTCCAGAAATCCAATACTTCGTGTTCCTGCTTTACAAAATCCACCGGGGTTACGACGGCTTTAAACATATCTATCTCCTTAGAAAATCAGAAAATCCGATTTAAAACAAAAAAGGCAATATCGCATAATTCACTCAGATTTCACCGCAAAGGCGCCGGGAACGCAGAGAAAAAAGTCCATGTTTTCGCGGGCTTTCTGAAGCCCGCGAAAACATAAACAAAAAAACTCCCTCCCCCCATCCGGCGCGTCGCTTCATACCGGGAAAAGTCATTTGCGGGACGTTAAAAACAGCCTTCATAGATAGAAAATTAGCCGCGGAATGCCATCTTTGAAACAAGCTGAGTTACTTTTAAGGAAATAAAAAACGCTCCCATCCCTTGCAGGGACGGGAGCGCCGGACTCTCGTGGTACCACCCTGGTTGCTCCTGAATCAGGAGCGCTCAGCCGACGGCCATTACCGTCGAGCCCGGCTAACGGGGGGCAAACCGGCCCGGTCTACTGAGGAAATGGATTCCTGTTTGGCGGGCAGCTTCGGAGGGATCTTCAGTGTAGTTTCGGCATCCGGCTTCCACCCTTCCGGATTCGCTGTGGCCGCGGGCCCACGCTTACTCGTCTCCATCAACGCCATTCGCCCGCATTATCTCCGAAACTACACAGCTGTCAAGTTCACCGGTTTCTCATTAAAAAATGGGCTTTTTCTTCCCCTTTTTTCCGGGCAATTGCTGTCGCAAATAGCTTAAGTTGCCTAATATGCCCCACCTTTTCTCCCGCAAGCGGGATGCTAAACAAAGAGGGGAATATTAACTGCATTTTGGGCGCGCTGTCTACGACAGCGCGCCCAAAATGCTTAATCATCCCCCCTTTCCCTCGGGGGAAAGGGGGGCAGGGGGGATAGGGGGAAATTAAAAGGCACCTTTTGACAATTTTATGTGGCAACCACGATTCTCTGAGGACCTATCCCGCGCGTCGCGTCGTACAGAGAAAAAGCCATTTGCGAGATGCCAGAGCTGAACTACACTTACCCCATCTTATCCAGGAGTAAACCATGTCGATCAAAAGAATCCCCACCCCTTACAGTTATTCTTCAGCCGTCGTCGCCGGCGATTACGTTTTTCTGGGACTCCATCGAGGGTTCGGTGAAAACTTCGCCGTACAGTTCAAAGACGCCATGGAAGGAATGAAAAGAACGCTGGCAGAGCTGGATCTGCCGTTGAGCAGTCTGGTCAAAATCAATGTCTGGCTGAAAAACGTCCAGGATCTTCCCGAAATGGAAAAAATCGTCCTCGACTACTTTGAAAAAGACGGCTATCCAGCCCGAATGACTTCCACAACGGCGTTCTTCGACAATGATTGTCTGGTGATGATCGAGGGGACCGCTTACAACAAGGGTTAGTCAGCCTTACTGGGGCAATCAACCTGAAAGGCACAAGAGAAAAACGCCATGTACGGTTAGTCTGAGAAAAAAACCATAATTTCGGCGGCTTCAGAAAGCCGCCGAAATTATGAACAAAAATACTCTCTCCCCCTGCTTCGCACCGCGCGTCGCTTTGAGCCGGACAACAACCTGTTGCGGGACGTTAAAAATCGGCGGTTAGCCCAAACCACGAACAACCGCATAGAATAAAATTGGTTTTTGGGCCCCGCCACGGGTACTTTCCCGGTAAAAAACGCCGCGCTGGGCGAAGCAGGAAGAGAAAATTTTTTGTTTGTATTTTTGCGCGCATCAGAATGCGCGCAAAAATACCGGCTTTTTTCTCCCGCTTTTCCAGGTTAACCGCACAGGTCAAATTTTTTATTTATGTTTTTGCGCGCCGCGGACGGCGCGCAAAAACATAAACTTTTTCCGGAAATTTACATCGCCGAAGTAAACGGCAACCCCAACAACTTCACCAGCGCCACACACTCCAGCTGCTCCGCCGCCGAACCGAAGCTGGCGATCAAGGTGGCCGGCTTCTGCCGCTCGTCTGTATACTGGAACCGCACCGCCCACCGATCGCTCCAGCCGTAAAGCCGTCCGGCCTCTACCGACTTCACATTCATAGGATCCAGGAAAACCACCCAATGCGAGTGGTTCTCCGAGATTTTCACCCCATAGCTCCGCGTGGTGACGATGTGATGGATATAGATGGCCAGCCCCTGCTCTCCCCGACGAACCAGATTGGCCACCGCCTTATCAAATTTCTGAGATCCCCGGCCCAGTTCCCAGGATTCTCCCGACTTCATCCGCAGGAAACGCCCGGTCGCCTGAGTGCCGGACCTGGGAGCATCACCCGGGGGCACGGCCGGCAAAGGCAACGAGGCAAAAACAGTCCCCGGAAAGAAAAAGGGTACGATACAGAGCAACATAAAAAAGCCGAGTCCCAACACCAGAACCAGAGAGAAAATCTTATCGGACGGTTTTTGGCCTTCATAAATGATGGGAGAATCCGTCAGATTCATATTGTCGGCTTCAAAATCAGAGATGTCCTCTTTGATCAGATTCTGAATCCCGGAAGGGGCGTTCCTGGTCATCCCCTCCACCGTTACATTGTCATATTCATCGCTGAGGGAAACGATAACCGGCTCAGGAGAATGGACCACCACCACATTCTGGGCTTTCTTGTCTACCAGGAAATAGTAAGTATCTGTCGTTTTGCCGTCTTCCGTCGATCGGTAAGCCGATTCGCGAGAAGCCAGCCCTTTCACCCGTACATACTCAGACAGACCGACTTCGCCATTCACAATCTGAGCCACCGTTACGGTTCGGGGTTCAGGAGAATTTTTCATAGCAGTGAGCAAATTGTCGACTGCAAAGAAAAGCCCTATGGCCAGAAAAAACAAAATGATCCCACCGGCCGTCTTCATCGATCCGATCCGGGCCTTCCAACGTAAAGCTCCTTCGTTCATTGCGATCCTCCTTGAAAGAATTCACCCTGCCTATCCACCATCAAAGCCCAGGCCCCGCTCGCGCAGGCTGACGTAACGGGCCTGTCCTACCACTAAATGGTCCAACAGATCCACCTCCAACAATTTCCCGGCTTCCACCAGCCGCCGCGTCAGGGCTACATCCTCAGGAGAAGGGCTGGGATCGCCGGAGGGATGGTTGTGGGCCACAATCACCCCCGCGCAATTCCGCCGCACCGCCCCCCGGAAAACCTCCGCCACCCGCACCAGGGAAGTGTTCAGGCTGCCTTTGTAAAGGATCTCCTGCTCCAACACCCGATTCCGGGTATCCAGATAGAGCACGGCAAAGTGCTCCTGTTCCTTATACCCCAACAACGGAATCAACAAATTGGCTGCATCGCCCGGAGCCCGAATCTGAAAGCGCTCCTCCGGCGACTCCGACATCAATCGCCGCCCCAATTCCAGAGCCGCCAGCAGTTGCGACCCCTTGGCCGGCCCCAGGCCGCGCTCCCCCGAGAGCTGCGCCAGATCCGCCCGGGCCAATCCCCCCAACCCGCCGTAGCTGGAAATCAGCCGGGCCGCCAGATTGAGCACATTCTCCCCATCGCTGCCCGTCCGCAAAATAATCGCCAGCAACTCCGTCGTCGAAAGGACGCTCGCCCCCAGCCGCCCCAACCGCTCGCGCGGACGTTCCTCTACCGGCATCTCTTTTAAGGTTAAATAGACCATCTCCTTGCCTCCCTTGCGGGCAATGGTATAATGCCCGCGGTCACGAACACCCGGTCTTCCTTTAGATTGATGACCAGTGCTCAGCCGGGTGGAACGGAAAGGAGTTTTGGATATGGATTTCTTGTTAGAACAACTGCCCCAGATTGTTATGGGGATCGTGCTTTTCACATCGGTCTTTCTCTCCAGCCTGTGGTTAGCGATGATTATCTGGACCTATCACGACATGCGGAACCGCAGCCGGGATGTGATTGCACGAATTCTGGCCAGTTTGATGGTAGCAATTTTAACGTTGCCGGGACTGTTTATCTATTTTCTGCTGCGCCCCAAAGAAACCCTTTCCGAAGCTTACGAACGGGCGTTGGAGCAGGAAGCCCTGCTGCAAGCCATCGAAGAACCGGAAGTATGTCCATCCTGCGGCGCAAAAACTCGGGCTGAATTTCTCTATTGCCCCCATTGCCATGCCCATTTGAAGAAAACCTGCCACAACTGCCGGCACCCCTTGCAGTTGGAATGGACTCTCTGTCCTTATTGTGGAACCCCTCAGGTAGCGATGGCGGCCCCGGAAATGGCGGCGACTGAGTAGATACAAATTTCTCCGTCTGATTTCAAAGGGGGCAGTTGTATAACTGCCTCCTTTTTTATTTCTTACCGGTGCGGACCTGAAAATAGGCCGCACTGGCCCCCTCCCCGGCCCTCCCCTTTCCCCCGCTCGCGGGGGAAAGAGGAGGAAGTTTGTTTTTTGGGGAATTTGCACGCCTCAGAAGGCATGCAAATTCCCCCTTCCCCTTTTTTTGCCCCCGCCGCATTAACAGGCGCCTTCTTGTCAAGCATTCTCAGCCCCAAAGGGGCGACCTTAAGGTAGCCTGGGGTTCGCAGACCCGAAACCGCGCCAGACAACCTTTTTCATCCTTCGGGGTGCCACCCACTCACCCGCACCTGACCCTTTCCCCCTAAGGGACGCCGCGCCGGCTCGAGGGGAGAGAGGTTTTTTGTTTATGTTTTCGTGCGCATCAGAATGCGCACGAAAACATAGCCTTTTTCCAGAACCGCCCCGGCAACGATCTCTTACTCCCCCTCTCCCGCGCGCGGTGCGAAGCAGGGTGCCGGGGGGTGAGGGGCAACCAAACCATGGCTTTTTCCAGATCTGCCCCCACGGCGTCTTCTCCCCCCTCTCCCTCCCGCATCGCTCGCGACTACACCCAAAAACGCATCAACTCGAATCGCGGCAATACTTAACAACAAAACAAGAGAGAGGGGCAGGGGGGAGGGCCAACCAAACCATGGCTTTTTCCAGAGCTGCCCCGGCGACGCAGACTGTCTGCTGTCAACTTCCCCTGCTACTCTTCCAGATCGACGGCACGAACGGTGTGCACCTTGAGCATATTGGTCACGCCGTGGACTTCCAGCGGAATCCCCGCCGTCAGGACGACTTCCCGTCCCACCTGAGCATACCCCCGCGCCACCGCCGCCCGCACCATCGTCTGAATCATATGGTCGGTGTTTACAAAATCGGTCACCACCACCGGGATCACGCCCCAGACCAGATTCATCCGCCGGGCCGTCTCTTCAAAGGGGGTCATCCCCAATAGAGGAACGTGCGGCCGATGACGAGCCACCATCCGCGCCGTCCGGCCGGATTCCGATGAGGTCAAAATCGCGGTCGCATTCACATCCTCGGAGATTTCCACGGTGGAACGGCTGATCGCCCGCGAAACCCGCGCCGCCGTCGATTCGCCTTCATCTGCATCCAGCTGCAACAGCTGATGATAGGGGAACGATGTCGAAGCCTCCACATTCTCCGCAATCTTCGTCATCATCTGCACCGCTTCGATCGGATAGCGCCCCACCGAAGTCTCGCCCGAAAGCATCACGGCATCACTGCCGTCGATAATCGCATTGGCCACATCGGAGGCCTCAGCACGGGTCGGCCGCGGATTGTCGATCATCGATTGCAACATCTGGGTGGCCGTAATCACCGGCTTCCCCATACGATTACAAAGACGGATGATCTGCTTCTGCGCCAGCGGCACCTGCTCCGGAGCTGTCTCGACGCCCAAATCGCCGCGGGCCACCATCACGGCATCGCTCTGCCGCACGATGGATTCCAGATCCAGCAACGCTTCCGGCTTCTCAATCTTAGAGACAATGGCCGGCAACTGATTGGGATTCACCCCCACCTGCCGCTCGGAGGTCACCCCGGCGTAATTCTGCAAGAAGTGCTGCAATTCCACCACATCAGCCGCTTTCCGCACAAACGAAAGAGCCAGATAATCGACGCCCAAATCGACCGCCATCTGAGCATCGACCCGATCCTTATCGGTCATCGCCGAAAGACGCAACGGCACGCCGGGCAGATTGACGCCCTTGTGCGAGGTCAATTTACCGCCCACCCGCACGCGACAGCGCACTCGCGGCGGCGCCACAGAAAGCACTTCCAGCTCCAACGTGCCGTCATCCAACAAAATACGGTTTCCTCGCTGGATATCCGCCACAATATCGGGATGAGGGAAGGGAATCTCGTGCTGGGGATCGGAAGAGCTCTCCCCGGCAACCAACGCGATCTCACTGCCTTCCTGCAACATCACCCCTTCGGGAGGTAAATCGCCCACCCGAATCTTGGGCCCCTGGAGATCCGCCATAATTGCCACGTACCGGTTTTCCTCCCGCGAAAGACGGCGCAGAACTTCCACCTGCGCCCGCTTTTGATCGGGAGTTCCATGGGAAAAGTTCAGGCGCGCCACTGTCATACCGGCGCGGATCATGGCTCGCAAAGTTTCCGGTGCTTCACAGGCAGGCCCCAATGTACAGACGATCTTGGTCAGCGCCATCGCTTCATTGCTCCTTCAACGATTTCAATCGCTGAAAATGGAATTTTTGTGCAAAAAATGGACAAAAGGATTTTACCACGGGACAGGAACCGGGCAACTGAACTCTGAAAAAAACTATCCTTTGACAAAATCCAGGGCCGGCTTCAGCAACTCCGCAAAATCGGGCGGGATCTCATGCCCTCGTCCGGGCAGCATCTCCAGCCGACAGACAATCCCCACCGCATTCAACTGATCCACCACCGCCCGCACATGGTCCTGAGGCAACGCCCGATCGTTTTCCCCCAGGAAGACCACACCCCGCAACGGCCGCCCCTGCGCGGCCGCAATCAACGCCCCCCATTCATCCAGTTCCGGAAAATAGGGCCCGAGCAGAATAAATCCACAGAGAGGCAGACTTTCGGTCAAGGCCAGCCGCAGCGCCAGCTGTCCGCCCATCGAATGGCCGGCGATAATCCCATGCATTGAATCGATGGAATATTGTTCGCACAGGGCACGGTAACAGGCCAGCACATCCGCCGTTCCCACCTGCTGATCGTTCCAGACATAGGTATCGCGCCAAACCGCCTGACTGGACTCGGGAAGGGCCGTCAACCAACCAGCCGCCTGAGCCGTCTTCCACGGCTCGGCAAAAGCCGCCGCATTGGAACTGTTGCCATGGAGCGCGATCAACAACGGCCAGGGTTGAGGCCCCGACGGTTCCCCAATCAAGGGCGACTCCCGGCCTTCCGCCCGCTCCCGGGCATGCAAATCCAGGCTACGGGCCGCCAGAGCTTCAAAATCCGCCCGTCCCTGCAACGGCACGAAAGAAGGCGATTTACGAAGGATATTTTCTGAAAGCCAGCTCCCCGAATCCAGAATCCCCTGCAGAAAGGTCAACGATTCATCATAGCGGTCCAGGCGCGCCGCCAGACAGGCGCTGTAATAGTTCAAAAGGGTAGAATGTTCGGGAAAACGCGGCATCGCCGCCACCACCAGTTCCAGGGTCGGAGCCCAATTTTGGGAAGCGAATCCCTGTTCAATCACATCCATCAGTTCTTGAATAGTTTCTTCAGACATTAGCATGGCTCCTTTTGGTTTTACGATAAAAGATCAATCTTCAACAAAGATCATAGCCGCCCCCAACAACTCTCCAAAATCAGGGGGCACCTCATGCCCGCGCTCAGGCAACATCTCCAATTGACAGACGATTCCGGCGGTGTTTAACCGCTCCACCACAGCCCGCACCCGTTCCTTCGGCAAAGCAACATCGTTTTCGCCCAGAAAAACCTTTCCTCTCAAGGCTCGTCCCTGCGCACCGGAAATCAACGCTTCCCATTCCTCCAATGGAGGGAAATAGGGCCCTACCAGAATAAAACCACCCACGGCCGGGCTCCCCCCCAGGGCCAGACGCAACGCCAGTTGCCCTCCCATCGAATGGCCGGCCAGAATCATCCGCTTCCGGTCGAGCGAATAGCGCGCCGCTATCGTCCGATAACAATCCAGCACTTCGGCCACCCCAACCGATTGATCGTTCCAGACATAATGCCCGGTCCAAAGTGCCTGACCGGATTGAGGAACCACAACCAGCCATCCGGCCGCCCGTGCGGCTTCCCAGGCTGGAGCAAAATCGCCTGCCCGGGTATTGTTGCCGTGAAGCGCAAGCAGCAAAGGCCAGGGTTGAGGGCCTGCCGGCTCCAAAATCACCGCATCCCTGCGGCCCGCCTCTGGATCTGCCTCCCGCAAAGCCACACTCCGAACCACCAGAGCTTCAAATTCCGTCTGCCCCTGCAAAGATACAAATGAAGGAGCCTTCCGAAGAAGGTCCTCGGACATCCAAACCCCCGAATCCAAAATGCCCTGTAAAATCGTCAATACCTGATCGTGCCGATCCAATCGAACATTCAAACAGGCACGATAATAGTTCAACAAGGTGGCCCGTTCGGGAAAGCAAAGCAAGGCCGCCTCAATCCGCTCCAGGGTTGTAGACCAAAGTCCGGCTTCAAAACCCTGGTTGACTGCATGCATCAGGTCGGCAAAGGTCTCTTCAGCCATGTCCCCTCCTCAATGGGCTTTTCTTTCTCTTGTTTTCGGAGCTAACCGCGCAGGAAGAATATGTTTTCTGTCCTGAAAATAGGCCCCGCCCTGCAAAAATCTCCCCGAGGGCGGCCACATCGGGCCGCCCCTACCCGGAAAACGTCTCCCGTAGGGGTACCCCTTGTGGGTACCCAATCCTGACGAATCGTCTATTTTCATTTTTCGGGGTGCCGCCCCCGGCATGGCGTTCTGTCCTGAAAATAGCCTGCGCTGGCATGGCCCCCGGCCTTGCCGCGTCCCGCAAATGATCTTTTCCCGGTCAGATGCGACGCGCGGTGCGAAGCAGGGAAAGAGAGTTTTTTTGTTGATGTTTTTGTGCGCATCAGAATGCGCACAAAAACATAGCCTTTTCCAGAGCCGCCCCGGCAACGCACTCTGAAGTCCCTCCCCCTCACTCCGATGCCGGCGGCGTATCTTCGCCACGAATCTCCTGGAAGCGCGTTGCGCCTTCACAACCGCAGGGGGGAGGGATTAGGGAGAGGGCCAGCGCCCGGACAAACCATTTTCATTTTTCGGGGTGCCGCCCCCGGCATGGCGTTCTGTCCTGAAAATAACCCGGCCTTGTAACGTCCCGCAAATGATCTTTTCCCGGTCAGATACGCCGCGCGGTGCGAAGCAGGGAAAGAGAGTTTTTTTGTTTATGTTTTCGCGGGCTTCAGAAAGCCCGCGAAAACAAGGGCTTTTCCAGAGCCGCCCCGGCGACACGGGCTGTCTACGGTCTACTTGCCGCTGTCTACTTTCTTTGCCCTTTTCCAGAGCCGCACAGGCGACGCAGGCTGTCTACTGTCTGCTTACCGCTGTCTACTTCCGCTGAATTTTCATCCTTCGGGGTGCCGCCTTATACCCGGGACAAAATGGTCATGGAGCGGAAAGCCTGAAAAACCGTCACCATATCGGGGCCGGTATATTCAATACGCCGGTCATCAACCTGCCGGGCTCCCGGCACCCACAACGCCTGCTCGATCATCAACGGATCTCTCAGCATCACACTCACCGTAATGGGCGTCTCCAACCGATATGGAGCCGGGGCCTGCCCCTCGCGCAGCCGCGTCACGCCGCGGAAAGCCGCCTGACCGATCAACCGGCGCGCTTCCTCCAGCGGCAGGCATTCGGCCCCCATCCGGCTCCAGGCATATTTGACCGCCGCGCTTTCAATCTCACCCAACAACATCGTCGCCTCAAAACAGACCGCCTGATCCCCAGAAATCATGACGACCGGCACGCCGAAGTGACCGCACAACGCGGCATTGATCCCCGTCTCACCGACCTCCTCACCGTTCAGCCGCACTTCCAAAATCCGATCGCCGGTATAAGTATGACTCAAAATCGAATTGGGGCAGCCGGCCCGGGCATGGTACCCCACAAACATCACCCCATCGACCCCGGTCTCTACTCCCTGGACCATCGAAAGCGGGCCGGCGCAGCCCCGATTGAAGTGGACCCGGGGATCCAGCTCTTCCAACAACAGATTGCGCCCCAAAGCATGGCCGTCGGTGATCAAAACATCCTGAGCGCCCGCATCGATCGCCGCGCGGATAGCCGCATTGACATCGCCGGTCATGATGCGCCGGAAGCGCTCATACTCGGGAAGACCTGCCGTGACATCGTCCCAATGTACAACGCCGGAAACCCCTTCCATATCGGCTGCAATCAAAATTTTCATGCGTCCGGTCCTCCTGTTCGTCGGGGAAATGATGCCTCATTGTATAACGTGATGCGCCAAACGCGAAACGCGAAACGCGAAAGGTTCTTTCTATCTCCACCTCGGTTTTGTAACGTTCCGCACAGGGCATTTTCCCGTAAGATACGACGCGCAGGATGGAAAGAGAGAGTTTTTTATTCATTTTTTCGCGCGCCGCAGACGGCGCGCGAAAAAACAAACTTTTTCTTTCCTCCTTTTTCAAGGAATTGCTATCGCAAATGGCTTAAGTTGCCTGATCTGCCCCCCTCTCTCTCACAAGCAGACCAGAAGAGGAGAATATTAATTGCATTTTGGTCGCGCTGCTTTGCAGCGCGACCAAAATGCTTAACTATCCCCCCTTTCCCTCGGGGGAAAGGGGGGCAGGGGGAATAGGGGGAATAAAAAAACGCTTTTTGACAATTTTATTTGGCGACCACGGTTCCTTGGGGACCCGCCGGCCTCAGAAAGCCACCGAAAAATGGACTTTTACACTGGGACAACAGATCATTACATTTTACGTTTTACGTTTCACGTTTTACAATAAGCCATCTCTAATTCACAGTTCCGGGGGAACCATGGAATCTCGCGCCGAACGTTCCGTTAAAATCAACCAATGGATCATCGCCCATGTCGAGGCCCATCCCCATGACTTGAGCGCTGCGGTCGCCGCTGAATTCCATATTTCGCGCCAGGCCGCTCAACGCCACATCCAGAAGCTGGCCGATTCCGGAGCCCTGATCTCCACGGGGACTTCCCGCCGGCGAGAATACAAACGCCCCGTCGAAATCTCCCAACAATTACCTCTGGCCGAATTGCAAGAAGATGAAATCTGGCGGCTCTACTTTAAAGAACCGCTCCAATATCTGCCGCCCCATATCCTCCACCTCTGCCAATATGGCCTGACGGGAATCCTGAACAATGCCGTTCAACACTCGGAAGGAAATTCCGTCCTTCTGAAATTAACAGCCGGCAATCACCTGATACGGTTCATGGTCATCGATGACGGCCTGGGGATCTTCGACAAAATCCAGACCGCCCTGGAATTGAACGATCCTCAACAAAGCTGCCTGGAACTGGCCAAAGGCAAGTTGACCACCGCTCCCGATCATCACAACGGCGAAGGCCTCTTCTTCATCTCCCGCTGCTTTGACTCTTTCGACATCGTCTCCCACAACCTCCGCTTTTCCCATAACGAACAGTCGGGTTACTGGCTGGTAGAAGAAAATCCTCTTTTCCAGACCGGCACCGCCGTCATCCTGGAACTCGCAGTTCACTCTCCCACCGAACTCGCCGAAGTCTTCAGCCGCTACTCCACCGATCCCGACCGCCCCCGTTTCGACCGCACCAATATTCCCGTAGCCCTGGCCGGCTATGGCGATGAGAACCTCATCTCCCGCTCTCAGGCCCGCCGGTTGGTGCCCCGCCTGGAACGCTTCAGGCAGGTGATTCTCGATTTTGCCGGGGTAGAGAGCCTGGGGCCGGACTTTGCCGATGAAATCTTCCGCGTTTACCATAAGGAACACCCGGAAGTCCATCTGATTCCCTTCAATGCCCGCCCCGAAATCCTGAAAATGATCTTTCGAGCTCTCAACACCCGCTGAATCTAACTACCTCATTTAAAGTAGAGTAAAATACCCCCTTCTTTTGATGTCCTTCCAGGAATTTGCCGTTATGATTGAACGGTCGACTTTTAGCCGACTTATCCACCCGACCAGTTGAATTAAGGAGATTCGTTATGAAACCACTGCCCTGGATCGCCCTTTGCGCCGTTTTGCTGCTGGCCTGCAACTTCAGCACCCCAGGCACTACCGTCACCCCCTTAACGCCCCAAAATCAAACGCCGCCCCAGACCAGCACCCCGCTCCCTCTGCCCGGCAATTCCACGCCGGCTCCCACAACGGAACAGACGCCTCCCGCTCCGGCCACAGCCCTTCCCGCCGGCTTCTTCGCCAAAGCCCCGGAAGAATCGCTGGAAGATTTCGCCCATCGCATCCTGCCGGCCGGCGCAACCCTGCTCCATCCCGTGCTGGAAGGGGAATTCGGCCCCGGCTCCGGCAATCTCGTCATGCTCTACACCATCCCCGGCGCCAAACCCTTTTTCAACGGCTGGGTCCTGGTCCCCTCCGGCAACAGCTACCAGAAATACGAACTGCCGGTAACCGATGAAATCTTTCCCGGCGACCGGGTCTCCATTGAAGCCGTCTTCTACGACAACGGCGACGAAAAACCCGGCTACGAGTTGATGATCATGGGGGTCCAAATCGCCGGAATCAAAGGCCAATCGGAATATGCCAACACCAACGTCTACACCTGGAACGGCACCGGATTCCAATACCTTCCCGAAATATCTCACGCCTTGTGGGGATTTTATCCCTCGGTAACCGCCCGCCGTCAGCTTGATTTTATGGGCTTCGGACAAACGGTCGACACTTCTACCCCGGCCGTCCCCTTGATCATCAGCGATACGGTCTTTTTTTCCACCCAACCCTATAACGAGAACAACACGGAAATAAAGTACTCAATAGAAACCGAGACCCCCCTCCTCCAGGGCTCCGACGATCCCCGCGTCGCGCATGTCAATCGGCTGGCCGCCTTCTTTGTGGAACAACAAACCGCTTCCTTTATTAAATTCTCAAAAGATTACCCTTCCATTAATTCAGGTTCAGATATGAGCTACACCCTGATGATCAAAGCCCATCAACTCGCTCCCGTCGGATGGACGGTGAGCATCCTCTACTATGTGATGAGCTACACGGGCGGCGCCCATCCCAACCACTACATCGCCAGCCTGAACTACGATCTCAATCAGGGGCATTCCCTGCGGCTGGATCAGCTCTTTCTGCCGGGATCGAATTATCTGGAAGTGATTTCTCAATACTGCCGGAAAGAACTGACAGCCCAGGGCTACCTGGGAGCCGGGTTCGACAAAGGAGCCGATCCGACCTGGGGAAATTACAGGGTTTGGGCGATCACGTCCGAGGGATTGATGATTCAGTTCAATACCTATCAGGTAGGACCGTATGTAAGCGGGGCTCCCAGCGTGACGATTCCCTACGCGGAGCTGGAGGATATTGCCGATCGGCAGGGACCGCTGGGAAGCTTCCTGCCGTAAAAGAATTTTTTTGTTTATGTTTTGGCGCGCATCAGAATGCGCGCCAAAACATGGCCTTTTCCAGATCCGTCCCGGCGATGCGCGAATTCTCCATTACGTTTTACGTTTCAGATTCCAGATCCGCCCCGGCGACGCGAGCTGTCTGCTGGCTACTTCTTCTTACGGCTCCCAGACGGGAGGACCCCAGGCCGGCTGCCCGTCAAAAGCCGGGGAAACGATGACCGGCTGAAAATTGGTCGAATCGAACCCGCCGTCGACTCGATAAATATCCATATTGCCGCCGCTCTCCCATCCGATCAAAAAAGCACCGGCCGAAGTCGCCAGCGCCGCCGGATGAGAAACCTGTTGCCCGGGGGAGCTACGCACCCATATCCGGGTGTTTTCGGCCCAGGGATTGGCCCAGGAATTGCCGCCCCCATACATGAAATTCACCTGAAAGCCGTTATCGTTGCTCTCCAGATAAAACAGATGATTGTAAAACAGGGCCGGATCGCGTTGATCAGCCGTTCCGGTCACCAGAGGCGTCAATCCAATTTCAGTTCCGGGATTTTCGCCCGGCGCCGGCACCTGAAGCATGTAGATATCATGGCTGCCGCTCTGATCCCGGGTAAAGATCAGAGAGCGCCCATCCTCACGCCAGGCCGGCCGCCAGTCCCCCCCCTCGTTAAAGGTCAGCCGCTGTTGATTGCTGCCGTCGACGTTCATCAGGTAAAGCTCCGGATTGCCGTCCCGCGTCGAGACGAAAGCGATCCGCTTCCCATCCGGAGACCAGGCCGGCAGCAAATCATCGCCGGGGTTATCGGTCAAAGCGCGAACGTCACACCCCGCCCCCAAACAGTTGACCGACTGGCTGTAGATATCCCAGTTGCCGCTTCGATTGCTCTGATAGGCGATCCAGGTCCAGCCCGGCGACCAGGTCGCCGTCTCATCATCGGCCGGGTCAGCCGTGAACGGCCGCACATTCGCCCCATCCGCATCCGCCAGATAGATCTCCCGATTGCCGGTGCGATCCGATGTAAAAGCCAGGGGCGGCGCCCACGCCTCCCAGTGATCCCCCCCATCCACCGAACGGTAAACTGGTTGGGTAACCCCCATCGCCGTGATCGTCTGATCGGCCGCAAAGTTGGGGGATAGAGAATAGCCCGCAATCTGACTGGTAACAGGATAGCCCAGAACAGACGGCAACACCCAGCTCCGTCCACCGTCACGGCTGCGATAAATATTGTTATGGTTCACCAGCGCATAGACGGTACGATCCTGAACATAAGTAGGAGAGGTGTAAATTTGAATATGCCCGGTATCGACATTGCCGCATTCAGAACAGCCCACCCCCTCGCGGAAAGGTCCCTGCGGCAGCAAATCCAGCGCCCCCAGCCGACCATCACGCAAAGCAACCGTATCCACCCCTTGCAACCAGCCATTGCCCAGCAGATAGATCATGCTTCCTTCAGGTGCCAGCAGCAATCCCTCTGGAGAACGGTCCAGAAAAGGCCAGGCCCGGGCCAACGTCAAATCCCCGCCGTTCAACAGCCAGAGCTCCCCACGCTGCAAAAGATACAACCAGCTCCCCGTCGAATCGAAAAGAGGCTGCCCCCCCAGATATTTGAACTCATGCAGCTCCTGCCCGGCCCGATCCACGGTCAACAAACGGCTGCCGAAAGGCCCGGCTGCCCCTTCCTCCAGCGTGGCAATCCATCCCGCCTCCGAAGCCAGCGTAGCCGACTCCATCCATCCCGCCACCTGACCGAATCGTCCCTTTAATTGCCAGCTGTTGAGATCGTAAATCCGATATTCTCCGGCCGGATGCGAACCTGGATAGGTCAACATCCTCACATAAGCCTGATCGGCTGCATAATCGATCACCACATCCTCAGGCCACTCCCGCCGGGCATTGGCCACCGGCGCCAGCAACGACACCGGAGCCTCAGCCCAATCATTGACGTTATAGGCCCAAAGCGTCCCCGCCTCACCGCAGGGAGAAACCAGATAAAGCCGGCGTCCCGGATCGAGCGCCATTCGACCGGCTTTATCCAGCGCGGCGATGCTCTGGAATCCGGCCCGCGCCAGCACCCGGGTCTGCTGCACTTGATTGGATCCGACCAGAATCTGCTCGCCGCTCACCTGCAAAAAGGCCGCCGGGCAGCCTTGAAAGCCTGAGGTGGCCACACCGCCGGAAAACAGCGGCTCGCTGCGCTGCAACACGGTCAAACTGTGGGCCTGCAATTCATAGAGCCGATTTTCAGCATCCAACACATAGAGGTTTCCCGTGTCGGAAGCCACTGCCCAGCCATGTAAAGGTTGGACCGGATCTGTCGCCATAGACAACAAGCCCGCTTCTAACGGATTCAACAAGCCGGCGCCCTCACCTTTGAGTTCGGGAACCGGCGGCTGAGCTGCTACCGGAGGGGTTGATTCGATCGGAGCTGCCAAAGCTGCCGGCGTGGCGGTAAATCCGCTTTGAGGTGAAAGTACTTCCAACGTTGCCGCTTCCGCCGGTGTGACGGTCAACGGCGCCGGCCGAGGCGTGGGCCGGGAAAAAGGCAAATTGCAAGCCAGCAAAAACAAACCCAACAAAGCCGTCCCCCAGGCAAAAAGGTTCCGTTTCATCTCATCGTCTCCTGTCAGGAATTGGGAAATCACACAGCAAAAGCAATGGCCATTTCTATTTGCCGGGCGCCCTCTATGACGGTGAAAATAAGCGGGGGGTTCCGATGTTTTTGTTTGTCAATTCGGTGAATTATGCTAAAGTCCTTCAGGAAAAAATCATAGTCCACACCAATCAAAGGATATCCAGCATGACCCTCCCACAAAATCCCTCCAAACGCCCTTCGGGTATGTTCGGATTGACTCTCATCTTACTCGGGCAAGCCGTTTCCATTCTGGCCTCCAACATGACCGGCTTTGCCCTTTCCATCTGGGTTTTCAAACAAACCGAAAGCGCCACCACCCTGGGAATCATGCAGACGGCCTTTACCCTGCCCTACCTGCTAATCATCCCCCTTGCCGGCGTCATGGTCGATCGCTATAACCGAAAATTGATGATGATGATTAGCGACCTGACAGCCGGCCTGGGCACACTGGGAATTGTAATCCTGTTCGCCACCGGGAACCTGGAAATCTGGCATTTTTATCTAATCAATATCCTGATCGGATTGGGCAATGCCTTCCAGTGGCCGGCCTATTCCGCCGCCATCACCACCATGGTCCCCAAAGAACAATACGGACGCGCCAACGGGATGATGTCTTTTGTCCAGGCCAGCCCGGCCATCGTCGCTCCCCTCATGGCCGGCGCCCTGATGCCCATTGTCGGCCTGAACGGCATCCTGATGATCGATGTAATCACCTTTGTTCTGGCCATCGGAGCCCTGGCGCTGGTCCAGGTGCCGACGCCCCCCCAAAGCAAAGAAGGCAAACTGAGCCAGGGCAATTTCTGGCAAGAAATCACCTTCGGCTTCAAATTCATCTTCCAACGCCCCGGTCTCTTCGGTTATGTCATGCTGCTCTTCTCAGCCAACCTCTTTATGGGCATCTCCGGCAGCGTCCATGTTCCCATGGTCCTCCTGCGCACCGACAACAGCAGCCTGATTCTGGGCACAGTGCAAACCGCGGGGGCCGTTTCCTGGACCCTGGGTTCCGTCCTTATGAGCGCCTGGGGGGGACCTAAACGCCGCCTCCATGGAACGCTGCTGGGCTGGAGCCTCTATTGCCTGTTTGGGAATATCCTCTTCGGCCTGAGCCGCAGCCTGGAAGGCTGGATTCCAACGCTTTTAATTTCGGGAATCGGAGCCAGCGTCGGCATTGCCACCAGCAATGCCATGTTGCAAATCAAAGTCCCTCCGGATATCCAGGGGCGAGTCTTTTCAGCCCGCCGGATGCTCGCCTGGTTCCCGGATACTTTTACCCCGATCCTGGGAGGACTCCTGGCGGACCGTATCATGGAACCGGCCATGCAGTCGCAGAATGCCGTGACCGCTCTCTTGGGGTGGCTGGTAGGGACGGAACGCGGCGCAGGAATGTCCGCCATCATGATCGTTTTTGGCCTGTTAACGACCCTGACCCTGCTTTCCGGTTACCTCTTTCCCCATATTCGCAATATGGAAGATGTGCTGCCGGATCACGATCAAATGCAACCGGAAAAAATTGATTAAATTACCCCAAGTTGCTACCTCGATAAATCCAGCCCATGATTCAATATCCGCTGCATGCCATCCCAAAGTAGACAGCAGCAAGTAGACAGTAGACAGCAAAAATCTTCGCCTTACCGGCTCAAATGGACTGGAAATCCGCTGTCTACTGTCTACCGTCTACTTTCTACTAAACCTTTGCATGCAAAAAAGCTTAAATAGAAAGCACGTCTTTTAAAGGTAGCAACTTGGGTTAAATTACCCGTAATATCGCTGCAAAACTTCCAGGGCCCGGAAAGTAATCCACTTGCTGAGTTCACCCTTCTTTTCAATATCCACCTGAAAACGACCGTTGAAAGTCTCCTGCAAAATCCATCGGCCGGTGTCATCTTGCCGGGAAACCACCTTATCCACCGCCTCCTGCATCCGTTCATCCCGATAACCCAAATGAGTTAAAATACCCAGGATCTCCAGGATATCGGTTTGATACATCAGCGGGAACCCCAGGCGCAGCCAGCCCGGTTTGGAAACTTTGGACAGATCATGGCTGCGCCTGTAGATATGATGCAACAGAAAATATTCCGCCCCCTCACGGGTCACCCGCGCCGTTTCAGGAGTCTGCCGCTCCGCCGAAATCTCCGCCAGGGCCTTCAAAGCTTTCACCGCCCCCAGATGGCAGGTATGACGGCCCCAGCACATATCATAATGGTCATACGGCCACTCCCCCAGAACAGGACCGTCCCCATCATCAAAACGTTGATAGGTCGTAATCCAATCCAGCCCCCGTTGCAGCCGGGGATCGCTCTCATACCCCAGACGCAACAGACTCCAGACCATATTACCGGTCAGGCAGGGAATAACCTCACTCTTATAGCCTCCCGGCTCCCGGACATAGCTGCTGGCAGAAAAACCGCCGCTTTCCACATGCTGAGAATGGTCCAGGATAAATTCGCAGGCGGCTCTGACCCGGGGATCGCGGCCGTCAGCGTTCAACTCGGCAAGAATGATCAGTTGCCAGACCGTCCCCTTGTATTTAGCACGATAAAAAGCCTTGGGATCTGCCCAATAGCCGCCGTCCGCCTGACGATCCAGAATCTGAGGCACAGCTCCTCGCGCCATAATCGCCCCCCGCGCCTGAATCACTTCAGGATCGGTCTCCGTTTTCCCCAGGATTTTCGTCAACGTGAGATAACGTACCGAAGGGTTCTCTTCCTCAAGCAGCCAGGGGAGCGGATCCGCCTTTAAAAAGGATTTCCAATCGGCCATATCACTCAAACGTCCTTTCCTTAAGATAAGAGCAGATTGTAGCACCGTTTCAAGAATCTCGATCCTGAAAACAGGGCTCTACAGGAGGGCCCCGGCCTTGTAACGCCCCGCAAATGATCTTTTCTCGGTAAAAAGCGACGCGCTGGATCGGGAGAGAGTTTTTTATTTATGTTTTCGTGCGCCTCAGAAGGCGCACGAAAACATGGACCTTTCCAGAGTCGCCCCGACAAGGTTCTCTTACTCCCCCTCTCCCGCGCGCGGGAGAGGGGGCCGGGGGGTGAGGGCCACGCGCGAAAAAATGGGCCTTTCCAGAGCCGCCCCGGCGACATGGGCTGTCTACTATCTACTGTCTGCTTCCGCTGAAAATCCCCACTACCACCAGGGTAATGACCGCCGGGATGGCCGGCAGGTAAAAACGATCATAGGCAATCGGACCGGCCAGACCGATGCAATAGCCGATCACCCCGATGAGAGCCAGGGCCGCGGGCCAACGCCGCCGCAGCCGTCCAGCCCCCCGCAGCCCGGCATACCACAAACCCAACCGCCCGATCCCCAATCCCCACCACAAAAGCGCGGCATCCCAGGGGATCCGCACCACCCGCTCCATCCAGAAAACATACAGAGCATCGCCCACCGCCCAGATCCGCAGCGACTCGCCCATCCGAACCCAGATATCCTCCACGACGCCGGTCGATTCCCAGCTGCGTCCAGTCAAAAGCAGGTAAAGCCGGGCATGACCGGGGTCCCACAGACTATGCCCGACGCCCCAAAGATGAGCGCCCAGCATCTCCAACGGATGAGCGCGGGTCACCTCGCCCGCCACAACGGCAATCTGCCGATGGTGTTCCTCCCGCTCGCGGCAGGAAAGTTGAGCGTCGTCCCACACCGTCCATCCGTAACGGTCGGCAGCCTGTCCCACAATCTCCATGTAAAAGACTTCCCAGGTAGGAGTCCACGGCTCAGCCGGCGTCTCTCTGACGGCCGCCAACGTCGCCACCGCACTAACCCGGGAGAGATTTTCTTCAAATGCGGTCGAGAGCATCCAGCGGCCGGAAATCTGATCGTTGTAAATCAGCCAGGGCCCCACCGCCGCCATGATTCCCAGCCCAAAGAATGCCGTCGTCCAGCGTTGCCGGCGTGAAGCCAACCACCACAGCCCGGCCATCGCCAGCGCCAGGTATTGAAAATTTGGCTTGGTCAACACTACCAGGCCCCAACTCAATCCGGCCAGAGCCGCCGTACGCCGACCCGGACGGCGCCATCCCGTCAACGTCGCCCAGAGCGCCGCAGCCATCAAAGGCAACAACAGCGTCTCCGACCACAAAGCGCCGGCATAATGCGGTGTCGTAAAATTGAACGCATAGAGCAGACCGGCCAGCGCTCCGCCGGGGCGGCCGCTCAAGGTGCGCCCCAGTCGCACCACCAGGGCCGTTGTAAGCGCTTCCAACAGCAAACTGAAAAGGACCGCGCGAGCCGGATCTTCACCCAAAAGAGCATAGATACCGGTCAGATAGAAGGGATAAAGCGGAGTCCGGACCAGCGCCGGACAGAAAGGAGCCGCCGGGTCCATCGAAAAACCGTTGCCGGCCGCCAGATTGTGCGCCAGCTGCTGAAAACCACGCGCATCGACCGGCTCAACCGGATTGTTAGGAAAAACGACCAGCCAGACCGTACGCAGCACTACGGTCAACAACGGCAGCAGAAAAAAAAGCTTTTTATTCCAATTTTCGCGCGCCTCGGAAAGCACGCGAAAATTGGGCCTCATTAAATCCACCCCCTCTGCCTTTTTCGGCATCAGGCATCTTCCCATTCAGCCAGGAAGCTTCCTGACTCTTCAGGATGTGGCCGCAAAGCAATCACATCACCCACTTTCAGGCAGTTGAAAATCGGCACACTGACCGCTTTCCGCAGAGTGACATGCCCCGGAATATCGAAAATCACATAATGAATCCGGGTTTCATGCTCCACAACAAGCTCCACCACCACGCCAGGGATCGTTCCATCCGGCAAAATCCGTTCTGAGGAAGTCTCATTATTAAACGCCGCCGTTTCCGGAAGAGCGGTCCCCAAACGTTTAGCGTGTGCTTCCTTCTGGCGCAACAAATAGAGGTCATACTCTCGCTTATAACGCATATACCCGGAATCAGTCCGCCGCCCTGCGGGAAATGATCGCCACCAACGGGCAGATCCTTGCAAAACAAATTTTAAGACAGATAGAATTAACAACAACAAGCCCAGACTGATAAAAAGTTCGTACTTAAAAAAGATTTTCATCAAGTTCCCCTGATCCTCGAACGACAGGGTGTTAAACAGACCCCACAACAACAGCCCAAGGACCAGGATAAAGCCTGCCGCCAATCTCACTCGCGTCCCCAAATCATGCTCATCCATAAAACCGTTCACTCCATTCTGTTCAAACCTCTTCCCAGACCGCTCGAAAATCATTGAAATCTCCCACTTTCAAACGATTCTCCTGTCACTCCATTCGGGCCGAAAAATACGCGGGTCGCGCGGAACATACCACACCGTAAGGGAATCTCCCACCTGCAAGCGCTCGTAAAGCTGACGGGAAACCGAATGACGCACGGCCCGCTTTCCTGGAATGGCATAGGCCACATAACAGGTCTTGCCGCCTTTGTCGACAAAAAGATCCAGCAACTCCGCTTTTACCCCTACGCCTTCACGTTCCAACCGTACCGCGTGATCGTATTCCACCTTGTACACCCCGGCAAACAATCCGGCAATCAAGGCCCCCACAATTCCCACCAGCAACGGCCAGAATTGAACATCGCCTCCTAAAATCGACGGCCAGAAACGAGGCTGCTTTTGTGGGTATAGAGCCTGGATGCGTGAAATCTGAGGGCGATCGGGCACATAGATGATCTGAATTGAATCCCCGACATCCTGGAGATCGTAAAATTCCCAGGAAACCGTCTCCCTTTTTTCGATTAACGGCGGCAGATAACTCCCCACGGTCGGGACGAATGTATAAACCACATAATAAGTCGCCCCCCCTTTGCTGTTATGGACAGACCAGCGCTCCTTGATCTGCCCATCCGTCACAACACTTTGAGTATTGAGCAAATCGTCTTCCCAAACCATACGACCCAATACATGAATTCCAATCCCCAACGACATCATTCCCACCAACACAGCAACGACCATCCAGAGCATCGCATCCCGGATCGTCATCGCCGGCCGTAACAGCAAATAAATCTTCGGACGTTCATCGATGTTGCTCACAGCTCTCCTTTATAAAGCAATCCCGTTCCGGCTCAACCTTCAGGCCAGGAATTTCCACAGACAGGACATCGGCGCTCCGTCTCCTTAACCTGCGTACAGCCGCAGGCCTGACATTCAAACAGCCCCGAGGCCAACCGCACCCGGCTTTTTGCAGTAGCGTCTCGATAATGCCGCTCGATCCGGGCGTCCTGGATCAACTCTACGGCCAGCAAGCCTCCCGCCAGCAACAAAACCGCGCCGCCGGGAAACAAAGCCCCATAAATCCAACCGGCCGGCCAGGAAAATCCGGGCAAGAACAGGCGCACTCCACTTTCGACAATCCAACCCAGCAGAGGGATTCCCCATGATAATACAAAAATCGCCTTCAACCAGCTCCCGGCTACCGCATTGGAATTAATTTTAGGCACCATTCTACCATTGCGGCCGGAAAATCGCAGGCTCATCGGGAACATAACGCAAGGGAATCGGATCTCCCAGCCTTAACCGTTTATACAGCCCCTCATTGACCGAATGGCGGATAACCATCCGATTGGGCAACTCATAAGCGACATAATAAGTCCTGGCGCCTTTCGACCCCGTCTCGAAATAGAGATCCTTAACCGTCGATTGCCCCTCAATCCCCTCCTGCTCCAATCGCATCGCCCGCCCATATTCCATCTGCTGTCCCCAGGCCAGCATCAAAGCAATCAAAGCGATCACGCCGCCGATAATGCCCGGCCAGACTGTAAACGATCCCTTATGATACAAAGCCATAATCTGGGAAACGCCCGGTTCCTCGGGAACATAAATAATCTGAATCTCATCGCCGGGATTCACGGAAGCATAATAATCAGAAGAAACGCTTTCTTCCTTTGTCACCTCCCCCGAGGAAATCTCCCCGGACCGCGGAAAAAAAGTATATTTCACATAATAACTCTTGCTGCCTTTAGATCCCTGTTGGACCCGGTGACTGATCACCTGCGCCTGAGCCGTCACCCCCAGTCGAGCCAGCAAATCGGCCTCCCGAACGGCCTTCCATTGAAAATAACCGCCATATCCCCCGGAAAACAAAGCCACCGCCATCGCCACGAATCCCCACAACACCGCAATCCCAGGCGTCGAGACCGGATTAATGGGCAAATAAACTTTATGTTTCTCGGCCTCTTTGATCAGACCCGCCCACCGTGCGGACGTAAACTTATTTCGCTGTGAGGCAGAATAAGACACAGCCCAAATCAACATGACAACAGTCACCAAAATGAAAATCACGCCACCTACAACCAGCTGCCCCCCTAAACTCATAGAATCCTCCTGATGCCCCCTACCTCATTCGATCACAAATTTCCCCAATTCGGCCGGAAAATTCTGGGATCGTTCGGCACATAACGTACCGGTACAGACATCCCCACCTTCAATCGTCCGTACATGTCCTTGCTGATGGTATGACGAACCGTAAAGGATTGGGCTATTTCATAAACCACATAGCAGGTTGTCTGCCCCTTGGCATCGGTCTCCGTTGACAAATCGGTAACCCAGGCACTCCCCTCCACCCCTTCCCGATCCAATCGCGCCGACCGGTCATACTCCCGTATCAATATCCATATAAAAAACAGGGCGACCAGAACAACCACGCTGCAAATAATCCCGCCCGAAGGGCTGAAATCTCCCAAGGTATAAAACATTTGCACCCGATGGATCCACGGATCGCTATGCACATAAAGAATATCCAGAGGATTTCCCTGCTCCACTGAGGAATAAAACCAGGGCGACACACTCAAAAAATCACTGATCTCTGAGGATGGAATTTCCCTGGGAATAAAAGCATAGGAAATATAATACGTTCTCGCACCCTTTGCCCCCACATGAACATGCTTCTCGGTAATCACGCCCTGAACCACCACGCCCTGAGTACGCAGCAAATCGGCCTCCCGAATGGCGCACCACTGCCAGTACCCCGCCACCGCCACCGCCCTGGCAACAATTACCAGGAAAACCATAATCCCAATCACCGGAAAAATCTTCGGCAACACCGGCTCCACCCGAACTTTGTTCGCTCGATTTCCGCCGGAAACGTTACCGATTTTGTTCAGCCGACTCGCCGACAGGTTGTTACCCTGAAAAAAAAGATAAATGAGCACGCCTATCAGCAATGTGATCAGCGCAACTCCCACACCAATAACCCCCCACACCATCTGACTCATAAAGCCCATCCTTTCCTTTACCGTCGGGCCTGTTTCCCAAGGCCCGTAAAATCTTCGGCTACTTACGTTTCAATGTCCCCAGGCTTCCCCAATTCGGCCGGAAAATCCTGGGATCGTCCGGCAAAAAACGCACGCGCACAGAATCCCCTACTTTCAAACGCCGGTAAAGTCGCCCCTCGATCAAATGACAGATTTTCATATTTGGGGACAATTTATAAACCACATAATGATTAATCTTGCAGGCGATAAATCCGGGGATCGTCGGGCACATAAAGCAAAGAGACCGAATCCCCAATTTTTAATTGCTTATACAAATCATGGCGAATCCAATGACAGACAACCACCCGGTTCGGCAATTCATAGGCCATATAATAGCTTTGCTTGCTCTTTCTCCCCTTCTCAAAATAGAGATCCACAATCCTCGATTCTCCCGCAATGCCTTCCGCTTTCAGCCTTACCGCATGGCCATATTCCAGAGCATTGGCCCAGGCCACCAACAGACTGACCAAAGCAATGAAGCCGCCCAAAATGCTCGGAAAAACAAAAATCTCCCCCTTGTGATACAGCTCCCGAACGCGAGCAATCGTGGGTTCCTCGGGAACGTAAATAACCTCAATCACATCGCCGACCTCTTTAGAATAATAATAACGGCCGGAAATATTCTCCGAAACCTTCACAGCTTCTGCCCCCGCAGTCCCCGCCTGAGGATAAAAAAGATATTTCATAGAATAGGAGCTGCGGCCCTTGGAACTGGTGTGAGCGGACAAATCCTCGATCTGCGCCACCGTAACCACCCCTCGAGCGGCCAGTAAATTAGATTCCCGAACCGCAATCCATTGCACATACCCCATGCCGCCCCCAACCCCAAGCCCAATCACCAGCCCCACCATCCCGATGAGTGCCGGTTTCCAGGGCTCGGGCACCGGAAGCAGGGCCAGATAGACCTTATCCTCTCGGGCCTGTTTGATCAAAGACTCTATCCGTTCGGCATCCCAGGGCCCCCATCGCACCGAGAAAAACGACATCCAGACCATCCCCAAACCAAGCGCCCCCAGAAAACCGGCCACAATCAACAACAAGTGAAAACTTGACCCCATAGAATCCTCCTTTCACATGATCTGAAAATTTCTGACCCGGTTAATCGATCTCCAATTGCTCCGCCCTTTCCCAATCGGGCCGAAAAATTTTAGGTTCCGCCGGCACATACCACAAGGGAATGCGCTGCCCGACATGAAGATGATCGTGGCGATAGGGACTGATCGAATGACGTACCGTTTTAAAAATCGTATAACTGCCCCGATGAAAGGTAAAAATCACCACTCCGGCCGAAAAATTCGCGGATCATCGGGTACATACCGTACGGTAAAACTCTCCCCCATCCGTAAACGCCGATACTGTTCCTTAGAAATAAAATGGCAAATTCCCCAATGATTCGGCAATCTATAGACAACATAGTAGCTCTCGCCGCCCTTAGGGCCCCGCATTTCATAAAGATTCAAAACTTGACACGAAGCTCTGACACCTTCCTGCTGCAACCGCACGGCACGGTCATACTCCATGTTAAAACCCCAACTCAACACCAGAAAAATTAAAGCAATTGAACCGCCGAATACACCAGGATCCGTATTGACTGATCCGGGCTGATAATGAGCCCGAAGACGAAAAATTTCCGGATTCTCAGGAACATAGACAACCTCCGCCAGCTCTCTCTGCTCCACTACCCCTTGAGAACCGAGCAACCAGGCTTCTCGAATATTGATCCACTGAAAATACCCACTAAAACCGCCCACAATCAAAGCAAACGCCAAAACAACCCCATTGGCAGCTTCCGCATCAGTTGTGGTCATCACGGGAGCCGCCGCTATATATCCACGCCCGGGATGCCGAATACGTTCAAGCCAGGCCTCTTTCAACCCAAACGTAAGCGATTTACGTTGAGCAACCCGATAAACCACGATCGTGGTTACAACGACAACAATCGAAACCACAAACAATAAAATTGTTAAATCGAGAACAAACGTTTTGAACCACAAGGTTTCGTCCATCACGACCTCATTTTATCCAATACAAAATCTCAAATTCGTAACAGACAAAGTAACCTACCACACCTTCGCCCAGTCCGGCGCGACCACCGGCTCAAACCGATCCTCATTGAAGTTTGCCAACTCGCGCATCCGGAGTGACTGCCCCACAATATCTTCCGCACCGATCCACACCCGGCCCTCTTTGAGCAGCACCAGCCGCCCCCGTTGATCCCAATCCGCACAGGAAACTCCCTGCGTATCCACCACCGGCTCTCCCGCCCGATTGACCACCTGGAAAGACTCGTAATAGTGATAAGTCTCCATCCAACGCGTCAACAAAATCGCATAGTGTCCGGATGGATTCCACCGCTCCCGAATTTCCGGCCGCTCGGTTCCTTTAAACCACCCTTTGAGAATCCCCGCCTGCCGCACAATCCAGCCGGCGCGATCGAACCGCGCTTTGTCACCCGAAGCATAGATATCCTCATTCCGCTCCCACTTACGGAAGTGAACGGTAAGCCCTTTCGGAACCCGCTGAAAATGGGCCTTAGCCGGGTCAGGATCAAAAGGCAAAACAACCGTTCGATTGTCCTCGAACAGCCCCCCGCCGCCTTCCATCCAGAAAGCCAGCGCCGTCAGATAGGGCGGCTTGCTGATCGCCGTCCAGCGATCCTCCCCAGCCGCCCACGTCTCCGGCGTAATCTGAGCAGCGAAATAGATCAACTTGCTGCCGTCCGGCGAAAGATCGGCCGACCGCTCATAAATCCGGCCTTTGAACCACTGCCCGCGGATAAATTCATCCGTATCGGTATGCCAGAGGATCAACTCGACAAATTTCGAGGGTCCCCGGCGAAAAATAACGGCCCGCGGAGCCTCGCGGGCCATAATCATAAACAAACGACAGGGCGGTAACTTTACCATGGCGTTCTCTTCACTTTCAGGAAAATTTTTCCTACCAGAATTGTATAACTGCCCTTTTTAAACGCAAAAAATCCGACCTGTGCGGTTAGTCTGGAAAAAAGCCCCTATTTTGGGCGGCTTTCTGAAGCCGCCCAAAATAGGAACAAAGAAACTCTCTCCGCCTGCTTCGCACCGCGCGTCGCTTCGAGCCAAGCCAAAGCCCTTTGCGAAACGCTAAAATGACCGCGCACATCTAAAATCACCACCGCGGTCGAAAGATTTGAGGGTCACAAGGGATATAACGTAACCCAATCGGCTCCCCCACCTTCAACCGTTGGTACAACCACCAACTGATCTCATGGCTGATCGTTCCCTGCCCCTTCAAATCATAGGCAACGTTATAAGTCTTAGGGGTTCGGGGCTCGGCCCGTTTCTCAAAAAGATCCACGATCAACGTCGTGGTATCCACCCCCTCTCGATTCAACCGCCAGGCCCGTTTATATTCCGGCACCAACCCCCACGCCATTACCCCCACCACAAAAATCGCCACGCCCAAAAGCAACCCGGGCCAGAGATTGATTCCCCGATAAAGTAGAAGTAAGCGGATATAAGCAAATTCCGCCCATCCCAGGCCTCCCATCAAGGCCACTGCAACCAGCGACCACAGGATCAGCTCGACAATCCCCATAACCGGCGTAAACGGGCTATAAAGACCATGCCGGTCGAACGGCTTGAGACGTGGATCGCGCCGAATCGCTACCTCCAGCTTTTTATCCCGAGACGCAGGAGAAATCTTCGTCAGCAGCCAAAAAGCCGCCGCCCCCAGCCCCAAAACCAGAATAAAAATAAAGCCGCCCATCTTATCTGCCCTCCTACCACACCTTCGCCCAGTCCGGCGCGACCACCGGCTCGAACCGGTCCTCCCGAAAATCGGCCAGCTCCCGCATCTGAAAGCCCCCTTCCACCGGCTCCCCAATCCACAGCCGCCCCTCTTTGACCAGCACCAACCGTCCCCGTTGATCCCAATCCCCCCAGGAAACCCCCTCCGTATTCACCACCGACTCTCCAGCCTCATCGACAACCCGGGAAAATTCAGGAGATTCCCAGCTGTGAACAAACATCACAAGCCTGTACAATCCAGATACATGCGGCAAAAACTTATACGCAGGCGAAGATCCCGATTCCCATTTCTCATAAACATAGGCATGGCTATGCCACAAGTTGTCGGTAGAAAAATTAACCTTCAAGCCCTCCGGCACCCGATGTAAATGGGCTTTGCTCACATCTCCCCAACAATTCAAAATTACCGAATCGTTTCCTTCAAAATATCCGTCGAACACCCCCGGCCAGAAAGCCACGGCCGTCAGATAAGGCGGTTTGCTGATCGCCGTCCAGGAATACCCGGTTTCTTTATCCTTCCAATGCACCCGCTTGTGCCTTCTGGCCGTATAGATCAGCTTCGTCCCATCCGGTGACAGATCCGCTTTCCAGGCCTCGATCTCCCCCTTGAACCACTGCCCGCGGACAAATTCATCCGTATCCGTATGCCAGAGGATCAACTCGACCAACAGTCTCGGCCCCTGCCGAAAAATAACGGCCCGCGGCGCCTCGCGCGCCATGATCACAGTCAACCGATAATTGGGAAGAGTTCGTATTACCATAAAATCCCCTCGATCTGTTCTGAAAATAGCCCTCGTTAAGGTGCGACGCACTTTCTATCCATAGAACCGACAATTCAAACAGCTTAACCTGAAGGCAAGTCGCCTGTCATTGCAAGATCAGAGTGCGTTGCACCTGCTGGGAAAATCCCCTCACCCGCACAAGAAGCCTTTCCTCTAAGATACGCCGCGCTGGATCGGGAGAGAGGTTTTTTTGTTTATGTTTTCGTGCGCATCAGAATGCGCACGAAAACATGGCCTTTTCCAGAACCGCCCCGGCGACATGAGCTGTCTACTGTCTACTTTCTACTGTTTACTTTCTTTGGCCTTTTCCAGAGCCGCCCTGGCGACGCTCTCTGAGCCCCTCCCCCTCACCGCCAAGCCGGCCGTGCACCCTTACAAAGAATCTCCTGAAAGCGCGCTTCCCCTTTACAACTACATGAGGGAGGGGTTGGGGTGAGGGCCAGCGCACGAAAACATGGCCTTTTCCAGAGCCGACCTGGCGACATAGGCTGTCTACTGTCTACTTTCTACTGTTTACTTTCTTTGGCCTTTTCCAGAACCGCCCCGGCAATGCTCTCCGAGCCCCTCCCCCCAGCAGAGGGGAGGGCCAGTTTTTTTACCTTAGGACAGCCACATCGAGCCCCCCTACGCGAACACCGCCCCTGTGTGGGCGCCCTCTAACCCAACAATCTCTTTTTCCCCATCAAAGCACCGCTCCGCCACCTTCATTATTTCAAAGCACGAGTATACTCCAGATTCAATAAATCACACTTCTACGATATCTAAAAGTTCCCTGACGGATCTTCTTCACGTTTCACGTTTCACGCCCCCGTATTTGACAATAAAACGATGTTCCTTATAATCTATTTGTGTCCTGTTAGCCTCGTCCGCGTTGGCATAGCAATTTTTGCCTCAATTCATTAAAGCAACCTTAGTACCAGGAGGTAGCCTGTCATGGATGCATTGACGCTGGCTCGTTGGCAATTTGCCATTACCACGGTGTACCACTTCTTTTTCGTCCCCTTGACCCTGGGGCTCTCCATTTTAGTCGCTATCATGGAAACGCTTTATGTCCGTACCGGCCGGGAGACCTACCGCCAGATGACAAAGTTCTGGGGCAAACTCTTCGCCATCAACTTTGCCATGGGCGTCGTCACCGGGATCGTCCAGGAATTCCAGTTCGGCATGAACTGGTCGGAATATTCCCGCTTCATGGGCGACATCTTCGGCGCCCCCCTCGCCATTGAAGCGCTCCTCGCCTTCTACCTGGAATCCACCTTCCTCGGACTCTGGATCTTCGGCTGGAAAAAGCTCACCAAAGGCCAGCACCTCGCCGCCATCTGGCTCGTCGCCATCGCCTCCAACCTCTCCGCCCTCTGGATTCTCATCGCCAACTCCTTCATGCAGGAACCGGTCGGCTACGTCCTGCGCAACGGCCGCGCTGAAATGGCCGACTTCGGTGCCCTGGTGACCAATCCGCACGTCCTGCTGCAATATCCCCACGTCCTCTTCTCCGGCGTCACCACCGCCGCCTTCTTCGTCCTGGGAATCAGCGCCTATCACCTGTTGAAAAAGAACCCTTCCGAGGTCTTCATCCGTTCCTTCCGCATCGCTGCCGTCTACGGCCTGATCGGCACCATCATGGTGATGGGTGCCGGCCACGCTCAGGGCCAGCATATGATGAAAACGCAACCGATCAAGATGGCCGCCGCCGAGGGGCTCTGGGAAACCGAACAATCGGCCGGCTTCTCCCTCGTCGCCGCTATCGATGAAAGCGCCCAGACCACCTCCGCCCCCATCCGTATCCCCGGCATGGTCAGCCTCCTGGCCTACAACAATCCCAACGCTCCAGTCGAAGGGCTCAAAGATTTGCAGGCCCGTTACGAACAGGAATACGGCCCCGGCAACTACATCCCCCCCGTCGTCTTGAACTTCTGGGGCTTCCGCATCATGGTCGGCACAGGGACTTTGATGGCCGGCATCGCCCTCCTCGCCGTTGTCCTGCTCTTCGCCCTCAAACGCCCCATGCCCAAACTGATACTCCAGGCCCTGCCGCTCGCCATCGCTTTGCCCTATCTGGCCAACACCTTCGGCTGGCTGTTGACCGAGACCGGCCGCCAGCCCTGGATCGTCCTCGGCCTGCAAAAACTGGAGGCCGCCGTCTCCCCCAATGTGACGGTGACCGACCTCTGGATTTCACTCATCGGCTTCACCCTCATTTACGGCATCTTAATGCTGGTCGATATCCGGCTGTTGGCCAAAGCCGCCCACAGCGATCCCGCGGTCGAGGCCCATTAGGAGGCGCATCATGGATCTCAACACGCTCTGGTTCATTTTAATCGGTGTACTCTTCGCCGGCTTCTTTGTGCTCGAAGGCTTCGATTACGGCGCCGGCATCCTGCTCCCCTTCCTGGGCGACAACGACCGGAACCGCCGCCTGATCATCAATACCATCGGCCCGGTCTGGGACGGCAATGAGGTCTGGATGCTGACTGCCGGCGGCGCTATCTTCGCCGCCTTCCCCAACTGGTATGCCACGCTCTTCAGCGGCTTCTACCTCGCTCTGGTCATCCTGCTCTTCTCATTAATAGTGCGAGGCGTCGCCTTTGAATTCCGCAGCCAGCTCGCATCACCCCGCTGGCGCAGCACCTGGGACTGGCTGATCTTCCTGGGCGGATTCCTGCCGGCGCTTCTCTGGGGTGTCGCCGTCAGCAATCTGATGCAAGGGGTCCCCATCGACGCCAAAATGAACTTCACCGGCTCGCTCTTCACCCTGCTCAATCCCTTCTCGCTGCTGGGAGGCGTCGTCTTCGTACTTCTCTTCACCCTCCACGGCGCCTGGTACCTCAACCTGAGGACGCCCGCCCCGGTCCGCGAACGCTCCGAAACGCTGGCCAAAAAACTCTGGCTCCCCACCCTGATCGCCGCCGCGTTGTGGATCGTCTGGAGCTACTTCACCACCGGCACGCATAAACCCGCCGCGCTGTCCATCGCGCTGCTCACGGCTCTGACCCTGATCGCGGTACGCTTCCAGTTCCGCACCGGCCGCGCCTTCATGGTAACCAGTCTGACAATCATCTTCGCCGTCGTGATGGTCTTTGCCGGGCTCTACCCCAACGTCATGCCCTCCACCACCGACCCGGCCCTGAGCCTGACCATCTACAACGCCTCTTCCAGCCCCTACACCCTGCAAATCATGACCATTGTGGCCGCCATCTTCGTTCCCATCGTCCTGGCCTATCAGGCCTGGGCCCACTGGGTCTTCCGCCACCGCGTCAGCCCCGAAGACCTGGAATATTAAAAAAAACAGGCCATTATTTTCGCGCGGCCTCTTCGAGGCCGCGCGAAAAT
Organism: uncultured Anaerolineales bacterium; assembly: GCA_964501335.1. Lineage (GTDB taxonomy): Bacteria > Chloroflexota > Anaerolineae > B4-G1 > SLSP01 > CAZCTC01. The sequence continues at coordinate 82,637 of CAZCTC010000011.1, read as the reverse complement.
AATACGATCGTTTAGATCATGAACCTCGATCCTAAACTATTGAAAACCGCCGCGCCGGCGCGCGGTCTGGCCCTGGCGACCCTCGCCTGCCAGACCGGCGCCGGCGTGACGCTGGTCGCCGGCGCGGCCCTGCTCAGCCGCATCGTCACAGCAGCCTTCCTTGAAGGCGCCGGCCTGGAACAACTCGGGCCCCCACTGGCCGCCTTCGCCGCACTCGGCACCCTCCGCGCCGGCCTGACCTGGGCCGGCGAATGGACCGCGCACCGCATCGCTGTCTTCGTCAAGGACTCACTACGCGAAGAAATGGCCGCCCGCTGGTTCGCCCTCGGCCCCGCCTTCGCCCGCGACGAACGCACCGGCGAACTGACGGTGGCCTTCAACGACGGCATCGAGTCGCTCGACGCCTATTTCAGTCAGTATCTTCCTCAACTGGCGCTCACGGCCCTGCTCCCCCTCGCGCTGCTCGCCTTTATCTTTCCCCGCGATCTCCTCTCCGGCGCCATTTTGCTGATCACGGCCCCCTTGCTGCCGGTCTTTATGCAATGGATCGGGGAAATGGCGGAGGCCCGCACCCACCGGCAATGGACCTCGCTCCGCCGAATGGGCGCCCATTTTCTGGATACCCTCCAGGGCCTGACGACGTTGAAACAGTTGGGACGCAGCCACGACGCTCTGGCCGGCATTGCCGACGTCAGCGATGCCTTTCGCAAAGCCACTATGGATACGCTGAAAATCGCTTTCCTTTCGGCCCTGGTGCTGGAACTGGTGGCGACGCTCAGCACGGCGGTGGTTGCCGTGGAGATCGGGTTGCGTCTGCTCTACGGCAAGATGGAATTCGAGCCGGCCTTTTTTATTTTGATTCTGGCGCCGGAGTTCTACCGGCAGTTCCGATTGCTGGGGCTGCGCTTTCACGCCGGCATCTCCGGAACGACAGCCGCAAAGCGCATCTTCGCCATCCTGGAAACAAAAGGGGAAAATATAAACGGCATTTGGGGCGCGTCCTTACAGGACGCGCCCCAAATGCCAAATTATCCCCCCCTTTCCCTCGGGGGAAAGGGGGGGCAGGGGGGGATAAAATTACCCGATATGCCCCACCCCCCAAATGCCAATAAAATTTATTTCAACAACGTGAGCTACACCTACCCCGATGCCCCGCGGCCGGCATTGGAATCGCTTTCGCTGACACTGGAAGCCGGCCGGCATCTGGCCCTGGTGGGCCCCAGCGGCGCCGGCAAGAGCACGGTGGCCCAATTGCTGCTGCGCTTCCTCGAACCCACGACGGGAGAGATCCTGATCGACGATACCCCCATGCAAAGCCTCTCTCCCGCCGAATGGCGGCGACAGGTCGCCTGGATGCCGCAACAGCCGCACCTCTTCCACGGCTCACTTGCCGACAACCTGCGGCTGGGCGCGCCGCAGGCCACCGAAGCCGAAATCGAAGCCGCCGCCCGCCGGGCCGATCTCCACAACTTCATCGCCGAACTGCCCGACGGCTACGCCACGCTGATCGGCGAGCGCGGCCTGCGGCTCAGCGGCGGCGAGGCCCAACGGCTGGCCCTGGCCCGCGCTTTTCTGAAAAATGCCCCGCTGTTGATCCTGGATGAACCGACTTCCCATATCGATCCCGACCAGGAACGGCAGATTCAGGAAGCCCTGGCCCAACTGATGACCGGCCGCACGGTCTTGACCATTGCCCATCGGCTGGTCACCGCCGCCCGCGCCGATTGGATCTGGGTATTGGATGAGGGCCGGCTGATCGAATCGGGCCCTCATGCCGATCTGCTGGCCCGCGGCGGCTGGTATGCCCGCTGGGCCAGGGAAAATTAACATATCACCTGTCCTGAAAATAGGCCACGCCGTGCAAAATCTCCCCGAGGGCGGCCACATCGGGCCGCCCCTACCCAAATGCCACCAATGTAGGGGCGCCCCTGTGTGGGCGCCCTCTAACCCAACAATCTATTTTCATCCTTCGGGATGCCGCCCCCGGCATGGCTTTCTGTCCTGAAAATAGCCCGGCCTTGTAACGTCCCGCAAATGATCTTTTCCCGGTCAGATACGACGCGCTGGATGGCGAGAGAAAGTTTTTTTGTTTATGTTTTCGTGCGCATCAGAATGCGCACGAAAACATAGCCTTTTCCAGAGCCACACCGACGACACAGGCTGTCTACTTTCTACTGTCTACTTTCTTTGGCCTTTTCCAGAGCCACGCCGACGACACTCTCTCTTCCCCCCTCTCCCGCGCGCGGTGCGAAGCAAGGGGCCGGGGGCATATTAGGCAACTTAAGCTATTTGCAACCGCAATCACCCAGAAAAGAAGGGAAGAAAAAGCCCATTTTTTCGCGCGCCGTCTGCGGCGCGCGAAAAAATGAATAAAAAACTATCTCCCCCCATCCTGCGCGTCGTACCTTACAGGGAAAGTGCCATTTGCGGGACGCTACAAGGCCGGAGCCCTATGGGCGCAGCGCCTTAAGTTGCCTGATATGGAAGCCGGGGGGTGAGGGCCAGGCACGAAAACATAAGCTTTTTTGCCCCCGTCGCGTTAGCGGGCGCCTTCTTGTCGAACATACTCAGCCCCAAAGGGGCGACCTTAAGGTAGCCTGGGGTGAAGCCCCAGGAAAACGCGCGGTGCGAAGCAGGAAAGAGAGTTTTTTTGTTTATGTTTTCGTGTGCATCAGAATGCGCACCAAAACATGGGCCTTTTCCATAACTATACTGGCTGCCTTGCATTATTAAAAAAATCGACTCTCTTCTTCTCTGTGACTCTGCGGTGATATCTCTTGGAAGGCAACACTATGAATCCGTACACGCTACACGCTAAAAATCCGGGCGGAGTTGCCCCTTCGGCTGGGCGCTGGCTGTTGAAGGCCTTGCGCCCCTTCTGGCCGCAGGTCGCGCTCTCCGTGCTGGTCGGCGCCGCCGCCATCGCTGGCGGGATCGGCCTGCTCGGCACCTCCGCCTGGCTGATCGCGACCGCCGCCCTGCATCCCTCCATCGCCGCGCTGCAAGTCGCCATCGTCGGAGTCCGTTTCTTCGGCCTGACCCGCGGCGGCTTCCGCTATCTCGAACGGCTGATCTCCCACGATCTCAACTTCCGGTTGCTCGCCCGATTGCGGGTCGCCTTCTACGCCGCCCTGGAACCGCTCGCCCCGGCCCATCTCTGGCGCGGCCGCAGCGGCGACCTCCTGAACCGGGCCATCGCCGACATCGAAACACTCCAGGAATTCTACATCCGCGCCGTCGCCCCTCCGCTCACCGCCTTAATCGTGGTAACGGGCTACTGCGCCTTCGTCGGCACCTTCGCTCCCGCCGTCGCCCTGCTCCTGACCGCCATCTTCATCGTGTCGGGAATCGCTTTACCCTTTCTGCTCTATCGTCTGGGATTGAAACCGGGCGCCCGCCTCCTGGCAGCCCGGGCAGAACTGGCCGCCGGCACCGTCGACGGCGTGCAGGGAATGGCCGATCTGCTGGCCTTCAATCAAGAGGAAGCCTATCTCCAGCGACTGCGCAAAGCCCGGACCGAATTGAACGCCGCCCAGGCCGCCCAAACCCGGCTTACCGCCTGGCATGAAGCGCTGGCCGTCTGGCTGCCGGCGCTGACAATTACGCTGACCCTGATCCTGGCGATTCCTGCCGTACGCGCCGGCCGGCTCGACGGGGTGATGCTGGCCGTCCTGGCCCTCAGCATCCCGGCCGTCTTTGAAGCCACCGCCCCGCTGCTCCAGGCCGCCCAACAGCTCGGCAGCAGTCTCGCCGCCGCACAGCGCCTCCTGGATTGGATGGAAATCCCGCCGGCCGTGATCGAACCGCCGGCCATGCCGCCGCTCCCCCTCACACCCAACCATCCGCCGGAACTGCGCGTACGCAACCTCACCTTCCGTTACGCCCCCGACCTGCCGCCGGCTCTGGAAAATATCGACTTCACCCTGCAACCGGGAAAGCAAATCACCCTGGTCGGTCCCAGCGGCGCCGGCAAAAGCACCCTGGTCCATCTGCTGCTGCGCTTCTGGGATTACTCCGACGGAGAAATCGAGCTGGGCGGCCGCCCTTTGCGCGAATACGACCGGGCCGCGCTCAGCCGGCTGATCGGCGTGGTCTCTCAATCCACCTACCTCTTCGCCGGCACAATCCGCGAAAACCTGCGGCTGGCCCGCCCGGAAGCCGACGATGCCGCACTCATCGCCGCTGCCCAACGGGCGCAGCTGCACGAGTTCATCCTCGGCCTGCCCGACGGCTACGACACCTGGATCGGAGAGTCAGGCCTGCGGCTCAGCGGCGGAGAACGGCAGCGGCTCGCCGTCGCCCGGGCTTTATTGCAGGATGCTCCGCTGCTGATCCTGGATGAAGCGACCGCCAATCTCGATCCGGGCACCGAGCGACAGCTTTTGCAGGCGCTGGAACCGCTCACGGCCGGGCGATCCACGATCCGCATCACCCATCGGCTGGTGGGGCTGGAATCACAGGATGAGATCCTGGTGCTGAAAAACGGCCGCATTGTGGAGCGCGGCACCCAGGCCGAACTGATGGAACAACAGGGTTTCTATGCGCGGCTGAGGAAGACTTGAATTTTTATGTTTTCGCGCGCCGCAGACGGCGCGCGAAAACATACATTTTTATACCCCCCACGCCTCCGGCTTCTTTGCTATGATGCAAAAGGTATATCCATCGCGGCAAAGAATAAAATTGGAGGATAGAAATGCAAAAGATTGGGATCAGTTTGTTGGTTTTACTTATGCTGGTAGCCTGTACCCGTCCCAGCCCTACGCCGGTTTCCCCGTTACAGACGCCGACACTCATCGTCTCACCCACCCTTACCCCCGCATCCCCGCTGGCCACCCCGTCGCCCCGCCCGACCCCCACACCGGCCGACAGGCCCGGCGCCGTCACGCTGGCGGCACTGAAACCCGTCGCCGCCGACCTCGTCGCGCCGGTCGCCCTGGCGCAACCCGACGACAACACCAACCGGCTCTTCATCGTCGATCAGATCGGCCTGATCCGCATCGTCGATGCCGACGGCGCCCTCTTGCCGACCCCCTTCCTGGATCTGCAAGACAGGATGGTCCCGCTGCGCACCGGCTATGAAGAACGGGGCCTGTTAGGACTGGCCTTCCATCCCGACTACGCTCAAAACGGCCGTTTCTACATTTACTACAGCGCCCCTCTGAGAAATACGGCCCCCGACGGCTGGAATCACACCGATCAGCTCTCTGAATTCACCGTTTCGGCTAACAATCCCGACCGGGCCGACGTCGCCAGTGAACGAACCATCCTGCAAATCGACCATCCCCAATCCAACCATAACGGCGGACCGATCGCTTTCGGCCCTGACGGCTATCTCTACATCGCCGTCGGCGACGGCGGAGGCGCCGATGACGATCAGGCCGGTCACGTCTCCGACTGGTACGAAACAAATTCAGGAGGGAACGGCCAGGATATCGAACAGAATCTCCTGGGGAATATCCTGCGGATCGATGTCAACGGCGCTTTACCCTACACCATCCCCCCCGACAATCCCTTCGTCGGCGCCACCCCGGGCCTGGATGAGATCTGGGCCTACGGCCTGCGCAACCCGGCCGGCATGGCCTTCGATCCCGGCGGCACGCATCAACTCTTCGTAGGAGACGCGGGCCAGAATCTTTGGGAGGAAATCGACATCATCAGCACCGGCGGCAACTACGGCTGGAATGTCAAAGAGGGGAAACACTGTTTCAGCACCGAGAACCCCAATCAATCGCTCGCCTACTGTCCCGACAGCGATTTCAACGGGACCCCGTTGATCGATCCGATCCTCGAATTGCCCAACTCAGAACAGCCCACAGGACTTGGATCGACCATCATTGGAGGACGAGTCTACCGGGGAACGCTGCTTCAAGGTTGGAACGGAGTTTATCTTTTTGGGATGTGGAGCGGAACCGGGCCCCAATCCTTCGGAGCCCTTTTTATGGCACTGCCGCCGGGAACGGGAACGATCCCGGAATGGACCTACACCTCGCTGCGGATTGCCGATCGCGCCAACGGTGAATTAGGGGAATATCTACGCGGGTTCGGGCAGGATTTAAAAGGAGAAGTCTACCTTCTCACTTCAACCCAGAGCGGCCCCAGCGGTCAAAGCGGCAAAGTCTACCTGCTCACCCCGCCGATACCATAAGATTTATTTATGTTTTGGCGCGCCTCGGAAGGCGCGCCAAAACATAAATTTTTTCTTCTGCTCAATCGTCATGAGAAAGGGCTCTTTCAAGCGACTCAGGCTCGACCAGCCCCGATCCTTCGCTCCCCCAATCCACCTCGACCCATTTTTCCATAGCTACAGCCGATTCAAACGCCCCCGTATCCTCCTCGGAATCGCGCTCCCACACAAAAATCCCGACATCTCCCGAATAGACCCATACCCGATCGCCCTCTCCCCACAAGAAATAGGTCCGATCGCGGGTCCGGAAACGCTCAGTCGAAGCGTAAACCCCTTCGCCCCGCTGGTTGAGAATCTGAAACGATTGAAAATGGACGATCCCATCATAACCATAAACAACGACAAGCGTATATTTCCCCGAGGGAGAAACGGCCGGAGATTCCACCGTCGCAAATTCAGGGGAAGGCTTTTCGGTGCCCGGCGCCGTCGAGCAACCGGCCAACAAAGTCACCATAAACAAAAGAATTAAAAACCGTTTCATTGGATGGACCTCACGCATTCCCATTCGAACTGGATTTAGAACCCCCAAAAAGGGGGGATTCTACATTCTGCATATACTGCCTGATTTTAATGAACAAACCGGCTGCCAACCCCAGAAAAGCCCCATACAACACCATTCCACCCCAGAAAAAAGGTTGCACCTGTCCTATTCCTGATATACCCCCGACCGCCCCCAGGAAAACCGCCCCGCCGATCATCAACCGCAAAATTGCGGGCATTTTCTCCCACCAGGCAGGAAAGCGCACCTTTTTCCCACGGAGATACCCGACAACCCAGCCTTGAATCACCCAGGCGAAGCCGAAAAACAGGCCCAAAAAACTTCCCAACACCGCCAGAGTTACTGCATAGAAAAACCCTCCCAGATAGTCTGGTATATTCTCCTGCTCCCACCCCCATAACACCCCGTTCTTATCCAGCATAAAAATATTTTTCGTAATGAATTCATCGTGCAGGATATCATCCTGCACACACTCCACCCCATCTCCCGGCACGCCGCTGAAAAAAGAAAAGGCCGGTTGATCGCGAAGACAGAAATGGGTCACCTCCCACTTCCGATAACTTTCCCGGGAAAGAGGAAGAGCATCGACCTTTATCCATGGATCAACCCGCTCAGACTCGCTGCCCCGATCAATTCCAGCTGCGGCCAGGAAAGCCCCTCTATCACGCCATCGATAAATATCGCCGTTTTCAGTACGTACATAGACATCTCCATCCTGGCTGGATGACAGTCCCACCGTTCCCGCCGGCACAGTGACCAGCCGTCGCCACCTGATGAAATAACCCTGTTCATCCAGGGGTGCCAGTTTGTTTCCGGCAAAAGCTCCTATCAGCAGCCCCAACAGACTAAAGGCCAATCCAACGCGAATCAAAAAAAGCACTTTCTCAAAGACGCCTTCGTTCTTTTCCATCGTCAACTCCTGATTTGAAAATAGCCCGGCCTGAGGTGCGACGCACTTTCTATCCCTGGAACCGACGATTCAAACGGCTCAAGGTTGGAGCAAGTCGCCTATGCTTGCAAGATCAGAGTGCGTTGCACCTCTTTGAGAAATCCCCCTCACCCGCACAAGACCCCTCCCCTGTAAAATGCGCCGTGCAGTGCGAAGCAGGCAGAGAAAGTTTTTTTGTTTATGTTTTGGTGCGCATCAGAATGCGCACCAAAACATAGCCTTTATCCAGAGCCACTCCGGCGACACAGGCTGTCTACTGTCTACTTCCGCTGAATTTTCATCCTTCGGGGTGCCGCCCCCTGCATGCGCTTCTGTCCTGAAAATAGCCAGGATTTTTATCGCAGATCGAAGATGTTGTAAACAGACGCAAAGAAGCAAAGACGCAGAGCCAGAGAAAATAATTTATCCCTCTCTGCGTCTCTCTGCGATCTCTCCGCCTCTGCGTTGAAATCTCTTTTTCATCCTTCGGGATGCCGCCCTCCGCATGGCGTTCTGTCCCGAAAATAGGCCCGGCCTTGTAACGTCCCGCAAATGATCTTTTCCCGGCCAGATACGACGCGCTGGATCGGGGGAAAGAGTTTGTTTTTTTGGGGAATTTGCACGCCTCAGAAGGCGTGCAAATTCCCCTCTTCCCCTTTCTGTCCCCGCCGCATTAACAGACGCCTTCTTAAGCCCTGAAAGGGCGTAGCAGGTAAGCCCAGGGTTTTAACCCTGGGAAATCGAGAATTTGCGTTGGGTCCCCTCCGAATTTTGCGCAAAATTTACGTTTCACATTGTAGATCTCAGCGGCTTCACCAAAAGCGGGGCCAGTTCGGCGGCCAGACCGAAAAGCGCGCCGGAAATCGCCATGCCGCTCAAAAAGAAACTGTTAAAGAGATACGAAGAGAAACAGATCAAAACCACCCCCAGCACTTCTTGCAAAACCGCCCCGCCGATCATCAACCGCACGATCGCCGGCAACTTCTCCCACCCTGCAGGAAAGCGTACCTTTTTTCCACGGAGATACCCGACAACCCAGCCTTGAATCACCCAGGCGAAGCCGAAAAGCAGCCCGGAAAAACCTCCCAACATCGGCACGCCGAAGACGAAGCCCATCCCTTCCCCCCACCCGTTCGTCAAAGCCCATTCCCAGATTATCCCGTTCTTGTCCAAAACATAGACATGCTTCATACCGTAGTCAGCCCCCCGAGTTTCATCCTGAACGCAATCTACAATCTGCCAGGGAATGCCGTTATAGAAAGAAAAAACCGGCCAGTCGCGGAGACAGGGATGAACCGGCGCCCATGAAAAAGATTCTTCTTTCAAGTCGGGCAAAGAAGCTCCCGCCAACCAGGAACCGGTTGCATCATAAACATGTCTCACATAAATCTCGCCGCTTTCCGTGCGCGCATAAAGAGTCCCCCCCTGACTGACAGGTAATTCCACCGTTCCCGCCGGCGCCGCATCCAGCCGTTGCCACAGGGTAAAGTACCCCTCACTGTAAAGGCCATACACCACAATCCCGACGGGAACTCCCACCACCAGCCCCAACAGCCCAAAGCCCAATCCACGGCCCAGCAAAGTCAGAATTTTCTTTAAAATTTTCATCTCACGCCTCCTTTCCATGCAACAACAGCCCACCGACCAGCCCAAAAACAGATCCAATGAGCCCAAAACAGAAGGAAAGCAACAGCACCGACCCCATCCCAAAATAACAGGTCGATATCACTGCGCAGACCCCACCCACTGCAATACCGCCGATCCAATAGCGCAGAATAGACGGCAACCGCCTCCACCCCAGCAACAGCCGGGATTTCTCACCCGCAAAATGATCGGCGAGCATATTGCGAACCGTCAACGCCAGGCCATACAGCACCCCTAAAAAAACGCTCCCGAAAAAGCCCAGGATAAAAAAGAGCAATCCGGCATACCCGCTGTTATTCACATTCCATTCCCACAGCCGGCCGTTTTTATCGAGCACATAAGTGGTTTGCCAGCCCCCTTCGAAATGAGCAACCTCGACGTGCAGACAATCCACGATCTCGCCGGGCGCTCCGCTGAGAAGGGAAAAATCCACCCCGTCCCGCCGACAGGGATGGACCTCATCCCATTTCATATACCCGGAGCCGGAATCGGCAGCCGGGAGAGAACTTATCACCCAGCCATCCTCGATTTCACGTACCGGCTCCCGATAGATCACGCCGTTTTCCGTGCGAATATACAGCGCCCCGCCCCGATTCGTCACAATTTCCACTGTGCCCGCCGGCGCCGCAGCCCCGCGCTCCCAATGCGACAAATAGCCGGAATCGTACATGGAATAAGTCAGCAAACTGACGGGAAAGCCGATCAAAAAACCGATTAAGGCAAAAAGAGCCGGGCCTCCGCCCAAAGCAACCATCCTTCTGAAAAATTTCATTTTACTCTCCCCAAAACTTCGAATCGGACAAGCTGCATTCACTCGCCAAAAAAACACCCACCGACATCATAGTAAAAGTAACAAACCGCCCGAAAGAGATTCCGTGTACAGGAAACATAATAAAAAGCAAAGCCTTGCTGGTCCCCCATCCCAGAACAGCGCCAACTATCGCCAATCTTAAAAACTTGGGTAATCTCACCCACCAGGAGATAAAAGCCCTATTTTTGCAGGGGAAACAACTCCGAAGCCATTTAAAAATCTCCCAACTCCACCCGAAGAATAAACCTGTAATAGCGGCCCCCATCATCCCAATACCCATAAATGCCGCCCCCATAAAACCGGAATCGCCTACAGCCCATATCCACAATCGGTTGTTCTTATCAAACGCATAAACGGTTTTCCAAAATCCTTCAAAATGGGCTACATCAACTTGTAAGCAATCCACAATATGCCAGGGAGTACCATTGAAAAAAGCAAAAGCCGGCCACTCCCGACGGCAGGGATGGACCTCGTCCCATTTCATATATCCTGAATGAGATTCGGTTTCGGGAAGAACGCTTTTTACCCAATTCGCCTCCGACTCGCTTTCCGGCCTTTGATAAATATCGCCATTCTCAATGCGGATATAAATCTGCCCCCCTTGAATGGTTACCAGTTCCACCGTGCCGGCCGGTACGCTTCCGGATGACTCCCAAGAGGAGAAATAACCCGCATTATGAAGGTAATATCCTCCCATCGCCACGAGCATCCCGATAAAAAAACCTGTTACGGCCAAAAGGAAACCTCTACCGATCAAAAACGCGATCTTCTCAAAAACTTTCATTTCTACACCTATCGCTCATAGTATCACAACATTCCAGTTAAACGAGAGCACTCCCTGAAATGTTCACGGCAATAAAAAATACCAGCTTTGTGGCTGGTATTTTCGACCTGTACGGTTGGACTGAGAAAAAAGCCCATATTCTCGGCGGCTTCAGAAAGCCGCCGAGAATATGAATAAAAATAACTCTCCCCCTGCGCAGCATCCAACGCGTCGCTTTCTACCAGGAAAGCACTGGTTGTAGGGTGTAAAAACTGTTTTTAATCTGTACTGATGAACAACCGCACAGGTATGTTGTTTGCGGACCAGGGCAATTGAGTGAGTAATTCTTGCCAAGGTAAGTCCTGTAATAATCACATTACGCATCTTGTATCCACATCGCCGGTCTGACACCTCCTTCATTACTATGGGTTAGACGGTGAAGCGTATTGAAGGAGGTTTTTGAGATGCCGTTTCCCTGTATTCCAATGTTGCCGTCTCCATGGATATAAACAGCAACTCTATTATTCTTACCTGGAGTTCGCGTCCACCACCACCAGGAAGATTCCAGAAAGAGCGCTCTTCTCTTTACATTGTTATCATCTTTACGATCAAACCAATATCTTTGATTTTTCTTTGGGTTATCGAGCAACCGGCTGCTGTCACCAAAATACAACCTGACAGTCTCGTCCAGAGATAATAAAAAGACTTTATCTACGGTATCATTTCCGCCATGACTCCCATACCAGGGATTGTCAGTATTCTTACTCAAATGGGAAACGACCTTTTCCTTTTCTGTGGTACTAAATTTATTAATAAACTCGCTATTAAGATAGTTCCTGATTTCCGAGTGCTCCCATGTAACAGCTTCCTTTTTATTGTGATAGTCACGCTGTTCGATTATATTATCGGTTAAAATCAATGCCATACCGTTTTTGCTATCCAGGACTCTCCATTGATAATCACCGAACGTTATTACACTTCCGATGTTCATTGTATAACCCTCTGTTTCATCAAGTGCGATTTTTGATTTAGGAACTGTCTACTTCCCCTGCGGCAACTTGAAAATATGGATCGACTGATCCTTCTCCCCGCACCGTTTGGACTGTTCGCCCGCCTTGCGCCGGTCCGAAACAAAAACCAGCTGCGTGGGAGAAATCCACGCCACGCCCTCGACATTGCCGTAGAGGATTTTCCCCTTCTCGTCGCGCGGAAACTGATAAACTTTCCCCTCATCCACAAAATCCCAGCTGGATTCCTGAAAGGTCCCCACCCACAGCCGGGACCCCATCTGCGAGACCACGGCAATCCGGTTGTCAACCACATCCAGCGCAGCGTAATCCTCAAAATCGACGCTCTTGGGCAGCTTGATCGTACCGGTATGCTCCCAACTGTCGGCCCCCTGCTGGAAAATCTGAATCCGCCCGCCGCCCGGTTTACGCCCGGCCGCGCCCCCACGGCAACGGTTCCCCTCACACATGCCGAAAACGTAATCCTGCCCCTGCCGTTGAATGTAAGAGAGCCCTTCCAGCCCCTTATTGTCGCTGACCAGCGGGAAATCCACCCACCGGCTCTCCTGATAACGAAACGACTCGTCATAAGACTCAATCTGCGGCTTGAAAAGATTGGGCCCGAAGGCCACAGCCTCAAGGATAATCAGGTATCGCTTATCGGTACGATGAAAAGTGATATCCTCAAAGCCGGCGCTGTTCCCCCGTTGCCGCAGCATGACGTTCTCCGCACTGGCTGTCGGCAAATCCGGGAGCAGCCGGGCAATATGCGGCGAATTGTCGAAAATGACATAAAAACAGCCCTCTTTGAAACAGACCCCGCTGGCTTCCAGTCGCTCGTCGGCCATGCCCGCCGGGAAAAGATCGTAAATTTTAGATTCTCTGACCAGTTCCAATACCGGCTCGACAGCAGCTTTATCTTTCATGGCTTTGCCTCCTGAAATAACGCTTTGTTTTTGCGCCGCCCCCGCCTCGCGGCCACCCCGCAAAGGTCACTTTTCCGGCAAGAATCGCCGCGCAGGGCAGAAAGAGAGTTTTTTTGTTTATGTTTTGGCGCGCCTCAGAAGGCGCGCCAAAACATGTCTTTTTCCAGAACCTTCGACCGGCGCCTTCTGCGCCCCTCCCCCCATGTCGGCGACGTACTCCCATCACAAATCTCCTGAAATCGCGCTGCGCCGCTACCACCGCAGGGGGGAGGGGTTGGGGTGAGGGCCAGACGCCAAAACATGCCTTTTTCCAGAACCTTCAAATGGAATTTATTTTCCCCCGCATCTCCGGAAATTCGGTCGGGCCGAAATTGACATTCATGGCGAGCTTGAAAAAGAGCTGCTCCCCATTAAAGCGAAAAGTCATGGTGTAAAAGAAAGGCGTCTCATAGCTGCAACTCTGCACCGTAAAAGTATCCTCCGCGGTCCACCCGCCGCTGACCGCCACCCGCTGCACATCCCCGCTCTCCGTCCAACTCGAATTGCCGAACTGCCAGTCGCCATACTTTCCCTGCATCTCATGCGAACCGTGGTTGTCTTCCACTTTCAAACGGAATCCCCTGGCGTCGAAATCAAAAACCATCGTTTTCAGATTGATCCTATTGGATTCGAAGCTGTACTGCCGGCCCGTCACATCGACCGCCGTCCGTGAACCCGGCGCGCCGGCCTGCGGTGCGAAGGCCAGCCCGGCCGCCTTCTCCGCCAGCGCCGCCTGCGCCGCCCCATCCTCCGCCAACGCCGCCGGCTGGAAGGCCGGCAGCAGATCATCCCAGATCACATTGAGCGTCGTCTGCATATCCTGCACGCCCGAATTCATCGCCAGCACCGCATCCTGCTCCGGCATGACCAGACAGAACTGCCCGAAAGCCCCGTCGCCGCGATAAGCCCCATGCCGGCAGTGCCAGAACTGGAAACCGTACCCCTGCGACCAGTCGCTCTCCGGCCCACCGCCCTGATAGATATGGATGCCGGTCGCCTGCTCCACCCAGCTCTCCGGAAGCAACTGCCGATCGCCCCACCGCCCCTTTTGCAGATAGAGCTGACCGAAACGGGCGATCTCTTCCGTCGTCAGGCTCAGGCCCCAGGCCCCGCAGGAAATTCCCCGGGGACAACTCTCCCACGTCGGATCGACAATCCCCAGCGGAGTGAAAAGCCGCGGCTTCAGATAATCCACCACATTCTCACCGGTCACCTGCCGCACCAGGGCCGCAAGCAGATAGGTCGCCCCATTGTTGTAGACAAAATGGCTTCCCGGCTCGCAGCGGATCGCCTGATCCAGAATCCCTTTGGTCCAGTTGAAAATCCGCCGTTGCCAGAGCCGCTCCATAGTGTCCTTCAGATGGCCGCTGCTCATCGAAAGCAGATGGCGCACTTTGACCTCGGGCCAGCGCTTGCCGGGATGCTTCGGCAGATCCTCCGCCGGGAAGAGCGAAATGACGGGATCGTCCAGGGTCAACCGCCCCTCGGAAACAGCCAGCCCGACCGCCGTCGAAGTGAAGCTCTTGCTCAGCGAAAAAAGCATGTGCCGATAATCGGGCCCATAGGGATGCCACCAGCCGGACGCGATCTTATGTCCATGGCGCAGCAGCACAAAGCCGTGCGCCCCGCAAAGTTTCTCTTCTAAGGCCTGAATAAACGCCAGAATGCCGGCCGAACTGACCCCTTGAGCTTCAGGGGTACTGGTTAAAAAGGTTGTGGTTTCGCTCATCAATGATTCCTTGATTGGAGATTTTTCAACCGGCGCGGTTAGTCTGGGAAAAAGACCCCTATTTTCGCGGGCTTTCTGAAGCCCGCGAAAATATGAAATAAAAAGTAATCTCTCCCCATCCAGCGCGTCGCTTCTCGCGGAGAAAATGCCCATTGCAGGACGCTAAAAATGTCCGCCAGGTTTTCCAAGGCTATTCTGTACGAAAAAACCGTTTTGGCAAATACGTCAAAATCCAAATATCATATTCCCCCGGTTGCTAACAATTAATCTTAATGCTAAACTCTTTCTGTCTTGCCACCCCACATAGGAGCCAGTAGGAATGTTCAAGTACCTGTCGCAACCGATCAATATAGGAACATTGCAGCTACGCAATCGCATGATCCAGCCGGCCATGGGCACCAATCTGGCAGCCGCCGACGGCAGCGTCTCCGACCGCATCGCCGATTATTACGCGGTGCGCGCCCACGGCGGAGTCGGCCTCCTCATCACCGAGGTCTGCACCCCCGAACCGGGTGGACGGGTCATCCCCGGAGAACTGGAAATCTCCAGCTTCGCCTTTGTGCCCGGATTGGCCCGACTGGCCGGCGGCGCTCACGCCGGCGGCGCCAAAATCGCCCTTCAACTGGCCCACGGCGGCTGTTTCGCCAGCCAATCCGTCACCGGCCGCCAGCCCATCACCCCCTCCGGCGTCGGCACCGCCCTGCTCCCCGGCGAAACACCCCGCGCCCTGGAACTCGAAGAGATCTACCAGTTGATCGAAGCCTACGGCATGGCCGCCCAACGGGCCCGCATTGCCGGCTTCGACGCGGTGGAAATCCACGGGGCTCACGGCTATATGCCGCTGCAATTCCTCTCCGGCTACACCAACCGCCGCACCGATGAATTCGGCGGCAGCTTCGAAAACCGGGCCCGCTTCGGCCTGGAAGTGATCCGCGCCGTCAAGCGGCTGGCCGGAGCCGACTTCCCCGTCATCTACCGCCTCTCCGCCGAAGAAGATGCCCCCAACGGCGTCACCCTCAGCGAAGCGATCAAATTTGCCGAGCTGGCCCAGGCCGCCGGCGTCGACGCCCTGCACATCAGCGCGGGAACCTGGGATTCACGCATCGCGACCTTCGGCGGCGTGATGCAGGGAGCCGTGCCCGCCGAAGGGAAACGGCTGAGCGAAGGGGTCAGCATCGGGATGTGGGTGCCGCCGCTCTACACCCCCCGCGGCAATCTCATCCCGCTGGCCGCCGCGATCAAAGAGGCCGTCTCCGTCCCGGTCATCACGGTCTGCGGCCTCTCGCCCGAACTGGCCGAACAGGCCATCGCCGAAGGGAAAGCCGATCTGGCCGCAATGGGCCGGCAGATCATCGCCGACCCCGATTACCCCCGCAAAGTCCTGGCCGGCAAACCCGAAGAGATCCGCCGCTGCGTCCGCTGCAACGAATGCCTGGGCGCCGTCTTGAGCTACAAAGGCGTCGACTGCGCCGTCAATGCAGAAGCCTGCAAAGAACATGAATTCTACGGCCACCTCCAGCCGGCCGCCGCGCCACGCAAAGTCATGGTCATCGGCGGCGGCCCCGGCGGAATGGAAGCCGCCCGCGTGGCCGCCCTGCGCGGTCACCAGGTCACGCTCTACGAAAAAGAAACCGAACTGGGCGGAATGCTGCGCTATGCCGCCGTCCCCGACTTCAAACGCGACTACCGCGACTTCCTCACCTGGCAGATCGGCGAGCTGAAGCGGCGCGGCGTCGAAGTCCACACCGGCACCCCGGTTACCGTCGAGCTGATCCGGCAGGCCGCCCCCGATGCAATCCTGGTCGCCACCGGCGCCCAACCGGCCCACCCCGCCATCCCCGGCATCGACAACCCCGACTTCTTCCAGGCCCTGGATATCCTCGACGGCAAAATTCCGACCGGCAAGAAAATCCTCGTCTGCGGCGCCGGCCTGATCGGCGTGGAAGTGGCGCTCTATCTGGCCGAAAGCCATCATAAAGAGGTCGTCCTGGTGGATCAACTGCCGGGCGTGGCGCCCGAAGTGGAAATCTTCACTCAGTGGGTCGTGCAATCGCGGCTGGCCGAGCTGGGCGTCGAGGTAAAACTCAACCACTGCATCCAGTGCTTCACGCCGGAAGGAGTGAACTGTCTCTGTGGAGACGACAAAACAGAGCTCAAGGGGGATGCCGTCGTGCTGGCCATGGGGATGAAATCCGATACCGCCCTGCTGGAAGCGCTGCGCGCCCTCTCCCTGCCCGCCGAAATCGTACCCATCGGCGACGTGGTGAAACCTCGCCGGGTGCTCCAGGCCATCCACGAAGGCTATCACGCCGCAAGAAGGATCTAACGTTTCCCCAAAAACATGTTTTGGCGGGCTTCAGAAAGCCCGCCAAAACATAGGCTTTGTGCAAAAATCCTCCCCGAGGGCGGCCACATCGGGCCGCCCCTCCGCGAACACCGCCAATGTAGGGGCGCCCCTGCGTGGGCGCCCTCTCGCCGGGCAACCCATTTTCCTCCTTCGGGGTGCCGCCCCTGGCATGACGTTCTGTCCTGAAAATAGCCTACCCAGTGCGTTGCACCTCTTAGAAAATCCCCCGCAAATGATCTTTTTCCGGCCAGATACGCCGCGCTGGACGGAGAGAGAGTTTTTTTGTTTATGTTTTCGTGCGCATTCTGATGCGCACGAAAACATGGCCTTTTCCAGAGCCATCCAGGTGATGCACTCTTACTTCCCCTGCTGCGCACCGCGCGCGGTGCGCAGCAAGGGGCAGGAAGGAGGAAGCCGGCGCACAAATCCATCATAACGCCTGCGCTTTACTGAATTCCCACTCCGGCTGAAAGATTTTGGGATCATCCGGCACGTAACGCACCGCCACCGCCATTCCTACCTTCAATCGATCATACTGCTCCCGGCTGATTGTATGGCGAACGACAAAAGATTGAGGCACTTCATAAACCACATAATAGGTCAGCTCGCCCTTAGCGCTGGTCTCCACCAACAAATCCATAACCCTGGAACGGCCCTCTACCCCGTCCCGATCCAGGCGTCCGCCCCGATCGAGTTCTCGTATCAACATCCACATAAAAAACAGGGCAAGCAGAACAATCCCGCTGCCGACGATCCCGGGCAAGGCGTTGAAATCTCCCAGGGTATAAAAATTTTTAAACCGATGGATCTCCGGCTCGCCGCGCACATAAAGAATATCCACAGGCCCCCCCTCCCGCACCGAGGAATAAACCCAAGAGAACACACTCCCACCATCCTCAATCGGTGAAGAGCCGATTTCCCTGGGAGTAAAAGTATAGTAAACATAATAGGTATTCCCCGCTTTTGCACTATGCACGACATGCTTATCGGTAACCAATCCCTGCACCACCACGCCCTGAGTCCGCAGCAAATCGGCTTCCCGAATCAACCGCCACTGCAAGTACCCCGCCCCGGCCCCGGTCAAAAGGACAATCGCCAGGGCAATACCAATCCACTGGACAGAAAAAGTTTGCGGCAACACAGGCTGAGCCCGCACATTGAGCAGTCGATCACCCAAACCCTTCCCTCCCCCTGGAGATCGCTTCGCAGCCGAATTGTTCCCCGGAAGAAAAAGAAGATAAATCAGCACCCCCATCAACAAGGCCACCAGAGCGATCCCGGCTACGATGACCACCCCGACCGTCGAACTCATACTTTCTCCCTTCTTTTATGAAAGAAAATTCCTTTTTTTCACTGGCAGAAAAAACTCCATATTTTCGCGGGCTTTCTGAAGTGGTAAACCACGAAAATATGAAATAAAAAATAATCTCCCCCCATCCCGCGCGTCGCAACCTGCCCGACAAACCCCCTTTGCGGGACGCCAAAAACTGGCTATTAACACCCCCTAAGTCGCACTGGCAGAAAAAACTCCATATTTTCGCGGGCTTTCTGAAGTGGTAAACCACGAAAATATGAAATAAAAAATAATCTCCCTCCATCCCGCGCGTCGCAAGCTGCCGGGCCAAAGCCCATTGCGGGACGCTAAAAACTGCCCCCAACAACTAATTCTTCGTCGGCCAGATCTCCCGCGCCGTAAAATCCACCCAGTAAAAATCCGTCGCATTGGGAATCGCATTGTGCAGCGCCTGAGTGATCGTCCGGGGCGGATTGTTCAACAGCACCCACCACGGGCGATCCCCTCTATAACCGAACTGAAACCCCACCGGCGCCGGACTGAACGTCTGCCCCCACACCTTAAACTCCGCCACCATCGCATCCAGATCGTCCAGGGTCTGGCTGTCATCGATAAAGACCACCCCGTCGCGATAGGTCGACGGCATCTGCGCCGTCTCCCAATGCTTCAAAAAGAGCCGACCGTTGGGATTGTGCGCCCGAATTCTCGTCACCCAGGCCTGCGCCTCCGCATTGGTGACCGGTTTGCCGTCGGGATTTACATCGTTGCGATACCACTCCACATCGACACCCACCCCGATCACGCTGGGATGCCGGCCGTAACGATCCAGAATCAGATCGACCAGCGTGCCGATATCCGCCACCCCCGGCTCGACCTGCAACCAGACCTGCATCCCCTGCGCGTCGAAAGCCTGCAAATAGGACTCATTGAAATCCTCCGAATCGAAAAGGATATGCTCGTAAGGGCCGCCCGTCGCCGGCGCCGGGAAATTCAACTGGCAGGCATTGTCGCTCTCCTGGATCACCCCCACAATCCAGATCACCGCCGGGGCCGAACCCGGCACATACCCCGCCATCTGGCGCGTCGACGTGATCCACCAACCCGAGGCTGGAAAAGGCTCGATGCCGTAGGAAGAGGCCCGCAAGCCCGC
Organism: uncultured Anaerolineales bacterium; assembly: GCA_964501335.1. GTDB lineage: Bacteria > Chloroflexota > Anaerolineae > B4-G1 > SLSP01 > CAZCTC01. The sequence continues at coordinate 63,316 of CAZCTC010000011.1, read as the reverse complement.
CCGCAGCGTCGGCGTGATCACCGCCCCGCCCTTACCCCCGCGCACGATCGGCAAATAGGTCTGATAGGATAACGGCAACGGCTCGGCCGGCTTTCCGGCATCGGCCCTGACCGGGGCCCCCAACACTGCCATCACCCCCAGAAACAGCAAACCCCCCAACAAAAGCAGACTCACACGTTTGAAATTGGACATCGGTTTCCTCCATTGATTGATCCCCGCCTCATTGTAGGAAAACCAGCGTTCGGAAAGCGTTCGCGCAGGAGGATAAATCTCTCACAATTTGAGGCCCGCCTTGTCCAGGCGGGCCTCAAATTGCATTATTTTTTTACAGCGTTTAATTCTCTTTTAAGGCCTTCAAAATCGCCTCATACAGTTGCCGGAAAGAACCTTCATCACCTTCGCCTTCCGCTTCCTCTTCCGAATCCGCATAAGCATTCAAAGCCTCATCCTCAACCCCAATGCCTCTCAAGAAATCCAATGTAATTTTTCTTCCCTCAACGTCAGAATCGGCCACCTGATGAGCAAGAACTGTAGCAATCACCTGCGGGTCCGAAGTGAGCAGTTGTTGAGCAATCTCATCAGCCCGGACAAAATTCGGATCGTTCTGATCTAAGAGTGTTTGCAATTCGACATGGAGTCTTTCGTGAGTCAGGCCTCTCTGTTTAGCCCGAATCAGTTTCCCCACATAAACGCCTACCCCCACCGCCGCAGTTCCGGCCGCCAATACAATTGGAACAATCCCCATCGAGGCAACCGAAGCCCCGGCCAGGGTTGCAATTCCAATCGCAGCCCCCGCCGCGCCAATCGCCAGATTAGCGCCCCCCAAAGCCTGCCCCCCTACTCTTTGCTTCCACTTTCCGCCCTGGCGTCCCAAAGCTCCTTTGGTTACAGCCGCCATAGCACTCCCGTCATCCATAGCCGCAGCGGCTTTCCCGGCAAATTTCAAATCCTTCCGCTCATGAGCTAATTCACGGGACTCCTGATACATCTTGACTGCCCCCAACGCCGTACCCGCGGCTCCAGTAATGCCGGTAGGGTCTTTTTGACAGGCTAATGATATGGCACTGGCCAGCCCCCCCGCAGTTCCTACCGCATTGCCAGCCAGACTGGTCCCCGCCTTTTTCATATCTTTTTTGAGTTTCCGTTCTCGCCTTTTTAAATTACCCAATTCACTATAATAAGCATCGTCATGCGCCGTTTTTCCAACATCTCCCGCTTCGATTTCCGAAGTCATGGCTCGAATTTGGTCCTGCACATCCTGCAATTCGAGCTGGGTAGTCCCCAAATCAACGACATCACCAGGAACGGCAATCGCACTGGTAAACGCGCCAAAACCCTGAGCCACACCCTCATTTTGGGCCCCCAATTTATCAACGCCTTCAGCCGCAGCCCCAAAAGCAGTACCTGTATAAGAAACTGACTGCGCTTGCATCGCGGCATCAGTACCGCTCCCCACATAATCTCTGGAACCGGGACCCAAACGCTTACCTTCTTCTCCCCCTCCCAGATCAGCTTGAAGCGCGCGCTGATAATACAAACTCATATTAGGATATTGGCGGCGTAAAAATTCCGCTCTCATATCCGGGTCCAACCCGGCTTTTTCCCAATTCGCCATCTGGTGATCCATCAAAGGAGCTTCCAAAGATTGCCAATTTTCCCGGCTGTACGAATCGCCAAGTTCTTGAAAGCCGCCATGAATAGCAGAGGCCGCGGCACCGATTTTACCATTGGCAAATCCAGTCACTTTTTCTTTGCCCTGCTGCGCCAACGCCGCAGCTTTAACAAAAGGATTTTTCGATACAGACGCTTCATCCTCACTGTCTTTTAACTCTTTACGCTTATTTCGGCTGAACATACCCCAAAAAGCAGCAAGTCGCTTTGGCTTACTTGCTTTTTCAACTTCTTTTTTACCCATCCCCCGAACTTTTTCTTCCCGTTCAGCCGCTTCCTCTTCATACGCCCGGCGATCTCCACGACCGCCTAATAGCGCCCCGCCTTCATCTTCTCTATCCGCCTGCGGTGCTGAAGATGAATCATCCTCAAAAAAACCTTCGCTCAACATAGGCTCTAAGGCTTTGGGCACGCGTTGACTCGGATCCTGGTGTTCAGTTCGCCACCGATCAGCGCCCTTTTCAAACCAATGAGGATCGGCCGAAACATCGTCCTCAGATCTCGGCTCCTCCATCCCCAGGGGAGCAGCCGGCGCAGATTGAGACTCCCAAATTTGTTTAACTTTGGTGGCTATATCAATTTCCTTCTGGCTGTGTTCCAGGGGGAAATCACCTAAAATTTTGATTGCAAAATGATAATCATCGGGAGTCAAATGCTTAAAATCCGGATCTTCTTCAGGGTTATCCTTACCCCACCGCTGAATCACATCCCGCTGAACCCCGCCCGTCTGCTGAATGGTATGCGTCAGTTCATGGGCCAGCAGCCCCTTGTCATTGACCGATTTCCCCTCGCCCATGTAGATATCCTGCCCATGCGTGAAGGCCTGCGCGCTGAGCTGCCGGTTGAGCTGCGCCGCTTCACTCCCCTCATGCACCCGCACCCCGCTGAAATCCGCCCCGAAGCGTGGCTCCATATAACTCCGCACCTCGCCCGGCAGTGGGCTCCCGCCCCCCTTGCTCGCCGCCAGTTTGGATTCGACCTGCGCCCCGGCATCGAAACTGCCCCGTGGATCGGCCGATTCCCGCTGCACCGGAGTAAGCCCGCCCGCCACCGATCGCACCTTCCGCTGCGCCGCCGGCTCCGCCATCGAGAGCACCCGCGCCGCCGTCTGATCGGCCTCCTGCTCATACTGATCCCCCGCTGCCCCCACGGTCAATTTCGGCTGGATTCCCAGCCGCCGCAGCGTCGCGGCATTCCCCACCGTCCGCTGTAGCTGCACCACATCCCGCGGCCGCATTTGACGGGAATCCCCCAGGCTGCGTTGCACCGCTTCCCCGAGCCCGAACTGCATTTCCGGGCTGACGGCTTCTACAGGCGCGCTTACGGACTGCGTCTTTGATGAAGACGTTTCTTTGTTCTGAATAGAATCTTTCACAGACATTTCACTCTCCCTCTGAAATTTACGGTTGAGAAAAACGCTTCAAACCGCTACTTTCTCTCGTATTCGATTCTTTGAAGCATGCGATGAAGCGGCCGCACCCGGCTCCTGAGTAGGGACAGGCGGCAATCCGCGCAATTGGGCCGCGACGTCTCGTTCATGATCAAATTCGCCTTGCTGTAAAATCTGCTGGAATTCCTCAGCCACAGCCCCCAAATTAAATTCAAGATCATCGATAAAACTCTGAACTCGCATTACAACCTCCGCCGCTTGCGAAGATTCTAAATCGTCGAACATCCTTCGGGCAAAGTTAAAATGATATTCAATCTTTCGAATTGTTTCCTGCAAGGCTGGAACCATCGGATTTCCCGGCCCGGCTTCCGCCAGCTTGCGTTCAACCCGCCCCCCTAAGGTTTGCGCCGTCCCAATCGCATCCTCGATCCTGGCCAACAATTCCTGACGTACCAATGGCTGCGATTCAGGCTCCCCCTCCACCGGCAGCGGTGGGGCCGAGGGAACGGTCCCCGAATCGGTCGCAACCACCGGCATCGGTGGCGCCGAAGGTTCAAGAGCCGCCGGCCGGGTTGCCGCCGGACCGGCCTGCCCGATTTCTTTCTTAAACGCGGCCAGATCCTTTTCAAATTGCGCCAGCCGTTCTTCTGCGGTCTTTAACGTGGTCGGATCGGTAGAGACATTCAACACCGCGTGTTGCAGTTGCAGCAACGCCGCTCCCAGTTCCGCATCTTTCCCGGCCAGCCCTTCCGGCGGAGCCCCCGCCCGGCCCAGCTTCTGCCGGCAGGCATCGAATTCGCTGCTCACCTTCAAAGTGCGCTCCGCCAGACCCAACTTGGGCTGCGATTTGGCCTTGCCCTTCACCCCCGACCCGGCCATCGCCGCCGTCACCTGAGCGCTCAACTCGGTGAACCCCTGCTGAAGCGCCCGCTGCCCGTCAGCCAATCCCACCCGCGACAGATACATGTCCCTTCCCGTCTTGGCATCCTTGAACGCCGTCCCCTTGACAATGTCGTTCGCGCTGGTCTTGACCAGGGATTGCAGCATGAATTCAAGCAGCTCCCGCATATAACCCGCCGTGGCCCCGTGAGGATTCTTCCGGAACTGCTCGTAGGCCGTCTCCTTCGTCAAAACCTCCTGCACAAACCGGGTACCGGTTTCCTGCAAGGTCTTGTCAAATGCCGTGGAAATCATCTTGCTGCCGATCCCCACCGCTATCTTCTCAGCCGCCGGACTCTTATCCACGGCCGCCTTCAAAATATCCGCCACGGAACCCGTCCCGGCGTAAGCCGTGGCGGCGCTTAGCGACATGCTCGCCTTCACCGTCTCGCCCAACACAAAATACAAACTCTCTTTGCTCGTGAGATCGACATGCCCCTTGAGCCCAAAATCCAGCAATTTCATCGCCACCGATTGCGCCGTTTTGAGAGCCACACCGACCAACATCTGAGTCAACATCGGAGCCGCCGCCAGCGGCCCGGTGCCGGCCGCAATCGCCGCCGTGAGCATCAATTCGACCGTCAGCTTCACACGGTCGTTATATTTCTGGCGCATCGCCTCAAATGCCCCGCCGCGCCGTTCCAGTTCTTCCCGTAAAGTGCCCATCTCCGTAACCGAATCATCGATCACCTTATGGCGATCCTCCGTTGCCTCATGCGAAAGATCGGGAGCACTGACCATCCCGCCGGCCGGCTCCAGTTTGGCTCCCATCCGCCGATGCGCCCCTTTGACGCCCCAGATCGCTTCCTTATCCAGCTGCGATTTGACCGAAAGCCCGCCCCACTGAATTCCCCGGCGGCGCAATTCGGCTTCATCCAACGCACACAACGCCTCCAGCCGTTCCTTCATGATCTTGTAATCTTCAGGATCGCCCTGCAAACCGCCGATCTTGGAAACCAGCTTCTCCTTGACCAGCGCCCCGGCCAGCTTGCGCCGGGCCTTGCCCAACACCTCGACCATCGGTTTGGTCCGCTGACCGGTAATCGAACCGTAATGTTTTTCAATACGCCGGATAATGGAAGGCCGCAGATCAAATACAAAACCGTCCAGAGCCGCTTTGGCGGCCCGTTCCTGAGCCACAGCATCTTCAGAGAGCGGCGGCGCCTCCGCCGGACCGGCACCGTCTCCATCAACCGCAGGACGGCGCACCAGACTGCGACTGGCCATCCACGCATTCCAAAGCCGTTCAAAATCCTGGAAATTGGACCACTCCAACAAATCCGTCGGCGAAGCATTTTCAAAAAGCGCAATCACTTCACTTTTGCGATTTTTTCCTATCGAAGAATGGTCGATAATCCAGTCCGGAGTGATATAACGCCGCCAATCTTTCAAACCCGTTTCTACAATGGACCCCTTAATGCGCCCTTTAACGTTGTCCGTCAAATTGGCATGGACTTCATCCATAAATCCTTGGGCCGCCTCAACCAGCTCACGGGTCAACCCGGCATGCAATTTTCCCAAAGGAATCCCCGCTTTCTGCCGGGCGGCCGATTGCGCCTGCCGGACAATACCCGCAAGTTGGCCCCAGGGAACGGTCGCCAAACCGGTAGCTCGCCAGTGAGCTTCAAAGCGCCGATTGATCAGCTCGGCCCAATGCAAAGGACTGCTCTCGGCCTCGGAAACGGCCTTCTTAACCTGATCGTCCGGTTTATCGCCCTCCAGCGCGCTCTCCCAATCCGCCAGGCCAAACACCTTCAGGAACTTCGGGCCTTCCGCTTCATCTTTAAGAAGCTCCTTCAGTTTGCCCCACAGCTCCTTATCCAACCGGACCTGCCCCAGTTCATTGCCCTTCAACCGGGCGGCCAGTCCCAGCGCCTGATAGGCAAAGCTGTGTTCCATCTTTCGCTTCCCCATCTGGCCGCTCTCCTTCCGGGCCACCAATCGCACCAGCTGCCGATACGCTCCCCCCAGTTCTCCCTTAAACTGGAAACGGGCGATCATGTCGGCGACTTCTTTTTCCTTCATCACCTTATCCGCAACCAGCTCCCCCTTAAAGGCTTGCAACGCCTTCTCAAACAGAACCTTTTTAGCCTCCTGATCGAGAGTTGGATCCCAATAGCGCTGCGCCTCATCCACAGGCAACCGGGTAATCAAAAATTGCTCCCGTTGATCGTCGGTCATGCTGTCCACATGGGCCTTGATCCGACTGTGATGATCCCGAAAGCGACCGGCAAAGCCATGTTGACGGGTAAAACGCCCTTTGCGTTTTTCCTTTTCCCGCTCCAGCAGAGAATCCATCTCCGCCAGCGCATCGACATTGCCGGCCCTGGACTGTTTGTCACGGATAGGACTCTGGCCGGGAAGCCCTTCCTGCGCCTTCAGCTCTTCTTTCCAGGCCGACTTGGGTTTACGCAGATCCTCCAGCCCCAACCCCAGCTTCTTTCCAATCTGCCGATCCCCGGCATCCAATCCCCCCCGGATCAAATTCAACAAATGCACTCGATCGCGCGCCTTTAACGTACGATAAGAACGCAATTTCAAATCCACCGCCCCTTCCGGCCGGGCCGCCTGCAAACGGAACTCAGCGCTGGCCTGTTTACACCAGCCTTTAACCTCATCAAAAAGCCGGTGGGCGTCGACCTTTCCCACCCCTCCGGCAAACTGTTCGATAATCGTCAGTAAATGGGCCACCGCCGGATCCGTCTCCGGCGAAACCGGGGGCGGAATGACCTCAACCACGGAAACCAATCCGGACGGATCATCAGCCGGCACCTCAGGCGCCGGCAATCGACTCTGGATGCGGGCCCGGAAAGCCTGAATGCGCTTTTGAATGGCGCTGCGGGCCCGTTCAAACCGGCTCAACCAGGGCATCACCTCCGGATTCTCCAAAAACGCCATCAATTCCGGCAGGCCGCCCGGTTCCTTCTCCCAATCGCTCCCTTCCAGAATCCGCAAAAATTCATCCGGATCGCCGGGCCGCACCAGCCAGGCGCCGGCAGAACTATGGGAAATCAATCCCAGCGCCACAGCCAGTTTATCGACCAGTTTGGGTTGGCCCTTGTTTTCAATCAGGCCGACCAGATACTTCTGCTTCCAGGGATGGGTAATCGCGATCCGAATACGAGTAAGCAAAGCAGCTTTAAACTCTTCTCTTCCCTCAAATTGAATCCCATAGAGCAATTCGGCCAGTTTTTCAAAAGAGGCTTTGCCGGAATCCAGCAACGCAAGAACGGCCTGAACTCGATCCTGATCCGCATCGAGCGCCCTCAAATTCTCCGCTTTAGCCTTTTCGGTTTCACCCACCGCCGTAGGCTTCTTAACCCGTTGAATTTGTTGCAATGTAGCGACATTCCCCACCGTCCGCTGCAGCTGCACCACATCCCGCGGCCGCATTTGCCGCGGATCGCCGAAGCTGCGCTGCACCGCCTCCCCCAGACCGGACTGCAACCCCACATCCATCATCTCGCCGGCCGGCGCCGGCTGGCTCTTTGGCAATGACGGTTCTTTTCCCTGAACTGAGTCTTTAGCTGGCATCTCCCTCCCCTTTCACGCTACAGGCTCTGGGCGTTCCCCCTATTCCCATTATAAAAAGCCATCGTTCGGAGATCGTTCGCCGGCTCAATTGACGACAAAAATAAATGTTATAAAATCCCCCCATAAGCGCATGCCAGGGAAAAGAAAATCCATTTTTTCGACGGCTTCGGAAAGCCGCCGAAAAAATAAACAAAAAAAAACATGCATAACTTTTATCTGAAAACACTCGGCCTCCCGGAAATCGAAGTCGACGGCGCTTTACTCCAGGGATTTGAATCCGACAAAGCCCTGGCCCTCCTGATCTACCTCATCCTCCAACGCCGGCCCCTTTCGCGCAGCTTCCTCACCAACTTCTTCTGGAGCGACCTGCCGGAAGAACGGGGCCAGGGCAACCTCCGCCGCGTCCTGCACAACCTCAACCAGCTCTGCCCCACCTTCCTGGAAATCGACCGCCGCACGGTCAATTTCTCCCGGCAAAATTCCTCTCAGGTCGATCTCTGGCAATTTGAAACCCTCGCCCCCCACCCCCATCATCCCCAGGCCTGGGAAACCGCGCTGGCTCTCTATCGCGGCCCCTTCCTGGACAGCCTGGAGATTTCCAGCGGATCGGATTTCGACCGCTGGCTGGAATCCCAACGCGAAATCTGCCTGACCCAGGCTCTGCACACCCTGGAAAAACTGAGCCGCTATTACATCGATCAGGGAAACTACCCCCGGGCCCTGGGGCTGACCGACCGGGCCCTGAACCTGGCGCCCTGGCACGAAACCTTTCACCGCCAAAAGATGTATCTGCTGGCCCATGAAGGCCAGCGCACCAACGCCATCCGCCAGTATCAAAGCTGCCGGCGCATCCTGCTCGAAGAATTGGATACCCGGCCCGCCCCGGAAACCGAGCAACTCTATCAGCGCCTGCGCCGGACCGAACGCCGCTATCAGGTTTCTCCCCCCCTGGACCCCATCTTCATCGGACGGCAGGCCGAGCTGGGACAGCTCGCCCATAAACTGGCTCTTCCCAACTGCCGCCTTCTGACCCTGACCGGCCCCAGCGGCATCGGCAAAAGCCGCCTGGCCCTTCAAATTGCCCAACACTGCGATTATCTTTTCCTCGACGGCATCGCCTTCATCTCGCTGGCTGAAATCCAAACCGCCCAGGGCCTGCAACAGGCCCTCCAGACCGCCTTCGATCACCCGGCCGGCGGCCTCACGGCTTACCTTCAGGATAAGGAATTGCTGCTGATTCTGGATAACTTCGAAAACCTGCTCACCGATGCCGAACGCCATCGCAGCCTGCTGCAATTGACCAACCTTTTACAGACCGCCCCGCACCTCAAAATCCTGATCACCTCCTGCGATCGCCTGAACCTTTCCACCGAATGGATCATCGCGCTGACCGGCTTGCCCGTTCAGTCTCCGGAGAAAGAAGGCACCGCCCTGCAACTGTTCCTGGAACGGGCCCAACAGGCCGGAAGCCTACAGCCCGAAACGCCGGAAAACCTGCATCTTATCCAACAGATCTGCGAACTCCTGGAAGGACATCCGCTGGCCATCGAACTGGCCGCCGCGCTGGTCCCCTACCTCTCCCTGGCAGAGCTTTTCCAGCAACTACAACACAATCTGGATCTGCTGAACACCGCCTGGCCGGATCTCCCCCTGCGACATCGCAGCCTCCGGGCCGTTTTTGAGCGCAGCTGGGAACGCCTCTCCCCCGCAGAACAAAGCTGTTTTGCCGCTCTCTCGGTTTTCACGGGAGGCTTTACCCGGGAAAGCGCCGCCGCGATAACCGGAGCCGCTTTCCCGATGCTGCAACAGCTCGCGGCCAAATCACTGATCCGGATCACGGCCGAAAACCGTTACCAGCTCCATGGAACGCTACGCGGTTTTGCCGGCGAGAAATTGCAACAAAGCGGCCATGTCGCTTTGATTTTCAACCGCCACCTGGATTACTTTGCCGCCCTGATCGATCGTCTGGAAAAAGAAAACGGCAGCGCCATCCAGGCCCCCCAGATCCAAACGCTGGCCGCCGATTATGCCAATCTGATCGCCGCCCTGAACTGGGCCCGACAAAGCGGCGCCTTTGAAACCGGCTTACACCTGGCCCTGGGAATGATCGGCATCTGGGACACCATCCAGGCCCCCGGAGAAGGCTGTGAATGGCTCGCCGCTCTCGCCGATCAGGCCCGGACCGCCCCGGCCGAACTGCGCGCGCGGGCCTACAATCGCGCCGGCGGGCTGGCCTGGCGGCAGGGCAATCTGGCCCAGGCCAAACAATACCAGGAACTGGCCCTGCCCATCCAACGCCGCCAGGGCAATCGGAAAGACATCGCCGTCACATTGGCGACCCTGGCATTGATCGATACTCACAGCGGAGAGCTGCACCTGGCCCTGGAACGCGGCCGGGAGGGATTACACATCTTCCAGGAACTGGACGATCGACCCAATATCGCCCTGACCCTGAACAACCTGGGGATGTCGAGCGTGGAATCTGGAGCACTGGAGCAGGCCCAAAGCTATCTCCAGGAAAGCCTGGCCCTCTATCTGGAACTGGGCTTGAAACGCGGCCGGCTGATGGTATTGAACAACCTGGGAAACGTCGCCCGTTATCAAAGCGATTTCGCACGAGCCACGGCCCATTTCGAAGAAGCCCTGGAACTGGCCCGGGAACTGAACGATCTCCCCACCCAATCCATCATCTACAGCAATCTGGGATACATCGATGCCCGCCGGGAAGAACCCCGGCGGGCATGGCAACGCTATCAACAGGCCCTGGAACAATTCAGCAAGCTGGAACGCCTGCACGATCTGACCGAAACGCTGGAACGGATCGCCCACCTGGAAACGGAAAGCGGAGAAAAATCCCGGGCCGTCACCCTCTTCGCCGCCGCCGCCACCCTGCGCGCCGACCTGCACCTGGCGCTCTCCCCCATCGACCGGACGGAATACGATCACGCCCTGGCGCTCTTAAAAGCCGGCTTTCCGCCCGCGGCCTTCTTCAGCCTCTGGGAACAGGGGAAAAAACTATCCTGGCGTCAGGCCGTCGAGCTGGCCTTCAAAAAAGATTAAGGGAGTGCAGACGGCAAACGGCCCGCACCCCCTTACTGACTATCCCTTTCCTCCGCAGAAAAAGAAAAACCGGAAGAATATCAACCGTTAATCTCCATCATGGCCCTCAACATGCTCCCGAATGATCCGTTGATAAATAGGAGTTGAAACCAATCCGCGCAAAACATCCCATTGCTCGTGAGAAACTTCCCCCATAGCGCCTCGCCCATTCAAGGCCCCCACCAGAGCATCGGCAGCTCCCCCATGATGCCGTTCAATGACTTTCGCCACAAACCCATCTCCGGTATAACCTTTTCCCGCCAACGCTTCCAGCAAATGATCCTTCTCTCCCTCATCCTTAATCTGGCCCAAAAGATTGTTAAACCCGATTTCATTAACGGCATCCCGTACATTCTGGCTCTGAGCCTGAGCGGCAAGGATCTGATGGACCCAATGCTGATGAGCCTGAGACAAATCAGGGGCCGTAATCATAGCTCCCATCACCAACACAACTTCATTTTTGGTCAAATCAGTGGGAATAGCAGCTGGATTGTCCCCCGTGGCCCGGACAATCTTGTCCGGAACGCTGATATCCACATATTTTTCCTTACCGGGATCGCCTTCTTTAGCCAGTTCCGTTTCGGTTTTGCGATTCTTCGTCCGGGCCAGCTTTGAACGGCCGATCAAAGCGGCATCGATCATCAACTCTTTCGGCGTGGTCGGCCGCTGCCCTTCTCCTAGATATCCCTGGACATTGGCCCACGCGCCGCGCACATCAGAAGGAAAATAAGCCGTACCGGCGCTGGTTGTGTAAATATTATCGACCATCTTGGTGTTGCCGTCGTCATCCTTCACTTCCTTTTGATCCGGTTCCCGCTTGACCCTTTCCAGGAAGGAAGAAGCGCCCCCCTCCTCAAAATACTGCATCATCGATTTCCAAATGGTTCTGGCTTCGGCATTGGCCGGATCGTTCATAATCCGATTCATATCCGGTCCCTGACCGGGTTCAGGAGTTGGAATATTATAGTCGAGATGGCCCGTCAATACCTTCAGCACATTGCCGATGGCATGATAAGATTCTCGCGCCACATCATAATCTTGAGAAGTGGAAAAATCATCGCCGTGGAAATTCTTATTGGCCCGGGCATATTTGACGGGCAAACCGTTAGGCAAAGCACAGAGCACATCATGGAAACTGTTGCAGTTAGGGCCCCACCAGGCCAGTCCCGCAGTACCTAACGCCGATCCTACATCCTCAAAGGCATGCGGATGCTGATGTCCGGAAGCAAAAGAATCCTGTAAGAAATGCAAGGCAAAACCAAGATTGAGCATGGCTTTTTCCGCAGTGTTCTGCCCTCCCTCCTGGTCGCCGTTCTGATAGAGTTGCCGGGCCGCCATAGCCGCATTCATAGCTTTGGCATAATGAGCGTTAAACTCCATTCCGGCCAGAGGGAAGAAATGGTTGGCATTGGTAGCCGCAATCGCCGCCATTCGGGCGCTCTCCAGCTTGCTGTCGGCCAGCTGAGTAGGATCTACCGTCGTGGCTTCTTCCAATCCAGCCGTGCCCACCAGGGGAGCTTCCGGCGTCTTATGGAAATCGCCACCCAACATGGAAGCATCGCCCATCGCCATCCGTTTTTTATCTCCCCACCGGGGACCTACCCGACCAGGATAATGGCGAACTCCAATGTTGCCTTCATCCATATCCTGCATTCCCATCTGCGTCTTAAGCGAATCTTTTAAAGTATTGGTTTTGTCCATGAACTGACCATACTTCGCATCTCCGGCTGCATCCGAAGGCTTGCGATGTTCATCCAAAGCAGAACCCACGCCAAATGAAGTCGGGTCGATCGCATCCGTATGCGCCGCTTCCGCCTCACGGAACCAGTGCTCCTTTCTAGGAACATGGACATCGAATCTCCAGTCATGCTGCATCGCCATTTGGGCACCCAAATCCCCAAACGCCTTATGCTCAAAATCGTCCCAGCGATTGATCGAGCCGCCGCCGTTCTGCCGGGAAATCCCTTCGGCCAGCGTCTTACGCGCCAGCCGCTGCGTCTGCGGCACCGCCCCCTGTTGAATGGTATGCGTCAACTCGTGGGCCATCAAAGTCTTATCGTTGACCGACTTCCCCTCGCCCATGTAAATATCGTTGCCGTGCGTGAAAGCCTGCGCGCTGAGCTGCCGATTCAACTGCGCCGCCGCCCCGTCGGTATGCACCCGCACCCCGCTGAAATCCACCCCAAACCGGGGCTCCATGTAATCCCGCACCTCGCCCGGCAGTGCGCTGCCCCCGCTCTTGCTCCCCGCCAGCTTCGATTCGACCTCCGCCCCCGCCTCAAAACTGCCCCGTGGATCCCCCTTCGCATCCCGCTGCACCGCAGGGAGCCGGCTCGCCGCCGGCTTAACCTGCCGCTGCGCCGTCGGAGCCGGCATCGCCAAAACCCGCTGGGCCGTCTGATCGGCCTCCTGCTCATAACGATCCCCGGCCGCCCCCACCGTTAATTTTGCCTGAATCGACAACCGCCGCAGCGTCGCCGCATTCCCCACAGATCGTTGCATCTGCAACAAATCGCGGGAACGCAACGGCTGAGAACCGCCGGAACTGCGCTGCACAGCCTCACCCAGTTCCTGCTGGGACCGGACATCCGGCATCTCCGTCGCCGGAGTCGCGGTCGACTCAACCTTTCGCGCCAGCGGCGCCTTGTTCTGGGCAGAATCTTTGGTCGGCATCTTTTCCCCTCCAAAATCTCGAACTGAAAGTTTTACTTTCATTCTAGAAAAACCAGCGTTCGGAAATCGTTCGCAAAAATTGACGACAGAAATAAATGTTATAAAATCCTGCCAGAAACCCAAGAAAGAAAAAGCCCCTATTTTCGGCAGCTTTCTGAAAATTATGGCCGGCGCGATTAGTCCGGAAAGCACCTGGGGCGGGGCGCAGAAATTTTTTAATCTACACTCATGAATAACCTTTATCTAAAAACCCTGGGGCCTCCCCAGATTGAACTTGACGGCGCCATCATCCAGGGCTTCGAATCCGAAAAAGCCCTGGCCGTCCTGATCTATCTCCTTCTCCAACGGCAACCCGTTTCTCGGACCTTCCTTTATAACTTCTTCTGGAGCGAACTCCCCGAAGAACGGGCCCAGGGCAACCTGCGCCGGGTCCTCCATAACCTCAACCAGCTCTTCCCCGACTTTCTGGTGATCGATCGCCGCACCGTCCATTTTCCCCCGCAAAATTCCTGCCGCGTCGATCTCTGGGAATTTGAAAAATTCGCTCAAGGCCCCCAAAATCTCGCCAACTGGGAAGCCACCCTGGCTCTCTATCAAGGAACCTTTTTAGAAGGGTTGAACATTTCCCCCGGCCTGGAATTCGACCGCTGGCTGGAATTTGAACGCGAACACTGGCAAAATCGGGCCTTGCAAATATTGGAAAAACTGAGCCTCCATTACACCGGCGAAGGAGACTACGCCCGGGCCCTGGAAATTATCGACCGCGCCCTGAGCCTGGTCCCCTGGAATGAAAACTTCCACCGCCAAAAAATGTATCTTCTCGCCTGTAACGGCCAACGCAGTGCCGCCCTCCACCAATATCAGATCTGCCGCCGCGTCCTGGCAGAAGAATTGGATGCCGGCCCCTCAGCGGAAACCGAATGGCTCTATCACCGCCTCAACCGGCTGGTGGATACCGCCCGGCACACCCTCCCCCCCGCCCTGGAAATCGTTTTTATCGGCCGTCAGGCAGAATTGAATCAGATCGCGCAAAAACTGCTTTCGCCGCACTGCCGGATTCTCACCCTCACCGGCCCCAGCGGCATCGGCAAAACCTGTCTGGCGCTTCAGGCCGCCCAACAGAGCGATTTCCTCTTCCTGGACGGCGCCATCTTCATCCCCCTGGCCGAAGTGCATACCGCCCAGGCCTTTCAACAGGCTCTGCTCACCGCCTTCAACAATCCCGCCGGCAGTCTGGCTTCTTACCTTCAAGACAAAGAACTGCTGCTGATCCTCGACAATTTTGAAAATCTGCTGACCCCAACGGAACGATACAAAAGTCTGGTTCAATTGACCAACCTCTCGCAAGCCGCGCCCCGGATCAAGCTCCTGGTCACCTCCTGCGACCGCCTGGGCCTCGCCACCGAATGGGTCATCACCCTGACCGGCCTGCCCGTAGGCCCGGAATGTCGGGGAACCGCACAGGAACTTTTCCTCGCACGCGCCCGCCAGGCCGGGAATGCCCCCCCGGAGACCACCGAAAATCTCGCCGTCGTCCATCAAATCTGCGAACTCCTCGAAGGCCATCCCCTCTCCATCGAACTGGCCGCCGCCCTGGTCCCCTATCTCTCTCCTGAGGAAATCCTCCGTCAGATACGCGAAAACCTGGATACCCTCTCCAGCCCCTACGAAATGCTCCCGCCGCGCCATCGCAGTATGCGGGCCGTCTTTGAACGGAGCTGGGAACGGCTCTCCCCGGCCGAACAGGATTCCTTTGCCGCGCTTTCCGTCTTCAAAGGCGGCTTTACCCTCGCCGGCGCCGGGGCCGTCGCCGATGCCGCCTTCCCGATGTTGCAACAGCTCACCGCCAAATCGCTGATTCGCCTGGCGCCCGGCAACCGTTATCAGATCCACGAAACGCTGCGCCGCTTTGCCGAGGAAAAACTGCACCAGAGCGGACACGCCGATCTGATCCAAAACCGCCACCTGCATTACTTTGCCGCCCTCATCGACCGCCTGGAAAAAGAAAACGGCAGCGCCATGCAAGCCCCCCAAACCCGGGCCCTGGTCGCCGATTACGCCAATTTGATCGCCGCCCTGCGCCGGGCCCGGCAAAGCCAATCCTTTGAAACCGGATTGAATCTGGCCCTCGGAATGTTGGGCGTTTGGGATACCACCCGCGCCCCCGGAGAAGGCTGCGAATGGCTGGCCACCCTGGCCGATCAGGCAACCCACGTCTCAGCGGAACTGCGCGCCCGTGCCTACAGCCGCGCCGGCGGCTTCGCCTGGCGCCAGGGCAACCTCGCCCTGGCCGAACGCTATCAACGGACCGCCCTGGAAATCCAACGCCAGCAGGGAGATCGCAAAGGCCTGGCCATCACACTGAGCACCCTTTCCCTGATTTACACGCACAGCGGAAATCTCCAAACGGCCATGGAGCAGGGCCGGGAAAGCCTCGCCATCTTCCGAGAGCTGAACGATCAACCCTACATCGCCCTCACCCTCAACAGCCTGGGAATGTCGGCCGTGGAAATGGGTGCGCTGGAAGAGGCCCAAAATTACCTCCGGGAAAGCCGGACCATCTATCAACAACTGGGGTTGAAACGGGGCCAACTGATGGTGCTGAACAACCTGGGAAACGTCGCCCGCTATCAAAGGGATTTCGAGCAGGCGGTGGAACTCTTTAACCGGGCCCTGGAACTGACGCAAGAACTGAGCGACATGCACACGCAGGCCATCGTCCACAGCAATTTAGGATATGTCTACGCCTGCCGCAGCCAATCGGATCAGGCCCGCGAATTTTACCATCGCGCCCTGGAACAATTCAGCAAACTGGAACGCCTGCACGATCTCACCGACACGCTGGAACGCATCGCCGCCCTGGAAACCGAAACCGGGGAAAAATCGCGCGCCGTTTCCCTCTTCGCCGCCGCCGCCACCCTGCGCATCGACCTCAACTTTCCCCTCTCCCCCATCGATCAGGCCGAATACGACCAATCCCTCACCGCTTTAAAGAACAGCCTCCCCCCGGCCCTCTATAACAGCCTCTGGGAAAAAGGGAAAAAACTCTCCTGGCGCCAGGGCGTCGACCTCGCCCTGCAAAAATAAACCCTTAATTTGCAACACCGCATAATTCACTCAGATTTCACCGTAAAGGCGCCGAGAAAAAAGCTGGTGTTTTTGCGCGCATAAGAATGCGCGCAAAAACACAAACAAAAAAACTCTCTCGGCCTGCTTCGCACAGCGCGGCGCTACGAACCAGATAAAAACCCTCTGCGGAACGCTACATCTGAAAAAACCCATATTTTCGGCGGCTTTCTGAAGCCGCCGAAAATATGAATAAAAAATAACTCTCTCCCGCGCGTCGCTTTTTACCGGAAAAGCACCTGTTGCGGGACGCTAACAATGCCCACCGCACAGGTAAAAATCCCAACCTCTGCAATGAGCCCCAAATGCTTGACTTCTTCCTGTCTACAGTCTACTTTCCACTGTCTACTTGTCTTATAATGAAAATTAGCGTTGAGAATCAAACCCTCTCGCTAAAGGAGAGTATAAATATAATGAAAGCCATCGCTTTTCAGAATTATGGAAATGTCGAACAACTCATAGAAATAGAGCTACCTCAGCCCGAAGCCACCGAAAACAAAATATTGGTCGAAATCTACGCCACCAGCGTCAACCCCTTCGACGCCAAACTCAGAGAAGGGCTCATGAAAGAACGCATGCACCTGCCGTTGCCCTTCATCCCCGGCCTGGATCTGGCCGGCGTGATCCGGGCCGTCGGCCCCGGCGTGACAAATTTCCACATCGGCGACGAAATCTACGGCCGCACCCGTCCCGGCGGCGCCAGCGCCGAATATGCCCTGGTCGATCCCGGCTCGATCGCCCGCAAACCTGCCGTCATGAGCTTTGAAGAAGCCGCCGGAATCCCCACCGGCGCTCTGACCGCTTACTATGGGCTCACCCTCTTCGGCAAAATCAAAGCCGGCGAATCGGTCCTGGTCCAGGGCGGCGCCGGCGGGACCGGAATCTTCACGGTACAGATCGCCCGCGCCCTCGGAGCCCGCGTCTCCGCCACCTGCCGCGGCCGCGACGTGGAACTGGTGCGCATGCTGGGTGCCGATCCCGTCATCAACTACGAGATAGAAGACTTCCTCAAAATCCTGAAACAGGTCGATGTCGTGGTCAACACCGCCGGCATGGAAGTCGCCAATCGCAGCCTGGATGTGCTCGGCCCCGGCGGTCGCTACGTTGGTTATGCCGGCAGTCCCGATCCAACCCTCGCCGAACAGAAAGGCGTAACCGTCATCGTCGTCCAAAAATTGGATAACACCGGAGATCCCGAAGCGCTGGCCTACATCAATAAACTCTACGAACAGGGGCAATTGAAAGTGGTCATCGGACAGACCCTACCGCTGACCACCGAGGGCGTCCGGGAAGCTCACCGGCTCATCGAAACCCACGGCCATCCCGCCGGCAAGATCATCATTAAAGTAAAATAGCCCAAAGTACATCTCGACAAGTAGACAGGGAAATCATCACCGGTTAGCCCAGAAAAGTAAAAAAGCCTGTGTTTTCGCGCGCTTCAGAAAGCGCGCGAAAACACAAACAAAAAACACTCTCCCTGCTTCGCACAGCACATCGCTTTTTACCTGGGAAGCATCTGTTGCGGGATGCAGATATCCATTAAATTCCTCTTCATGGTAAAATTTCCTTCATTAAAATCCATGGAGGAAACCAACTCCCATGAAAAAAAGTATCCAATTGTTAATTATGTTCGGCATCCCAATGGCCCTGCTGCTGATCGTCGGGCTTTGCCTCTTCCCGCTCCCCCTGGGCCGCCAGCTCAAAAACCATCCCGAAGTCGCCATGCTGAGGACACCTGCCCCCTCCCCCTCCGGAAAATATATCCTGACCGTCGTCTCCGGCAATGACGGTACCGTCGACTTTCAATCGTTCCAGATCCTCGACCAATCCGGGCAGGGGCTCTTCGCCGCCCCCGACCGCTTCCGCAGCCGCGATACTACTTTCTTTCTATGGGATCAAGAGGATCGGATCTGGGTTTACAACGGGGATCTGGGGACCTTCATCTGGGAAAAAGCCGCCGATTCCGATAACTGGGTCAAAAGCGCCTATAGCGATCGGCCGGATCTGACCGTCCCCGACTACCTGATCGAACAACGCCCCGACATGTTCCCAGGAAAGACCCCACCGGAGAACTAAAAAACACTGCGATACAACAAACTCTGTCTTGAAAATAGGCCGCACTGGCCCTCATATCCCCCCACGGGCGACCATAAAGGTCGCCCCTACGCGAACACCGCCAATGTAGGGGCGGGGTCACCCCGCCCGGTGGCTGCCTTCGGAACCTGCATTGGGAGAGGAAACCTCGCCCCTACAAAAACAATCTCCCGTAGGGGTACCCCTTGTGGGTACCCAATCCTGACAAACCTTTTTCATCCTTCGGGGTGCCCGCCTCTATCACCGTCCCCCGGCCTCACGGATCAACTCAACCATAGCCCGACGTTCCTCCGGGGTTGCATTCAATCGTCCATATTCTATCGCCGCCCGTAACGGAGTCATCCCCGACGACGAGGCCTGATTCACATCAGCTCCAGCCGCCAGCAAAATACGGGCAATTTCAAGGTGAGTGCCGCCCACCGCATGGATCAAAGGCATCGTCCCGTTAAATTCCAGATTCACATCTACGCCGGCATCGACCAGCATCTGCACGATTTCCGGCTGATCGCATTGAATCGCCATAATCAACGGCATCCCGTTGGGATCGGCACCGTCGGCCAGCAGCTCCTGTACCCAATCAGCTTCACCGTCCACTGCCTGCACCAGCGCCGCCTTCAAATCTTCGGGTTGGGTCCATTTCATTCTCATCGTAAACGCCCCCTAAGGGGTCGTAAAAGAATAACTTACCGATTTTTATAGCGTTTTCCCCTGAAAACTCGGGAAGTTATAAATTTACAGACCCTAAGTTAAAAAGACCGCCATACCGGCCTCTTTCTCCACCGCCTTGAGCAGAAACTCCCGCAAAGTTTCAGTATAACTCCACAGATATTCC
The DNA here is from genome assembly GCA_964501335.1 of uncultured Anaerolineales bacterium. Lineage (GTDB taxonomy): Bacteria > Chloroflexota > Anaerolineae > B4-G1 > SLSP01 > CAZCTC01. The sequence goes on along the minus strand of CAZCTC010000011.1, from coordinate 43,958 downwards.
CACTCCTCATCCTGATCTTCCTCCCAGGAAAGCGAAGGATAAATCTCCAAACGATCCATCTCCGCCGGATTGAAACGGCTTCGCAAAGCCGCCTCATCCAACCAGGCCAGCGCCGCGGAAATCTCACGCACCTCTTCAGCGAAGAAAACATGGGCCGGCTCATACCCCACCTCGATATCTCCTACCACATGCCCGCCCACAATAAAATTCAACGGCGGTTCACCGTCATAGGCAGTGCCCGTCAGCAGATAATGGATGCCGTGCCAGGATTTATCCAGATAAACGGACTCGCCCTCGCCGGGCTTCCAGATCCACGGCACCGGCCGGACTACCGGCTTCGGCGGCTGAAAGAAATTGCGCAGTCGCTCCAGCCAGCTGACCTTCGGTCGAACCACAATCACCTTGACATTGGCGGACGGCTTGCTGCTCCATATCGCAGCGCAGACATTCCGAATCAAGGGGGGATCTTTCAACAATTGATAGACCGTTTCATCGCGCAAGGTCACCAACTCAAGAACCATGCCCATGTTTTTTATACAGCTCCTTCCAGACATCCATCGGCACAAAAGTTTCCCCCATCTTCACATCAAAAACAATCCAACCACCGCATACGCCGGATAACCGCTGCAAATTCAAGATATCCTCTCGGGTGACATCATATCGACCGTAACCGGCAGGGCCCTTGATCACCATAGTCCAAAGGGCATACTCCAATCCTATCAACCAGCCGGCACACCACCCCTTTTCCGAAATACCACTCATATATTCCATCAACTCTCGTTCAGCAGGCGTTAACGTAGGAATCATTTCACTCTTTCTTCATCAACGGCGCCCTGACCGCCGCTGCCTCCGTCTTCTGATAATACCCCAGCCCCAATGTATCAAAACAGTCGCGCCCCAGATCCGGCCGAAGGCCCAGATAGCGCAGCGCCTGATTGATGGCCCATTCATTAATCTCCGAAACCGCCGCATCCTCGCCGGTCCAGACCGGGCCCAGCACCACCTTCCCCTGCGCCCACACCGCCGACCACTGTTCTCCCCACCCGGCAAAATATTCCGTCTTGATGCAGGCCAGCGGCCCATGCAAGGAAGCCTGCCGGATCGCTTCGCTCACGCCGCGCGAAAGGTTGAGCCAGATCTCCCAGGGAGCCGCCTGATTCAACCCGGCCAGTTCCTCGATATCCTCACACAGAGCCGGAGTCAACGGGACCATCGCAAAGCCGCGAGGCAACTCCACCAGCCGGGCTCGATGCCAGCGGTCGGCAAACCCCTTCACAGCCCCTCGAAAGCCGATCACGGCAAAGAGCGTATGCATGAAGACCTCCCCAAAAGATTTAGCGATATTTTTATTCATATTTTCGGCGGCTTCAGAAAGCCGCCGAAAATATGTGCTTTTTTCTTATACCTTCCGGGCTAAGCGCAGAGATCGATTTTCACAGCACAACCGTTTCTCGCTTAAATTCAGGAACGGCTTATCGCCTCCCATTTCCTCAAAAAGGACCCTACCGCCCGGTCGAAATCCTCCGGCACCAGCAGATTGGATGCGCCGTAAGTTTCATAATGCAGCTTCAGTCCGTCAAAAGAGCGGTATTCCATTGCAATCTCCTTGCTTCCTGTCCTGAAAATAGGCCCAGAAAAGACTCACCACAGATCGAAGATATTGCAAATAGACACGGAGGACACAGAGAAGAATTTAGAGAAAATCTCCTCTCTTCTTCTCTGTGATCTCTGCGCCTCTGTGGTGAAATCTCTGCTCTTTTTCATCTTTCGGGGTGCCGCCCCCGGCATGGCCTTCTGTCCTGAAAATAGAGCTTATGGCATGGCCCCGGCCTTGTAACGCCCCGCAAATAGTCCTTGTCCTGTAAGATACGCCGCGCTGGATCGGGAGAGAGTTTTTTTGTTGATGTTTTGGTGCGCATCAGAATGCGCACCAAAACATACCCTTTTCCAGAACCGCCCCGGCGATGCCATCTGAGCCCCTCCCCCTCACTCCGATGCCAGCGGCGCATCCTCACAAAGAATCGCCTGCAAGCACGTTACATCTGTATAACTGCATGGTGCGAAGCAGGGGTTGGGGTGAGGGCCGGCGCACCAAAACATGAACCTTTTCCAGAATCGCACCGGCAACGCGGGCTGTCTGCTGTCTACTTGCCGCTGTCTACTTTCTTGGGCCTTTTCCAGAACCGTCCCGGCAACGCCATCTGAGCCCTCCCCTGACAACGGATCATTACGTTTCACGTTTTAGAACCCTATCAACCGGGCAATCTGAACCGGCAGATTGCTCGCCGGATCGAGTTCTCCCTCGAAAGCATCCCCATAATAGACCGCCTCCACCGTAATCCGTCCGACAATATGGGCATTGAACTCCAACAGCTCTTCAGCCGGCACCCACAACTCCTGATGGACATGGGCTCCGACCGTATGGACTTCATAACGCCGCACAAACTCATCGTCGATCTCAAAACGGGTCACAAAGCCGCAATACCCGGCAAATTTATCGCGAGCATTCCAGGTCCGGGCGATCTGAGCCGCATAGTCGAAATTGAGCACGGGATAAAAAATCGGCTGCCAGTCCAGCCGGGACGGATATTCCCGAAAACCGCTTTCCGCAATCAACTCCAGTTCTTTCAGCCCCGTAGGACGATAAAGTAACATAAAACTCCTTTCTATATGCGGTAAGCGAATTCTACTCATTCTTCTCAAACTGGAAAGTCGTGCAAAAAATTCCCCCCGGCATGACCTTCTGTCCTGAAAATAGGGCTTATGGCATGACCCCGGCCTTATAGCGTCCCGCAAATGGCCCTTCCCCCGTAAAACACGACGCGCTGGATCGGAAGAGAGAGTTTTTTTGTTGATGTTTTGGTGCGCCTCAGAAGGCGCACGAAAACATGCCCTTTTCCAGAGCCGCACAGGCGGCGCAGGCTGAAGTCCCTCCCCCTCACTCCGATGCCGGCGGCGCATCTTCGCCACGAATCTCCTGAAAGCGCGTTGCGCCTTCACAACCGCATGGTGCGAAGCAGAGATTAGGGTGAGGGCCGGCGCACCAAAACATAAACAAAAACTTAGGGTCTTCCTCCCGCGGGCCGACAGGCCAGCTGCTGCTGCATCTGCACACAGGTGCCGGAAACCTGCCCCTGCGGCGTCTGAATCGTGCAAACCGCCCCGGCGCTCAAACTGGCGCAGGCCGTGATCGCTTCCTGCGGCGGAGTGCCGCCCTGCGGCCCTCCATTCCCCGGCTGCTGGGGATTTTGATTTCCCCCCGGCATCCCGCCGTTTTGACCCGGCCCCTGCGGCGGCTGTTGCCCATTTTGACCCGGTTCCCCGCCGGCCGACGGCATCCCGCTCTGGGGAGCCCCGGTGCCCGGCGTGCTCGACACAGTCCCCCCGACAAAGATCTGCTCCGAAACGCCGCCCCGCACCAATCGGACATAATTGTCGATTCGAATCGCATCACCCTGGGGACCGTGCCCCGTGGGATAATCCGCCGCATTCCCCACCTTGGGATCGCTGCGCTGCGCCCCGGCCCCATGGACATCCATCCAGGCCCCATTCATATACCCCAACGCCCGCCCAAAGGCCACATAGGCGCCGTTGGCCCCGTTCTGCAAACTGGCATGGGTGGTGCTGCTCCAGTAACAGCCGTAGTCGGCCTGCCCCGCCTCGTTCTTGATCGCGGTGACCCGAAAAAGAGGATCGATGGCCGCAGAGTTCGTAGTATCCGGCGCCCGGTTGTAATCCACCAGACTCTGCAACTCTTTGACATTCGGCAGTCGCCAATCGCTATACCCCTTATAACCGGCCGCGTTCTGCTGCTCCACCCACGTCAAAGCCTCTTCCCAGTTCATCGCCGCCCCGCTGTCGTCCTGATCCCAGGTCAGACCGGTGGCATGGTCCGTAATCGTGCCGTTCCCATTGTCGGCAAATTCATTCACCCCATAATTCGGATTTCCCCGCACAAAGAACACATAAAAGGTCTTCTCCCGCTCGCTGGGGTACCCCTTGATGCGCCCATCCGCCAGATTCACCCCAAACATCGTCTTATTTCCGCCCATCGTCGTCGATCCGTACAACGTGGCCGAGGCAAACTGCGCATCGATGATCCGCTCGCCGGCCGCCGTGTCCCCGAAACCGAACTCGAAATAATCCGTGTCGATAAACGAAACCAGACCGGAGCTATCGCCCTGGTAACCGCTGGGATCGAGCCCCCTGAAATCGATCAGCGAATAAAGCTCCTTGATCGTGGGCAAACGCCAGTCGTCATATCCGGCCAGCGTGAAAGAATCCGCCTTTGCCGACGCCGCTGCATAACTCAGCTTATCGGCGCTGTTGATCGTGCCGTCGTCGTTGAGATCGGGGCTCTTCGACCACATCAGCCCGGTGACGTTATCCGTAACGGTGCCGTCGCCGTTATCGGTGTAACTGGGAACATGGCCCGCATACTGCGCATCCTGTCCATAATCCGCCTCCCCCTGCGCGGGACAGGGCGTCTGAGTCCCCGCCGCGTTGTAACATGCACTCTGCCCTGTATCCACCACCGGATAGCTGCCGGTCACCGCCACCGCCGCAACCGGAACCGCAGTGGCAGCAACGGCCCCTGCTGGCGCCTGCGCCGGTAAAGTCTCCACCGCTCGCGGTGCCGGTGTGACATTGCCGCAGGCCGCCAGACTCCACGCCAAAAAGATCGCCATCGTTACAGCCAACGCTTTCTTACACATCTCTGTCCTTCTTAAGGATTGAATATTTATACAGCCCACATCTTTGAACCCCGCCCGAGAGTTCTTGCGGGTAAGAAACGACGCGCTAAACAGGAAGGTTTTTTTATCGATATTTTCTCGCGCATCAGAATGCGCGAGAAAATATAGCCCTTTTCCAGAGCCGCCCCGGCGACGCATCTCCTTAAGAAAAATATACCGCCGTTCACCCTGGCCCCCCAGTGTCCGCCGTCATAGTTTTTCTCTTCGCCCCCTGCCCGGAAAAACCTTCCACCATGACAGGAATCATGCCCCTCCGATTCAAACCATGATTCCGCACACAAAGCGCTCTCACCGATCCGTTCTATAATGGAAACATGAAAAAGCTCACTCCAGAAATAGATCTTGCCTATCTGCTGCGCCTGGCGGCCATCCTGTGGCTGGTCTACCTGCTGGCCTTGCTGATTATCGATCACGCCCTCTACCGGGAGCCCGTCTTCCCACCTCATTACTACTGGCTCAACGGTGTCAACGCCCTCTTCATCCTCGGCCTGGGGCTATCGCCCTGGGGACGCACTCGCCTGGGCCCCAAAACCCTGGCCCCTATCATCATCTTGATTTCATTGATCCCGGTCCTCACCAGCAACGTCGGCCTTCTGGGCGTCCCACCCAGCCGGGCCAACGCCCCTGAAGCCGTCATGGTACGCATCATGCCGATGCTCTTCGTACCGCTCATCCTGACCGCCTGGCAATATCGCTGGCCGATCGTGATTCTCTACAGCGTGGGAGTCAACCTCTTTGCCCTGGGAATTCACATCGCATTCTACCGGCCCGGCGGCGCCTCCATCCTCCCTCCGATCATCGTCCTCATCATCCAGACCATCAGCTTCCTGGTGGTGGGATATTTCATCAATGTCTTGATGGCTCAGCTGAAACAACAACAGATCGCCCTGGAAGAAGCCCACGCCCGACTGGTCGACTACACCGGCACCCTCGAAGAACTGACCATCAGCCGGGAACGTAACCGGCTGGCACGGGAATTGCACGACACCCTGGCTCACACACTCAGCGCCCTCAGCGTCCAACTGGAAACCGCCAGGGCCTACTCCGAAGTCGATGCCGCCACCACGCAACAACTGCTGGATCAATCGCTCAGCGTAACCCGCTCCGGCCTGCAAGAAACCCGCCGGGCCCTCAAAGCGCTGCGCGCCGCCCCGCTGGAAGATCTGGGCCTGCCGCTGGCCCTGCACCGGCTCGCCGAAGAGACCGCCGACCGCGCCGGTCTCCGGCTCAACCTCTCCCTGCCGGCGCACCTGCCGCAGCTCCCATCCGCCGTCGAACAGACCCTCTACCGCATCGCTCAAGAAGCCCTGGCCAACGTCGCCCATCACGCCAACGCCCACACCCTCACCGTCACATTGACTCAAACCGGGCAGGACCTTTCCTTATCGATAAAAGATGACGGCATCGGATTCGATCCCCACTCAGCCCGCCCCACCGATCACTTCGGCCTGCCCGGGATGCAGGAACGGGCCGCCATGATCGACGGCGACCTGAAAATCACCAGCGCCCCCGGCGCCGGCACCCAGATAGAACTGCTCGTTCCACTGATATAAAAGAAAACGATATAAATAAAAATAACTCTCTCCCTCGCGTAGCATCGAGCCGGGCAAAAACAGGTTGCGGGACGCTAAAAACCGGCGGTTAGCCGAATCGGGGGAACAACCACACAGGTAAAAAGAAGAACGCTTGCGAGGAACAACCGACAGGAGGATATCACGATGAAAATATTGATCTGCGACGATCAGGCCCTCATCCGCGACGGACTGGAAATGCTGCTGCGCCTCGAACGCGATATCGAAGTCGTCGGCCTCGCTCAAGACGGCGCCGAAGCCGTCGAACTGACCGCCCTCCGGCAACCCGACCTCGTCCTCATGGACCTGAAAATGCCCGGCATGAACGGCATCGAAGCCACCCGCCAGATCCGCCGACACCATCCCACCGTCAAAGTGCTCGTACTCACCACCTACGACGACGATGAATGGCTCTTCGACGCCCTGCGCGCCGGCGCCACCGGCTACCTGCTGAAAGACACCCCCCGCGCCGACGTCATCAAAGCCATTCGCGGCACCGTCGAAGGCAAAACCTACGTCGATCCGGCTGTCGCCGGCAAATTACTGCATCAGGTCGTAGAAAAAGCCCCCCAACCCGCCACCACCCTCACCGAAAAACTCACCGAACGGGAAGTCGAAGTCCTGCGGCTGCTGGCCCAGGGACTGAGCAACAGCGACATCGCCGCCAGACTCTTCCTTTCAGAAGGCACCGTCCGGAATCACGTCAGCGCCATCCTGGCCAAACTCAACGTCACCGACCGCACCCAGGCCGCCGTCCTCGCCATCCAACATGGCTTGGGATAGTGTTCTTGATCATATTCGCGGCCGCCGGAAGCGGCCGCGAATATGATCAGACTTCTTTTTCTACCAATATCACCTCAAAATCCTCACAATAGAAAGAAAGCGCTCCCGTCTGTTCATGTTGAAAAACAGCATAGCTGTGCCAGTCTTCCCATTGCTGATCCTTCATACACATAATCTCCAGAGGAGCCACCTCGACTTCTGATGACTGGGGTCTGAACTTCAATTCAGAGACATTGGAAAATTGGATCACCATATGGCGATTATCCCCCTAGCTGCGCAGCGTCAGGGTCAGGTTCAAGATTGCCGACCCCGGCTCTTCCGGGAACACCTGATCCACCACCAGCCGCTCCATCGTGCCAAACTCCCCAGGCTTCAAAGCGTAATACTGATCGACCTTCAACTGTTTCTTGTGCATGTCATAACATCCTGTGTTGAAAATAAGCCGCAAAGGTGCGACGCACTTTCTATCCATAAAACTGTCGATTCAAACGTTCCAACCTGAAGGCAAGCCGCCTGTCATTGCAAGATCATAGTGCGTTGCACCTCTCAGGAAAATCCTCCCTCCCCCGCACCTGGCCCTCTCCCCGTAAAATGCGCCGCGCTGGATAGGAGGAGAGAATTTTTTTGTTTATGTTTTCGTGCGCATCAGAATGCGCACGAAAACATAGGCCTTTTCCAGAACCGCACCGGCGACACATCTTCACAGAAAATCTCCTCTCTTCTTCTCTGTGATCTCTGCGCCTCTGTGGTGAAATCTTTCTGCTCCGTGGTGAAATCTCCTCTCATCCTTCCAAAAGGAGCCTGCGCGCAAATTTCCCATTTTGCGCTATGATGCCCTGCCATGCGCAAACTATGGTTTCTCCTGCTCTTCCTGGCCCTGGGGCCCGGCTGCCGATTCCGGCCGCCCGATCCCCCCCCCTTGACCCTCTACCTGCCCGTCATCCTCCGGCCGGCCTTGACCTTTGACCCGCCGGCGATCTGGACTCACACCCAGCCGCCGGCCGCCCATGAAGTCGCCCTCTTTCGCAAAAGCTGGACAGCCACCACCGGCTGGCACAGCGCCACCCTGGAAATCTTCGCCGATACCCGTTACGAACTCTGGCTCGACGGCCGCCGGCTGGGCCGCGGCCCCGTCCGCTTCCTGCCCCGGCTCCGTGAATATGATCGCTACCCCATCGGCGAAGTGACGACCGGCACCCACACGCTCGCCGTCATAGTCCAATGGGCTCCCAACCTCCGCCGCTCCGCCTCGATCACGCCCCTGCTGATGGTCCGCATCGCCGGCCGTGACCCGGCCGGCCGATCCCGCGCTCTGGAAAGCGGCCCCGATTGGAAAGCCCTATCTACCACAGCCTGGGCCGCCGACGCCGCCCCCGTCCATACCGACGGGCTGATCGGTCCCACCGAACTGCTGGATCTCTCCCGCCTGCCCGCCGATTGGATGATGCCCGGCTTCGTCGATACGAGCTGGCCCGCGGCTGCCATCCGCCCGCCCCTGCAACCCGCTCCCCTTTACCGGCCCCGCTCGCTCGCCATGCTGGAAACGGTCACCATGCCGCTCCGCCTGCTGGAAGAAGGAACCCTTTCACCGGGACGCACACTGATCCAACTGCCGGCCGAAATCACACAGCTCACCATCACCCTTCAGCACCGCGGCTGGATCACGCTGGAGACGCTGGGCCGCTTCCAGATCTCCACCCCGCTCACCGACTCCGCCCCCCTCTCCGTGACGCTGGACAACACCCTCCCGGGCGAATGGCAGCGCATCCCCGATCGCCCCGGCGTCTGGCAGATCCGCACCTTCCTCGAAACGGGCCCCCATACGCTCAGCACCCTCGAATCCAATCCCTTTACCATCGCCGGCGACGGTCTGACCCTCACCGCGCCGCTCGCCCAGGGCCCTCACGCCGGCCGCCGGCTGCTGCTCGCCGAGCCGATCAGCCACCCCACAACCTTCCCCGTCACACCGCAGCTCACCCTCGATCTGGAAGCGACGGATCTCCCCACCTATTGGGTGCTGGATCTGGGACGCACGGTCCACGGAAGAATCGTCGCCGAGGTCGAAGGCCCCGCCGGCACACTGATCGATATCGGCTGGGATGAACGACTCTGGCAAAACCGCCGCCCTTTGCCCTATCCCGGCTACCTGCACAACAACGCCTGGAATCAGGTCGATTCCTGGCGGCTGGACGGCCGCCGCCGCACCATCACCACGATCGACAGCCGGGCCGGCCGCTATCTCCTGATCGCCACCTTCGGCAAAGGGCAGATCCGCCTGACGGATCTGCACGTCGAGGAAGAGCGCTATCCCCTGGAAGAACGGGGCAGCTTCAGCTCCTCCGATGCCCGGCTCAACGAGATCTGGAACGTGGGCCGTTCGACGCTTTACCCCAATATGACCGATGCCTACTCGGATACGCCCTGGCGCGAGCGCGGGCAATGGCTGGGAGACGCTTTTGTGGAACATGAGATCAATCAGGTTACTTTCGGGGAAACCGATCTGCTGCGGCACGGCCTCTGGCAGTTCGGCCACAACCTGGAACCGGACGGCCGGCTGAGGGCGCTGGCCCCTCACGGCGAAGGCGCAGCGCTGCTGGATTTTGAAATGCTCTGGGTGCAACTCCTCAACGACTACCGCCGCCGTACCGGAGACAGCGATCTGGCCGCCGAACTCTACCCGGCCCTGCAAACCCTGATGGCCGATCTGGAACGCCGGGAAAATCCCGCCACCGACCTGCTGGATCTGCCCGCCGGCCATTGGTCGCAGACCAGTTTGATCGATTGGGCCGCCTGGTACGATCGCTACGGCCAATCCACCGCGCTCAATTCGATCTACGCCCGCACGCTTCAGGATGCGGCAGAGCTGGCCACAGAGCTGGGGCATCCCGCCGACGCCGCCCATTGGAATCAACAGGCCCGCCGGCTGCCGGAACAGATCAACGCCCTGCTCTACGATCCTCGGACCGGCCTCTATGCCGCCAGCCTGATCGACGGAGAGCGCTTCACACCGACCGTCCACGCTCAGGCCTGGCCGCTGGCCTACGGGCTCGTCTCTCCGACCGAAGCCTCCCGCGTGACGGACAATCTGATCGCCATGCTCTCGACCGATCCGACCCGACCCAATGTGGAACTCTACGGTCACTACTGGGTACTGCAAGCGCTGGGCGACCAGGGCCGCATCACCGACGCCCTGCGCCTGATCGATACCAACTACGGCTACATGCTGGACCGCGGCGCCGCCACCTGGTGGGAAACGCTCAGCGCGGAGTCGCGTTATCCCAACAGCCTTTCTCACGGCTGGAGCGGCGCCCCCACCTGGTTCCTTTCCAGCTACCTGCTGGGAGCACAGGAACTTCCTTCGGGGACATGGCAGATCCGCCCCGCCTTCACCGGCGTCACCTGGGCCGCCGGGCGGATTCCCGGCCGCGCCGGCGATCTCGAAATCCGGTGGGAACGGATCTCGCCACTGGAAGCCCGGCTGGAAATCACATCGACCGTCCCCTTCACCGCCGAAGTGATCCTGCCGCCCATCGGCGCCGGCGGCGTCATCACCATGGACGGCAATGCCGTCTGGCAAAATGAAACCCCCTCCCGGCCCGCTATCCGCCGCCGCCCCAACGGCATGGTCATCACCCTGACCGGCGTAACACAAACCGAAATTATCTGGCAACCATAAAAACCGCCCCGGCCTTGGAACGTCCCGCAAATGATCTTTTCCCGGTCAGATACGACGCGCGGTGCGAAGCAGAGAGAGAGTTTTTTATTTATGATTTCGGCGGCTTCAGAAAGCCGCCGAAATCATCGTTTTTTTCCAGAGCCGCACAAGCTGTCTACTTGCTGCTGTCTACTGTCTACTTTCTTTGGCCTTTTCCAGAGCCGCCCCGGCGACGTGCTCTTACTCCCCCTCTCCCTCCCGCATCGCTCGCGACGATACCTCAAAACGCATCTCCGCGAATCGCGACGACTTTTTGCAACAAAACAAGGGAGAGGGGGCCGGGGGGTGAGGGCCAGCGCCAAAACATGGCTTTTTTCCAGAGCCGCACAAGCTGTCTACTTGCTGCTGTCTACTGTCTACTTTCTTTGGCCTTTTCCAGAGCCGCCCCGGCATAGATCTTCACGTTTTACGTTTTAGCGGCCCCCCTCTTCGCCCCATCAGGGATTGCACCTCTTTGATCTCCTCAAGCATCCAGCCTGCCCTCTTTTGATCGCCCAGCTCCTGATAGATCGCCAGCGCCTCTTTATACAGCGCCAGCGCAGCCGCACCTTCATCAGCTACCCCATGCGCCGCCTTCGCCTCCCCGAATGGATCGACGCCCCGGAGACGATTCCAGATCGCCTGCCAGAACGTCGGAATACTCTCTCTCAGGATCACATCCATGCAGGGGCCGATCAAATAGGCATGAACATCTCCCTGCATATTCAACATCCGCGCCTCCCCCTGACGGTCTCCAAGGGTCCGACAGACCAGCATGGCTTCTCGATATCTCGCCAGCGCCGAATCCGCCGCCGCATATAACTCCGGCAACCCACCCAGGCTTTTATCCTTAAATTCATACCCCGAAGGTATTGAAATGGCATGGCTCAAGGCTTGATACATCGACCCCAAATACTCCAGCACTTTTACTTCGCCGGGCCGATCGCCTTGAATTCGATACAGAGCCAGCGCTTCCTCATACCGGGCCTGAGCCGCCTTATAATCACTAAACCCAAAGGCCAGGGCATGGGCCGATTCCACCAGCGATTGCAACTCGCCGGCACGTTCTCCCAACGCACGATAAATGGCCAGAGCTTTTTCAAACGGCTTTCGTGCCATTTTCAACTGCCCACTGGCCCTATACATCTGGCCCAATCCAAACCAACCGTTCGCCTCACTCAAAGCATCCCCACCGGCCTGAGCCGCAGCCAACGCTTCCTCATAATAGGCTCGGGATGCCGTACAATCTTTTTTCTCACAAGCAACATGGCCCAGCTCCAACAAAGACTCGACCTCAGCCCGACGATCCCCGCCGGCCCGGGCCACCTCGCATCTTTTCCTCAACATCGCTTCATCTGTCATGGATTCCTCTTCTTAACCAATCTGTCCTGAAAATAGGCCTCTATGGCATGGCCCCGGCCTTGCAGCGCCCCGCAAATGATCTTTTCCCGGTCAGATGCGACGCGCGGTACGAAGCAGGGAAAGAGAGTTTTTTTGTTTATGTTTTTGCGCGCATCAGAATGCGCGCAAAAACATAGCCTTTTCCAGAGCCGCCCTGGCGACGCTCTCTTCCCCCTCCTTCCCCCACAGAGCAGTCGTCATGCGGAAACCGGATCCCCGTTCCCGCGTGTTCGTTGGGGGAAGGAGGGGGTCAGGGGGAGGATGAGGGCCAACAGGCAGCGCCCGACAATCTATTTTCATCCTTCGGGGTGCCGCCCCCGGCATGGCCCCGGCCTTATAACGTCCTGCAAATGGCCCTTTCCCCGTAAAACACGACGCGCTGGATCGGAAGAGAGAGTTTTTTTGTTTATGTTTTGGTGCGCCTCAGAAGGCGCACCAAAACATAGCCTTTTCCAGAGCCGCACAGGCGACGCAGGCTGTCTACTGTCTACTTGCTGCTGTCTACTTCCGCTGAATTTCCATCCTTCAGAGTGCCGCCCTCCGCATAGTCTTCTATCTTGAAAACAGGGAATTTAACGCAAATCGGAAATATTGAAAAGAGACGCAGAGAAAAATAAATCTTCCTCTGCGTCTCTTTGCGCTCTCCGCGTCTCTGCGTTGAATCCGGATCTGAATTCTCCTCTAAAACACCGGCAGCGTCAAACTCACACAGACCCCCACCCGATCGTCGCGATTGGCAATCCGCACATCGCCCCCCGCCTGCCAGACCAGCGCCGCCACCAGCGGAATGCCCAGGCCCATGCCGGCCACCTCTCCCGTGAACCACTTCTCGCCCTGCGAATAAGGCAACCGGGCTCGCAGAATCTGCTCGGCCGTCATCGTCTGCCCGTCATCCAAAAATTGCAACCGGAGAGTCTTCTCCCCCGTCTTCTCTGCCGAAACCTGCACCTGCGGAGTCTGCTGCGGATGAAATTTCTTGGAATTCTCCAGTATCTCATAGATGATCAGCTCCATCGCCTGAGCTGTAATGTTGAGTTTGGCTTCACCGATCTCCTCTGAAATAGAAACATTCAGATCCTTCAGTTCCAACCCCTGAGCCGCCGCGATGAGCATATGGCTGATTTCTCCCAACGCCACCCGCGTCCCCTTTTCCAGCGAGACCGGCGCATCGATATATTTGAGAATGTCGAGCACCTCCTGCACCAGTCGCCGGGAATTCTTCCAGGCATCCTTGACCAGGGATTTGACCTCGGCTTCAGGGATACGATCCATCTTGGAATCGAGCAGCGACATATTGCCGTAGATCACCGATACCGGCGTGCGCAGCTTGTGCGCCACCAGCAAATGAATCTTGCGCACATCGTGATGGGCCGACATCTCCTCGGTCACATCGCTCACCCGCACCAGCCGCTGATTCTCGATCGCCAGAGGCGTCGCCAGCACCTCCACCCGCAGCCAGAAAGCGCGGGCATTGGGCGATTCAGGCTGCACCAGATAGCTCGACTTGCCCCGGGTCTGATAGTTTTGCCCATCCTCGGGCATATGCGGCTGGTAATAACGCTCAGCCTGCTGCCCGAAATTGATATGGGTATAAGATTCCGGCAGATGAAAATAGAGCTGCGCCCGTTGATTGGCATAGACAATATTGCCGTTCTCAGCCAGAATCAAATAGCCCTTGCTGTCGTTCTCCACCACCCACAAGAAACGGGAACGCTCGGCCAACAGGTTGCGATAGCGGTTCAACCGCATAATGTTCTTGACCCGGATCTGGATTTCCAGCCCGTCAAAAGGTTTGGTCAGAAAATCGTCCGCCCCGGCCCGCAAGCCGTTCAGCCGCGAAGCCCGATCGTCCAGCGCCGTAATCATAATAATCGGAATCTCAGCCAGTTCGGGAGTTTCGCGGATCCGGGTACAGGTCTCAAAACCGTCCATACCCGGCATCATAATATCCAGCAAAATGGCATCGGGCTGATGTTCATGAGCCATTTTCAGCCCCTCTTCGCCGTTTTTGGCAAAAAGAAGCTGCAAATCATCAGAATCGAGCAGGCTCTCTAATATGGTATGGATAATGGGCTCATCATCGATAATCAAAATCTTCGGCAATGTATTCATCGAACGTGCTCCTGGAATAGGATAAAAAACGCTAAAATGGAGCAGCCTTTACAGCGGCAAAACAATAGAAAAACAGCTGCCTTCTCCAAGCTGGCTCTCTACAGAGACCCGCCCCCCATGCAACACCGCCAACCCTTGCACCAACGCCAGCCCCAGCCCCGCCCCCGAATATTGCCGCGTCAGACCGCTGTCGAGCTGGACAAAAGGTTCAAATAACCGCCCAATCTGATCGGGCGCAATGCCGATCCCTTTATCCCACACCTGGAAAACGACGTAATCTTCTCCGGCCGGAGATTGCACCACCAGCCCCAGCTCGCCCCCTTCGGGTGTAAACTTGACAGCATTGCTCAACAAATTGACCACCATCTGCTTCAAACGACGCCCATCCGCCCGCATGGAAATCGAGTCCGGCGCCATAGTAAAACTGAGTTTTTGATCCTTTTGCAGCGCCGCCTCTCTGACCGCTTCCAGGCAGGCCTGACAGAGATCCTCAACCCGACACAGGTCGAATTGCAAATCCAGTTTATCAGCCTTGATTCGAGCAAGATCCAGCAAAGTGTTGATCATTTCCAGCAAATGGTGGCCGCTGCTCTCGATATTCTTCACCGCCTTGAGCTGTTTCCCGGTCAACTCGCCGAAAGCCTGCATCTGCAAAGCCTCCGCCAGCCCCAAAATACCCGACAGAGGAGTCCGCAACTCATGACTCAGGCTGGCAAGAAACTCGTCCTTCAACCTTTCTGCCCTCTGCAAGGTTGCCTCAGCCGCCTGCACACGCTCCCGACTCTCAGCCAGAGCCGCCTCCGCCACTTTACGCGCGGTAATCTCCCGCAGGTTGTACTGTACCAGCAGCACTTTTCCATTGATATCCCGGATCGCCGCCGGAACGACTTCCACAGCCACCCGCCGCCCCTCTTTAGTCATCAACGTCCGCTCATACAGCGGCAAAGCTTCTCCCCGCAGCACAGCCAGAAAACAGTCCGCAGAGGCCTGCTGCTGTTCCGACACCATCATGGCATGAGGGCAGAACCGTGTCAGCTCGTGGAATTCTTTCCAGCTATATCCCACCATCGCCAGCGCCGCCGGATTGACCTGTAACAGCTCACCTTCCGGAGAAAAGAGGTAAATTCCATCGAGGGAATTCTCAAAGAGGCCGCGCGAAATCGCCTGATAATAAGAAAGACCTGCCGGTTTGAGTGCGGAATGCTCTTCGGAATCAGATTCGGAATGGGGCGGAGCCGCCGCCTTTCGCTTACGACGCCAGAAACGCCAGGAAAGGACCAGCAAAAAAGGAAGAAAAGTCCCCAGGCTCACCACCGCGTTCAACCGACCGATCGTACCGGAAGAAACAATCGATCCGGTTGTCAGCGTCACCCCGGTCAGCAGGCCATGAATATCCATCATGTCCGACCTTCCAAAAACCTATTTCGCCCCGCGGGAAGATCGAGCACCCTCCCCCGTCCCCAATTTAGGAGCAAGTTGCAGTCCAACATTGGCTAGAGCCAGAACCAGTCCGGATTGCAGATCGCGCAACGTCTCGATGCCGCTCCAATCAATGCCGAGATCGACAATCGCCTCCGCCACCGCATCGGAAATCCCGGTAAGGATGGTATGTACGCCCTTGAGCCGGGCCGCCTGAATGGTTTTGTTCAAATGGAAAGCCACCTCACTGTCCACCAGCGGCACCCCCGTAATATCGAGAATCACCTCGCGGGCGCGATACTGACTGATCCCCTGAAGCAAAGCCCGGGTCAAATCCTTCGCCCGATGATTGTCGATATGCCCCACCAGCGGCATCACAAGGATCTGTTCCATAATCGGGATAATGGGCGTGGAAAGTTCCTTCAATGCCTGCCCCTGCGCCGCGATAATCTGCCGCTGCAAAGCTTCCCGTTCCATCGCCACACTTCGCCGCTCCGTAACATCCTCCGTCAGCACCACCACCCCTTTTACCTCACCAGTTTCACCCCGGATGGGATAGATTCGCCCGGTCAGATAACGCTTGCGTCCCGAAAACCCCGAAGCTACGGGATCAAAGACAAATTCAGGCATAAAAGCAGTCTCTCCGGCGTAAGCCTTACGAGCCGCATCAACAATTCCCATCGTTTCCAGTTGCGGATCGTTCAACATATTGAAACGCCCGAGTGCCGACTCCTTTTTAGTTTGCCACATCTCTTCCCAGATCGGATTGGCATCGATCAAAAAGCCCTCTCGATCATGGATTTGAGTGGCAATAGGAGATTGCTCCATCAACGCCCGGAACCGCGATTCGCTCTCCCGCAGATCAACTTCGATGTGTTTGTAATCCGTAATATCCGTATAGATTCCCAAAATTCCCATCACCGCATTTCGAGAATCATACAAAGGGACTTTGCTGGTGCGGAGCCAGATTTGAGCGCCGTCCGGGGTCGTCTGCGGTTCCTCATAATTAAATTTAGCCGCATTCGTTTCCATTACCAAACGATCGTCGGCACGATAGAGCTCAGCCTGTCCCGCCCAGCCCATAGAAAAATCGTCTTTTCCGATAATCTCTTCGGGGAAATTAAACCCCGCATCTCGAGCAAACAACCGGTTACAACCCAGATAAGTGAGATTTTGATCCTTCCAGAAAACTCGCATCGGAATCGCTTCAATGATGGATTGAAGCATCCGTTGGGAATCCTGCGTCAAGGCCAGCGATCGTTCCAGCTCCAGTTTTTCTCGCCGGCGTTCGGTAATATCCCGACAAAGGGTCAAAATTTGCGTTCCATCGTTATCCGATACCACACTGGCATTGATCTCAATCGGTGTCGTTTTGCCGTCCGCATCGATATAATCCACTTCAAAATTCTGGATAAAACCCTCGGCAAAACATTTTTGCACGGCCGCCAGATTTCGTTCCCGTTCGTAAGGCGCCGTCCATTCCACCACATTACGGCCCAGGATCTCTTTCAAATCCGTATGGCCGGTCAGTTTCACATAAAGCAGATTGGCATCCAGGACATTGCCCTGTCCATCGAGAATCACAAACCCGGTCTGAGTGGTCTCAATCAACCGCCAATACTTGAGGTCGTTCTCGTTCATGGGAGTGGCTCCTTAGTGATAGCTTTCTGTCCTGAAGATAACGCACACCGTGCAAAAATCTCCCCGAGGGCGGCCACATCGGGCCACCCCTACACGGAAAACATCCCCCGTAGGGGCGCCCCTGCGTGGGCGCCCTCTCGCCTGAAAACCCATTTTCATTTTTCGAGGTGCCGCCCCCCGCATGGCCTTCTATCCTGGAAATAGCCCCGCCCAAAGGTGCGACGCACTTTCTATCCGTAGAACCGTCGACTCAAACGTTCCACCTTGAAGGCAAGCCGCCTGTCCTTGCAAGATCAGAGTGCGTTGCACCTCTTTAGAAAATCTCCCTCACCCGCAAATGATGCCTTCCCCATAAGAACCGCCGCGCTGGATCGGGGGAGAGGTTTTTTTGTTTATGTTTGCGTGCGCATAAGAATGCGAACGCAAACATAGCCCTTTTCCAGAACCGCCCCGGCGACGCAGGCTGTCTGCTGTCTACTTCCAGAGTTTTTTATTCATGTTTTCGTGCGCATCAGAAGGCGCACGAAAACATAGGCTTTTCCAGAATCGTCTCGGCGACACGGGCTGTCTACTTCCAGAGTTTTTTGTTTATGTTTTCGGCGGCTTCAGAAAGCCGCGAAAACATAGCCTTGAAGAATTTAGAAAAATCCCCGCTCTTCTTCTCTGTGAGCTCTGTGACTCTGTGGTGAATTCTCTGATCTCTGTTCAGTTTAGCATAAATCAAAAGAAGCTCAACTTCCCCCTCTTTTCACCGAAAAGCCTCTTCTTAAAATTAAGGTAAAATGTACTCCAATCATCATCCGAAGGAGATTCACCCATGCTCAAAGAATTCAAAACCTTTATCCTGCGGGGCAACGTCCTCGATCTGGCCATCGCCGTCATCATCGGCGGCGCCTTCAACGCCATCGTCACTTCATTAGTAAAAGACATCATCATGCCGCCCCTGGGCCTGATCCTGAAAAACATCAACTTCACCGACCTCTTCATCAGCCTGAATGGACAGGCTTACCCCACCCTCAAAGACGCCCAGGACGCCGGCGCCCCCACCGTCAACTACGGCCTCTTCATCCAGAACACCATCAACTTCCTCATCATCGCTTTCGTCATCTTCCTGCTGATCCGCGCCGTCAACCATCTGCAAACCCTCAAACCGGCGCCCGAAACCGTCCCGGCCGCCCCCACCACCAAAGAATGCCCCTACTGCCTCTCAACCGTGCCGCTGAAAGCGACCCGCTGCCCACACTGCACCTCGGAGCTTAAATAATTCAAGTTGCCACCTCGATAAATCCAGCCCATGATTCAAGATCCGCTGCATGCCGTCCAAAAGTAGACAGCAGCAAGTAGACAGTAGACAGCAAAAATCTTCGCCTTACCGGCTCAAATGGACTGGAAATCCGCTGTCTACTGTCTACCGTCTACTTTCTACTAAACCTTTGCATGCAAAAAAGCTTAAATAGAAAGCACGTCTTTTAAAGGTAGCAACTTGGGTTAAATAATCTTCGACCTGTACGGTTGGCGTAGAAAGGCAAGGAAAAAAAACATATTTTGGCGCGCCGTCGGCGGCGCGCCAAAATATAAACAAAAAAATCTCTCTTCCCCTCCAGCGCGTCGCCCTTTACCAGCAAAGAGTCGTTTGCGGGACGCTAAAAACACTCTCCGCCCCGACGGCTATGTTAACCAATTTAGGAAGGAGCAGAAAACCATGGAAACTCATATCCCCGCCACGGATGACGAACGCCACAATCTGGCAAAGGGAGAACATGAAGCCTTCTATTTCATCTTCTCCCAATCAGACGGCTCGGTTTTCGGATACCTGCGCACCCTCTTCGGCCATGACGACCTCCTGGAAATGGTGGCCATCCGCGCCGGCGATCGCACCTGGGCCCATCAGGCCCGCTACCCCTGGCCCTCCGAGATCACTCACCCCGAAGATGCCTCGGGCCCCCTCGTAAAATTCCTCTGCCGGTCGCCCTGGGAAAGCTGGACTCTGAGCTACAAAGGAACTCTGACGGCCGGCAATGAATCGATCGACCTGGATCTGGCCTTCCAGTTTCAAGCCCTGAATGAGCCGGCGCTTTATCGCTTCGGCGAATCCTACCATCAGGTACAACAGGATGGAAATTATACCGGGACATTGAAACTGGGAGATCGCCAGTGGTCGGATCAGTGGATCAGCGGACGGGATCACAGCTGGGGCCGGCGCCCGATGGAAATCGTGCTGGGAACCACCGGCATCGTGATCCCCAACCGCGCCTATCTGCTGCTGGTGCAAACGCCGGAACGCTCGACCAGCTTCGGCAGGATCAGAGACGCCGCCAACAACTGGCAGGCCGCCCAAAGCCCGACCTGGCAGGCCGCCGCCGACGGAGGACAGTTCTCCGATCCCCCCGCCGGACTTCCCCTCTGGAAGGTCGAGCGCCTGGTCCCCCCGCTGATCTCCCACTATGGGCGGGGCGGCGAAGAAGCCATCCGCGATCACTCCGAACCGGGCGATTTCCTGAAAGATGAATTTGGCCCGGCGCTCTATACCGGCCCGCAGGGCGAGCAAATCGTCGGCATCTTCGATCAGACCCATAAAGTCGGGTAAAGGCAGCTCTTCCCCACCCCCCGGCTCAACAAAACATTGAGGGCGCACGGTCGGAGACCGTGCGCCCTCACCCCATAATCCTATCTCAATTCAATCCAGAATATCGATCGTCCCATTCAATCCATCCATCCGCAACTTCTGACCGTTGCGCACCAGACGCGTGGCATCCGCCACCCCCACCACCGCCGGCAGCCCATTCTCCCGCGCCACAATCGCCGCGTGGGAAATTACCCCGCCCAGCTCCGTCACCACCCCCGTCAATCGCAAGAACAGGCTGGACCATGCCGGATCGGTCAGACGGGTCACCAGGATGGCCGGGCCGTTAAGTTTCAACAGCAGCTGAGCCGCCTCGATCGGATCGTTGGTTACCACCGCGATCCCTTCGACCGCCCCACGCCCACCACTGGCTGGAATGCCCTTCAAATTAAAAACTTGCGGCAACTCCGCCAGAGAGACCTCGACCATCGCATTCTTCAAGGCCGGCCGCCAGCGCCGGGTCTCGGTGTTGAACCAGATAATCTCCGGCGGCGAAGCCAGACTGCGGTTTAATTCCAGTTCCGCCCGCCGCTGGGCAATAATCTCCAGAGGGACCTGTTGAGTTCCTTTGCTGCGCCCGAAAGCCAGAAATTCATGCCAGGTATAGAAGAACATCATATCATCGGGGTAAGCCGGATAAAAATGAGTGGACAACCGGCGAGCCGCGGCCCCCAACAAAGCCTGAGACAACGAAAGGGCACTCTTGAAGTCCTCCCGCATCCCGATCATCCGCTGCCCCCACCCCAACAGCCCTTTCCAAATCGCCCGGCTCACCGGATTCATCTTTTGCAACGTCTGGGTGCCCAGTTCCTGAGCCCCCTTCGTCCGCTCGGCTGGGGTCTCCGTCTGGCGGAACTGCCCGGCAATCGCCAGCAACACCAGATCGGGGCGATCCGTCAACCGATCCGATTCAAAATCCAATTCGTGCTCAAAGCCACGATGACCATAATCAGCTAAAAACTGATCCAATTCTTTCAACAGCGGAGCCGCTTGCGGAAGATCCGCGTAGGCCTTTAAATCGACCACTCCCTCGCGTAACATCTTCACCACATCGGGACCGCACTTCTCGGCCAGCCGACACAGATCCCATATCCGCTGACCGATGAGCGACGTAGAGGTACTGGAACCGGTAAAAAGTCCCAACAACGAAGGCCCCTGGCTGCGCAATATGTTATCCAGCACCATCACCAGAATGGCAGCCAGAATTCGTTTCTGGTCCACTTCCGAACACCGTGCTATAAAGGCCGGATCAAAAATCGGCCAGATATCATCCAGACTAATCTTTTCCATCCGGCGAATTTTTAAATAATATTGACGGACTTCATCAACTGTCAATGTCAACTGATTCTTATGGAACTGCACCATCTCCCCATAGATAGACCTGATCCTGAACGGCAAATTTATCATCCGTCGGAAGGGAACCTTCGACATCTGTAAATCGATCTCCGCAGGAACCCCGATCGAGGCCTGATCCGTAGGCATGATTTTGCTCATATCGCGGGCATAATAGGTCATATTCCCATAGCCCCGCCCCTGCACAATCACAATAGGCTTCAAGGTTTCATCAAAATCCGAAAGATCCCCGCCCAGTTGCTCAAAAAGCCGATGCAATTGAATTTCAACGCCCTCGGAAAGCATCGTACCGGAAAGTGGAGACGATACACCACTCGATTCTTGTGTATTATATGAGCTGAGCAGTATTTCACCCATAAAGAAACTCCTTGGCAAAGCCTGAAAAACCGATAAACGGTTGGTAATTGGAATACCCCCTCGATCAGGAAACAGAAGCATCTCTAACTGTAGCACAAAGCCGAAAAAATACAATCCAGGTTAGAAATCAGCCAGAAAGGATTTTTGTTTATTTTTTCGCGCGCCGCCTGCGTAGGGTAGGTCCCCAGGGAACCGTGGTCGCCAAATAAAATTGCCAAAAGGCGCCTTTTAATCTCCCCCTGCTTCGCACCCCCTGCCCCCCTTTCCCCCGAGGGAAAGGGGGGAAAGTTAAGCATTTTGTGGCCCGTCCTGACAGGACGGGCCACAAAATGCAATTTATACCCCCCTCGCGAAGCATTCCCCCGCTTGCGGGGGGATGCTTCGCGAGGGGGGCAGGGGGGATATGAGGGGGAGAAAAAACATTTTTGGCACGCTTTTTTGCGAGAAAATTTCGTCCACGGTTAACTGTGGTCCTACCCTGCGTAGCGTGGCGCGCGAAAAAAGGGGCTTTACAGCTTCATCACCAGAGGCAAGAAGAGCTTCATCCCCTGCACCGGCAGCGTCGTCGTCGCCGTAAAGATCTCCAGACCGTTCCGCGCGGTAACGGTAACCGTATAATTCCCGACGGTCTGATACTGATGGCTCACCGGATTGCCGGCGCCCAGACTGCCGTCGCCGAAAGCCCATTGATAGGTCATAGGGCTCCCCGAACTGACCGTGGCCGTAAACAAAGCCGGGGCCACCAGCGAAGCCTGAGCAGGGCCGCGCACGCTGAGCCCGGTGATCGGAACCTCATTGACCGTCTGCCCGCCGCTCAGAACGCCGCTCGCCGGATTGAAGCTTTCATCGCCTGAATAACTCGCCGTCACCGCATGAGTCCCGACTCCCAACGTGGACGTGACATAACCGGCCCGTCCCTCCCCATCGAGAGACAGCGGAATCGCTGTTGCATCAATCGTCAGGGTGATCGATCCGGTACCCACCCCACTGAGGGCAGTCACCCCCACCGTAAAGGTAAGCGGTTGCCCATAAAGCGCCGGATTCGCCGTCGAAGTAACGACGACGGTCGGCGTCGTTTTGACATTCGTCAGCGCAAAGGTGACGTGGGTCGTGCCGGTCAGGCCGGCCATGACGTTATAGGAACCCAACGTACTGTTGGCCGTCACCACCTGCGCCGCCACGCCGCCGCTGATCCGGGCCGTATGCGTGATCGGTTGAATGCCGGCTCCGGTAAGCGGCCCGACAAAAGTGACCACCCCCCCGTCCACCGCGTCGGTATAAGCGCCCGTCACCCCCACCTGAAGTGGAAGGGGGAAGGCGGCCATCAGGGAAGCGGTTTGCAAAGCGCCGCTCCCATACGTCATGGTAAAGCCGCGAGATTCATAAGCGCCGAGGTCACAGAGCGGGCCCCGTGCCACGCCCCGCTGATCGGTGGCCGGGCAATCGCTGCTGCAGCCGTCGATGGCCGCCGAGCCGGGCAGCAACGGCCGCACCGCCGTGCTGCCGCCGTAGTTGCCCAACGCCCCCAGCACCGGATCCGCGCTGCGGTTGCCCACCCCGGGATAGCCCCCCTGCACAATGCTGTGGGTGACTGTGATAGAATTGCCGCTGCCGGTAATCTCGCCGCCGGAATCCCCCCACAGGATACTGTTGCGGATCTCTAAAATCAGGTTAGTGACATTCAGAGCCCCGCCCTCCCCGGCCTGATTGTCGCTGAAGGTGACGTTCGTCAACAGGAAACTGCCGTAGGAAGCGCCGATCGCACCGCCGGAATAGGGCACCCGATTGCCGCTGAAGGTTACATTGGTCATCGTCACAGCGCTCTGATAGGTTTGAAGAGCGCCCATAGAACGGGTGGCATAGTTGCCGTTGAAGGTCACATTGTTGAAGATTCCCCCACTCTCCTGAAAATAGATCGCCCCCCCCTGCTCCGCAAAATTATCGCGAAAGGCAACCTGGTTGAACTGCGGCAGGTTGGACTTGTAGTCATTGACGGCGCCGCCATACAGAGCCGAGTTGCCCTGAAAAAGCACCTGCGTCAGACTGGGATAATTCTGCAAATAATTGGACATTCCGCCCCCGGCGAAACTCGCCGTATTGCTCATAAACACCACATTCAGCAAAATCGGATTGCCGCCCTGCTGGTTGGCCATCCCGCCGCCGTTCAAGTGGGCGCTGTTGCTGATAAAGGAAACATCGGTCAATCGGGGCTGCCCGCTCTGGGTATACATCCCGCCGCCGTCCTGAGTGGTGGCCACATTGTTAAAGAAAAGGACATTCGTCAGCACGGGACTGCCGTTGAACAGATTGGACATTCCGCCGCCGCTGACGGCGCGATTGTCCCTGAAAATCACATTGGCCACGCCCGAACTGACCATACTATTGACCATGCCGGCCCCAAAAAAATGATAATCGCCCGTAGAATTACCCCCGATAACGGTAACGCCGTCGAGCAGGGCATTGTTGGCGCCGGTCACGACGGTATAACAATTTTCCTCATAGTTGGTAAAACCCGGGCCGTCGTTGCCCGCCAGATCGCAGCTGAGCGTGACAACGTGCGTGGTCCAGTTACGCTCCGCGCGCGCCGCTTCCGTTCCGCTAAAGCCCCCGTAGAGCGCCACGCCGGCCTTCATCCTGAAAGTCACAGCGCGCGTAACGCCCACCGTCGGGGTGTAAGTCCCGGCCGCCAGCCAGAGCTCGTCGCCGCTGACGCTGTTGGTCATGGCCGTCGACAAAGCACAGGACGTACTCCAGGTCGACCCGCAGGGCCAGGCCATCGTGCCGGTGACCGTCACCCGAATAATGCCGGCCGCCGGCGCTGCGCGCACCGGGGTGGAACCGAGCGCCAGGAAGATCCCCAGCAACGCCCCCCCTGACAACATAAGCCCCCACATGAAAATCCTTAAAGAACGGTGAAACTGCATGATGGATTCCTTTCTGATTGATTTGAATTACCGTACAACAGAGGAAACTCAATGAATTCATCCCATTATACCAGTCGGGTGTGACAGAACTGTTAATAATAGCGGCTCCTGAGATATTGCCCCGATCCATTGGAGACAGCGACGACTCAAATTATGCCACCGGCGTCATGATTTATGACGCCGGCGGCATTAAAAATGGATAACGAATTACTTCTCCTTGGAATTGTTGTTTTGCTTCTTGCCCTTAGCCGCCGAACGCCGGGATTTGCGGCTGTAGGTTTCTCCCAGTTGATCGGTAAGCTCCTTAATTTATTTTTATTCACGAATATTAACAAATCAGGGCGCGCTGTATACAACAACGCGCCCTGATGGTTTTCATTAATCTGTTCTGAAAATAGGCCCATCGTGCAAAAATCTCCCCGAGGGCGGCCACATCGGGCCGCCCCTACCCGGAAAACGTCTCCCGTAGGGGTACCCCTTGTGGGTACCCAATCCTGACGAATCGTCTATTTTCATCCTTCGGGGTGCTCCCCTGCATGGCCTTCTGTCCTGAAAATAGGCCTTTATGGCATGGCCCCGGCCTCATAGCGTCCCGCAAATGGCCCTTTCCCCGTAAAACACGACGCGCTGGATCGGAAGAGAGAGTTCTTTCTTTATGATTTGGTGCGCCTCAGAAGGCGCACCAAATCATGGCCTTTTCCAGACCCCCGGCAGCACCGGCCGGCTACTTATCCGTAAAGTCGCGGGAGCTGCGCTGCTTGCGTACCGCATCGGCCACGGCCTTCTTGGCCACCGCAGGACTGGCCTGGACTGCGCCCAGCACCGCTTTGGCCTCTTCGAGTTCCGCCTCCGCCGCCTCCTCACCCAAAATCGCGGCATAACCTTCCAGGGTCGCCGTTTCCGCTTCGGCCCGCTGCACACCGTCTTTCTTGTCGCGGTTCTGCGCCTGCACCACCCCCATCACCGAAGCGGCCTTGAGCTGGCTGAAGACCCGCTCCGCCACCGGCTGGACCACGCCGTCGCGCGTTCCGAACTTCTCCGCTTCCACAAAGCGCACAGTGACCCGGTTCAGCGGAGTCTCCAGCTGATTTCCGGCCGGGGAACGATAGGTAAAGGTCCCATCGACGCTGGACTTGGTCCCTTCGGCCTGCGCCGGCAAGGTCAACCGCAACGGGATCTCCAGCTCCAGATTGGAGGGGATCCCGCCCACCGTCACCGTAGCCTGCGTACCCGATTGCACCACCGGATAAGCCGCCGAAAGCGAAGAGATCAACGCCCCCGCCGGCAGATTCAAATGGAGCACCGCATCCCGGGCTGCCAGCGAGGTCATCTCGCCCAACTCCCCGGTCAGATAAGCCACGATCTGGCCGGCATGCTGCACATGATAGAAGCGGCCGCCCCCTTGCGTGGCAATCTCAGCCATCAAAGCTTCGTTATAATCGCTGCCCACCCCCAGCGTCGAGACGGTAATTCCCTGCTCGCGGGCGGCGCGGCCCCGGGCCCCCACCTTCTCCAGATCGGTCTCCCCCACATTGGCCTGCCCATCGCTGAGCAACAACACCAGATTGGTCTCCTGTTTGAGCACCGCCGCTTTCTCGATGCCCAGTTCCAACCCGCCGCAGAGCGCGGTCATCCCGCTGGCATTGATTTCATGCAACGCGCTTTCCACCGTCCGGCGCACCTGCCCATTGAGACTCACCGGCTCGACCACCGTCCGCACATCGGCATTGAAAATCACCAGGGAGGCGGCATCGCCGTCCTGCAAGCGGCCGAAGGCCTGCCGCACCGCCTCTTTGGCCTGATCGATCTTCTCTCCCTGCATGGAGCCGGAGGTATCCAGGGCCGCCGCAAAACTGATCGGCGCCCGTCCCGAAGTCGTGGCCGCCGCCTCCTCCGGAGGAACCGTGGCCGGAGTGTGAATCGTCACCAGCAAATAGCGATCCACATTACGACCGGTCGGGGCATTGACCTGATCCAGTTCCATCTGCACCTGGATATAAGAACTCCGTTTCCCCGCCGGCGGATCTTTTTCAAAGGTCAGTTCGCCGCCGCAGCGTACACAGGATTTCACCCCGACGGGTTCATCCTGCAAGGCTCCACAATAAAGACAGCGCATCAACTTCGGCATAGGATCCTCCTAAAATTTAAACTTCAGGATTGGAGTTGAGGTAAAAGGGGAAATTATGGTAGTTAGAAAATATCATAGCGCAAAGCTCAAAAAACTCCAGCAACGGACCGAAATGGATTAAAAACGGTTTTTGTTTTTTACTGTATAATCATTCCGGCGTTAGAGAAGTCCCCGGCGTAACCGGGTTGATCTATAGCTGAAATCTGTGGGAGAAAATCACAGGGAGAAATAACCATGCAACCAGGAGATATGCTGATCTTCCTCCTGATCTTATTTTTGATAATCCCAATCATTATCGCTGCGATCTTTATTTCGCTAAATTCCCGCCGGCAACAGCAAAACCAGGCCTGGGAGGAGCTGGCCTCCAAACTCGGGCTGAGCTTCGTTAAATCGCCCTATTCCAGCAACTCCATGCTATCGGGTTTCTATCGTTCCCGGTCCGTCACGCTGCGTGCCGATGATTACCTCGTGGGCGGCGGAAATCATATTGCGCGAATGATCCAGACCCAAATTATCGTCTCTTTATATCGCCTGCCCCCGCAACCGCTCATCCTCACACAGAAATCGCTGCAATATATTGTCGATCCGGAACAACGCCACGTACTGACCCTGATTTTTAACAATGTCCCCAAGGCCTCATTGGAGATTGGCAGCCATCTCGTATTGGGCAAAGGACCGACCACCGCAGGACTGCCCCTCGACAGCAACTGGCGATTCTTGATCAATTACCTGTGCGATCTGGCAGAGATCCTGGAGCGGCAATCTCCCCAGGGATAAAAAGGTTTCAAGTCTTAGGATTTGTAAATTTATAAGTTTTCGAATTCCCCCGGGAAACTGCGGTAAAAATCGAGAAGTTGTTCTTTTATGCTCCCTTAGCATGCATCCTGTAAAAAACCGTAGCAGGACAACCCATGCAACGTTGCTGATAATGGGGACAGGTAACACAGTCAGTGCCGCAGGGAGCCGTCTCCAACACAGGTTCCACCTGTCCCAGAGACCAACGGCTGGACGCCTCAATCCGATCAGTGATGAAAACCTCCGCTTTCTGCAATCCTAAAACTTCCGGATGCTCTTGCGGATATTCAATCCACCAACGTTTACCCGCAGGCAAAACATAAAGCCCCATCACAG
Organism: uncultured Anaerolineales bacterium; assembly: GCA_964501335.1. Taxonomy (GTDB): domain Bacteria; phylum Chloroflexota; class Anaerolineae; order B4-G1; family SLSP01; genus CAZCTC01. Next base: position 16,067 of record CAZCTC010000011.1, on the reverse strand, counting down.
CAGTGCCGATTGCTGTATAAGAGGCAACATAAGGGCAACCGCGCGAATCACAGGCAAATGCCTCAGCCAGAGCAGGTGTCGCTGCATTACCGAGCAATACGGCACAGATAGGAGTATCCGAATGAGTCTTTTGGGCCATCGCGTTCAATGCTCCATTGAAAAAATGATCGAAAAAAATGGAAGAATGAGATAGAATGCCGACCTATAATAACGGATCTAAGTGAAAGAGCAAACAAACCATTTTCATCTTTCGAAGTGCCGCCCCCCGCATGGCCTCCGGTTCTGAAAATAGCCCGGCCTTGTGGCGTCCCGCAAATGGCATTTTCTCTTGGAAAAACGACGCGCGGTGCGAAGCAGGGGAAGAGAGTTTTTTTGTTTATGTTTTCGTGCGCATCAGAATGCGCACGAAAACATTGGCCTTTTCCAGAACCGCCCTGACAACACAGGCTGTCTACTGGGGGAGAAAGAGTTTTTATTCATTTTTTCGCGCGCCGCCTGCGTAGCGTGACGCGCGAAATCACGGGCTTTTCCAGAGCCGTCCCGGCGGCGCGCTCTATAAATCGATCGATTGGGACTATAATAACGCTGGAAACCCTTCTGCCGGCACCGCAACAAAGGAGGTCTCTTGGTAAATCCGGATTATGCCATTACGGCCAGAGATCTGGCCTCTGAAGTCCCTGCCGACCAGGCTCCCTTCTATCAGGGAATCCACCTTCTGGAATTGAACCAGATCGTCAGAATCTGCTTTGTCCCGCCCTTTGAAGGGGTCGACGGAAGAAGCGTCTATCCTCCTCCGGATCTCAATCAAATCACCTCTGCCAACGACGCCCGGCTGGCTGCCGTCTGGCAGTGGGATTATCTGATCACCCCGGCAAGATCTCCGGCCAGACGATCACCCAATCAATTGAAATGGAATTACGCAACTGCCAAAGCAGGAGATGCGGGCGCTCTGATAGCAATTCGGGAAAACAGCGGGGAAAAGCGACGCCGCGCCCTCTTCTTTGTTTCCAACGAGAACTTCACGCTCTTTACAGAAAACCTTCGTCAGATCGAATCTCTCCCCAGAAACCAGCTTTACCCTTTGCACCATACCGAACTTAAAGAACTCCTCCTCGTAAAATATATCGAGAACAGCGTATTGAGCACCCTTTTCATCAAACAGGACCATTTTGCCGCACTCAGTCGCCCCTATGAAAGTCTCATTCGCTGCTGCGTCGATCTGACCCTTGAAAATAACGATGCCCACAATGGCCCCCCAATCTACCACGGCACCTTCAACCACAACGGGGGAACCGAGAATCTCGTTTCCAGTGAACTGCGCTATGAATATGCCCTGCTTCCCAACATGTTCTGCATCCCCGACGAACGATTCATCCCAACCGCCAGTCAGAAAAGAACCTTCTGGAGTGTTTTGCGCTCAATTGAGGGCCGCAGCCGGGACTTCCCCTGGCATTTCGTCTGCGGCGTCAGCCTCTGGCAGGATGGCCGGGATCCCGGACGCCTCCAGATGGAATGTTTTAAAGCCTGGCGGGTGATTGAAGGAACGTGGGGAGCTGAAGTTGAACCTCCAAGCGGGATTTCTCCCACCACGATCCCCGATTACACCCTGGAATTGACCGGTCGGTTAGAGAATATAGAACCGCAGAAGTTCGCCCGCAACCTGGTGCGTTATGTAACGGGACTGAGCGAAAGGCCGGATTTCCAATGAACCAGAAAGTCTCAGCTTTGTAGCGCACAAAACCCTTTCCCCGTAAGGTGTGCCCCCAGCACGGAGGAAAGGGTTTTTATTGATATTTTCGCACGCATCAGAATGCGCGCGAAAACATGGCCTTTTTCCGGAGCCCCCGGCGATACAGGCTGTCTACTTGCAGCTATCTACTCCTGCGAAGCCGGGAAAATCACCCCGATAGCCCCCGGGCCGGTATGCGCCCCGATCACCGGCGTGAGCACACTGTGATAGATCCGCCCGGGCTTGAGCCGTTCCTGCACCTGCGCCTCCACCCACACGGCATCTTCCCCGCCACCGGACTCCACAATCGCCACTTCCGGCACCGGTTCTCCGCCGGCCCGCTCCACCGCCAGATCGATCATCCGCGACAAAGACTTATGCCGCCCGCGCACCTTATCGATGGCAGCCACCCGCCCATCCATCACGGACAGCAGCGGTTTGAGATTGAGCATGCTCCCGACAAAGTGCGAGGCCCCGCCGATCCGCCCGCCGCGATAGAGATAATCCAGCGTATCCACGATGAAAAGCACCTGCATCCGTTCCCGCATCGCCTCGATCTGTGCTATCACCGCCGGCAGATCCAACCCGGCCTGCACAGCCCGCACCCCGGCCAGCACCTGAAAGCCCAGCCCCATCGATGCACTGCGAGAATCGACCAGCTCGATTTTCAATTCCGGCAATTCGGCCCGGGCCTGCATGGCCGAAAAAAAAGTCCCGCTCATCTCGCTGGAAATAAAGACACCCACCAGGACATCCGCCGCATGACGTCTGGCCGTCTCCTGAAAAAACTCGATGAACCGGCCCTCAGAGGGTTGCGAAGTGGTTGGACAATCGGTACACCCCGCCAACCGCCGGTAAAATTCATCCGCCCCCATCGTAGCGCCGTCCAGATAATCTACCCCATTCCAATGAATATTCAACGGAATGATGGGGATTTCCAACGATTGCATCAGATCCGGCGGCAAATTGGCTGTGCTGTCGGTTACCACCACAATACGGTTTCCCATAAGTTTCCCCCTTAATTCAAGTTACCGACTCAATAGAAAAATTTATATTCGACTGTCTGGGAAATAGGGCTCTATAGCCTTGTAACGCCCCGCATCTGGCACTTTACCCGTAAGAATCGACGCGCGGTGCGAAGCAGGGGGAGAGAGTTTTTTTGTTTGTGTTTTTGCGCGCATCAGAATGCGCGCAAAAACACGGGCTTTTTTTCTCCCGCCTTTCCGGGCTAACCGCACAGGGCGAGAGTTTTTTGTTGATGTTTTCGCACTGTCAGTGCGAAAACAGGGTTTTTTCCAGAGCCACCCCGGCAACGCAGGCTGTCTACTGTCTGTTCTCCAGGCTTTTATCAAACCCTTTCACGCCTTTCCACAAAAGCCAGCCGATAAAAATCACTTCTCCTATAAATGTAAACATGGCCATGGTCAAATTGTAACTGGAAAAGAGCAGCTTACCAACACCATCGACTAAATAACCTGCCGCAGCAATGACCAGCAACCCTCCTAAAAATTTGGGAGCATACCCCGATTTGAACACGAGATAGCCCACAAGAAGCAAATGAAGGCCGAAAATAAAAAGTCCCATATCCCATCCGACCTTAAAAGTATTGATCAAAACCATTGCCTGAATCTGAAGTTGAGCTGGTTCAATGGCCCCCAAATAATCGGCCCCACTCAACCACTGTAAAACCCCCACAAGATTGATCAAAGTAGCCGCCAGGATCGCTGCATAGACGACCCGAAACCAGGCGGCCAGTAAGGATAAACTTTTGTTTACCGGCCGCAATAAAACATAAAGTCCCCATGCCACGATCACGTCCAGAATAGCCGTGATTAGAAAGCAACCTATGCCGATGCGAAATAACCCTTCAGAAGCCATAATATTAGCCGCTGTGGTTTTGGCATCTCCTGAAACAATCAAATTCTGAAGGATGTTGAAGTTGGCAATGGGTGCCAGGAAAGTCATCAGTAGCAAGCCCACCCCGGCCGCAATGGCAGCTGTCCGCAACGAAACATCGGGAAATCTAAGGTTATTTTTATCTGAATTCATGGCTTTCTCCTTTTTTGTTTTGGTGCCCCGTCTGATTATACAAAGACGGGTGCCATTATAACAACGCAGAACATGTTTCATTTATTCGGTTTTAACCATCGTCCTTTTTCCGTCAGAAAGCAAAACCCTGCTATCGATAAATTATTTCAAAAACCATGATAGAAAATCTTTTTCAAAAGGATCCCCGCCGATTAATTCTTTAACCAGTTTGAGTTCGGCGTCAAAATCCCGGCCTGAAGTATTATGGGCGCACGCAAATTCAAAAGTCCTTTGCAGGCGATCGGCCTCGCCCGGGTCGAACAATTTGCCCTCTATATAGCGCTCTAAAATTTCTTCAAAGACATATTCAACCATGGTTTCAGCAACGCTGCACATCATTCATCTCCTGCAAATTTGATTTTTGTAACGTCCCGCATCTGGCACTTTACCCGTAAGAATCGACGCGCTGGAGGGGGAGAGAGTTTTTTTGTTTGTGTTTTTGCGCGCATCAGAATGCGCGCAAAAACACGGGCTTTTTTTCTCCCGCCTTTCTGGGCTAACCGTACAGGTCGAGAGTTTTTTGTCGATGTTTTCTCCCGCATCAGAATGCGCGCAAAAACACGGGCTTTTTTTCTCCCGCCTTTCTGGGCTA